>CAYPLE010000030.1:0-7208 GCA_964411445.1 uncultured Pirellulaceae bacterium
GCTTCAATGCTCAGAAGAACGCAGTCAACATCTTGTTCAAGAACTCGATGGACATTTGCGTCGGCATTTTGCTGTTCTTCTTGGTCGGCTACGGATTGATGTATCCGAAAACCTATGGCGTTGACCCGAGTCCCTACTTCGGTTTTGGCGGAGTAGGTATCGAAGGCTCTGACGGTGGCGACTTCAGTCCAGAAGTTGCATGGTTGTTTCAAGCAGTGTTCGCTGCCACCGCGGCGACCATCGTTTCTGGTGCGGTCGCTGGGCGTATGAAAGTACTCGGATACTTGGTTTACAGCGCCGTTCTCACTGCGTTCATCTACCCGATCAGTGGTTATTGGAAGTGGGGTGAAGGTTTCCTAAGCGACATGGGATTCCAGGATTTCGCCGGTTCGGCTGTTGTACACGGAGTGGGCGGATTTGCTGGGCTCGCAGGAGCCATCGTCCTCGGGCCACGGATTGGCCGTTTTGTGAACGGCAAGAGCATGCCAATGCCTGGTCACAGCCTCCCAATTGCTGCTCTTGGTGTTTTTATCCTTTGGTTCGGTTGGTACGGCTTTAACCCGGGAAGTATGCTCGGGTTCCATGGTACAGAAGCAATGGACGCCACGATGCACTGTGCTGTTACAACGACGCTTGCTGCCGCCGCTGGTGGTCTAGTCGCAACAATGGTCAGTTGGGGCGTATTTGGTAAACCAGATCTTTCGATGGGGCTGAACGGTATCCTGGGCGGTCTCGTCGGTATCACCGCGTGTTGCGACTGCATGAGCAACATGCAAGCGATCATTGTTGGTGCAGTTGCTGGCGTCCTGATTGTCCTTGGCGTAATGCTTCTTGATAAGTTGCAAATCGACGATCCGGTAGGTGCCTTCCCAGTTCACGGACTGTGCGGCGTGTGGGGCTGCATGGCGATCGGCATCCTGCCGAACGACTATCTCAAAGACGGGACGACTAGCTTCATGACTCAACTGATTGGCACCGCAACGATCTGCGGCTGGGCCTTCGGGACCATGCTTGTCTTGTTCTTGATTCTGAAGGTAGCGGGCATCCTGCGTGTTAGTCCTGAAGAAGAGCAAACGGGCTTGGATATCTCCGAGCACGGTATGCACGCCTACCCTGCTGAGCGAATCACTCAGCCTGGTGCTTAGTCGACTGGATCAGGCTCTTTGATGACCTGATTAGAAACTACCCAAAGTGCCCGAGGGGGAGTTGGCTGCAAGGCCGCTCCCTCTCAGGTTGCTTTAATTATTCCGCAACGGCGGGGGCTTCCATTCTCGAACCCCTGCGGAAGCATACTTGAGAGGCTTCGGCTCATGCCTGGGCCTGAAGGTACCCCACATGGCTCGCGACGAGTGTCCGCCTCACGCGTCCGGGCCGGGGTATTTTTCTTCTTGTTGGGTTTTTCGACTGACTGCGGTGAGTCGATTCTCGACGAATGCTTTTTTCCAGCGCAGTGGACCTTTCCTTGTGGAGACACATGGGGAACCTGCGGTGCCCTCTCGCCTGGCCGTCTTGAAAACCGGCCTGATGACAGACTGGTTCAACTAGAGTAATTTGTCGGACCCACTTTTACGTTCGGCAGCGCAGGCTTTTTGCTGAGGCAGATCCTCTCGAGAAGCATCGTCGGGTGCGATTCTTTGCCGGACCACTCAGGCGGTTTGTGGACGAAGAAACGTGAAACTCATCATTGCGATTATCCAGCCGAATTGTTTAGAGGCTGTGAAAGAAGCTCTAACGGAAGTTGAAGTCTTCCGATTGACGGTTATTGATTGCCAGGGCTTTGGCAGGCAAAAGGGCCAGTTGACGAGCCGTCGTGCACCGGAGTCGAGCATCAATTTGCTTAGAAAAGTGCAGTTGCAGATTGCCGTCAATGACGAGTTTGTAGAACCAACCGTTTCGGCTGTGTTGGGCGCAGCAAAGACGGGTGAGAAGGGGCAGATCGGCGATGGCAAAATCTTTGTCTTGCCGATGGACGAGTGTGTGCGGATTCGAACTGGAGAGCGTGGTCCGGAGGCGATCTAGTGCGACTCGAACGTGTAGTGCCTTGCACCCGAATCGCCCGCATTGCGATGCTCTTGGGAATCCGTTTGATCGCAGATCGAAGTTCTTAGAAGAGGAGAGCACCGTGAGCGATTCGAATCCATATGAAACACAGGCCGGTTCGACATCAACTTCTCCAGCGAAGACCGGCTTGTCACTGCTTGGCAGACTGGTGCTTGGCGTTGGGCTTATCGCTCTCGGTTACGGGGGCGTTGCCTTTTGGTTGCTGACCAACTTGCCCCCCAACACGACCGATAGTCGCTTGCCGAGTCTGTACGTCATGGGCGCCGGCGTGGTTGTTACGCTGGTTGGATTGGTCCTGCGTGGGATCGCCGTCCCCAATAAGACGGACTCCGGACGGACCGGCGTGCCATCTTGGTTGGGGATACTCATTCTGCTGGCAATCCTGGCTGGTTTCTTCGCAGTCGTTTCGCGGATGTAGTGCTGTGTTCGTTCTGCGAGCCTAGCAGGTTTTCTGCCTGGTTGTCGAGTTGCTGCGGGTATTTGAGCCTGCGATTCATTGGGTGTAACTCGCTAACCGTCAGCGTGAGACGCACTAGCGGGCGAGTGCTTCGGGTTTGTCGAGCACCAGATAGTGACCATGATCAGCGGTCAGAATGAGCAGCGTGTCGTTCCAACCACCGTTGGCTTCGATCCAGTCGACTGCGGATTGGAATGCCATCTCTCCGCTCAGCAGAGCGCCGATCGAATTGTCGATGTTGTTGGAATGGTTCGCCCAGTCGACATCTCCTGCTTCGACCATCAACCAAAATGGCTTGCCGCGACTGCCGAGCGTCTTCAAGGCGGTTGTGGTCATTTGGCTGAGGGTTGGGTTTTCTCGAACGTCAGCTCGCGAGTAAACTTCGGCTGCTGCCGCGGCAGGATTGCCGACACTCTTTACAGGTTTGTAGTCACCGTTGGCTGTTTGATAAGGCAGGTGGCCGCCCTGGGCGCCAAAGAAACCGAATAGTTTCTTTCCAGTTTTGATTGCGGATCGACTGGCTTGGTTGAGAGCTTTACGTCCTGATACACCATCAGTGCGTTGGGCGACAATATACTTGTCGTCATTTTCAAGTTTTTTGAGGTCGCTTGGTGCCAGATACTTGTTGCCGGGTTCGAAGTTCTCGCCTTGGGAACCATCGCTTTCTTTCACTTGGCCGAAGCCGGCGCCCAGCAGCACGTCGACGCCTGGCAGGCCACCGGGGTGGCTGATCGACGGAAGGCCGAGCAGGTCGCGCGTGATGTCTTGGTAGTCATTCCGGTGCACGTTTGAGGCGTAGCCGCAGGCTGGCGTGGCGTGCGATACTGGTACGCTGGTCACGATGCCGACAGCGAATCCTTGTTCTTGAAGCGTTCGGCCCAGTGGCAGGACTTCGCGGCCAGTGAAGTCTCGGTTGATCGCGTTGTTGTAGGTTTTGATGCCAGCAGTCATGGAGGTTGCGCTGGACGCGGAGTCGGTGTAAGCGTGTGCTGCGGCACCAACACCGATTGGATATTGCTTGTCTGGAAAAGCAGCCCACGGTGTGTTGCCACCTCGGGTAGGGTCATAGCCGCCAGGTTTCGTGCCGCCAGGTGTCTTTACGGTCTGAGTGTTGACATCGACGCCGGTGCCATTGTTATGAGGGCTCGAGACGAAGTAACCGAAGTCCGTCTCGGCGCCGTCGTAGTCTTGAAAGGCCAAGCCTGTTCCGCGGCCCGATTCATACGCCACTTTGCCCGACTTGGCGATTGCGGCTGCTTGGGTGGTTTGCCAGTCCATGCCGTCGAACACGAACAGGATGATTCGTTTCTTGCCGCTGGCCACAGCATCATTCTGAAGCCGGTATATGTCGGTTTGGTCGAAGTACTCTGCGGCTGGGTTGAGCGTCTCGGTGGGCATCTGTTGGTAAAGCTTCTCGAGCTTGTCGGCGTCACGGTAGACGCTGTTCTCGCCAGCAACGGACTTGAAATTGCCTCCGAAAATGTACGCAGGAACCAGTCGGTTTGAGTGCGTCGTCCAGCTCGAGTACTTTTCTCCATTGGGGCCCCAGTGACCGAATTCCGCTTTTCCGGATTCGATGGCGTCTGCTTGCAGCTTGGCGATTGGGTCTCGGGTCGCTGGATCTTGGGTCACCGGATCTTGGGAGCTTGAATCTTGGGCGAGTGCTTGTGGCCCGGTAAAGAATTGGGACGCCAGGACGCCTGCGGAGAGCAAGCTGGTTGCGATCCACTTCGCCATGCGGCGTCGGTGTGTCATTCGGGAAGAAGTAGCGGCGGGCAGGGGGGCTTGGCGGGAGGGGTGGTTCATGGGGGAGTGCATTCGCTTGCTAAAACTACGCGTGCTAATTCGGGGGATCGCCTAAGGGCCCATCCAAGAAGGGACTGCTCCTATTCTGGATAGGACTGAAGTCGCCTAAGTGTAATTTGATGCCGGGATTCGAGGAGGGGCGAAATTGTTAGCAATTGGTTAGGACTGTGAAAGGTCTCAAATTTCCCCAAAAACGCCGCTGGAGGAGCCGCTGAAGTGCTATTTGTACAAGGTACAGCTATACGTTTGGCTGCAGACCACTAGAATCGTGTGTTTCGCAATTTGCTTTGCGTGGGGGATTTCCGCATCCTGGAAGCTCTGCCACTGCAAGGATTTTGATCTTAAACGCTCGACTCGGGGGTCCGGAAACTCGAGATCGGAGTGCATGTTGGCGGGTTTGTTTTAGCCGCTTGCCAGCAAGTCACTAGGTACGAAGTACAGAAATAGCCATGTTCGATTCGCTCTCCGAAGGTCTACAGTCCGCGTTCAAGTCGATTCGCGGTAAAGGAAAACTGACCGAAGCAAACATGCGTGAAGGCCTTCAGATGGTCGAACAGGCCATGTTGGAGGCGGACGTCAGCTATCAAGTCGTCCAAGACTTCATGGGGCAAGTCTCCGAAAGGGCGTTGGGCCAGCGAGTGTTGCTGTCGCTCAAACCGCACGAAGAGCTAGTGCGGATCGTCCATGAGCAGTTGGTCGAGATCCTCGGGCCAGTCGATGTTTCCATCCCGATCAAAAAGGACGCCGTCACAGTCCTGATGATGTGCGGTCTGCAGGGATCCGGTAAGACGACGACTTGCGGCAAGCTGGCTCAGTTGCTGAAAGAGCAAAAAGCGTCGCCATTCTTGGTGGCTGCCGACCTTCAGCGACCGGCGGCCATTGAGCAGCTCAAGACGCTTGGTCGCCAGCTTGACGTGCCTGTTTATGCAGATTTGGAGCAGAAAGACCCCGTCAAGGTCTGTAAGGAAGGCGTTGCGCAGGCCAAGGCACAGGGTGCAAATGTCGTTATCCTCGACACGGCGGGTCGTCTCGCAATTGACGAAGAACTGATGAATCAGCTTTCGTTGATTGACAAGAAAGTGGGCCCCGATCAGGTCTATCTAGTCGTCGATGGCATGACGGGCCAAGATGCCGTCAACAGTGCCGCAGCATTCAATGAAGCATTGGAGCTCGACGGTGCCATCATGACCAAGCTCGATGGCGATGCTCGCGGTGGTGCACTGCTCAGCGTCAAAGCTGTCACGCAGGTGCCGATCAAGTTCATCGGTACTGGGGAGCACTTGGACGCTCTGGAGCCCTTCCGTCCAGAAGGAATGGCTGGGCGAATCTTGGAGATGGGTGATATCGTCGCCGTCGCCCAGGAAGCTCATCGGATCATTGATGACAAAGAACGTGAGGAGCTTGAGGCGCGGATGGCGTCCGGGCAGTTCACGCTGGAGGACTTCCGCGGCGTGCTTCAGAAGATCGCCAAGCCCGGCTTGATGCAGAAAATGATGGGCTTGATGCCCGGCATGGGCGACATGAAGAAGATGATCGAGGGGGAAGATACCGACGGCGAAATGCGGAAAATGCTCGGCATGATCGATTCGATGACGCCTGAGGAGCGACGTAACCCCAAGCTCATCGACACTTTACGTCGAAATCGAATCTCCAAAGGTGCTGGTGTCGCGCCTTCGGCAGTCAATGGGCTCATCAAGCAATTCTCAATGATGGCACCGATCATGCAGATGGCTGCCGGTGGTGGGATGAAGGATCGGATGGCCATGATGCAGCAAATGCAAAGCAGCATGATGGCCGGTGGCGATCCAGCAATGGGAATGAAAACCAAGAAAACGACCGGCAAGCGATTGTCGGCGAAAGAGCGAGCCAAGCTCGCTCGCGAGCGTGAAAAACTGCTTCGAAAAAAGAAACGCAAGAAGTAGGAGGCACCGCTACGGCAACTTCCTTCGAAGCGTTTCGGCTAGCCAGCGAGATTTCGATCCCTCAATTGCCTCTCGATGGGCCAATTTTAAGAGACATTAGCTTGGCTGTCTGAGGCGATTCCAAGTGATTTTCGGCTGGGACGGACGAGCTGCTATCCGAGCTTGTAAAACTGACTTGCCCAGCAATAAACCTGAAACTGCAGTTGCGTAGTTTTGAATCCATGAAAGAATAGTGGGCTTCCCACGGAAAAACATATTACCGCTACCGGCACTTTCCGGGCGGCTTCGAAATATAGAGTTGATTATTGCTGGCGCTGCAGAGCGCTGGCCGAGAGTCTAGGAGTAAGTTTGTGGCAGTTCGAATTCGCTTGAAGAAGATGGGCAGAAAGGCTCGTCCGTTTTTCCGAGTCTGTGCGGTTGATTCGCGAGCACCCCGCGATGGAAAAGTGATCGAAGAACTCGGTTACTACGACCCAATGATTCCAGATACGGATGCTCGCGTTGTCTTGAAGCGAGAGCGAGTTGATTACTGGCTCGGCGTTGGAGCTCAGCCTAGCGAGAAAGCTGGCGTTCTGATCAAGAAATATGGCTCCAACGGTACTCACCTGGAAGCACAGGAAGCTGCTCAGGAGCGATTGAAGAGTCGCCGTCGTGTTCGCACGTCGGCTCCTGTGGCTGCAGCCGCTCCCGCGGAGGCAGCGCCTGAAGAAGCTCCTGCGGCGGAAGCTAGCGAATCTTAAGCGCCTGCTAGTCGATCGGCCCCGAAAAAACGCAAAATGGCAGCAAGTTTGGCTTGCTGCTTTTTTGCTGCGCTATTGGGGCCGTTCACGTGACATGATCTCATGTCCCTGCCAGCAATGCGGTTTTTCTGCCATAGCGCTTTTCGCCAATCGAGCCATTGCCCCCACAAAGAGGTGGTTTTGGGGCTCGGGCCGATCATTCCTGCGAATTCTCTTCTTGTT
>CAYPLE010000030.1:7308-15282 GCA_964411445.1 uncultured Pirellulaceae bacterium
CAAAGAGGTGGTTTTGGGGCTCGGGCCGATCATTCCTGCGAATTCTCTTCTTGTTGCTACCACGGCTGACCAAACGTGTCGGAGCGATATCGATACTCAGAGTACGACAGTGGTGGAAGGTAATCGCCAATGCGACTTCGAACCCCTGAAAACTGCTGGTCCTGCACCCGCAGTGGTTTAGGGCCGCGACGGTTGCAGGTTGTTGCTTCGGGGTAACTGAAACGTTAGGATCAGTTAACTCGGAGTGATTCCTGGCGTTGGAAAATGATGGCAAGAATGGCTCAGCGAGAAGGTTTTGAAATATGGTTTCCGCGACGAGAACAAGAATGGCTAAAAAGAATACAAGCTCGAAGAAGTCGAAGGGAAACGGGCCTCCAGGAATGGAGGCGGTTTACAAGCGCGAGCCCGGCTTGAAGACGACCCTGGAGCAAATCGAAAAGCAGTTCGGCGAAGGCTCGATTATGCCGCTGGGTGGCGAAGCGCTCTTGAAAATCAAGGGGGTTGCCACAGGGAGCCTTTCGCTAGACATGGCCCTCGGCGGGGTTGGTGTTCCACGCGGCCGGGTCATCGAAGTGTATGGGCCAGAGTCGAGCGGTAAGACGACTCTTGCGCTTCACATTTGTGCCGAAGCTCAGAAGGCCGGTGGCATTGCTTCGATCATCGACGCTGAGCATGCGTTTGATCCAAGCTGGGCGAAGAAGTTGGGCGTTGAACTAGATACGCTCCTCGTTTCACAGCCAAGTTCTGGCGAAGAAGCGATGCAGATCACTGAACACTTGGTGAAGAGTAACGCGGTTGATGTCATTGTTGTTGACTCGGTTGCGGCCCTGGTTCCCCGCCAAGAGCTCGAAGGTGAAATTGGTCAGAGCCACGTTGGCTTGCAGGCACGTCTGATGAGCCAAAGTCTGCGGAAGTTAACCGGAGCGATTGCCAAGAGTAAGACGGTCGTGATCTTTATCAACCAAATTCGAGAGAAGGTTGGTGTTATGTTCGGTTCGCCTGAAACCACCCCAGGTGGACGGGCGTTGAAGTTTTATTCCTCTTGCCGAATTGACGTTCGCCGAATTGGCGCACTCAAAGATGGTGAAGAAGTTGTCGGTCAGCGTGTCCGATGCAAGATCGTGAAAAACAAGGTTGCGCCACCGTTCCGATTGGCCGAGTTTGACATGATGCACAACTCGGGCATCAGCTACGAAGGCGATTTGCTTGACTTGGGCGTTGAGCACAAAGTGGTTCAGCGGAGTGGTGCGTGGTTCAAGTACAACGACGCGTACTTGGGCCAAGGGAAAGAGAAGGCGCGTGCCTACTTGCTCGAGAATCCTGAGCTCTGTGAAGAAATTCGCGATCTCGTCATGAGTGCTGGCGGATACGCTGGTCCCGAGGGTGAGGCTGCTGTGGCGGAGGTTGCCGCTGCGGAATCTGAACCGGAAGAAGTTGCAGCGGAAAGCTAGTCGTTGTTGCCCGAACGGGTGACTCGTCATTATGGCAGAACCGGTTCACTACCCTCGAATGATCAAGCACTTGTTCAAGAAACCGCTAACAATCAGCAGCCGACTTGTTGCAACAGGTCGGCTGTTTTGCTTGGGGCTAGTTGTTGCCAGCCCTCTGGCTGCACGCGCTTGGGCCCAGCCCCCGAGCTCAGCCACAGGTGACTCGATGCAGTCTACTCTCGAAGCTGTACGGGAGGCCTCGGGTTCGAGCATGGTGGCCATCGCACGAGTTGAAAAGAATCGAGCGCCCCGCTCGGCCTTTGCCGCGATTGCTGGCACTTCGGTGGGCTCGCAGGTGATTTCGCAGTTCGTCGGTGCTGGCATCATTTGCTCCTCGGACGGCAACGTGCTGACTTGTGCGCACGTGCTGGGCGACCCGCGGCAGTACGACTATTTCGTGTGCTTGGATCGTCGGTCTTTCGGAAAGCAGGTTGCTATTGATCCCGACAATCCGAGCGAGCTCGATGATTCGCGGATGGTGCCCGCGCAAGTGATGGCATCGGATGCTTTCAGCGATTTGGCGGTTTTGAAGACCGAATTGTCTGGTCTGAATCAGATCGAGTACGGCGATGTGGAAGGGGTGAAACGTGGCGACGCGGTCGTCGTTCTGAGCTCCCCAGACGCGATATTCCAAGACGGGGTTGCTCACGCCGCAGGTGGAGTGATTCGTGGTCTCAAGCGACGCGCTCCAGAGGAAGATCGTGGGCTAACGCTGTCGCAGCCATCAACGATGCATGGCTACGGCACTTTGGTGCAAGTGGAAGTGCTGGCGGCGGGGCAGGACGGGACGTCTCACGCCGAAGATGACTTGTTTTGTACCAGCGGAGGGGCTGTCGTCGATTTGCAAGGGCGGTTGCTGGCCATTACGACTGCTTTGGTCGGAGAGCCTGGCGCGGAGAAAGCGGCCGGGTATGCAATTCCCGCAGACGCCACTTTTCAGCGGATGATCGACCGAATGAAGATCGGGCGCTTGCCAGAATTCGGGTTTCTCGGCGTGCAGCCAAGTGATTTAATGGCCTTTGATAAGGAGCTTGGGCATGAGGGAGTGCTGGTACAGACTGTGATTGAAGGTTTGCCTGGTTATCGCGCGGGTATTCGTCAGCAAGATATCATCACTCAGGTGAACGCTTCCTCAATTTCGAATCGTGATGATTTGTTCAGAGAGCTGAGCCGCGCGGGGGCCAACGAAGACGTCATTTTGTTCGTTGAGAAACGTGGGCGCCCAGGAGAGGGCCGTCCCGTGCGGGTCAAACTTGGGAAAAGACCAGCAGACGTAGACAGCCGTTCTTATGCTTCTGCGGCACCACAGCCTTGGCGAGGCATGACGGTTGACTATATCAGCGCTTTGCCTGGTGAGCTGCTGGGGGGGCGTTTGCGAGGCGCTCGTGCGCGAGCCAAAATTGCCGTGACTCGCGTTGAACCCAGCTCCGATGCTTGGCGAGCTGGCGTGCGACCTGGGGATGCCATTCTGAGTGTTCTTGATTCGCCGATGACCACCCCCGAAGGCTTCTACTCATTTACCCTGTCCATGCTCGGGCAGGTCGAGATTGAGATCGTAGACAGCGAAGGCCGGAAGCGACTCGTTGAAGTGCGGAGGCAGATGTAGCGGGTACCAGCCTTTCAAGATTCTGACTGAACAAGTGGCGACGGAAGACTGTCAGCAAGTTGGCCGCTGGCATTTCGGCTTGGAGGCGGCTGACGGATAGTGAAAACTGGGCCGGGCGCTTATATTTGCTGCTCAGAATCTAGATTGCCGCTTCAGCAGAATCGTGCGATTGACCGAAGCTTCCTTTTTTGCGCATTTGTCCCCTGTGTAGCCGTGCTGACAAGCACACAGCGATTTCGCGGGACAACAACCGATTGTTGGAAAAACGATGAAGACCGACGAATTACGCGAAAAGTACTTGGAATTTTATGAAACGCAGGGGCACTCTCGCCAGCCTAGCGACGTACTGGTCCCCACTTGGGACCCTTCGGTTTTGTTTACGCCAGCGGGGATGAACCAATTCAAGGATCACTTTCTGGGTAAGGTCGCGCTTGACTTTACTCGTGCCACGACCTGCCAGAAGTGCCTGAGAACGGGCGACATCGAGAATGTCGGGCGGACAGCTTACCACCACACGTTCTTTGAAATGTTGGGCAACTTCAGCTTTGGCGATTACTTCAAGGAAGAGGCTATCCGCTGGGCTTGGGAGTTTCTGACGGCGGACAAATGGCTGGGCATCGATCCGGCTCGGCTGACTGTAACTGTCTACAAAGACGATGACGAAGCGGCAGGGATCTGGCACGAGAAGATCGGGCTGGCAACGAACCGCATTTCTCGGATGGAAGAAGACGAAAACTTTTGGCCAGCGAGCGCACCGAGTCTTGGACCTGATGGTGTCTGCGGTCCATGCAGTGAAATCTACTATCAATTGGACGATGGGAAAGACGTTGAGATCTGGAACCTCGTCTTCACCCAGTTCAATCGCGTAGGCGATCCACCCGACAATCTTCGTCCGCTACCAAGCAAAAATATCGACACCGGGATGGGGTTGGAGCGTACTGCCAGCGTCTTGCAGGGCGTGCCGACGAACTTTCATATTGATGTGCTGTTTCCAATTGTGCAAGCTGCAGCAGAGGTCTGTTCTGCCAAGTATGAATACGAAAGCGAAACGGGGCGCCGCCTGCGGAGGATTACTGACCACGTTCGCGCCTGCACGTTCGCGATTCACGAGAATATCCTGCCGGGGCCAAAGAAGGCGCGCTATGTAATCAAGCGCCTGCTCCGGAGAGCTGTCCTCGATGGTCACCAAATCGGATTGCGTGCGCCGTTCTTGCACGAAATTGTTCCGGCGGTCGTTGCTTCGATGAGTGCAGCGTACCCAGAGCTGGCTCAGACACAGCAACGCGTTTCGGACGTCATCAAGAAAGAGGAGTCCGACTTCTTTGCAACCATCGATGGTGGGCTAGAGCGGATCAGCGGTGTTTTCGAATCCATGGGCACCGCCGGCAGCGTCATGGTTGACGGCAGTGAGGCTGCGAGCTTGTACCAGACGTATGGAGTCCCACCAGAGCTGTTTCAATCACTTGCCGCGGAACGCAACTTGACCTTCGACTGGGATGGCTATCGCGATGCCATGCGTGAGCATGAAGAGATTAGCGGCGGCGGTCGTGGCGAACTTTTCAAGACTGGGCCGATTGAAACACTTAAGGAAGCACTTCGCCGAACCGAATTTCTTGGCTACGAGAAGATTGAAGCGACAGCCGTCGTTAAAGGAATCATCGAATCGGTCGACGACGACGATCGCTTAGTGAAAGAAGCAACCTCGGAAAGCGGAACGCTGCGAGTCGTGCTGGACCAATCTCCCTTCTACGGTGAAGGTGGCGGTCAGGTCGGCGATGTCGGCTGCCTCAAGTCGAACGGCTGTGAATTTCAGGTCGAAGACACGCAACGCTCGGGTGAGTTGATCATCCACGTGGGGCGTGTTCGCACCGGCACCCTAAACGAAGGGACGGAAGTCACTGCGACGGTCGATCAGCATCGCCGAGACGGAATTCGACGCGCTCACTCGGCGACCCACATTCTTCATCACGCGCTCCAGACGGTTGTCGGCGAGCACGCGCAGCAGCAAGGCAGCAAGGTTGACGAAGATTGGCTCCGGTTCGACTTTACCAATCAAGAGGCGCTCTCAGACGACGCGCTAGCTAGCGTCGAGAAAATCGTTTCCGAGAAAGTTCGGGCAACTGAGCCGATCTCCTGGAAGACAGTCCCGCTCGCCGAAGCTCGAAAGGCCGGAGCGATGATGTTGTTCGGTGAGAAGTATCCCGATCCAGTGCGGATGGTCTCGATGGGGCAGTTCTCGCATGAGCTATGCGGCGGAACACACCTCGACAACACGGCCGACGTTGGCGAGTTTGAGGTCATTACCGAAGAGAGTGTTTCGGCGGGTACGCGGCGAGTCATCGCGTTGACGGGCCAGCGGGCCAAAGAACATCGGGCTGAAGTAGCTGCGCAGGTGGCTGAGATAGCATCTGTCTTCGATTGTCCAGCAAGTCAGATTGCGGAAGCCGCCAAGGGGCTCGCGCTAGAGATTCGCCAATTGAAAAAGCAATTGGCTGGCGGCGGTCAGAAGCAGGCTGATGCAGGGCAGGGGGCTGCAAAGTCGGTAACCTCTGGTGAACTAGCCTACGATCAGCAGAGGATGCTGTTGCGTGATGTGGCCCGCGTTTTCAACGCACCGCTGAGCGAGTTGACCACGCGTGCGAAGTCCATGATTGAGGATCGGCGCAAGCTGCTCACGCAGGCGGCTTCACTGGAGTCGGCGGGGGCCATCTCGGCCGAAACGCTGTTGGAATCGTCCATCACGATCGGCGGCAATCGCATCGTTGTCGCGGAGACCGCTGGTGCGACTCCAAACCTAATGCGGCAATGGATCGATCAGATTCGTAAGAAGAGCGCCGAACCGACGGCCGTGCTATTGGCGACTGCGGTCGGGGATAGCAAGGTCTTGTTGGTTGCAGGAGTTAGCAAGCAACTCGTTGAGTCGGGGGTTAGTGCTGGCCAGTGGATTTCAAGAGTTGCCCCGGTCGTTGGCGGCGGCGGCGGTGGCAAGCCAGACTTGGCGCAGGCTGGCGGCAAGCAGCCTGAGAAATTGCCTGAAGCACTCAGGACTGCTAGAGAGACGATTGAACAAATGCTTGGCTAGTGCGAGTGGCTGGGGCGCATAGCTTTTCTTGCGCCCAATGAATCGCAGGCTCAGATGGGCGTAGAAACGCCACATCCGCGCTTGAATGGCTCTTGTGAAAACCGGTTCACGAAAAAAGGCGTGTGTCGCATGACACACGCCTTTGTTTTTTTCTGGTCAAGACGCTAGCAGCTAAGCAGCTTCGCTTTCAAATTCCTAAGAGCCTTCCCACTCTGGGCTATTCGAATTCGATGGTGACTTGTACACGGACGTGACTAGAGTCGACTGGTGAGGCAAGCTACTGGATTAGTAGCCGCGTCGCCCACCCCGGTCACCGCCTCGGTCGTCGCCGTAGCGACCACCGCGATCACCACCACGGTCATCACCGTAACGACCGCCTCCGCCGCCGCCACGTGGACGTTCGGTTCGAGGGCGAGCTTCGTTGACGGTAACGCCACGACCACTGATCTCTTGTCCGTTGACAGCTTCAATAGCAGAGTTCGCTTCATCCGAGTTTGGCATTTCGACAAACGCGAATCCGCGAGAACGACCGGTTTCCCGATCCATAATGATGTTAACCGATGATACTTCGCCATGCTCCGAGAAAGCATTCCGCACATCGTCTTCGGTTGCGCGGAACGACAAGTTCCCGACGTAGATATTCGTCACCTTCAGATCCTCAATTCAAAACAGTGTCTTCTAACCAGAGTCTTACGATCTTCAACCTACACTGACTCGAGGAGGGAAGGAGAAAGGTTCCATCGCGGCAATCGAGTTTCCGACCAACAGGCTCAGCGCTGGATTATGAGATCCCGCAATCTGCGAGTCAATCGTAACGTCGAGCATTCATCGCAAATTTAACATCTTCCGCCTCGATCTCGGCCCAAGAAAAGGCAGCAATGGCGGATGCGAAATGGTCGCTCAGGAACGCTCGCCGAAACGGCAGAGCAAGGTGCTGAGAAGCTGATGCGGGGAAATGTCCCGCACCAGCGGCATGGTATTGGCAATCAGAGAATCAGCAATTGGAGATCCTCACGCAAATGCTACAGAAGGCCCTTCAGGGCGGTGAGAGCGTTCTCGTAATTGGGTTCGTTGGTTACTTCTGGGACAATTTCCGCGTAGACCACGTTGCCGGCTGCATCCAGGACGAACACGCTGCGGGCGTGCAGCTTGAGCTCGTCGATCATGACGCCCCAATCTTCGCCAAACTTTCCAGTCTGGTAGTCGCTTCCCACCCGCATGTTGGTGACTTCTTCAGCGCCACAGAAACGATTTTGAGCGAATGGCAGGTCACAGCTAACGGTCACCGCATTCACTTGCTCGGCCAGTGAAGCCAGTTCTTGATTGAACCTCTTCGTTTGAATTTGGCAAACGCCAGTATCCAAGCTGGGGACCACCGAAATAATCGAAGGCTTGCCAGCTAGGTCGGCTTTCGAGAGAGTTTGCAAACCGCCTTCGAAGTAGTGAAGCGTGAAATCAGGAGCCGGTTGGCTAGTCTGGATTTCGCTGCCAAGAAGAGTCATTGGGGTGCCTTTGAAGGTAACCGCTTCGGCTCGTGCCATAATTCGTTCTCCGAACTTATTTTGAAATGGGGTGGTAGCTTGGACCGTCGCATCGTCTCCGCAGACCAGTCGATATTGCGAGCAATCCTAAGCGATCTTAGGATTGCGTCTAGTCGTCCAGGCAGAGCGAGGTCGAGTTCTAGCGAATTGCCCCGTCGGATGCTGAAATGTGTCGCATGGACGGATAGAGTAATCCCCCATCGAATCGTGGGCTCAAATAGGCGCAGAAACGCTACACCCGGGTTTGAATCGCTC
>CAYPLE010000030.1:15382-53897 GCA_964411445.1 uncultured Pirellulaceae bacterium
CATTTTACAACCCGCTGCGTCAGCGAGGGAGCCGTTGCCGGTTTCCAATGAGTAGCCATTCCTGACCAACGTCTCGGGGGGCGGTTGAATCCAACCCGCTAGCGGCTAACGGTTGCCATCCAATCAACTTCCAGCTCGTTGATGATATTCTCAACACCCGAAAGCTTGCGCAGCGCTTCTTGCGCCATTTGCTTTTGAAAGAATGAGGTTACTTTGCCATGCAGAACGATGGTTCCAGATTCTTCCTGGCAAAAGACTTGGTGGCCAGCGAGATGCCGACTACTTTTGATCGCAGAGTCGACGCGTGTGAGCAGAGCGTCGGATTCTCGGATTGCATTTTCCACGGTGCACCTTTCATCAAATTCACCGGCTCAAGCAGTGCTGACAGCAACTGCGACCCGGCGTTGAGAGTTACGCGGTAGCGGCCAACGCAACTTGCTCGGGGAAGTCTGGAGGGAGAAATGATTGGAGCGACTGATCAGAGAAATCGTCGCCCCGGCTAACTCTAGATTACGACTTTTGCAAGAATGGCAAGAATCTATTGCTATCAAACGCGTCAGGGATAAGGGTCTGACAGTGCTAACGGTTATTCCGCCGCGAGCCGCCCAATTCGCGATTCGATGCTTGGGTGAAGCCAAGTGTGTCGGTTTGTTGGTAGAGTTCCAGAGAGCTTCATTAGGGCCTGCGTGAGCGCCTTTTCTGGAGAAACGCTGGTGGACCAGTCGTCTAGCTTGCGCGCCAGTTGGCAGGCTTCACGGTCGGCATCAAACTCGCAGTAGTGGGCAACCAACCTGATTCCGACCAGGACAACTGCAATGGCCAGTACCGCCGACAGAATCGCTACCGCTGCAGGCGGCTCGTAAGCCATCGGAAGTAGCACAACAGCGGCCACTCCCAAGGGAAGCAGACGCAAAAGGAAATGCCGTCGCCGAACGTGAGCCATCTCGTGCATGAGCACCATGTCCGTTTGCTCTGGAGTGAAATGCTCGACAATCGACTCACTCAGCCAGAGGTGTCGAAAACCGGGGAGCCAGCCGACGATGGCCGCACCCGTCCAGCGACTTTGTGAAGAGAGAATATGCAGGCGAATTCCAGAGGTTCCAGCACGCAGCATCATCATTTGGAATCGGGCGTGCAAAGCTGCGTTCTCTGAGGCACCGCCGATCCACTTTGAAATCAGATGAGGACCGAGAAGCGCAAATGCAACCAGGCCACAGACACTTGAGGCGCTACCCGACCAGTTGGTTGCACTGGCTCCTAGCCAGCTTTGTAGCATGTCGTTGCAAACTGAAATCGAAAGTAGTGGAGCCAAGCAGAGCACGACACTGGCGAAGTCACCGGCACGAATCTTCTCATAAAACAATCCTTGCCAACTTGGTACGGCAGCCGCCTGCGACTTGCTTCTCAAAAGAAGGATCTCTTCCAGTTGGGCGCCGGTCCATTCCAAGAATACAATGAACAGCATCGAAGGTGCGAACCATGCAATCACGAGCAATGTTTTTGATGCTCCCATCTCTTCCATGCTCGTCAACCAGCTAGCCCATCCGGTCAGCAAAAGCACCGCTGGGAGACTGCCGACCCACAAATACTCGACAATTTCCCGAATCTTTGACGCTGACTGGTACAGTTCCGCGTCTGAAACGCCAGAATCGGATCGTTTCTTCCAGAAGCTTGGCGCTTCGAGCGTGACTTGGTTACGTGCCAGCAGTCCAAGGATGAGCGATTTGTGCAGTAGCCCAAACGCCAGTACGGCAACCGCTGCCCGTCCGACAGACCAATATGCCTGGTGTTCACCATCAGCCCAATTCACAGCGACTTCGCGGCAAAGGAGCGTAAGCAGAATCAGTAGAAATATGCGTAGGGAGACCATGCTCCCACGGTAATTACGACCTTTCGCGCCTTCGCTCGTTGAAACGCTTTGGCCAAGCAAATGACGCCGCATGTGTGCCACATATGACGATTGCGCTTGTTTTGTCGCATCTTCACGCAGGTTGCCGTGGTAGGCATGCGGAGAGCCAGCCGAGCTAGGCCGACTTGGGCAAACTACCGGCGGCTATTTGGTTCAATTTGTTGTAGAGTGTCTTGAGGCTGATCCCCAGCTCTTCAGCGGCCGCCTGCTTGTTCCCGTCGTGACGCGTTACCGCTTCTTGAATTGCGGTGAACTCAAGCTCCTTGAGCGAGATTGGCCCCATCGATCGTAGTTCCTTGCGGAGCCGACGGTCGGTGAAGTGCTTGGGCAAGTGCTCGCGATCGATGGGGGGCGATTCACACAAGATGGATGCGTGTTCAATGACATTGGCAAGTTCACGGACGTTGCCTGGCCAAACGTGACCGACCAATTCCTGCATTGCGTCTTCGGTGAAGATTTCATCGTCAGGATTTGGAGTGTCGCGAAAACGCCGGAACAAGTGTACGGCCAGTTCAGGGATGTCGGTCGAACGTTCACGGAGAGTTGGAATGTGGACTTCGAAAGTGTTGATGCGGAACATCAAGTCCTCGCGGAATTGCCCGTCCTCAACCATCTTTTCTAAATCTCGGTGCGTCGCGCAGACGACTCGCACGTCCACCTTGGTTGGTTCATTGTCACCAACCTTTCGGATTTCGCGGCTTTCAAGTACGCGCAGCAGTTTGGCTTGCATGCCAAGAGGCAGTTCGCCAATCTCGTCAAGAAATATCGTGCCACCGTTGGCGGCAGCAAATAGTCCCTCTCGAGCACTGTCTGCACCGGTGAAGGCGCCTTTCTTATGACCGAACAGCTCGCTTTCGATCAGGTTTTCGGGCAAAGCTCCGCAGTTGATCGCCACGAAAGGCTGATCGGCTCGCAAGCTTTCGTCGTGAACACTCTTGGCGACAAGTTCTTTGCCACAGCCGGTTTCGCCGCGAATCAGAACCGTAGAATTGGTTGGAGCAACTCGCGAAACCAGCTTTTTCACCGATTGCATCGCAGGATGATCACCGATCAGTCGGCTCGGCTCTGTTTTGCCTTGGCGAGTCTTCTTGACGGCGTAATATTGCCGGACCGCTTCTCGGCGACTTTCCACTTTGGCGAGCAGCTCTTTTAATTCAGTTAGGCGGCATGGCTTGGTTAGATAGTCGCAGGCGCCGTTGCGCATCGCACCGACTGCCGTTTCGAGTGACTCTTTGCCAGTCAACACAATGGCTTCGGTCTCTGGGGAAATCTCCTTGACTTTCCCAATGACTTCGACGCCGTGCATGCCTGGCATATCCAAGTCGACTAGCAAGCAGTCGTAGGACGCCTTCTTGGCCTCGCGGACGGCTGACTGTCCGTCAGGGCAGACGGTGACCTTGTGCCCCATGCGAGGCAATTCCATGCCCATGAGGTCTTGTAGGGCTTCTTCGTCGTCGGCAAAAAGGATATGCATTGTGTTATGCGGCCTTCAGTGATCCGTTGGATTGGTTATCGTCTGGGTGCATCGGAATGGAGAGCGTCATCGTGGCGCCTTGGCCTGGTCCTGCGCTAAAGGGGACCAGTGTGCCGCCATGGTCTTGCACGATTCGGTATGAGATGCTCATGCCAAGACCTGTGCCACGTCCATCCCGACGTCGGGTAAAAAATGGTTCAAATAAGTGTTGTTTGGTTTCCTCGGTCATTCCGCAGCCGGTATCCTTGACCGAGAGACGAAAGTGTCCGTTTTCAGCACCGAGCTCCACTTTGACGGTGTCGCCATCGTCACTCGCGTCGAGCGCATTGGTCAGCAGGTTGAGTGTTACCTGCTTGAATTCTGTTGGACTTACATAGCCGGTGATGCCGTTTTCACAGCACAGCGAAATTCGCTTGTTCCGATACTGTCCCAGGTGCTGGACAAGTTCGACGACGTCGCGAACGGACTCGGAGATATCTGTCATTTGCTTGCGTTGGGATTCCCCAATGCGGGAAAAGTCCAATAGCTTTTCGGTGATCCCCTTGCAGCGAAAGGCTTCATCTTGGATTCGACTCAGGTATTTCCGCAGGATTTCGATTTCCTGATCGGAGAATTCTGAAGCATTTGAGATCGTTGCGACAGCTCCCACGTGGGCTGGATTTAGGATCTCATGCAGCCTTGATTCCAAAGCTTCAGCACTCCAGGCGATGGATGCGAGGGGGTTGTTGATCTCGTGTGCGACACCAGCGGCCAAGAATCCGACACTTGCCAATTGTTCGCTTCGGACAACTTCTTGTGTACGCTGTTTGACCTTCTCGTTTAGATTTTCTTCGACTTCGACAAAACGGTCGGTCATGTTGTTGAGCGCATCGGCTAGTTCAGCCAGTTCGTCTTTCGATTCCACTTGAACTCGGTATGTAAAATCACCTTTGGCAATTTTGCGACTGCCTGCAATCAATGTCTTAAACGGGCCGACAACACTGATGCGGAAGAAGCAAAAAGCAGCAACGACGATGGTGATCGCAATCAAGCTGGTGATGGAGGTGACAATAATCAGTGCGCGGTAGCGACTCCGTACCTCACCGCGAAAATGTCGCATTCGGTCGAGTACGAATGTTGGCAATTGTTGAACTTGGTCCACGATTAACTGGATGTCGGATTTCACCAGGTCGCTGGTTGCGCGGTTGTAGTTCGTGTTGCCAGGCTGACAGAGCTTCTTGAGATCTTCCAAGTTCATGCGGACGGCCTGAACACAGCTCAGCTCACTTTCTCGATCGGCCAGGAAGTGATCAAACTCATCGTAGCTGGCTAGTTGACGTTCGTAGTCTTCTAGTCGAATGTCAACTTCGTGCAACTGATTTCGAAAATCGCTTCGGTGCACTGGGGTGACGTCGTTGATGAAGTACGAACCCTTGTCGGACAGTCGGAGCAATTTGTCGAGTTCGACCCGAAGGTCGCTGGTCGTGTGTAGTTCAGTTGCCAGTTGTTCGACCATCAACGTCAAGTGACGGTATGCATACGCGCCGCTGAGGCTGCAGTACATGAGCCCAATGAGAATGAAGATCAACATGACCGTTCCGATCAAGATCTTCTTTCGAATCAGCATGTTGTTTAGCATCGAACTGACTCCAACCGAAAACGGTGGCATGGGCGTGGAGGTTCTACGAAGAGCTCAGTAGGCTCAAGTGAGAACGGGAACAATCTGGCTGTTGGGCGAGTTGTCGCGACCTATCCCATCGCAACGCGTGCGTAATACCAAGCGGCAACGGCAGCCAATCCACACAGCGTGGCGACTAGGCCACGGTATTCTCGATTGCGTTTCCATTCCATCAGCGTCCAGCCTGAAAAGGCTTTTGTGCTCAGACGCCTTGGGAAGAGTCGTGGCGTTGACTTGCGGTATTCGGGCCATTGATCAGGAAACATTCGGTTCAGCCGAACTTCCTCAAATTCAACTTGGCCAAAGTACAGGAACGTCAGGGGGCCGGCGACGAAAATTAGAGTTGGTAGATCTTTGCAGAGAATGCAAAAACCAAACATCATCAGGAAGGACCCCAAGTAAAGTGGGTTTCGCGAAAGTGCGTAAGGTCCTGTTGTCGTCAGTTCACGCGACTTGTTCAACGTCCCCGCCGCCCAAGAGCGAATGCCCAGTCCAATCAACACCAGTGAAAGGGAACCGATCACCCATGGGTTGGATAAGTGCAGTGGGTTGTGCGGAATTGTTTGCCGGACAGCCACGTTGTAGGTAATCAACGAGAGGAATCCAAATAGGCTGATCCCAACACGCCAGCGGGCAAGCCAATTACGAAGCTTGGTTGGGAAAAGGGTCAACCCTGCATCCATCTTTAGTTCATGCAGGGGCCGGTCTTGAAGTTGAGTTGAAATGACGCACTCCCTTGCGACGAAATGTTGAAATGTCGGTGGTGTCTAGCCAACGAGTAAGCTGCTCAGTCAACAGACTGCACAGCCAAATGAAACGAACGCAATCCAGTTACGCGAGTTAACCTCGGTACACTCGGCGGAGCCACCATGCTCCACAGATCAGTAGCACCAAGTTTCCGAGCCAAACCGCAATCGGTGGCCAGGATCCATCCTTTGCATGATTCAGTCCAACTGCAAAGACTGGGAAAAACACCAGGAGGATAGGCAAAAAACAAACTCCGAAGCTAGTCCAATGATCCGCCGAACGCATCCAAATGGCCAACGGAATTCCTACCCAAACGAAAAACAAACAATTAAATCCAGACGCCCAGCGGCGCCAGGGTTCGATCGTAATGCGGGTGATTTGGTGCCGGCCCGAATGGATCGCGTTGACGGTGACTAGCGTCCGCGGCGATTCAAGCCAATGGAGTTTTCCTGTCGCTAGTCCCATCGCCACTCGAGCCGCCAGCGTTTCCTGGCTGAGTTCGATTTCGTCTTGCTGCCGTCGAATTTCGTGGCTGATTTGCCGCAGTTCTAAATTTGTTGCGCGCCCCGACGCGGTGCCTTTCTTGGCGGCATCGGACAGACTCACTTCGTGAACATGGACATCTGGTCGCTGGCCTTGAAATTCGCCTGAGACAAATTGACTGTCGACGAGTTCGATGCGCAAGACCTCCCTGTCGGGGTCCATTTGGATTCGAGCGCTCTTGGCAGTGATCTCCAGCGGAGGGCCCGTTTCGCGGGGCAGGGTAATGGTTGGCAGCAAGAGTTCGCGGCCATCTTCGCCGATTCCACGAACGTGAATCGAGAAACCTCGCTCAGATGTGTATGAGCCTTCGCTCGTCAGGATTCCGTAAACCACCTGTTCGATAGAGTGCATAACAACACGGTTCATCCCGGGCCTTCCCCAGGAGAGCGCAATGTCGTTGAGCCAAACGGAAAGCAGGCTAAGGAGCAATCCTGCAATCAAAACTGGCTTGATGATCGCCATCGGTGAAACACCAGCGGCGGTCACTGCCAGAACTTCGTTGTCTGCACTGATCCGGCCGTAGACACTGCATACAGAAAACAAAAGAGTTGCTGGCATCGAAAACTGCAGCGATTCGGGGATCGCGTAAGGCAGCATTTCAAGAATCGCTAGCAACCCAAGGCTCTGCGTCAGACTCTGTTTCGCAAGCAGAAAAAGGACGATCACGGCTGTAAATGCCGTCAGCGCCATGAAAAAAAGCTTGGCGATTTCCCAGAGGATGTAGATGTTGAACCGTTGCATGAGCGGAGTCTAGCAACTCGCCCGCACGGTTCCTACGTCGATCCACTGGTCAAAGGAGAGGCCAGTGGATTGCTGGCAGAATGCCGATTAGAGATCGACCGCAGAATCACTGGCTTCGTCGTTGCGTTGCCTGCGAATTTGGCCCATCAGATCAATGATAACTCGTCCAAGTGTGGCAATTGCTTGCTTCTTATTTCCCGCCTCGAGAGCTTTGCTAGCACTGGAGAATTTGTCATCGAGAGTAGCCCAGTCTATCTTCCAGCCGCGTTCGTCGGAAGCCTCACGTAGGGAACGCATCGTCCCAGCCATGTGTTCGAAGAGTGATTTTGTGGCGGTCGCTTTGTAATGACGGTACGGGCCATTGCCATAGCGTCCAGCATTGTTGGACGATCGGGAGCCCAGCGTCATTTGCGCCAGCCCGGTCGCCAACGCAACGAAGCCCAAAATAGACGCAACGATTCCTAGCGGCGTATTGCCAAGCAGGAAAAGAGCTAACCCAGCAACTAGGCAAACGGCAGTCACGATGGCAAGAGCGGGAGAGAACCGGCCTTTGCCACCGGTTCGACGAGTTGATATAGGGGCTTCGCTGCCACTGCCTCCTGAGGATTCCATGGCATGGACAATGACGGCGGTGATATTGTCTGGCCCGCCACGTAGATTTGACAAATCAATCATCAACTGACCCGCTTCCTGCGGTGGTAGCGAAGCCATGATGACAGCGATTTCCTCATCCGTGATCTGGCCACTCAAACCATCGGAGCAAACGAGAAAACGGTCGCCCTTTTGTACCGGAAACGGGCCTTCGATATCCACTTGAACGTGTGCATTTGGCCCAAGCGAACGGGTGATCACATTCTTCGGGATTGCACCACTGTTTGCCGATTCATCGGATAGCTCTCCAGCAGCTCGCATCTCCCAAACAAGGGAATGATCAAAGGTCAATTGATAGAGCGATTCGCCTCGCAATTGATAGACGCGGCTGTCACCCACGTGAGCCACAACGGCTCCTTCGGGCAACAAGGCTAACGTACTACACGTGGTGCCCATTGAACGGAATTCGATGTTGGCTTGTCCACGCCGGAAGATCTCCGCGTTGGCTTCCGTGATCGACTTGTGCAGTGCTTCTGCCGGAGCAAGTTCTGCGGACTTGAAGTAATTCTGCGGGATCAGGTCGATTGCTAGCTTTGATGCCAACTCGCCAGCCGCATGCGCTCCCATGCCGTCGGCGACAATGAACAGGTGCCCCAGTTGTTCCCATCGAGCTTTCGATTCGGCAATACTCGCCGAGCAGGAGTCTTGATTGATCGCGCGGCGCATTCCGATATCTGACAGGACCGCATAGTCCAGCAGTTGCTTCCACCATGGTGCGTTTGCTTTTGGCGGGGTCGGATCGGACAAGGAACTCTCTTTTGCGTGGGAAACCAATTGGGAAAGGCCGACCGCCTAGCCAGCTCTCTAGGGACGTATCGGGTCGGATTGGCAATCTTGGCAAGTCAAAATGCTCGGACCGCCGAACGCTTAGCTCCGTATTGTACTTATCTCCAATGGGCGCTGTAGCTTGCAAACAGCAGCAAATGCTCAGAATCCACAGTAATTTTGTTCTGGCGCATCGGTAATCATCGCGAAGGCTCACGGGGCCGGAGTTCGCCGCAGCCAGGAACGCATTTTACCCAGGTAGGCATATTGTTGCCTGATCGAAAGTTGTTGTCTTCTCGAAAGCCAATCTGAAATTGGAACTGGAAATCAGCCACACGATTTGAGAACTGACCTAGCGACCGAGCAAGAACGGTTCCTATACTCGCGCTAGAGACGCAGACTTGACGTGCTTAAAGGTCGCCAAACCGTTGGTTCGCCAAGCTAGTTCAGACCTAGGAGATGTCTTACCCGTGACGCGGATCGCCCCATCACTGTTGATCGTCTGCACAATGCTGCTTTGCAGTGGCTGTGTGCGCCGACGACTCACGGTTCGATCCAATCCGCCTGGGGCAAGCGTTTACGTTGACAAGCAGTATATCGGCGAGACACCGATCTCGACCAACTTGACCTACTATGGAACTCGCGAAATTGAAATTACTGCCGACGGGTATCGCAGCGAACGTGTCCTGCGAAGTCTAACACCGCCTTGGTACCAAATTCCGCCATTGGACTTCGTATCGGAAACGTTGTGGCCGTTTGAGATTCGAGATGAACGGGTTCTCGATTTTGAATTGGTGCCAGCTCAATATGAGTCGATGGAGGCCATTCGAGCTAAGGGCAACGACTTGCGTCTGCAAGCATCGCAGGCAATCGCAGTTGCTCCTCCGCCAACGCAATCCCCTGGCAGTTTCAATGGCGCAGTTGCTCCGGCAGCCCCCGATTATGTTCCGCTGCAGCCAGCACAGGTTGTTCCACCGGGATTAGCGCCGCAGCCGACCGTCGTTTCGCCTTCAGGGCCGCAACCTAGTTTCTTCCAGCCCAATGGGCTTCCGCCGACGCGGATTCCAGAGACTGGTATCCTGCCTGGCGGTGGCTACCGTCCGCCGATTGACGATCCCGAACGCAACTAACTGTATAGCTGGATAGCTTTGACAATGGCATCCAGCTCGTTTGGTACCGCAATGGCTCGGTTCGCGAATGAAGCTCGCTGAATCCCGCGTTTTCCGAGGACTTCGTCAAACTTACCTTGGTCGGTCGAGTGGTACGCGACCGTTGCCGTTGGGTCTTTCAATTGGTGCCCCGTTAGGATGCACACAACGCGTTCACTCGGGGCAATGACACCCTCTTCGCGCAGGAGCCTCGCACCTGCAACGCTGGCCGCACTCGCAGGTTCGCAACCGATTCCGCCAGCACCAACTTGTGCCTTAGCGTCCAGGATCTCTTGGTCGCTAACCTTTCGCACGACTCCATCGCAGAAGTCGAGCGCGCGCAAGCATTTTTTCAGGTTTACCGGCCTGTTAATTTCGATGGCGCTAGCGATCGTATCTGCTTTCGCACCGCGGGCGTCCAAGTCGTCGTAATAGTGACAGGCGATCGACATATCAGGCTTGCCGTCATTCCACCGCAGATTGCGGCGGTGATACAACTGGTAAAGCGTATCTGCCCCAGCCGCGTTGATGACGGCCAGTCGGGGGACGCGGTCGATCAGGCCCAATTGCTTCAATTCCATGAAGGCCTTGCCAAAGGCGCTTGAGTTGCCGAGGTTCCCTCCGGGAACAACGATCCAGTCGGGAACTTCCCAGCGGAGCGCCTCGAGGACTCGCATCATGACCGTCTTTTGACCTTCCAGACGAAACGGATTGATGCTGTTGACCAGGTAAATGCCGAGATCCGCAGCGACCTCTTTGACTCGAATCATGGCGTCATCGAAATCGCCCGCCAACTGAACTGTCAGCGCTCCGTATTCGAGCGCTTGAGACAATTTCCCGTATGAAATCTTGCCGCTGCCAATGAAAATGACTGCCTTCATCTGGCGTGTCACGGCTGAGTACATCGCCAGCGATGCACTGGTGTTGCCCGTCGAGGCGCAGGCGGCTCGCTTGGCGCCAATCATGTTCGCATGGGTGAAGGCGGCACACATTCCGTTGTCTTTGAAGCTTCCCGACGGGTTCATGCCCTCATACTGCAGGAAGAGATTGCCAGCATCGACACCCACAAACTGGCCCACCTGATCAGCCTTCTGCAGGAGGGTTTGCCCCTCGCCTGCTGTGACTACTTTCTCTGCGGGGGCGAATTTCAGCATTTCGTGGAAGCGCCAAACACCACTAAATCGAAGCGGTTGATGGCGCTCAGACCACAATTGCTCGAAATCTCCGAGCTGCTTAGGAACCGCAATCTTCGACCAATCGTATCCTATATCGAGCAGGTCCCCGCATTTGGGGCAAGCTGTCTGCAGTTGGCCGACGTCCAGAGTGGTTCCGCAGAGGGGGTTGATGCACTTAAGATACGCATCACCGCTTTGAAGAGGCTTGTTGGAAGCGGATGCCAACTGTGTGTCGGCCATGATTCACCTGCTTGCGGGTAATTTCGACTTCGGGGCTCGCGAATTAATCAACTTTGCAGTTCTATCGACGAATGGGACTGTGCCGTCTTTGCGATTCTCATAAAGTAAGACATCTAAGTGTGACAGAAAACTCGATTTTGCATACCATTGCGGCATCTTGCCCTCCACTTGAGGGGTAGAGCGGCTGTTTTGGATGGTAGGCGGTTGGGGCAAGGTCCACTCTGACGAGGCGCCGGGCGGGCGCAGTCAGAGTGAATCACAGAGCGAAGAGGGCGAAGAGGAAAATGCGGTCGCTTGCCTTCATAGGCAGCCAGGGCCAGCAATTGGAATGGGCACGGACACCGGCCGAAAAGAAATCGGCATTGGGCCGAGAGAATCGAGAAAGCCAAGAGAGAACGGGAAAGAGCATTGAGCGCTAAGAAGAAGACTTCAAACAAGCAAGCCGCGAAGAAGGCTCGTCCCGCTTCCGCTACGAAGAAGGCTGCTGCAAAGAAGGCCACGCCAAAGAAGGCGCCCAAAGCGGCAGCCAAGAAGGCTCCTGCGAAAAAGGCAACCACAACGCCCGCTGCCAAAAAGAAGAAGACAGCGGGCAAGAAAGCTGCCCCTAAGAAAGCGGCCACCAAGACTGCGCCCGCAAAGAAGGCCGTAGCCAAAAAGTCAACGGCGAAAAAATCGTCAACATCAAAGGCCGCTGCCAAAACGGCTGTAAGTAAAGGCTCGCCGAAGAAGAAAGCGCCTGCCAAACAGGTTCCAGCGACGAGCCTAGCTGCGAAGCCAGCAAAGAAGAAGGTTGCCAAGAAGCCTGCCGCGGCAAAGGCCGCTTCGGCTACTGAAGCGAGCCCAGTCAAGAAGGTGGTGAAGGCAGCGAAAAAAGACGCTGTCAACAAAGATGCTGTGAAAAAGCCAGCCGCAAAGCCTGCTCCCAAAACAACGTCGACAGCCAAGGTTGCTCGCATGGCAGGAATTGGGCAAGTAGCTGCGCCGCCGCTGAAGCCTACCAAGGTTGGGCAACCGATCGTTGGGGACGATGCTGCTAAGTTCAAGGCTCTCTTGATCGCCATTCGCGCTCGACTTCGCGGTGACGTCAGCATGATGAGCAAAGAAGCGCTCGGGGACTCCGATTCCGCCGCAAATAATCATGCTCCGATTCACCCTGCCGAAGTCGGAACGCACAGCTTCGAACAAGAATTCACGCTCAACCTGCTGTCCTCTGACGGCGATCGACTGGAGCGTATCGAAGCTGCTCTTGAAAAGATAGCAGCGAATTCGTACGGTTTGTGCGAAGAGTGCCTGAAACGGATTCCAAAAGCACGCCTCCAAATTATCCCGGATACCCCATACTGTGTCGAGTGTTCCTCTAAGCTGGAAGGCTAGCGTGTCGAGACCAAACGAGCTGAGCTCCCAAGCGGCGTTGGCTCGGTGGGGTGTTTTTATTGGATTGGCCATCGCTGGCACCGCGCTCGATCTCTGGACAAAATCAGCCGTCTTCGCCTGGCTCGGCCTGCCCGGAAGCAATCCGCCCTACTGGATCGCGGAAGGATATGTGGGCATCCAAACGGCAGTGAACCCAGGTGCATTGTTTGGCTTGGGGGCCGGTTTTGGCAGCGTCTTCGCCGGGCTCAGCATTGTTGCGATGATCGGAATCCTGGTGTGGCTTGCTCGCTTTCGCGCCATCGAAAGTTGGTGGCTGGTCGCGGCGCTCTCAATGGTCACCTCCGGCATCTTCGGCAACTTGTATGATCGACTCGGCTTGTGGAATCCGCCAGCATCCATGCCCAGTTGGAGCAGCGGAGTACGCGACTGGATCTTGATCCAAGCCTCGCCTGAGTGGGTGTGGCCCAATTTCAATATCGCAGACAGCTTTCTCGTCGTCGGCGCAATCATGCTGGCCGTTCACTCCTTCCTAATGACGGAAGCCAACGACCCACCGACCGAAACCAAAAAGCTTGCCGGAAATCGCTAGCGATTGGTCGCTCGAGGTACCAATAGACTCGCGGGTGTCGTGTTTTTGTTCGAATTGCCGGGAGCGGGGAAACTCGCCCAAGTACCCCGCCCCCAGCGCAGAATCAGGCAAGGTTGTTGCGGCCTGCCTTGTATTTACCTATCGGAAGGGCGTGAAACGCGCCTTGATGGGGCGATTCATCCATTCAGGTCGCTTCTGAGCGCAAGCGAGTCTTCGTCAGTTGATTGCGTCGTCACCAGAAGATTGCGTGCGGGCAAGGAAGGGGGGCTTCTATTAAACTGAGGAATTGCCAAGGTAAACTACGGAATTGCCAAGGTGATCAGCGTTGGCCAGCGTCTCTTGCCTCCACGAAAATTCGCAGATGACAGAACCGACCGAAGCGAGCAAAACGCCACAATCCACTGCTCGACAAACTGAATTCTCTGCCGTAGATCCGCAGACGCTTTGGCAAGCACTTTCCCAAACCCCAGGTGTAGGTGTTAGTATCACTGACCAGCAGGGGCAGTTGATCTTCGTCAACGATACCGCCCAGGTCTTCTTCAGTGACGAGAGTGGTTTGGACTACGCTGGCAAGAACATTGCCGATTTCCACCCCGAGGCGTTCGTACAAGAGAGGCTGGCTCTAATCAAACGAGTTGTCGATGAACATCGACCGTTGACAATTGAGCACATTTATCGTGGGCGAAGGATCGAATCCACGCTTTGGCCCATTGAACGAAAAGATGGTCCGGTGCCACGCGTCTTGGTGGTGACTCGCAGTGGACCAGCCGGCCAACACGACGGCTCAACCGATGCGCCAGAGGTTGTTCGGAGTCAGTACATCGATTTGGGACCACTGGCAGTGCTCAGCAATCGAGAACTCGAAGTGCTAGTCTTGCTGGGCCACGGAATGAATGTTCCGGAAGCAGCAAAAGCAATCCACCGGAGCCCAAAAACAATTGAACGTCATAAATCCTCGATCAGCCAGAAACTGAACGTTAGCGGACAAGCTGAATTGGTCTCCATCGTTACGAGCATTGGGTTAGAACTCGACGATGTGCATCTGAAACGATTGCGAAGCACTTAGCTGGCAATGCGGATCCTTGCCATGTGACCGATCAAAATTGCCAATGGTGTTACTCGCCTGTAGTAGCTTCCATTTGTTCAATCCACTTTCGAATCAATGCAACGGCTTCATCGTGGACCATCGCGCGAGCCAAGTTTGGCATTCGCATCCCAGCTTCGTCCGTTTCGATGCGATACATCAAAATCGATTCATCTGGTTTTCCAGGCACGATGTCATATCTGCGGTCACCCGTTCCCTTGCCAGCAGCAACAGGGGATTTGAAAACGCCAAACTTGCCCGCGTCAGCTTGGATGGATCTCAAGTCGAGTCCTGATGTACGGGCTGAACCCGCCGGGTTGTGGCAGTGGGCACAGTTGACCTCAAGCCAAGCTCGGGCTCTGGCGTCGACCGTTCCGTTCTCCGAATCGGCGTAGTCGGCCAACTTAGGCCAAGTTGTTTTTGGTGGTGCATCTTCTAGTGTTCCTGCCTCAATCCAACGTGCAAGCTGATTGGTCCGAGATGCGCCCGGAGCACCGCGATTGAGATTCCGCGTCGTTGGGCCAAGCGGCACAAAGGTTCCATCTTTGCTATGGCAGGTGATGCATTGATTTGCGTTAGGGACTTCGTAGTCTATACGGTGAGTTCCCTTCGCATCCGTCCAGGCTACTTCGACCACTCCGCCGCCTAGTTTCAGTTCAGCATCGGTTTGATCCGAATTCCAAATGTACGAGTAGCCATACCAGCCGCTCTTCTCGTGGAGCTCAATACGTGTCTCGACGTATCGTTCCCCGCCAGTCGACGCAATTCCTGCGTCGGGATACGCAAACGTCTTGGCAATTATTGTCCCAACGGGCATGTCCAAGACGTCTTGGTCTTGCCACCGCATAGCGGACCCTGCAGGAAGCTTGATGTACCGATGTTTCGTTGTGTAGTCTGAGAAGAGCGGTGTGTTGAGGTCGTATTTTTGCCACTGTTGGTTGACATTCCAGTGGCCACTCTTCATTTCATACAATCCCCAGTCGAGCAGCGATTTTGGCGCGGCACGGTAAACCTTAACAGCAGGATTCCCGTCCGCCTGAGGTGCGGCATGCTCGCGGAGTATCACTTCAGGCAAATTGGGAATGTCCGCCTGATAGTCTTCCAAGCTCCGACCAATGCGATACTCCCCCTTTGCTAAACGTTCCGGCGAGAAGCTGGCAAAGTTCAAATTAGCAAACGCCGCTTCGCCATTGTCGCGAATACTCATGGCTTGCGACTGCGCGGCGGGATTGAGCAGTCCATCATGCACGATCGGCGGAAAGGGCAAACCAGTCAGCCGCGCAAAGTTCTCGCCAATTAGACCACTTGGGCGAGCACCGCAATCGCGAATGCGGTTGTTGTGGATGGAGAATGATTCGGGAAACGGATCGTAGGTCGCGTCGCGGATTTCACGCTGAGTAATTAAGAAACTGACAACGAGAATGCCACACGTGTCGTTGCCGTCGACATCATTGTCGAAGATTTCAACCTCATCAGTTGCCATCAGCATCACGCCTGTGCCCGGAGGGACGGCCGAAACCATCGAGCCTTTTGAGGCAAAGTTCGGATGGTTGTTTTTTGTGACGCGATTGTTGAACAAGCGAACTTTCGCGCCGCGCTCTTTTTTTAATCCTGGTAGGTCAAACACCAGCAAGCCACCCGAGTTGTCGGTGGCAACGTTTTCATAGACGTCCGCTCGCGTCGTATTTTCAATCTCGATGCCAGCCACATTTTGACGGGCTTGGCATCGACGCACGATCACCAAATCGGATTGTCCGACATAGATTCCCGCGTCCGACGCGCCAATTGCAACGCAGTCTTCTAGCAGGACGTTCTCGCATTCGACAGGGTAAATTCCATAAGCTCCATTTTCGGTCTTGGGGCCGTCGGTCCACTCAACGCGAACTCCGCGAACCGTAACATCGATTGCACCTAGAATCTTGATCGCGTTGCCGATGGTGTCTTCTACGGCCAAGTCTTCAATGACGAAGGCGTTGCCGGTGGCATGGATGCCACTGTCGCCCGATGTTTGATTGCGAAACGAAAGGATCGTTTGATCGCTGCCGGCCCCGCGAAGCGTAATGTTGTCACAGACTATGTCCAGTGGTTTGTCAAACTCGTAACGGCCGGGGCCAAGGCGGACAACGTCGCCCGGGATCGCATTGATCAGAGCGGCTTGTAAATCGAACTGAACGGTCGGACTGGGTTGGAAATCGTAAGTTGTTGGGCGAAGTTCTTCCTCTGCTGCAGCAGAGCGAATCAGGGCGATGCTGACCAGCAAGGCGGATGTAGTGTAAATAGTAACAGTGCGAAGAAGTGCCACTGGGTTACCTCGAAGCGTCGTGAATCGATGAAACGTGTACGTTGTGCGGCTCACAAGAACGCGGCAAATGCGTCGCAGAATCGCCGTGAAAGTGAGTCTTCGTTTGCACAATAGCTATGCAGTATGCATGATCACGCGGGAGCAACCTATCGGATTTCTGCATTCTGCTATTTCGTTTTCGCGATCACTGCAAACAAGGCAAGGATCGCAGCCCAAGATTCGTTCGTGCGACTCGCACTAGCCAGTCGCTCCAGCAATGGACAGTTGGCTCAGTTTCCAAAGCGATGGCGACGCATAGTAAGAAACAAGGTGCTCTGCAAGCTTGCGGGACTTGCGATGGTCGGCAAACCAAGCTGGTTTGAGGAGATCGATCAACGGACCGCTCAGCACCGACTTTTCAAAGCCGTCCAAAAGGAATGTGTTGTGAACCGAGCCGATGCCGCTCTGCGGATCGTCAATGGTCGCGCCGGGAAACGCACCCCAGGGCGGCGAGATCAACGCATACGATAACCCCGACCACTGATTGACGGACACTGTGCCGTAACGTAATTCGTCGATGCAATTGTCTAGCAGTTGACCATGCTTTGACCCGAAGTCTCTCGGGATGGTCAACGAAGCACACAGGGTGCCTGTCATTTTTTGGTTGGCAAATTCAATCGCGCCTCGCAAGAATTCCTCCGGCGAACCGCCAGGCAGTTGCGTTTCAGCACAAACGGCCACAAACGACTCTTCTGTGAAGTGGTGTGGAGAATCCTCAAATCGCAGGTCTTCCACTAAGCACCAAGGGAGGCAGCCGTTGGCATCCTTCGCGACGGGATTAGAAGCAAAGCGTGCATAACGCTCTTCAGCACCAGGGTAGTAGCTTGGACGCAGAGGCGTGTTCCTAAGATGTGCTTGTACGCGATCGAGAAACTGCCTCCGTTGTGGCCAGTGCTCACAAGTGATAATCACCTTGGTCGCCAAGCAGTTGAATGAAGCGTTGTTAGTGATCGAATTGGCAATATGCTTTGCTTGGCTATCGATTTCTCGCTTCGAATAGTCCCCGGGAGTAACGATCCAGGGACTGACGTTCCCAAGTTCACTTGTAATCGGCTTCTTCAGAAGAGGGCGATTTTCCGCTTTGCGTTTCGTCCGTTCGTTGTCAGTGTCACCCCAAACGATTGCGTCGTGGGCCGCGTCCGAGCCAGTGATATGGACGCGATTTACTTTAGGATGCTCCAGAAGTTTCTTGCCCACCTCTGTCCCACCCTCAACAATCAACAGGAGCTTTGCACGGATGAGTGGTTCAAACACGCTTTCGAAGACGCCCGTCAGGTATGCATTGACGGGGTTCATTTTCAAGACAACTCGCTGGCAATCAAAGAATATTTTCGACAGCGTATCAGTGCCTGGAATCGATGAAACATTTCCTGCACCCAGAATGAGTGTTAATTGTTCACCAAAGGACGCGGACTTCAGGTGTTGAACTCTGTCGCCGTGTATCGATGTCGATTTTGTGTTAGCCGAATAGCGTGCATGGACCTTAATTCCGCTGAACAGTAACCGGTCGTTGAGTTGTTTCGTTGGGAAAACCGGAATACACAGCTTTCCAGATTTGCTCTTGGTGGGCCGCGATGGAAGACGCGGCTGCCCGAGTTGGTCGACAGTTCGCAGGGTCTGAATGGTCAACTGCAATTGCCGAAGCACTACGCAGGGGCCTGACAGCATATCACCCGCATAGTAAAGCTCGCTTCCTTTTGAGTCGGCAGCCAGTTGTGCCCATCGCTGCGCGCGCTCACCAACTCGGCGAACACACTCCTGCAGCAATACAATTCTGTCGGCAATCGAGGGTGTAGCGCAGTCTTGTAACGCAAACGCTGAGACGCTTTCGGTGATACTATCGATCTCAGACACTTGGAATTGCCTACTTTAGAGGATTCGTATGGAAGCATGAACCTAACTGAAATTCCGGCTGCGGTGGACGCCCCATGAGGTTTGAGTTGGCGTGCGGGGGCGGTACGGCGACTTGCAGAACTGGTCGTTTTGGGGGGCTCGTGGGTCCGTTGGTGGTTTTCCGCCACCGCTATATCACCCTTTTGAGGCGGATTCTTCCATTGTGGCGCATAACCGATGGCAAAATTCCCGCAACTGCGGGATTTCGATAGCTGCTTTGGTGAGCAGCGATAGAATCGGAAGTGCTTTTCTACTTGTTATTCTCTAACTGCCGTTTCCAACTTATCTACGGCAGTCGCTTGTTTGGATTTCACTCGATTGAGAGATTCTATGAGACGCGCGTTCACATTAGTCGAATTGTTGGTTGTGATTGCCATTATTGGAATCCTGGTTGGGCTGCTTCTGCCTGCAGTTCAGGCGGCACGTGAAGCGGCTCGGCGGATGTCGTGTCAGAATAACGTAAAGAATATCGTGCTGTCGATGCACAACTACGAATCTGCTCACAAGACATTTCCTTATGGTTCGACCGCTCGGTTCGGCAACGCGCTTCCGAACACAAACATGTATTCGAGCGCGTTTGCTGCAACGTTGCCCTTCATTGAGCAAGCGAATTTGCAGAATTTGATTGACTTTAGGCGCCCTTGGGAACAGCAGACAGCGCAAGTAGCCAGGACGCCCATTCCGATTTTCTTCTGTCCATCTGACACAGGGGAAAACCCGGGTGAAGATCCAGCCTTCGGAGCTTTGGCGGGACAACTTGGATTGCCCATCGGCGGGACCTTTGGAGCCACGACCTACGCCCTTTCAAAGGGGCCAAACTTCCGTTGGTCCAATCGTCCCCGCGCACACCAACAACAAGGCATGTTTGATATCGGGCTCGGTGTAAAGCATGGCGCAATTTCGGATGGAACAAGCAACACGATTTGCATCGGTGAAGCCGCGACAGGTACGAATTGGACCGTCTGCGAAGGGCAGAGTTGTGTTGGGCCGCCAGCGACGGGACCAACCGGAGTCGTGACTGCTTTTCAAGCTTGGCTCATTCCGCAGCCCAACAGCACAACCTACAAAGGCGCTGGGCTTCCTGCTCGGACAAGCATGTTTGCGTCCAGTGCGGATCCGATCAACAAAAAGCCTGTAACGGAAACGTTGGTGGATGACGCCGGGTTTACACACACCAATGCCGATGGCGATTCGACCAGTAATTTCCGTTCCAATCACACCGGCGGGTCTAACTTTGGAATGGCCGATGGTTCGGTGCAGTTCCTGAGCCAGAACCTGGACAACATTACCTTCCAAGCGCTAACGACGATCCGCAACGGTGAAGTCGTTTCAATTGAGCAGTAGCTTTACTGCTTCTGAAGAGTTGCTGAAGGGAATTCCCCAAAAAGGGCTTTGTAGTCCTTTGAGAAATCGCCAAAGTGAAAGAAGCCATACTGGCAGGCGATGGATGCAACCGTCTTCGACGAAGAATCTGCCGCTTTCAATTCGCGGCGTGCACCATGCAGGCGGTGGCGACGCAAGTAATTGATCGGAGAAATGCCCAAGCAAGTTTGAAACGCGTACTGAAGCGTTCGCTCGCTTACTCCCGCCGCTCGGCACAGGTCGACCATTCGCACCGCTGACGGCAAGTGTTTATTGGTGTACTCTTCAGCGACACGCACGAGCTGCCGTGCACGGGCAAGTTTCGAAGTGCAGTCGACCGTTTCTTTGGGTTGAAGCACTTCCACGATCGATGAAAGCGCCTGGTCACGCAAGCTTTCTTGCACGCGGGCTCGCTCTGAATGAGACAGATTCTCCAAGTCAGCGTCGACGAGTTCGTTCCACATCCCCAGCCAATTGAACGATTTGGCTGCATCTTTCCCAATGACCAGAGAATCTAGGTCTTGAAGGTCTTCGCCGGTGAGCGTGCGGTAGTACGCCCTCACCAATTCTGGAACGGCGAACACGGATGTGCACTGAAAACTGCTGTCCTTCACGCAAGCGTCAAAGTCAAAGGCGGGTGGCATCAGCAGCACGCTGCCATCGATCTCGGCACCCGCAAAATGTCCCTCGTGGATTGCGTCAAAAATGGTCGCAACGAAACGTAGGCTTAGCGGTTTGGATCGCACTGTGGCAGGTTGATTGACGCTCAGACGCAGCAACTGAACACCGCCTAGCTGAGTGACGGTTTGCTTGCTATAGAATTCTTGCCCGCGCAATTGCACCAGTTCGAGGTGTGTCCCAAACAGCGAACCATCCCATTCGGCAGGATCGGTGATTTCCAAGGTGATGGTATGCAGGTCCATACGTGACTCTCGCGGGGGATCCGCGGCATGAGTAGCAACCGGGGCAGTGAAGGAGGGCGTGATCGACGTCGTCAAAGTGCCCAGGCCTTCTCGAGTGCGTCCAGGCCTGGCTCAAGGTCATATTGTAACCGGTTCACAGTGGGTGAGCTGATCAGTAAGAGAAAAGCCCTCTTGCGACGCAGTCATCGCAGAAGGCAATGATGACACAGAAATGTTGAACCGATTTTGCGATGCTCTTCTCGTTCAACGACCAAATCAAGCAAAAACGGGCCGCCACTACAAAGGCGGAGAGCAGTGACGACCCTAGCCGATTCATGCGATCCTCGGCTAAAACAGTATACGGCGGCGACCATTAGACGTAGGCGTCATCAAGCATTGAAAATCTAACGGTATCACCAGCACGTCAGTTTCGTCGTTCGCCTGTCGATGCATTGATGTGTGCGGCATCGCTCGGGCACGGACAGTAACTTTTCAAGAGCCTTTGTCTTGTGAATCGCATCCGCGGGTGTGATTGCTGGGGTGATTGCAGTGGACGCGTTTACGAGCTGTGTTCTCTAGTCTGGATAAATCGATACATTTTTACATGCTCTACGAAGAGCTCTTGGAATTCTTCAGTAAGTCCACATAGCGCAAACCTACCATTGAGATCGTTGACTTTCCGGAAGAGTGTTGAGAGGCAAAACATGCTGATGGATGACGCCTTTTGGTTTGATGCGTTGCCTTGAAAATCAACGATGATTTGCTTGGATTTTGTTTCAGCAAGAAGTCTCGCACAAATCGGACTGAGTTCGTTGTAGCGTCGGGTCCAGGGTTCCCATTCAAACTCAAAACAAATTGTTTGATGGTGGATTTTGACACTGGGGAAGCTCGGAAGTTCTATCCGCGATTCCTCGTCTTCGCCTGCGTTCGTTCCGTTTTCGAACGAACTGAGCGCCGCATTCCGACTCGCGAAAATCTCCCAGGTTACGGCGGGCATCAGTCTGTTTTGTGCAGCCACAATTCTTCCTTATCGTTGGATAGGCGATGATAAGTTGCGAAAGGCACGAAGGTGCGATCGCTACAAAAACAGCCTACGGCATCTGTACGTCCCCCGACTGAGCGAACGAATCCTAGTTTGGCTTACGTCGTTCGACGATGCGTGACACAACCCAGATGAATGGAAGCCGTTCACCAATCTAGCGACTAGTCGAGGGCGATCCCGCTACAGTTGATATTGGACGGCTTCGCATCTACATACCAAATGCCCATTCGCTCCAGCTCATAAATGGCAGAAGCTACCTTGGGCCAGAAAGGACCGAAGTAATCTTCGCATTGCTGGCTGTAGTGTTTGATGGCATCACTTGGGTATTCGGGAGGGCAGAAATAGCATTTTCCGAAATCCAGCAAGAACGGTGCGGCAACCACTGACATCTCAACAACCCAAAGTTCATCATCGAAGTCCAACAGTTGCGGAACGTTGAAACCATCGATTTCTGAAATAGCACAGCCCTCCAAAATCTGATAGCATTTGAGCTCGGTGTTAAAGTTCCGTTCACGCTCGAAGACTTTGATTGCCGACCCGAGGGATGTCGCCCAGACGTACCCTTCCTGCCCAGCCCCGAGCTTTCGGCCTAATTTGGCGTCATTGCAGAGGAAGGCATTTGCTCGTTCCCAAAATGGTAATTCCATGCCTACATCCGGACGCAAGAGTTATTCCGCAGCGATTGAGCTTCGTTTAGTCATTGGCAAGCTCATCCTTCCACTGTCTCAACTCGGCCCGAGCTTCGCGATCCTTCGAGAGAGCTTCGAGTCTGGGCCAACGGATGCCCGGATTGAGCTCTTCGTTGACCAGCGCATTTCGAATACTCTCAATGTCTACTTGCCCAATGGCATCCATTCTAGACGTTTCGATTTTTTCTAGACATAAGTAGTGTCCGGGGGATGCTCAGAAGCGAAAGTACTGCAATTACTTCGCTGCTGGAGTTTACTCGGTATGGGTTGCATTCGCTTTGTGGTACCGATCACTGAGACTGTAGTTCGCTGACTCAAATGAGCACAAGCGGCGATGCGCATTGCGTGGTGCGCTTGCTACGCAACGAAAATTTTGTTCCTGCGGTAAGCAGACGCTTCAGCATCTGGGTAGGAATCTGTGAGGTAATTCAAGCTGTCGGCCATCAACTGCTTCGAGCGCAATTCGATGCACTGTTGATTGGAGCAGATGTCGACCTGCGATGGCACTGCAGACCTCATAGCGTCAAGGCACCCACGGCAGGATTCGAACCTGCGACCTTAGCTTTAGGAAAGCTCTGCTCTATCCCCTGAGCTACGCGGGCGGAGGGCGGATGAATGCCCTAGAGACGATTACGATAACTGTTGCCGCGTGCGTGGTAAAGCGTCGTTTCTCAGCAATTCTAATAAGCGCCGACGGTCCAATGGTTCTCTCGCCACCAACGCAGCAGCAAAACTGCTTTGCTGATTGCAGTTTGCCGCGACCAAAGGTAGAACCATCGCATTATGAAGCAAAACCTCAAAATCCTGGATATGAACCTCAATCGTGCAACCGAAGGGCTGCGGACAATCGAGGATATCGCTCGACTCATTCGACCTGACCAAGCCGTTGCCAGCCTGGTAAAGAGCTTGCGTCACCAGATTGGTCAAGCAGCCATGGGGCTCGACCGTCAGGACCGCTTGTCCAGCAGAAATGTTCGCTTGGATCAAGGAACTAGCAGCCAAGGTGCCACCGAGCAGCAGCGTTCAGACTGGCAAGCCATCGTCAGTGCGGCAGCCGAAAGAGTCACTCAGTCGCTCAGGTGCTTGGAGGAGTTCTCGAAGCCGGTGAGCCAGAAACCGAGTGATTCCGTGGGCGATTTGTCGAACGCCTTCAAGCAGTTGCGTTATCGCGCCTACGATGATCTCGCCTTTGCTGAGCAACGGTTGAGCCTACGGGCGTTCCCGCCTGCCGCCAAACTTTATTTGTTGATCGATTGCAGGCTGCCGCTGCAGCAATTTGAAAAGCACATCGAAAAGCTCTCGCAGGCAGGTGTTGACATTTTCCAACTGCGCGACAAACACGCTGAGGCTCAGACGTTGGTCGAGTATTCACGCGCTGTGGTAAAGGCTATTGAAAGGGCGAGGGGCAAGCGGCCAGAGCGAAGCTTGTTCATTGTGAATGACCGTGTTGACGTTGCTGTGGCGGTGAATGCCGACGGGGTGCATCTTGGTCAAGAGGATTTAGACATTCGCGACGCCCGTGCGATCTTGCCTGCGGGCAAGTTCGTTGGTATTTCAACGCATGATGACGACCAGGTGAAGCAGGGGATTGCGTCGGGGGCGGATTACATTGGATGCGGCCCGACATTCCCGTCCCAGACAAAACACTTTGAGAGTTTCTCCGGCCTTGAGTTTCTCGAATCTGCGTCGCAGATTTCGAGCATTCCAAATTACGCTATCGGCGGCATCACGCTGGATACTCTTCCAGATGTCATGAAAACTGGATGTACCGGTGTCGCCGTGTCAACTGCGATCAATGCCGAGGAGTCTGCCGTCGCAGTCGCTGAGCGGTTCGCGAAACGACTAGATGAACTGCGAAGTTGAATTTTGGCGATCAGGGCTATTGCAAGAAAGTTGGCAGTCTGCCGGAGAGTTTTTCGAGCTGTCCTGCCCCTTGAATCGCCTCAACGATGACGCCATCGGGACCAACGACAATAGTGGTCGGGTAGCCGAACGACCCGTTGAGAAGGAAGCCGATCTGTTGCCGAGTCATGGCCGCTTTGTCACAGTATGTTGGCATTTCGAGATCGCGTTCTTTGAGGAAGTCGGATGTTTCGCGTTGTAAACTTTCCGTGTCCATCTCTGGTCCGGGGGAGCAGGTAATGGATACGATTTGAATACTCTCGTCATTTTCATAGCGTTTGACCATCTGCGCAAACGCTGGAAATTCTTTTCGGCAGAAGGAACACCAAGTGCCCCAGAAGTGAAGCACGACAACTTTGTCACGAATCGACTCGTTCGAAATCGGCTCGCCGTTGATGAGCGGTTGCAAGTCCAGTGGCGGAAGCGGCTCGCCGACTGCAATCGAAGGTGGTGTTCGCCCAATCCAGGCTAAAAAAACGAGTCCGCATAGCATGAAAATTCCAAAGCGAATCACAAAGCTGTTGCTTGAACCGGTGGGCTCGTAGCGACCTTGATTGGCCGAGTCGATTGCGTCGGATTGGTCGTCGGCGGAATCGGCGACTTGGGTTTTTTCACTCATGGGCCTATTTCAGTTGTTCTGCTACTGCCGCCGTTGGGCCTGAATACTGGCGTGTAGGCAGATGTCTGGTACTCTGAACGCTGTTGACGCGCACTTGCGCGGGAGTCCGCCTGCACGGGGCAGTTTTAGGGGCCTAACGCGGTGCTCGATAACATTATTTTGACGTGAATAGCCTTCCGTGAGAATCCGACTCACTGATCGCGGTAGATTCCAAACTTTGTTGCATGGGGAGTTTCTAGTTTGTCTAACGCCTGGGAAGTGGAGCAGAAATACAAAGTTGCAGATCGAGAAGCGTTTTTTCGGCGGTTGACGGAGCAGGGATTCACGTTGTCGCACACAGAATCGAACTGCGACGAGTACTTTCGGCATCCGAGTCGCAATTTTCGTGAAACCGACGAAGCATTGCGTCTGCGCCGAATCGACAATCACGCAGTGATGACCTACAAGGGGCCGAAAAAGGGGGGCAATGTCAAAACGCGGCAGGAGATTGAATTGCCCATTGGTGACGAGGACTTCGAAAAATGGTCCGAGACTTTCCAAAAATTGGGATTTGAGGTCGCGGCGCAAGTGAAAAAGTCGCGGCAAGTGTACCGACACCAAGACCCGGCCCAGCCATTGGTCACGTTTGACGACGTCGAAGGAGTCGGGACGTACGCTGAGGTAGAGATGATTGCCAATTCGGAAGCAGAATTGGAAGCCGCTCAGAATGTCGTTCGAGCAACTGCAGGTCAGCTAGGTCTGGAAGAACTAGAGAGGCGAAGCTATTTGGGGATGCTGCTTGCCATCCGAGGCGTCGAGTAGCAGGCAGATTTTGCGCCTAGTAAGTCGCAAGATAGAGCCATATCTAACAGGCGGCGGAGCAAAGCGTGTTTGATTTGACCCGCTTAGGAGGACGCTCTGTGGTTTGCTGGCATGCCTGCAGCCGCTGGCGATTGAACAGGAGTAGCTTGAGAAACAAGAAACAGGAGTAGCCAAGTGAGCAGAAAACCAACTAGTGCTTTGGATGATTTGTCGCAGGACTTGGAGCGAATGTTCGATTCGTTTCTCGGCCGAACCGTGTGCAACGTTCTGCGGACGGGTAGCAACGAGGGGTACGCGCCGGCGGTGGATTTGACCGAAGGGCCTGCGGATTACATCGTCGACATTGACCTGCCTGGCACAAAGCAAGCCGATGTCGATGTCGAGTTTCAGGACGGAGTGTTGATCGTCAGCGGAAAACGGCAACGGCAAGAGGCATTGGAGATGCACCTGCTGAAAAGTGAGCGGTTCGAAGGTACGTTTCGCCGCAGTGTGGCGATCCCTGGTGAAATCGATGAAGACAGGATCGAAGCCACTTTTGCATCGGGCGTATTATCTGTGACATTGCCAAAGCATGCATCCAAGAGCCCAACAAAGATCCAAATCAAATCCGCAGGCGAGTAACGGGAGCGAGTAATTCTAGTTGTCTAACGACTGACAGAGTGAAGTTTGCATAGCAAGGAAGACAACGGCCAGCTCGTCCATTTCGCGATCTTCACCTTGGGTTTGAATCAAATAAGTAGATTCATCGGTGATCAAAGCCTGCAGCTTGGCGGTGACTTCGAAATCCAGGTACGTGAAATGTAGCGATCGACTTGGAATGCTGCGTCCGGCAATTTCGACCGTCGCGTTGCTGGTTTCGGTAATTTCATATTCGCCTTCCATGGCCGTGGTGGCTTCGGCGAGAATTTCATCGGCCGATGGTCCTATGGGAAAGCGGCTGATCGACATAAAGGCGCCACCGGGGCTTTCGATGGTCGCCGAATCGTCCGTTTCGTCTTCCACTTTCCAGTTGTCTGGGTACATCAAGCGAAGCCCAAGGCCATCGAATTGTTGCGGCATTTCGTTACTTCCAGCGTAAGTTCAGTTCTTGATCGGTGTCGAACGCTCTTCAGGAGGCGAATTTTACTGCGTTTGGGGAATGTTGCTAGCAATCCTGTAGACCTCTTCCGCTGCGGCACTCCAATTTGGTACCACCGGAGATTGGTTTCTCTCAACGCAATCTCTGACCGCAACGGTGGACGTCCGCGAAACGCATGGCCGCTCGATCGATAGAGCTGTTTCTAATCGCCCTGGTGGCAATCACTGGATGTAGTGGTTGTCGATCGTTGCGTGCTGGCCGTCAGACAAAGTCGCTGGCTACGGCCAGGCATTTGTCCTTGCTCGGGACGGACAAACTTCAGCAGAACAGGTACAACGACGCTGAGCTGCTTTTCCAAAAAGCACTCCGGCACAGTGATGCTGATGAACGCGCTCACAAGGGGATGGCGGAAGTTTTGTGGCAGCAGGCCGAGCGGTCGCAGGCGGTTGAGCACATGAGTACTGCCGTCGAAATCAGCGGCGACAATCCCGAGTTGTTGGTCCGTTTGGGCGAAATGCATTTTGCCGAAGGGCGCTACGAAGAAGCTATTGAACAGGCCGATGCGGCGCTAAACGTACAGCGGAAATACTCCGAGGCATGGGCGTTGCGTGGAAAAGTGCTCCACCAACTGGGGCGTTTTGATGACGCGATGGAGTCGTACCATCGCGCATTGAACGAACAGAGCGACTATCCGGAAATACAGCTTGCGCTTGCTGAGATTTATCAATCGCTCGGCCGGTCGCAACGAGCCTTGCACACTTTAAAACGCATGCTGGACGTTCCCGAACGCACCGCTCCGGCCAAAGCTTGGCTTCTTCGCGGGCAAGCGCTGGCTGATCTGGGCGAGCCAGCCGAGGCGCGATTGTGCTTTCATGAAGCATCAAAGTGCGCCGACGAGTCAGAGACGGCACTATTGGTAGAGCTTGCAAAATCGCAGATTCGATTCGGGGATCTAGCCGCAGCACGTCAGTGCATCGGTCGCGCAATGCTGCACGACCCGTACAACCAGCAAGTTCTGGACGTCAAATCCAGCTTAGACAGCGCATTCCGAGAATATGAAACCAAATCTGCGCTCGTGGGGTATGGTCGCCCAGCAGAAGAGACAGAAGAAACGCCCCGCAAATTGCCCTAAAATCTTTGCGACCTCCGGAAACGCAAGGTAACCTTCGATTGGTTCACTGCCGCGACTAGCGACTTTGAAACCGCCGCTAAGGTCGTCTTGGATCCAACCCGAAGAGGTGCATGAATGTCAACGCTCACCGATGTAAAAGAGCCGAAAACAGACACTCAAAACGATTCGCTCAACAATCCAGCTTCGGAAGGGTTCGTTGATCGGCGTCGATCCGGCTCTCCGGGTGGTTCTGGGCACAATGGCACAGAACGACGTCAATTTGGAAATTCGCACCGAGAGTTGAGCGAAGAAGCTCGCGAGTTGGCCATAGCGATCGACCAATACAAACTGAACAATCGCAGACGCTACATCACTTTTGAAGAGATGTACAATGTGATTCAGTCGCTGGGCTACCATAAGTAGCCAGCGATTCGGGCATTACCGGGTGGCCTGCTCGCCGACTAGCAGTGCCATCAGACGGTGTTTTGTAATGACGCCCAAGACGCGTTTGTTACTATCTGATACTTGCACCAAATTCTGGTGCTGGCTGTGCATCCTCGATAGGACCTGGACACTAGCTTCGTCAGCGGTTGCTTGCATGAGAGGTTCGGGTGCAACCACCGATCCTGGCTTCGCAAGAGCCACATTGGCAGCACTATAGTAGCTGGCAAGTTCTTTCCCGTCACTTGTCACGACTCCCACGATATTCTGATGTCGTTTGACGGCTAGCTCCAAAATGTTTTCGCGGACTGTTGGCTCCGTCACGGTTGGAAGAGCGCGGATCGGCAAGACGAACTGCCGAATGGGGCGGGCCCCGTACGTGAACAAATTCTGCGCAAGTTCGCGTTGGATAGGTAGCAGGACGCCCGCCTCCTGGCCTTCGACCAAGTAACGTTGGAGCTCTTGTCGACCTAGCGAGGCTGTCCGACTGGTGCTGTCGGTACCGGTGATGCGCTTCCAAATCTGCTCAAGTACAAGGACAAGCATCGAAACCGGTAGAAAGAGTGCTGTACATAACAGCATGAACGGCGCGCCCAAGCGAACGAGTTTGTACGGCACCCGATAAAACAGGTATTTGGGCAACAATTCTCCGTAAACAAACAGAACCGGTGTCATGAGGACTGGCAGCAGCGATTCAAGCTGGGTTTGCTGACTAAGCAGGTTTTGTCCCAGCAGGACGAGTCCGAGCGAGACGAGATAGTTGGCGATGTTGTTCCCAATCAGAACGGTCGCGACCACCAAGGATGCACGGCTGACCAGCCAATGGAGTGCTTTGGCGATTGGGCGGCCGCTTTTGGCATCAATCGCCAACCGAACACGGGTGACTCTGTAGAAGCCCGTTTCGCTTCCGCTGAAGAAGGCACTTAGCAAGATACCAGCGACGGTGATGGCGGCGGCAACCCAAATCATTGCTCGTCCTCCATATCTGCGGCAGTGGCTTCGGTGATTTGAACCAGCATTTCGCCTCGCGCGGCCGTTTGGACGATTTCAAGACGCAAGCCATCGAGAAAACACGAGTCGCCGTTCTCGGGAAGGCGGCGTAGGTTCTCGTGGATCACTCCGCCGACCGTCAGACTGCCTGATGCGTCGATGCGACGGCCAATGACACGTTCGAGCCGCCGGAGTTTCGTCATGCCCGTTGCTTGCCAAACGCCGTCGCCCAAGTCCTTAATCTCTGCCTTGGCTAAATCGCGTTGTGAAACGTTGTCTTGCACCTGAAGGATTGCTTCCAGGATGTCATCCCAGGTAATGACTCCGATGGTCTCCCCAAACTCATTGACAACTACAGCCACTCTGCGATTTGCCTGCGTTAGTTTGTTGAGGGCATCTGCGATGGTGGCGCACCACGGAACGACTTCGACAGGTTCGCTCAACTGCCGCAAGTCGGCGGTTGCGGTGGAACCCAGACGCGAGAGGTCGACTGCACTGGCCGGTTCGTGCCCGTTGGCGTCAGTAATCAGGACATAACCGCTGGGCGTTCGTTCCCCGCCAAGCGACTCTAGGGTTACCGGTGGTTTGAACGTTCGAAATTGCGTGCGCGGTCGCATCCATTCTTCGACGCGTATCTCGCTCAGTTGAATGATATTGCGCAACACCGCGCGTTCGTGTTCAAATAGCTGGGAGTCGTCCGTAGAGAGCTCAACCGCACGGTCCAGGTCGGCAAGTTCCAGGTAGGGCTCGGGGGCCAGTCCAGGCCAGAGCAGGCGTCGCGACGCCTCGTTGACAAGATTGATTATCGGAAGCACCGGAGAAAGGACTCGGATTGCAATCGTGAGCGGCACGGCGACAAGTGCGACGATCACGGTGGGGTACATAACTGCCAAGCTCTTGGGCAGGAATTCACCAACAACGATGATCACGATTAGCGAGCCGAGCGTTAGAGCTGCGGCGAAGCTCGATCCGGCTCCAACGGCGATGGAGGCTTTTGAAACGAGCGAAAAATAGGCGATATTGATTGCCAAGTTCCAAAATAGAATTCCCATCAGCAGACGATCTGGACGCTCGAGCAACGTTGCTGCCCAACTGGTCGGCTTGCGTTTGGCGTCTGTAATCTGGCGCCTCTGGGCGGGGCTCAAAGAAAAGTAGGCCGCTTCACTGCCTGAGAAAAATCCGCTGGCGATCAACAGGCAGGCGATACCGGGAACGTATTTCCAGAGAACTTGGAACGATTCGTCGGCTAAGCCCACTTCTGGCATTGGTGTGATTAACCTTCGTCGTCAGACGATCTAGATTTACCCATCGCAAAATCGAACTCGCTGAGAGCCGGGACAATCATCGCGGTCGTTGCAAAACCATATGCAGCAACAATCACGGAGAACACGGTCAATTCCTGGTTTCGCAAAATGAAGCTAGTGATTGCGAAGAATGTCAAGAAAGGCAGACCAAAAGCGGCTAGGGCAATTGCAGGCGAAGGATTTCGGCTGCCCATGGCAACATACAATCCGGTTCCACCACCCAGAATAATTGCTAGGAACGGAGGCAGTTGTCGAGCAAACGAACCTCGGAAGCTCATCATGATCATCATGCACGTCGCGATGCCTAGGAACAGGAAGAACAGCGTGCCCAGGCTCGTTCCAATGGCCGTTTTTGATTGTGCGTAGATCATTCCGCAGTGGATTCCCAGCATCGCGGAAAACAGGTTCATCACCAACACGCCGCCGACGATGAAAAAGAAGTTCTCGGTTGTCAGGCCACCCTGCGTCCACAAGTAGACGGTGAGCAGTATCGGGAGCAGCACCATCTCTTTGGTAACGTACAGCACCCCGACGAGCTTCCCAACTAAGAATTGCGTCGGAGTGATCTGCGTTGCCAGTAACAAATCCAGCGCTTGGCCGTCACGTTCGTTGGTTACTGAGTTGACGGCAAGTGCATTGATCATGACCAAGGAAACGCAGATGAACGGCACCAAAATCTGTGCCGTCACAGGAATCAGCTCATCGGCAAGCCGGCTGCGCTCCAGCGCGGCGCCTGTCACGACCGACCAATATATGCCGGCAACGGCTAGAGCGAACAACGCAACATAGGCCAAACGAATGATCATCAACTTTCGGCCGTAGGCCCAAGTTCGCATTTCTCGCCAGAGGATTGGATTGTTCCACATCGGCCGTGGTGCGCGAACTTTCCAACTCTTAGATTCCTCTCCACCGGCGGCTGACGACTGGCTATCTTCCGCCTCATCAGCCGTCTGCGCACGCAATTGTCGCGAGGGGTTCCAGACGCGCAGTCGCATAATTGCCGTTGCTGCAAACAAAACGGTAAAGCCAACTCCGATCACGCAGTGAGCTACAGGTATGCCACCTGGAATGGAAATCCATGACTCCGATGGAATTGGTTGACAAACTACCCACAGCGCTCTTACCGGACTGAGCACTTCGGCCCATCTGGGGTCGATGAAGGAGATTGCGCCTGATGCGATGGTTTCACAGAAGACTAACCAGCCAACAACGGCGAGCAGCGTGACGGCTAGAGTTTGAAACGTTTTTTCGCGCCAGAACGCAACCACGTTCGCCAGCGCACCAGTCCAACATGCGGTGACGAATATGATCGCGGTGGCCAAGTAAACTTGATTCGCTGTGACACCGCCAAGAATTGCAATCAGCAACAGCAAGGGTAGGGCGGCCAGAATGAGATTGGTCACACCGATCAGACACGACACCAACTTTCCCAGCACAATTTGTGTGCTGGTCATGCGCGTCAGCAGCAGCAGAATCAGCGTTCGTTTGTCCTTTTCTTGGGACACGCTACTAGCGGAAGTCACGGCGGCCAGGAACATCGTCACGATCAACTCTAGCGGAACGACAATCTGAAAGACCAACGCGCCGAAGCGCGAGAGGTCGCCCAAGTTGCGCACTTGTTGAATTCCCGCCATCAGCGCCCAAGCGGTGCAAACGAGGCTGAATAAAGCAAGCACGAAGACTACACGTTGAGCATAGAATCGCGGCTTTCGGGGAGCGATCAGCCACTCGCGGGCCAGGATTGGACCAAGCATGGGATTTCAGTTTGAGGAGTATCGTGAATCAGACTTGGGGTGGCGGGCCAGCCTCAAACCGGTCCAAACCGACGAGTTTACTCCCTTCGGAACCGAGTTCCTAGTGTGAGTAAGCTTCGCGATCGCCTGGCGCCACAACACCACTGACTCGAGTAAATCCGAAGTGAAATGGGTCGAGAGAGTCGGAGCAGGTTTTGGCGGGCGAGCAGCGGGACTTGGCGGGCCGTCAATTGTCTACGGACGATTCGCTTCAATAGTTCTCCCCAGCGTTTCGGAGCGATCGACGGCTGAGAGGTTGGAAAAAAGGCTCCTCGCGTGGGGTGGTGAGGGTCGTGAATGTTCTGCGGGCGCTACTTCTATGCTTACTGAGCAAATCGGGCCACTTCATTCTACGCCCTCCATTCTCAAAGCTAGTCTTCCCTTGAAGACTAATGCAAGTTCGCACTCGTTACGAAGTGCGTAGAGGGAGTCCCCAAAGTGAAGAATCGACTCAAAAAATTGTTGCGACGGTTTATCCGAGACGAGGATGGGCCTACAGCGGTTGAGTATGCCGTCATTCTCGCTTTGATCGTGGGTGCCTGCCTTGCAGCAGTCCAATCGCTAGCTAGCGCTACCGGAGACAGCTTTGAAGCCTCGTCAAATGCCATCGAAGGTGCTTTGAATCCCTAAGATGAAAGGCGTTTTCCCTTGGCCCTCAGACAAATTGTTTACATTGATCCCGACGTGCAGGGTGCACTGATCGGGCGGGTGCTTATTTATAGCGCCATTGCCGTTGCTTACGTTGCCCTGGGTGCATGCTGCTCGCAGTACTTCGATGCGCCCGACAAGACGTTCGCCGAACATTCAAGTGCGCTGCTGGATACATACTGGCCATGGCTGCCCAGTTTGCTGTTCTTGCCGCTTGTCGCGTTTGATATTGTCCGCCTGAGCAATCGCTTCGCCGGACCAGTCTATCGTCTAAGTAGGCATCTTCGCGAGCTCGACAAAAATCACGCTTGTCGACCGCTTTCCTTTCGCGATGGCGACTACTGGCAGCATCTCGCTCCAGCCATCAATCGATTGCAGTTGAAGATTTTGCAGATGGAAGCCGAATTGGCTATCCTTCGTACTGAGAAGGCAACTGGCAAGGTTCAACAGTCTGCAGCAAAATTGGCGAAGAAGACTCAAGGTGTCGAGCAGGCGTTCGAAATTCGCAAGAAGGTGGTGCAGCAAAGTGTTCCAAAGACGGTGGCCTCCGAGAGCACTTCTCCCGCCGCTTCTGATGCACAGGGCGCGGTCGCTGAAACCGCTGCGCCGGCTGTAGCCGATGATGATGTTGCCAAGACTCAATCTGAAATGCCGCTGGTCGAGCAAGACTCCGCTTCTGCAGCAGAAGTTGTTGCACAGAAAGGAGACACGCTCGAGCCAGACTCAGACGTTGCCGCCGATGAGCAAGCTGAGGCTGAAGCAACGGAAGAAGCGAAACAGCTAGAGCCAGTCGCCCAGTAGCCACACCCACAGACGGGCTATCGGCGGCGAAAATAGCACGCTAAGCCGTGCCGAACACGATGTCCATTGCGATGATGCGTGATGGCACTGTGCGCCTGCCACCCAAGTCGGCGTAGTGCATCTCAGAGCGGTGCTGCTTCGCGCGATAGTCGTCGAAGCATGTGGGTTAAGTTGCTGTGGATTTCTCCTGTCAAGGGATCGACTGCACCACGAGCGAGCCGTTCTGCGGACACTTCAATGGCTTCACCAACTTCGATAACACAGTGCAACTTGCTGTGTACTGGGTTTCGGTCGGTGATGTCTTCGTAGACCCGTTCGACTGTTTCCAAAATGCGAGTGTCGGTTGGTTCGTCCAGGTAGTCTGCTGGATGCAAGCCGATCTGCTGGGCGATATAGATGTCGTCCAGGGTGTCCCAAATCTCTCTATACTCGCAGTCTTGCTTTGTAAGTTGCGCAAGTCTTGGGACAAGTTCAATACGTAGTTGTTTGATTCTGGGGATGATCGTTTGAGTGGTCGCTTCCTTGTTCTTGGCAGCCGAAAGCCAGCGCTCTTCGTGCGGCTTGATCAAGGCCTGAACAAGGCTTTGGCGTCGTTGGGCTTCTTCCCCGCATTGTGGACGGCCGAAACATGTGGTTTCACGTAAGGCGAGCACAGCTTGATTGAGCCGTTCGACGCGCTTTAACAACGACTCGGTGCGGAAGGGCTTCCGCGTCAGCAGCCGTTCTTCGAGCATTGCCAAGGTGGGCTCAGCAATCGTAGCAACGTCGCCCCGCAACAGATATTTGATTGCGACGGGGTGCACGACGACTTTCCCTGAACCAGCCTTCTGTCGTTTGCGAGCGGCTGTCTTGGCGATAAATGCAACGCCGTCCAGAAGCGGTTGAACGATGTCATTTGCTCGATGCACGGTTCCTTCTGGAAAGATAACCAAGGGGCGGTGGCCACAGACCAACGCATCGACGGCTGTGTCCAGTGATTTGCGATCGATGCCTTCGCGGTAGACACTGAATCCGCCGCACATCCGAATCGCGAGCGATTTCAGCCATGTCTCATTAAAAAGGTGCCAGCTTGCCATTGCGTAAACATGCGTACAGGCTTCGCGGGCGAGCCATCCGATGGCGATGGGGTCAGCGTAACGGCAGTGATTCGGTGCCAGCAAAATGCCGTGCTTCGAAGTCAGTGACTCCTCGAGCAACTCCTTGCCGCGAACTTCATAGGACTCAATGCCTTCATATCGCCGCAGATAGCCATCAATCAAACGCGTCGCTTGGATGATCGAAGGAATCCAGTTACCTCGATGAGGCGGAACAAACTGATACGGCTTCTCGACAATTATTGCTTGCATTGGCGTTCCACTGGCAACAGGCCCAAGTTCTTTGCTAGCTATTCTCATTCAGGACGCGGAGTTAGGCAACTGAGTCGACGATGCGTCTGCCCTTCCTTTGCCGTTTGACCGAGCTGCTGAATATAGCTCGGACGCGCGTACAACTTCAAACCGTCTTGTTCCTCGTTGAAGATTTTGCGACAACCGTTTTGTTTGTTGGAGGCATCTGGCATTGCTGCTATTTGACGCACGTGCCTGGCTTCAAAATCAAGGCTTACAGTATCTAGGCAAACTGTGGCAGACGACGCAGGCGATAAGAAACATGAGCCCACCGAGTATCGCCGCCAGAAGGCGCGCGAGAAGGGGCAGGTTGCGCGCAGCACGGACCTTGGTTCAGCCCTTGTCTTGATCGGCGCAGTAGTGTTGTTGTCATGGGCCGGGCCAGCTCTGTTAGACGGCATTGCTGGCATTATGACCGGGTGCCTGACCCAGGACTACTTCAAAGACCTAGACTCGCATTCAGCAAGTGCGCTTCTGGCGGCAAGTGCTGGTGATCTACTGACTCGATTGCTGCCGCTCATGCTGGGTATCTGTGGCATTATCTTGGTCAACAATTGGTTCCAAATCGGTTTTCTGTTCCTGCCGGATAAGCTGACGTTCGATATCAAGCGGATCGATCCACTGAAGGGATTCAAGCGTTTGTTCGAGCTGCCGAACTTTGCGCGGCTCGGTTTTGGTCTGCTGAAGATCGCTCTCGTAACAGCCGTGATCATTCTGGGGCTGTGGGCGCGGTGGGATTTGATTATCGGAGCACAAGCACTTTCGACGGGGCAGATCGGTGGCCTTGTTTGGGACACGACCATGGATCTCTGCTTGAGGACGGGGATCGTCCTACTGCTGCTCGCGATCTGTGACTACGGGTTTCAAAGGTGGAAAACCGAGCAAGATTTGCGCATGACCGATCAAGAAGTTCGCGAAGAAATGAAGATGATGAACGGCGATCCCCATGTCGCTCAGAAGCGTCGACAAATCCAGCGGCAGATGGCAATGGGGCAGTTGGCCGCGGCAATCCCGGAAGCAGATGTTGTTATAACGAACCCGACGGAACTGGCTATCGCAATCAAATTCGACGCGGAGACGATGGTGGCTCCGCTGGTGGTTGCCAAGGGCTCCGGGCACTTGGCGGCACGTATCAGGAAGATGGCTCTGGAGGCTGGCGTGCCCGTTGTGGAACGAAAGCCACTGGCTCGCGCGCTGTTCAAAATTGTCGAAGTCGGCGATACGATCCCGGTCGATCAATATGCGGCCGTGGCGGAAGTCCTGCGTTACGTCTACGAACTGCAGGGCAAGAAAATTCCAACCGTCGACTCGCGCAACGCTGCCTAGAACCTGGGGTTCGGCGCGGGTTGCGTCGAAATAGTGCAGACGCTCTCGCTCCCTGCAGTGATCCATGAAGACTGGTCTATGACGACTGGTAATCCACCGCACCGCTAAAGCTGAGAGACTGCGGAGCGGCAGTATACCAATTCGACATCACAAGGGCGACTGCGCGGCTATCCGCTTGCTCAGTTGAATCAAAGTGAGTAGCCGGGCGTGTTTTCTGCCGGTCAGGATCGGCCAGTTCTCGCATTCGCTACAAAGCGATTTCTTGTCAAAAGTCTAGCCTCTGTTTTGGCGTAAATTCGCCACGGGCCTTGCCTTTGCGGAAAGGCGCAGTGGGAGCGTCACGCCCATTGAATTCTAGGGGGCTACACTTGCGTGCAAGCATATCCCTCGCAAAGGAACCAACTAGATGAAGTCGTTTAGCGATTGGCTGTTGAGTCTACGGGCTCGGCAGCTAGCCACATTCTTAGCACTCTTTATACCTCTGGCTTTGACAACCATCTACGCCGTAATCAGCCTGACTAGCTGGATCGGGCTGGCTCATCAGGTTCGTAACGATGATGTTCCTGGCGTCATCTTATACTTGCAAGCACTCGAGAAATCTCGCGACTTGAACAGTAACCTGCTCGACTACTTGGGCGGTGAAATGGACGAGTACGAGGAGTTCGTGGACAACGCAAGTGTGCTGAGAAAGCACATCGTCGAACTGGGACAAATCGAGTCACTACCACTCGAGAAGGAGCGACTTGCCCAGGCGACGAGCTTGTTCGAAACGTACGTGCTCCGTGCAAAAAGTGAGATTTTTGATCCATATTCGCCTGAACGAGAAGTTACAGCAACCAGGGCAGCCGATGATCTCGAAAACACCATTGGTCGCGAACTCAAAGAAGCGTTAATAGCCTATTCGGACAAGGAATATCAGGACGCATTGCAGCAGAGCAACCTTCAGGACGTCATTGAAGACGACCTGCCTGGTGTATTCATGTACTTGCAGCTCGCCGACGCAGCCAGTGGAATGGTGAACAGCGTCAGCGAATACGTGGCCGGCGAAATGGAAGAACGCCAAGTGTTCAAGACGGCGAGCCGAAGATTCGATCGCATCTTGAAGGGTCTAGAGCTGATCGAAACGCAGGCGCATGAAATAGCAGCCATCGAAGAGCTCAAGGACTTGCACGATCAGATCGTTAGCGAAGCGAACAATATCTTTGATGGCTACAACCCAGGAAACAAACGCAGGGCATTGCGAGTCGCCGATCAGCTCGAACACGTTACGCTCGAAAAACTCACTGCGATTCTAGCGCTCTCCGCTACCGAAGAAAAAGCGGATGCAATTGGGCAAATCGATACGCTCAATTCAGCACTGATTTTGTTGCGATTGACGATCATCTCGATGGCCGTGATTGGATCCGTACTTGGCGTCTCGTTCTTTATCTATACCTCAAACGGCATCGCTCATTCTTTTGAACAATCTGTTGATGCTGCGAATAGTATCGCTGAAGGCAATTTGGACAAGAGCCTACCGACCTCCGGTCCAACGGAAGCTCGTCAATTGTCCGATTCCTTGCGCGAGATGGTAAAGCGCTTGAAGCAACAGCGCGAGGTAGCCGAAGCACGCGAACGAGCCGATGCAGCCAACTTGGCCAAGAGTCGATTTTTGGCCAGTATGTCACATGAAATTCGCACGCCGTTGAACGCAATTTTGGGGATGGCTCAGTTGCTGAGGCGCGCTCGGAATCTGGACGATCGTGGTTCTCGGCAAGTGGAAGCAATTCTTAGCAGCGGGGAGCATCTGCTGACGTTGATCAACGACGTTCTAGAGTTGTCGAAGATCGAAGCGGGCAAAATGGAACTGAACGAAAAACCATTCGCGGTTTCGAATCTATGTGATCAATTGCGTGCAATATTCAATGAAACGGCCGCTAGTTCAGGCATTAACTTTGAAATCAAGGTTGATAACAGCATTCCTGAGACGATCGTCTCGGATCACGCCAAA
>CAYPLE010000031.1:0-28991 GCA_964411445.1 uncultured Pirellulaceae bacterium
GACGAAGCCAGCGGGGCGACTGTCTTGGGCCATTTCTGTTGCAAAGGCGACGAGTTGCTGCTTCAGGCGTTTGACGACGTCGGGCTAGCGAGGCGCGGGAATGGGGGGAGTGGTTGGGCGAGCATCGAGCGGATCGAAGAAACGCATGTTTGTACCAACCTGATCAAAATCACCGAGATCTTTGCGCATCGATTCGGCAAGGCCGAGTAGCTTTTCGACAACCTGCGGATGAGCGGCCGAGACGTCTGTTGTCTCGCCAATGTCAGTGTCTAGGTTTACAAGGAACGGCTCTTTGAATCCAACGCGATCCGCTGGAGCAATGTGCACATTGTGACTAAAGGGTGCTGCTCCGAGCGGCTCTTTCTCTCGCGGCAGATGCAGTTTCCATTTGCCCTGGCGTACCGCCTGCAAGTGAACCCGCAGGTAGTAATAGAATACCTTATCAGGATTTGCTCTTTCAAACTCGCCATGAAAAAGTGGCCGAATGTCTTCGCCGTCGATCACGCGATCGGCGGGCAATTGAGCCCCGGCAAGGGCCGCGAACGTCGGCAGGATATCCATGGTCGTCGCAATGGAATCGCAACTCTTACCCGCAGGCACTTTTCCAGGTGCCCACAATATCGCAGGCACGCGGACGCCTCCTTCAAACGTGGAAACCTTGCCACTTCGTAGTGGCCCAGCAGAACCGCCATGGTCACTTGGGAGGTGACCGTCGGCATACTGCTTGTTCTTGGTCAACCAGGGGCCATTGTCACTCGTAAAGAGTACGTAGGTCCGCTTTGAGAGCTGCAGTTTGTTAAGGGTATCGACGAGTCGACCAACGTTGGAGTCGATTTCTTCGATCACGTCTCCATAAAGTCCGCGGGCACTGCGTCCGCGAAATGCATCCGATGCGGCTAGGCGTGTATGGGGCATGGAATGAGGAATGTAAACAAAGAATGGTCGCTCGCGATTCCGTTCGATGAATTCGATGGCTTCGTCAGTGTACCGCCGCGTTAGAGTGGACATCCTGGCCTTTGGTTCCACCAGTTCCTCGTTGCGATAGAGATTCGCAACGCGGTCGTTGCTAGTTGGTGTTCCGAAAAAGTAGTCGAAGCCCTGGCGAGTTGGGAAGAGGTCCATGTGGAAGCCGGATTGGGCGTGCTTAGCGAGGTCCCACTTTCCGAAGCAGCCTGTTGCATACCCGTTCGACTTTAGGACTTCGGCAATCGTGATCTCATCCTGATGCAATATTGGGTGGATTTGCTTTGTGTTTCCCCGCTCTGCAACTCGCATGGGATAACAGCCGGTCATCAGGGCGGCCCTGGACGGCCCGCAAATTGGCTGAGCGTAGAAGCTCGTAAAACGCATTCCCTGTTCCGCCATCTCATCGAGCCGTGGGGTGCGAATGTCCGGCGAGCCGAAGCAACCGACATCCTGGTAGCCTTGGTCGTCGGTGAAGATAACGACAAAGTTTGGCTGCTCAGCCGCGGCCGCAATTGTGGGCAGCAACATGCCGATTGCGATGGTGAATTCAATTAGACGCTTCATCGAATGCTCTCCGCTGTGCCAGGGACGCTCTGCTACACGTTGCAAGGGTTGTTCGCTTTTCTACTGGGATGAGTAAGTTAGGAAACGCAAATGGTGCGCCGCGTGTGCAGCATGGACCTCCAGAAGCTTGTCGCGCGGAAGACGTCCAAAGCCAGGGTGCGGAATATAGTTGCCCTCATGCTGGCGTAGTCGATTGACACTCGTGGCAAAAGCATCCACTTCAGTCGCGTCATCCAGGTCGCTGGGGGGCACAAAGATTGAAGCTGTTCGGATTCCACGCGGAGAACTGGGGCCGAGCACCTTCGGAAGTAACCACCATCGGACGAGCGGACGCAATGGGGCGAACAGGGACATCCACCCTGGGTAGCCGGCTAAGCTGGCGTTCTGCACTATCACAAGGTGACGACATATTTGACCAAGTGACCAGTTTCCGTGCTGCTCATAGCCGCCCGCCAGCAACTGTCGCGCGTCTACTACTGCTTCGTCGAGGTTTTCGAATCGGAGAGCGCGGAGTTCACTCATCAGGATTGCATTCGTGGAGGATCAAGAAGCTCAACGAATCATTATGGCTGACGCTTGCGAAGAAAGATACAAGTGCCACGCCCCTCGACTTTGAGCGGTCATTTGCTACTTTGACTTCTTCCCTTCCATCGCATCGGATCTCTCTCGCGGTGGTTGGATCCATCCATTGCTCCTGATGATACAGATTTATGCCGATGTCAAAAATTGCAGTGACGGCCGCCAATGGCCAGTTGGGCTCACAAGTCATACGCGCCGCAATCGGCCTGGTCGGTCACGAGAATGTTGTTGGGCTTGCCCGAAGTCCTAGTAAGGCCCAATCGCTAGGCGTTGAAGTTCGCCCCGGTGACTACTCGTCGCCAACCGATTTAGAATCTTCGCTGCGCGACGTGGAGTCGATTTTGCTCATATCCGGGATGGACGCGCCGGAAAAGCGCGTGATGCAGCATCGAAATGTAATCGAAGCTGCCAAGAAGGCAGGTGTTCGGAGGATTGTTTACACCAGTATTCAGGGCGCGGAGGCAGGCACTGCGTTTTCACCTGTCGTACAAAGCAACCGACAGAGTGAGGATGACGTTCGAAACAGCGGTCTTGACTGGAGCATTGGACGCAACGGGATCTACATCGAACCGGACGTCGAATACATGGAGTCGTACAAGCGACACGGTCAAATTGCGAACTGCGCTGCTGACGGAAAATGTGGTTATACGACGCGACCTGAATTGGCCTTTGCGTACATGCAAATGTTGACCGATGTCAAGCACAATGGTCAAACGTACAATCTGCACGGTGACACGATCACACAGACGCAACTTGCTGACTATTTGAACGGAGCTTTCGGCACACATTTGAAGTATCGTGAGATGACTGTCGCAGAGTATCGTGAGCAGCGCGTCGGAGAGCTTGGTGATTTCCTTGGTTCGGTCATCGCAGGAATTTACGAAGGTATACGTCTCGGCGCGAACAACTTGCCCAGCCATTTCCATCTCGCCGCCAACCGCCCTCACCAGAGTTGGACCGACTATTTTCGCCACTTGAATTAGTTGGGCGTTCGTAGGGCTTGCGTCGGCCGAGCCAATCGCAGACATAGAACGGTAAGCTGGTTGAACCCCTGCCACGCAGACCGTCTGAATGAGAGCGACGCGAGAAGTTGGATAATTGCTAGGCGTTTCACCGGTTGGATGTGATGATTGAGATTAGACCAGCAACGCGAGCCGACTACGACGAAATCGCGGACGTGATGTATGACGCAGTCAGGCGAGGACGCAGCAAATACTCTGAAGCACAGCGGCGAGCGTGGGTTCCGGAGCGTCGTAGTGGTGCCGCGTGGATCGAGCGTCTTGACTCACAGTCGATCTTCGTAGCGTCGGAGTTGAGCCAATTGGTTGGATTCATGAGCCTTGCTGAACATGGCTACATCGATTTTGCCTACATTCGGCCCTCGGCACAGGGCAGCGGGCTTTTCCGGAAGTTATACGTTGCGACAGAGCAGTTGGCTCAGCGAAAAGGTGCACAGCGGCTTTGGGTTCACGCCAGCTTGATGGCTGAGCCAGCCTTTGCGGCGATGGGGTTTGACGTGGTCGCAAAGCAAGCCGTAGTGATCGGCGATCAGACGTTCGAACGGTTCGAAATGGAAAAGCGCATTTCCGTCGCGTGATCAAGCGCACAAAACGCAAGAGCGGCACTCTTACGTTGATAAACAAGATGGCGGACACATCCGCAAGCGTTGTGCGCGGCAACAACATGCCGTCGCAATCCGCCAGTCAGAGCACGACGGTTCATTTCTTACGCGCCGAACGCCGCCGTTCCAGGCTTTGCAACTCGGCCTGCAACGCTTCATGGCGGTGAGTTGACTTTGCGGGATGTGCGGCCTGCTACGAGGGGGGGCACAATTGCTCATGGTGGTACGACCCGACTAACGATAACAACCCTGAGAAACCGAGTCGGAGGAATGTGTACAAACTGTTTGATAGCAACCGTCGTGTGGTTGTATGTTCGAGGTTTCTCAAATGCGATCAAGCAATCGAAAACGACTTCGCCGACTTGCGTTTCTCGCCGTAGTGGTGAATTCATGTTTCGGTTGCTCGCAAACTCAACATCGCATCAACGCGGATCGCGAGGCTTATTGCACGATTGCGGAACGGAACCACGACCCGCGGTGGTCTGAGTCCGACTTGGGGATCGACATGGATCCGCGCAGTCGGTATTTCGATCCGTACAACCCCGACTGCTCGCCGATGCCAGTGGACGACCCGGCTTCACATCGGTACATGCACTGCGTGGATGGGAAGAAAGGTTGGAAGCACTGGGGACGCAACGGCGTTCGTGCTCAATTGGAGAACCCGCAGTGGAGAGCCCAGTTGGCTCAGTACGCGGAGCTTACCGATCAGGGCGACGTCAAGCTGGACGTCGATTCCGCTGTGCGTTTAGCCTACGTGCACTCTCCGTTGAACCAGAACGCGTTGGAGACTCTGTACCTGACATCGCTGGATGTTACTGGCGAGCGGTTTCGGTTGGACACCCAATTCTTTGGTGGCACAGGGCTTGCCTATCGTCATCAAGGTGGGACAACGCCTGCGGCGATTGGATTCAATCCAATTCTAAATCGCTACGTTGTGTCGGGGCCTTTCAACACGCCCGAAGTCAATCGATTGGGGGTGACGAACGACTTTTCCGCTAGCCGTCGGTTTGCCACCGCGGGCGAGGTGCTCGTTGGTTTTGCGAATTCATTTGCGTTTGAGTTCACCGGAAATGATGTCAATCTGGCAAGTTCGCTTGCAAATTTTTCGTTCATCCAGCCGCTTCTGCGGGGGGCTGGCCGCGACGTCGCGCTCGAGCAACTGACGCTCAGCGAACGAAGGCTGCTTTCAAATCTGCGGGCGTACAGCCAGTTTCGCCAAGGCCTGTTCACACAGATCGTCATCGGTGAACTTGGCGTGACCGGTCCGCAGCGTTTCGGCCCTTCGACAAGCCTGCAGTCGTTTTCCGGGTTCGGAGGAGTGAATGGGTACCTTGGTCTCCTTCAGCAATCTCAGCAGATACGCAACACCGAAGACAATTTGCGTTTGCAGCTTCGCACTCTTGCGCGGTTGGAAGCGCTATACGAAGCAGAGTTCATCGACATTGTTCAGGTAGACCAATTTCGCCAGAACATCGAAGTGACGCGCGCCAACTTGCTCGATCAAACAAATGGTCTGGAGCTGGCCATTGATAACTACACGACGCAAGTTTTGGGGCTGCCGTCGGATTTGCCCGTCGAACTGGATGAGCAATTGGTAACACAGTTTCAGTTGATTCCGTCGGAGACGACAGCGCTGGCCGATGAACTACTTGAATTGCAGGGGCGGGTGGGCGAAGTTGGTGAGTTGCTTGATCTGATGTCGAAGGTCGAGCGGCTATCGGCGGAGCTCCCGAGCCTAGCGCAACTGGACTTTGTCGAAGCAGATTTCGCACTTCGCAGGCTTAAGCAGATCGTTGACTCAAGCGGACGTCAACTTGTCGGTTTGCCTGCAGACCTCGAAGAGTTCTTCGACGGAAACAATTCTTCAGCGCGAGCTGGCGATCCGTCGACGGAGGGTGTTGCGAAACTTGCCGAAGAAATCGGGCCGCTTGAGCACTCGGCTGCGGGCGGCGAGGAAACAAACATCGATCCCGAGCGAGAGCGGCGGCTGCGTAGGGCGGTTGCGGAGCTTGCGGGCCAGGATCGTAACGAACTGGAGACGCGATTTCGTGACGCATCGCAGCGTTTGGAGCGGTTGCTTGCGACGATGAGCGATCAAGATGGGAGCGTGGCGAAGTTGCTCGGCGGTGATGCGGAGTGGCTCGCAGAGATCCTAGCGCTCAGTAGCAACGTTTTGGTGGTTCAATCCGAGGCGAGTCATCTAGCAGCCGAGCCGTCGCAAGTTTTCGCCGATGCCGAGAGGCTGATCGAACCCGCCCGCAACTTCTTCTCCGTGGCAAACCTGGACCTGAAGCGGATGGAAGAGGTCGCGCTGCAGCGCGAGCAGTCCATGCGCCCTGAAGACAGAGCAAGATTCCGGAGTGAGCGATCCAAGTTGAGGCAGCGCCTCGCGGACCTCGAAACGGGAAATTCTGGGCTGAGGAGTATCGTCGCCGAGTTGCAGATCCTGCGAGCGGCATACAACGGTGAGAATCGGAAAGAGACCGTTGATGGTCTCTCGGGCTGGGTGCAGTCGTATATTCTGCTTGTTGAGCGTCTCGCTTTGGTTCCCGCCCAAGCCCGCTTGGAAGTCGTGACCGTTGATGATGTTGAGTTGGATGCGGAGACTGCGTTTCAAATCGCGCTGCAGAATCGCCTGGACTTCATGAATGGTCGAGCTGCCTTGGTGGATCGATGGCGGGCCATTCAAGTTGCCGCTGACGCGCTCCAGTCGAACTTGAGCATCACCGGCAGTGGCAACGTGGGAACGGGCAAGAACAACCCTGTCGATTTCCGAGCGTCCACAAGCAGCTTGAGGTTGGGGGTCGAGTTCGATGCACCTCTCGCGCGGCTGCTTGAGCGGAACGGTTATCGCGAAGCACTGATCGACTACCAACGAAATCGTCGCAATTTGATTCAATCGCAGGACCAACTGCAACTCGGGCTGCGAGCCCTGGTTAGGACTCTACGGCAGCGCAAACTGCAGTTGGAAATTCAGCGGCGTGCAGTCACCATCGCGATTCGGCGAGTGGACCAGACGCAGTTGTCTTTGTCGACGCCGCCGCCCATGGGGCAACCTGGTGTTCGTCCGCAAATCAGTCCGACGACTGCCATCAACTTACTTGGCGCTCAAAGTTCGCTGCAAAGTTCGCAGAACAGCTTTTTGGCCGCTTGGCTGAACTATTACGCAGCCCGCATTCGCTTGTACCGAGAACTAGGCGTCATGCAACTCGACCCGAGTGGGAAGTGGATAGAAAACACGGTCGATTTTGGCAGTTTGCCCTCACCAGGAGAAACAGTCGACCCGGCCGAAGCATTGCCGCCTCCGCTTCCCGTGGCGATCTCGGAATCTTCTTCGGCCGTCGAGTCCTCAGCGACTGCTTCGGAGAGGACTGTTGGGCCCAGCCAGCCCGTTGTCAGCTCTGCCCAAGGAGCCGGAGGCCAGCCTTTGAAGGTTGAAAAAGGTAATCCACTGATGCGATTGGCTTCCACCATTGCCAGTTTGGGTAAGAATCGCTGACTTCGTGTCCGCGATTGTCTGAGAATACGCAGCCATAGCGTTGAGTTTGTTCCCTTTGCGGCCATTTTAGAGGATAATGACCGGCCGCTACACGCAGTCAGCTCACACTAATCTTCCTTCGCGATCCATGTCCGACACCGCATTGTCATCACCAGAAGTCAACGTCGCTTCGGAACCGAAGGACACCGATCGTGCCATTCGCCGTGTCGTTATCTTAGTGGGTCTAGCGTTGATTCTCGCTGCTGCGGCTTACGTTGCGCTGATGCCATCGTTGGAGAAAGACCGTCAACCGTTCCTTTCGCATACCATCTCACGTGGCAAGTTGACCGTTTCGATCACCGAGCAAGGAACGTTGGAGAGCTCGAACAATACCGAGATCAAGTGCAAGGTTCGTGGTTTCAGTTTGGTCACGTATGTCGTTCCGGCTGGGACCATCGTCGAGGAAGGTCAGGAGTTGGTGCGTCTTGATACGAAGGTCATCGAGGAGCAACATAGTTTAACGAAGACGAACACGTTTATCGCCGAAGCAACGCTTGCACAGACGCAAGCCAACGTAGAGAAGGCCGAGATTGCAATTGAGGCCTACGAGAAGGGACGGTTCCGGTCGCAGCTCCAGTCGCTCGAGAAGGAACTGGCAGCGCACAAACGCAATCTTCAAACGGCTCGCAAAATGTATCAGCGGTCCGAGTCGCTTTTCCGCAAAGGCTACGTGACGCAGTTGCAGGTTGAGGGCGATGCGTTCACCGTGACGCAAGCCGAATTGGAACTAAAGGTCAAAGAGACTGAGATCAAAGTCTTAAAAGAGTTCACCCGCAAAATGCAGCTTGAGACGCTGAGTGGGAACAAGATCGCGAGCGAATCGAAACTGGCCGCCGACGAAGCCGGGTTGGCGATGGAAATCAAACGCCGCGACCGTGCAGCCCAAGAACTCGAGGATTGCGTCATCCGCGCAAAGAAAAGTGGCTTGGTCATCTACCCATCCGCTGCCTCTTGGAAGACGACACCAGACATCACCGAAGGTGCTACGGTTCGAATGGATCAAGTGCTCCTGCTAATGCCTGACTTGACTCAGATGCAAGTCAAAGTCGGTGTTCACGAGTCCGTGATCCAACGCGTTCGACCGGGATTAAGGGCCATCGTCACGTTGCCTGACCGCACGCTCGAAGCGACGGTATCGAAGGTGGCAGCCGTCACGCGACCAGCGGGGTGGTGGACTGGGAATGTTGTCAAATACGACACAATTATCGAACTGCCTGCAGACGCTGGACTAAAACCCGGGATGAGCGCCGAAGTCGATATCGTACTGGCGGTACACGAAGACGTTCTAACAGTTCCCGTAGCTGCCGTTGTGGAGACAGAAGAAGGCAGCTTCTGTTGGGTGAAGACCGATGCAGAACCCGAGAAGCGGCTCATCAAACTTGGTGACAGCAATGATGTATTCATTGAAGTTGTTGCGGGGCTGAAGGAAGGCGACGAGGTTGTGTTGAATCCGACGGCGCTGATTAGCGAGGCGGAAGAGGACGCGCGGACCACACTTTCACAAACTCAAACTGAAAACGCACAGTTTGACGAGACACAGTCTGCTGGCTCACAGTCTGGCTCAGAAGGTGGGGAACAAACCGCCTCGACGGCAGACAAACAGGAGGGCGAGGAATGAAGTTTGCCGCCCTGCTCGTCTTGATCCTCGCCTCGATCGGCGTTGCAGCCGCGACGATGATGCCCAAGTCCGACCAGGAAAATTGGGTCGACGCCAGCTTTTTGCACACCGTAACGCGCGGCAACCTGACCGTATCCGTAACAGAGTTGGGGACACTAGAGAGTTCAAACAACACGGAAGTAAAGTGCCGTGTGCGAGGCAATAACACCGTCACTTTCGTGGTTGAAAGCGGCACCATGGTCAGTGCCGGCGACCTTTTGGTGCAACTTGATACATTGGCCATCGAAGAAGAGATCAGCGATCGCACCAAGCTCTTTCACTTGGCTGAGTCGTCGGTGGCCAGGTCCGCGGCCGACGTAGAGCGTGCAAAACTTGCCATTCTCGAGTACTCCGAAGGTCGCTTTGTTTCGGAACTTGCAGCGCTGCAAAAGAACCTTGCCGTTGCCGAATCCCGCTTGCTCAGTGCAAAGAATAGGCTCAAACACGCCGAGATGCTCTCGCGCAGTGAGTACACTAGCGAACTCGATTTAGAGGAGAAGGAGTTCGCGTTGTCGCAGGCGGAGCTGAGTGTGGAACTGACCAAGACGCAGATCGACGTGCTCAAGGACTATACCAAGAAAGAGGAGCTCATCCGGCTCAGGGGCGAATTGAAGGCTGCTGAGGCCACGCACAAAGCCGATGTTGAACAGGCGCAAGCCGACAAAAAGCGATTGGAGCGTGCCCAAGAGGAGCTTGAATTCTGTACCATCCGCGCCGAACGAGCGGGGCTAGTAATCTATCCCAAGGGTGAAGAGTGGAGGGATGCTCCCGAGATGGAAGAAGGTGCAACGGTGCGTAAAGACCAGACGTTGCTGTTGATGCCGGATTTGACGCAAATGCAGGTCAAGGTCGGAATTCACGAATCGGTCGTGAAGGAAATTCAGCAGGGGATGGTCGCCAACGTTACCTTGAACCGCAGCCTGATCCCGGCCAAGGTTACCTATGTCGCTTCGGTCGCAAAACCCGCCTCGTGGTGGACGGGAAACGTTGTCAAATATGACGCAATCGTAACGCTGCCCGATGTAGAAGGCATGCGTCCAGGCATGAGTGCTGAGGTAGAGATTGTGATGGCCAGCTATACAGATGTGGTTGTCGTACCAGCCGCGGCTTGCATCGAAACCAAAGACGGATTCGCATGCTGGGTCCAGCAGTCGACTGGCCCAGAGCGCCGAACACTCGATGTTGGCGATAGCAGCAATATGCACCTGTGGGTTCGCGACGGCGTGAAGAGTGGTGAACAAGTCATCCTCGACCCACTTGCTAACGTACCGGAAGCTCAAGAGGAAGCCGCCCGCCTGTATGAAAGTGCTGACTCGATCCTCTAACCTTACCTTTACTTACTCATCCAGAAGTACTTCGCACTAACCAGCCACAAACGTCCTTGGCGCAACAGACCAGTCCTCCTGCCGTGAACCATTTCGAAGCGAAGCAACCTACAGAAACGTTCCTCTTGGCTGCGGCGAAAGTCGCTGCCGGGCTAGGCATGTTGGCTGGTTTTTGCTGGGCAGTCGTTGCCGTCGCGAGCAACTTCCGTGAAATTGAAGAACGACCTGGCATGACGCATGTCGTGAAACGTGGGAATCTCCTTGTATCGGTGAAGGAACAGGGCACGTTGGAGAGTGCCGAAAACCTTGAGATCAAATCCAAAGTGCGAGGTTACAATGCGGTGTTGTGGATTGTTGAAAGTGGGACAATTGTCAAGGAAGGCGACGAACTAGTTCGACTCGACGCGTTGTTCATCCAGGAACAAGTTGATGAACGAACTAAGTACGCGAACTGGTCGCAATCTGCCGCCGATCATTCCGCTGCCCAGGTAGCACGAGCTCGCATTGCCGTCGAAGAATACGACCAAGGTCGCTTTCAATCAGAATTACTCAATCTAGAAAAAGAAGTTGCCGTCGCCACCGCCGGAGTGCAAAACGCACAGGATCGAGTTCGACACATTGGGATGATGGCCAAGAGCGGCTACTTGAGTGAACTGGAAGTCGAAGAGAAGCAGTTTGCGGTGAAACAAGCCGAGCTGAACCTGCAGTTGAAGAAGACTGAGCTGAACGTCCTGAAAAATTTCACCTACAAAGAGCAGCTACAAACACTCAAGGGTGAACTGGCTTCCATCGAAGCGACTCACAAAGCCAATGTGGAACGCGCGATGGCGGACAAGTCACGCCGCGATCGGGCTGTTCATGAACTGCAGTATTGCGTTGTCAAAGCGCCTCGCAGTGGATTGGTGATTCACCCCAACGCAGCAAAATGGGAGTCAGGTCCGATCGCGGAGGGGACGAACGTGCACAAGGACCAAGTCCTACTCTTAATGCCTGACCTTGAGCAGATGCAAGTCAGGGTTGGCGTTCACGAGTCAACCGTGAAACGTGTAAAGGTGGGGCAAAAGGCCAGTGTTCAACTGCCGACTCGTCAACTCCAAGGCGTGGTGAAAAAGGTTGCCTCGATCACCAAACCCGCTGGGTGGTGGACTGGGAATCAAGTTCGCTACGACACAATCGTCTCCCTGTCGGCAGTTGAGGAGCTGCGCCCCGGAACAAGCGCTGATGTTGAAATCGAAGTAGCTCGCTACCAAAATGTGTTGCTGCTTCCAGTTGCGACGATTGTTCAGCAGAATGATCAAGCCTTTTGCTGGGTTCAGACCAAGAGCGGCCCGGCCCGTCGCGAAATTTCTCTTGGCGACTCCAATGGTGTTTTTACCATCGTGACAAAGGGCGTCGACGAGGGCGACGAAGTGTTGCTCAATCCCTACGCGTATGAAGCTCCCGTGCAGGATGAGTCGAAGAGTGACTTGATGCAGCCAGCCACAGACGCTTTAAGCCAAGGTCAAGCAAGCGGCAATCACACCGCCTGCTCGCATTCTCATCAGGTGCAGCGGAGTGCAATTCAGCGGAGTGCCGTGCAGCGCCCGTGGTGCGGGAGGCTCGCCAGTTGATAGCGCAATTCCTTCAAACCGTTGACCTGGGTATCAAGAGCCTCCTCGTTCAAAAGCTGCGAGCTGGGTTGGCGGCACTGGGTATCTTCATCGGCACCTCGACCGTCATATGGCTGGTCGCCATGGGGGAGGGGGTCAGCTATCGTGCGCAGCAACAGATTCTTGAGCTTGGTGCAAAGAACGTAATCGTGCGTACCGTTGAACCCAACGCTGGCGGAGACGAGGACGCGAACAGCCGCTTGAAAACGTATGGGCTACTGCGAGCAGATTACCGTCGGATCGTCGAGAATATCCCAAATATCCGTCGCGCAATCCCCATGCGCGAACTGAAGTTCGAACTCCGGCTTGATGATCGTACCGCTGACGCGAAATTGGTCGGCTGCGCTGAGGAGTACTTGGAGTTAAATCGGCTACGCATCGCACGCGGGCGCTGGCTTTCTCCACGGGATCGTGGTGAGAAGGTGATCGTGTTGGCAGACGAAACCGCGAAGCGATTGTTTCCCTTCGAGAATCCGATTGGTCGCGCAATCTGGGTCGGCAGCGAGTTCTATACGGTGATTGGTCAGACGAAAGATCGTACCGCTTCAGCAGCAATCGGCGGCAGTCTCGATTCGCGGGACTACAACCTGGATGCATACATTCCGCTACAGACTCTCCGGCAGCGCGTTGGAGACATGGTGATGAAGCGCGTCGGCGGCGGCCAGGGGTTCAACTTCACCGGCGAAGATGTAGAGCTCAGTCAAATCACAGTCGAAGTCAATCATATCGAGGAGGTCGACGAAACGGCGCAGATCATCGAGACGCTACTTCGGAAATACCATGATAAGCAAGATTACGCAGTCGTCGTGCCGCGCGAATTGCTGCGACAAGCTGAGCGGACGCGTACGATGTTCAACGTCTTGTTAGTTGTCATTGCGGGGATTTCTTTACTCGTTGGCGGAATCGGTATCATGAATATCATGTTGGCTACCGTCACCGAGCGCACGCGTGAAATTGGTGTTCGACGAGCGCTGGGGGCCACTCGTAGCGACATCATAGGACAGTTTTTGATCGAGACGGTTGTGCTGACGGCCAGTGGGGGACTAGCGGGGGTGTTGTTTGGTCTATCCGTCGGTCCGCTATTTCGCCTGTTGAAGCGAGTCATCATGGCGATTTCGCCGGATGCTCTTCCTCCGATAGTCAATTCTCTGGAACCTCGTATTGCGATGTGGTCTGTTATTCTCTCGCTTGGGATTTCGTTAGGCGTTGGCGTTCTGTTTGGCGTCTACCCCGCCAGGAAGGCTGCTTACTTGGATCCAATCGAGGCCTTACGTCACGAGTAGTGCGCATTTGAAAGGCTCAGCCCAAATTCATGACAGACTCTATCGAAGAACCCACCCTTGCACCGACGGACTACGCTTTTCGGGTAGAGGACATCTTTCGAACGTACTTTCTCAAAGGCGAGACAGTGCACGCGTTGCGAGGCGTTTCCTTTGATGTGCTTCGCGGTGAATACATCGCGATCATGGGTCCATCCGGATCTGGAAAGAGTACCCTGCTAAACGTGCTTGGATGTTTGGATCGACCAACTAGTGGAAGATACCTGCTTGCTGGTGACGATGTGTCGACGATTAGTGATTACCAGCTCTCTCGCATTCGCGGTCGACGTATTGGATTCGTTTTTCAGTCGTACAACTTGTTGCAGCAACTGAACGTGCTGGAAAATATCAGGGTGCCGCTCCAATACCAAGGATTGATTGGCAAGGACGCTACGGCGAAGTGTCAGCAGCTCGCCGAACAAGTCGGCTTGGGCGACCGACTTTACCACAAGCCAACCGAACTTTCCGGCGGCCAGCAGCAACGCGTTGCTATTGCCAGGAGCCTTGTGAACGATCCTTTCTTTGTTTTGGCCGACGAAGCAACGGGGAATTTAGACACCAAGACCACCGACGAAGTTCTTGACCTCTTCGAATCACTCAATGAGAGCGGCAAGACCATCGTCATGATCACCCACGAAGATGAAGTTGCTGCCCGTGCCAAACGCGTCATCCGCCTCCGCGACGGTTTGATCGAATCTGACATACTCAACTGATGTTGTGTCGAGCAGTACCCCAAAGAACGCGTACGCCTCGCGACCGGATGGCGATTGAACTACATCGAAGTCACCAGGTTTCGAACGCTTTGGATTCCGCCGATGGTTGCCTGACGAACCGCGCCGTCGCCCTGGAATTGAATCTGCCCAAGAGCAGGTCTAATACGCAAACTGTTGACGTCGCGGCACTCAGCGGTGGGAAGCGGGAGTGGCGTCTGGTTTGGGGGAACGTGGTGGTGTTTGTGGCGAACCGGTGTAGGGTGTTGCGACAGATGGCCAAGTGGTTCCGATCTTGAGTTCATCGAGTTGCCAAGTAGAGTTTGGGCCGGAAGTGATGCGAAGGGCGGAGAATTCTTGGGGGCCAGTGGCAGCGGTGCTGGTTGCGGTCCACACAAGTGGCTGGTCGGTGTTGATCTCTGCCTCAGGAGGAAATATGCGTAGGCAGGAGGTGACGTTGCTGGACGTGAATTCGTACTTGAGAACAACTAAGTACGTTGCACCTTCAACAAAATTCGTCGCGGTTTCGTCGATTGTACCGGCGTTGTTGACAAACGAAGAGCCGCTTGATGTGATTCCGAATGTTACCGAATGACGGCGAGTGTAACGCGGTGAATTCGATTCGGGTTCAAACGCAATCTGAAGGGACGCGCCGTCGTCGGCCTCTTTCGCTTGACGACTGACGAGCAGACTGATGAACAAAGCTCGTTCGGAACCGAGTGAAATGGGGTGTTCAAAATCTCGCCGCAATTCGTCTCCGTCGCGGACCAACAAGAGGCGGCGGCCGGTGCGACTATTGCCGAAAACTGAATCGTCGGGCGCGTCAATCACTTCGGCAAGTGGGCCTCGTCCACGTCCCGCTAACTGCCATCCACCGGACCAGCCAAAGCCACTGCGTCCGCGGCGTAGCTGCCCAGCTAAGTTCTCGAAGCCGTCATATGCCAGCAATTCTCCTCCGCTCCCCGAGAGCACGTCCGCCTCGATCTTCCGAACAAATTGCCTTTGCCCGAAGGGGATGCGGTTGGAGCGCTGGGGTTGCGTCCGCAAGTAGCGGCGGGCTTCCCCTGCTGCAATGCGTTGTGCTTCATAGTTGTCGCGGCTCGTAGGAGTCCAGACCACACTGCCGTCGAATACATGAACTTCGGTTGCATCGGTGTCGAGTGATACGGCGTACTGCGTCCCCTCGTCGACGATTTGCGACTCAGGAGTTTCAAGCAGGAAGCCGCTGGAGACTTCCGTTACGTCGACAAACACCGTTCCCGCAATGAGTCTGGCAGAATCCAATGACGCAACTTCGATCTCACAAGGGCTTTCGAGAACAACATTGGTGCCCGAATCAAATCGCAACTCTGCAGCGCCGGCAAGAAGTTTCATAGATCCAGTCGTAAATCGGCCACTTTCTATGTCAGGCCAGGAGTCCCAGCGACAGTTGGACTGCTGCACAATGCGGCCAACCAATTGAACCGCTGGACGATTCTGGACCTCCTCTTGCGTATCGGTATTGGCCAACGCCTTGCCCAAGTCGTTGGGAGTCTTCGCAGGCCACAACGAAAGTACGGCAAGGGCACTGGCCGCAAGGGTCGTCAGTGCGACGCCCCACATCCAATACGCCGACCGACGTTTCCGCAGGGACTGTTCCTTCTTCGCACTTGCTGGGGATATAACAACCTCTTCTGCCGCCAGCGTCCGCAGACTGGCTTCCACGTCCATCAGTTCGCGATACAGCGAGCGAGCCGCCGGATCAGATTTCAGCCGGTCTTGTAGGTTGCGGTGTTCATCTTCGCCGATCGTTCCGTTCAGCAAACTGTTAAGGTGCCGGAGCAACGTTTCGTCGTTCATGACGATAGTCCCTCCTTCGCTAGACGGATGCGGATGCAGTTGAGCAGTTTCGCGCGTAGTCGCGCCAGTTGCTTGTAGAGGGCTGTTCGCTCGCGACCGATTTGCTCCGCGACCGCAGTGATCGACTCTGAGCCGTGGTAACATCGCTGCAGAATGGCTTGCTGACGCTCGGAAAGCTCACTCATGCATTGCCGCAGCGCTTCGAGCCGAGACTCCGACAAAGCGTCCTCTTCGGCCGATTCCTGAGCCAGCAACTCAACGAGTTCGATGTCAAACTGGACACGGCTTCGGCGCTGCACCGTCAGGAAATTGCGCACTTCGTTGAACGCGATACCGCAGGCCCAGTGGAAGAAGCTGCCTTCTGAGTCGAATTGATCCATCTTCTTCCAAAGGACGATGCTTGTCTTCTGAAACACATCTTCGACGTCATCCGGGTTGACCAGTTGTTTTGTGAGGAAGGCGTATAGGCGATGACGATGCTGCATCAGCAACGCCACAAAGGCGGCTGCATCGTTTGAATCGTGCTGTGTGTCTGCTTCGCTCAAGTAAGCGTCCTCGGAAAGGGCGTGGGAGCAAATCGACGTCGGATTGCTGGGTTTTGCCGCGCGCACTCGCCTGCCGCGCGCATCGGCTACTTGTCATCTTACAGCGAACGTCAGATTGGACACAGTTTTCTGAAAAACTGGGCCTTTCTGTCAAACTTGAAATTCTAGTGGAAATACTTCGGGCAATCTTTGTCGCGGCGTACGAACACAGGAAGACGCGACCGAATTCACTTCGAATCACTCATTCCAAGCCAGAGAATTGCATGAAGGCAGCTATTACTTTCGTGATGGTATTGGTGTTCCCAACGATAGCACGGGCGGACGAGACGTTCGTGAAAATCCATCGAGTCAACGGCAACCAAATAGCGGTTGTCAAGGACGATGCGGGAACTGGGCGAGGCATGCGAGGTGGAGGCGCGGTCGGAAGCGGAGTGCCTGCAAACGGACTCCCTGCAAACGGTGCCCCGATGCAAGGCCAGCGCGGGCAATCAAGACGGGGGCTGGGCCAACGGGGACAAGCCCGAGGTTCGGGAGCTACGACCACGCAACCGACGGTCATCACGGTCAACCGAGATGTAAAGATCACTTCGGCGATGCGGGAGCGACGCACTTTCGAGTTTCGGGTTGGCGCCGAGTTGGCCGGCGGCTTGAAGCACCGTGTATTTCAGGACTTGCAAGCGCCCCTGGCCGCTCGTGTTGTGACCGAAGGCAATCGCATTACGCAAATCAATGTGATCATTCCGGAGACTGACATCAATCAGTCTAGCGCCACCGTCAGTGGCCAAGCGGTGATTGCCGTCCGTCCCAAACGTCCGCCGACCAAGAGATTGTCGAAGTCTGAGCAATAGTTTATCGCGATCAAAAATTTGCCCACGGAAAATCCTATGATTCGATTGATAGCTGGCAGCGCAGTCATCCTGTTTTGCATTGGCGCTCCCTCACGCTCTTGTGCGCAGGCGACGAATGCCGCCGGCGAGCGCTTCTTCGAGTCGAAGATTCGTCCAGTGCTTGCAGTGCATTGCTACCAGTGTCATTCAACCGAAGCTGCGAAAGCTCGCGGTGGATTGAAAGTCGATACGCGTGAGGCACTGCTGCGTGGAGGAGATTCGGGGCCATCGGTCGTCGCTCGATCCCTCAAAGATAGTCTGTTGTATCAAGCGATTCTCTATCACGATGACGGCTATCAAATGCCGCCCAAAGGAAAGTTGCCAGATACGACCATTGACGATTTCCGCAAATGGATCCTGATGGGCGCTCCTGATCCGCGGGTGACCAAGAGCGTTACGGATGTCATCAGCGAGGTCGACGTTGAGTCCGGCCGTCAGTTCTGGGCTTATCAACCAGTATCGCCGGTATCTCCATTGCCGATCGGATCGGATTGGCCGCGCACGCCGATTGATCGCTTCGTTATCAAGAGAATGCAAGAGCAAGGACTCAGTCCTGCCCACGACGCGGACCCAGCGGTGCTAGTTCGGCGGCTCACCTTCACCATCACCGGCTTGCCTCCAAGGCCGGAAGTATCGACGACCTGGACAAGTAGGCTTCAAAATGCCTCAAGCGACTCAGAACGGCAAAGCACTGTTGCTGCTTTGATCGATCACTTACTCGAATCAGAGCGTTATGGCGAACGATGGGGACGCCACTGGCTGGACGTCGCGCGTTACGCCGAATCCACGGGCGGCGACCACAATAACATCTACCAGCACGCATGGCGGTATCGCGACTATGTGATTGACGCCTTTAACGACGACAAACCGTTCGACGACTTCGTCCGAGAGCAAATCGCCGGGGACCTCTTGCCGATTGAAGACGACAAAGAATGGGCGAACAATATCATCGCAACTGGATTCCTAGCGATTGGAGTGAAGTCGGTTGGCGAAGAGGATCAGCAGAAGTTCTTTGCGGACCTGGTCGACGAGCAGATTGACACAACGACTCGCGCTTTCCTAGCGACCACCGTAGCTTGTGCGCGATGCCATGATCACAAATTCGATCCTATCCCGCAGGCGGACTACTACGCAATGGCGGGCATCTTTCGCTCAACCGAAACCCATTTTGGCCTATTGAAAGCGCAAGCGCGCCAAGCAACAACGCTCATCGACCTAACCGGCATGGGGCCATCGCCTGGCACTCCGCAGCTCAATGACGACGAGTACGCGGCGCTGGTGCAGGAGCGGGACGATGCCGCAAAGGCGATTGAAGACGCGATGAAGAAGATCCGGTCGGGAGAGAACGTTTTCCGTGGCCTGCTTCGCAAGTTGCGATCGGACCGCGATGAGACGCAGGCCGCACTCGCGGCCTATTCGAATCGCGGCCAGCCGCGCGTCTTCGCCATGGGAACGCAGGATCGCGACGCTGCAATGCAAACGCGCCTGCTCCTGCGAGGTGAACTCGACAAGCCTGCTCAGATGGTGCAGCGTGGCGTTTTGCAAGTGTTGAGTCCCGAAGGCAAAAACACGCTCAACGGACTGGTCCGGGATGCAAGCTTTCGCGTCCATCGCACACACGGGCTCCCCAGCGTGAATCATTACAGCAAAAGCGGCCGACTTGAACTCGCCGAGTGGATTGCCAGTCCAGAGAATCCGCTCACGGCCCGCGTGATGGTGAATCGAGTTTGGCATTGGATGTTTGGGCGCGGTCTTGTCCGAACGGTCGACGACTTTGGGCACGCAGGCGAACCGCCGACACATCCAGAGCTGCTGGACTATCTAGCAACGCGGTTCGTCGAAGAGAACTGGTCTATAAAGGCCCTGATTCGAGAAATTGCTCTGTCCAGAACATGGCAGCTAGCATCGACCTATGACGAACGTAACTTTGCAATCGATCCGGACAACCAATTCCTGTGGCGAATGAACAAGCGACGCCTCGAATCCGAAGCCATTCGTGATGCGATGCTAGCGGTGTCAGGACAACTTGAGCTGGAGCGACCGCTTGGCACTTACTTACGTGAAGTCGGCGAAGGCGGAGTCGGTCAAAACGTATTCGAGCCCGTCATTCGTTCGATAGATGCCAACACTCGCAGCGTATATCTTCCGCGAGTTCGCAGGGTGCTGCCAGAGATGTTGGATACGTTCGATGCGCCCGACGCCAGCCTCGTCACGGGGAGTCGCGATACGACGTCCAGTCCGCTCCAATCGCTGTACCTAATGAACGGCTCCTTCGTTCAGGAGCAGTCCAGCGTTATTGCAAATCGGCTGCAACGATTACCTCGCGAAGAGCAAATCGGCAGCGCGTTTGAATTGATCCTTGGTCGCCCGCCGAGTGAGGCGGAACGGGAACTGGCGGCTGACTATCTCGATCGGTTCTCGGCAGCCACGGAGACCGAGACCGCTTCACGAGGGCGATTCGGAAGCAGCCCAAACGGCATGCGGCGCGGTCGCGGACGAGGCCGATTTTCCCATCCAAGCAACCAGCCACCTGAATCGACAGCAGCAGACGGAGACGACAGTGAACCCATGAGTCCACTAGCCATCTATTGCCAGGCGCTGCTCAGTTGTATGGAGTTTCAAATGATTGATTGAGTCAGAACAATCGACGCCGACGTCTCCATGGCTCTGATAGTCGCCGAATCCAGCAAGAACGAACTGATCGCGGAGCGATCAGGCGACTTTTCTCTGACTTTTTGATTAGTGGAGCGTCCGGCCGATTCTTTTGCTTCGCCTGCTCTGTTGGTCGCTTCCTTCTTGCTTAACTGAACAGCATACAAAATTGTCAAGGCCACGATATGATTCCTAAATACTGTCCCCAACGCGTTGCTTCGTATTCTCGACGTGACGCATTGCAAACGCTCTCTGCTGGTTTCGGTTACCTGGCATTCGCTGGGCTTTCCGCCGCAGAGGCCTCGACTACACCAACACAGAAGAAGGGAACGCACTTTGAACCAAAGGCGAAGCGAGTCATATTCCTGTGCATGCGTGGCGGGCCGTCACACGTCGACACGTTCGACTACAAGCCTCAACTGAAGCGGGACCACGGCCGCGTCTCTGCCTACGGTTCACCATGGTGTGCGTCGCCTTGGCAGTTCAATCAACACGGCGCAAGCGGCCTATGGATTTCCGAGTTGTTTCCCAACCTGGCTGAGCAAGCAGATGACTTGTGCGTTTTGAACGGCATGCACTGTGATCAACCGGCACACGCCCAGGCGTTCATCCAGATGCACACAGGGTACTTTCAGGCCGTCCGTCCGTCTCTCGGCGCTTGGACACTGTACGGACTGGGAAGTGAATCACGAGACCTTCCGGGGTTTATTTCAATCAACCCGCCAACGGCTACCGGTGGAGCACAGAATTTCGGCAGCGCATTCCTGCCAGCCGCGTATCAGGGGACAAAATTTACGATTTCTGACAGCTCGCAGCGCAATCGTCGTATCGATCAAATGCGTCGGGGCGAAGTGAATCCTTACGGAATCAACAACGCCGTGAATGAACGTATTTCACGTGCCCAGCAGCGGGATCAACTGGAACTAGTCAACGCATTGAACCAGCAGAAGCTGCTCGAAGACAAGCACAATCCCCTTGTCGAAGGAGCGATTGAGAATTTTGAGCTCGCGTTTCGCATGCAGGACGCCGTTCCCGAAGTCATGAACTTGGCCGGTGAGACCGAAGAAACGCTTTCACTCTACGGGATCAACGAAGATCCGACCGATGGCTTTGGCAGACAATGCTTGCTGGCGCGTCGTTTTGCCGAAGCAGGCGTGCGTTTTATCGAACTCGGGCATGGAAGTTGGGATCAGCACAGTAACATTCAAACTGCTCTCGCCGACAACTGCGCCGAAACCGACAAACCGATCGCGGGATTGATCGCCGACCTGAAACGCCGCGATATGTTGAAGGACACTCTGATCCTCTGGGGTGGTGAGTTCGGTCGCACGCCGTACTCGGATTCGGGTTCAGGCCGCGACCATAACCACAAAGGCTATACGATGTGGATGGCGGGCGGCGGTGTCAAAGGCGGCTTTCGCTATGGCAGCACCGACGAATACGGCTATGAAGCGATCGAGAACAAGTTGCATGTACACGATTGGCACGCCACGATTTTGCACCTTCTCGGCCTCGACCACGAACAGCTCACCTACCGCTACGCTGGTCGCGAAATGCGATTGACCGACGTCGCCGGAACCGTCGCGACCGACATCATCGCATAGCAAAACCGGCAGCGAATTCAATCGCGGCATGTTGGAGAGATGGCGGCGCGTTGCGTTCGGCGCCCAAAATAGACGTAGTTTCTGAATCACACTCATCGGTTCTTTGGTTCCCTGGTTCTCTGGTTTTCTGGGTGGGCGAATCCAACTATCCGGGCTTTAGCGAGGCGGAGCTCTGGATATGAAGTCCGGAATGTGGTCGAATATCCCTCTGTGCTGAACCATGGGGTCCGGAGTGGGCCTTGTCGTGCTGCGGGATTCATCGCAATCTTCATCGTTGGAGTGAAAAATGGGTAGGAGCATGTTCGCGGTCGCGTTGTTGGTTTTTTGTTCGGATTGCATCGCGGTCGAGGACGGTAAATTGACGCGCGAGCAGAAAGTTCGGCTCGATAAACAAAAAGTTGAATCAAAGGGTCTATGGCTCTACAACGATTTTGCAGGTGCTCAGAAGAAGGCCGAAGAGACCGGTAAGCCGATTCTGGTCGTCTTGCGGTGCCTTCCATGTGAAGAGTGCGTCAAACTCGACGACGAATTGGTCGACAATGATCCTGAGATTCGAAGACTCCTTGAGGAGTATGTTTGTGTTCGAATTGTGGGAACCAACGGACTAGATTTGGATATTTTCCAGTACGATACCGACCAGTCTTTCGCTGTGTTCATGTTGACCGCTGACGGGTCTGTTCTCGGCAGGTTTGGAACGCGAAGTCACCGAACCGAGTGGCTGGGGGATGTCTCACTGGAAGGCATGGCTCGGGCTCTCGAGGGAGGCTTGAAGCTCCACAAAGATTACCCTCAGAATAAAGAAATCTTGGCTGGAAAACGTGGCAAGCGTTTGGAATTCAAATCGCCTGAGCAGTATCCAAAGCTGAAGCAGAAGTACACGGATACGCTTAACTACGAAGGCGATGTGGTGGCATCTTGCATTCACTGTCATCAAATCGGCGAAGCGCGTCGAGAATTTTACTGGCAAAGCGGAAAGCCCATTCCAGAAAAGCTGCTGTTTTCCTATCCGCATCCCAAGTCGCTTGGATTGATACTCGATCCAAACTTTCCAGCGCGCGTGAAGGACCTGGAGAAGGAATCGATCGCGGCATCTAGCGGGCTTCAAATCGGTGATGATATCCGGAGCCTCCGCGGGCAGCCGATCCTGTCGATGGCAGACGTTCAGTGGGTGCTACACAACGCCGCACCCGATGGTGACCGACTGGCGATGACTGTTTCTCGCGGCGGCCGAAACATTGACATGGAATTGAACCTGGGCAAGGGCTGGCGTCGCCAGGACGATATTTCTTGGCGTGTTACCGCTTGGACCCTTTGCCGGATGATGTTAGGCGGTATGCGTGCTACGGAACTCGATGAAGTGCAACGCACTGAACTGGGGATTGAAGACGGACAAATGGCACTTCGCGTGAAGAGTGCCGGAAAGTACGGGCAGCACGGCCTGGCTCGACGTAGCGGCTTCTTACCAGAAGATATTATTGTCAGCTACGATGGTCAGCGAACACTCGCATCCGAAACCGCACTTTTCGCCTACGCCAACGAGCATTTGTCTCCCGGAAAAACCGTCACCATCGAGTTCATTCGTGGTGGCAAGCGTCAGTCAAAACAGTTGAAGATTCAACGCTAACTTGGCTCGCATGTTCCCTTTCTCCGACTTTCCCACATGATGGACACCAGATTGATGAAGTGTATTCAAGCAGCAGTGGTTCTCGCAGTCGCTTTCCTTGCCGCAGTGAAGTCGTCTGCGGCCGAACGCCCCAACGTTTTGGTAGTGCTGTGTGACGATATTCGTTGGAACGCACTGGGCTGTATGGGGCATCCGCATTTAAAGACGCCTCACATTGATCGTTTGGCCGGAGAAGGCTTGCTGTTTGAAAACGCATTTTGCACGACCAGTCTTTGTTCACCCAGTCGTGCTTCTATCTTGAGCGGGCTGTATGCTCACGCCCATGGCGTTACAAATAACTTCACCGAATACCCGGACAGCATGGGGACATTTCCGCTTCAGCTACAGAAGGCTGGATACAACACGGCCTATGTCGGCAAATATCACATGGGCGAGGACAACGATAGTCCGCGTCCTGGCTTCGATCACTTTGTTACCCACAAGGGACAAGGGCAGTATTTCGACACCGAGTTCAACTTCAACGGAGAAGAACGTAAGGTCGTCAAGGGATATTACACAACTGTTGTCACCGACATGGCAGAGCAGTGGATCGGCCAGCAGGAGAGCGACAAGCCCTGGATGCTCATGCTGGGACACAAAGCCCCGCATAGCTTCTATTTTCCTGAGCCGAAATACGAGAACGCTTTCGACCACGTGGAAATCAACTATCCGCATAGTTCATTCAAGATCGATGGCAAGCCGGAGTGGATCGGCAAACGTTTGACGACTTGGCACGGGATTTACGGCCCGCTGTTCGATTGGCGAAAGGAATTCCCCGACACCAGTGCGGCTGGTGTGATGGATTTCGAACGAATGGTGCGAGCCTATTGGGGAACCATTCTTAGCGTCGACGATAGCATGGGCCGATTGGTGGAGATGCTGCGAAGCCGCGGGGAATTGGACAATACCGTAATCGTGTTCATGGGTGACAACGGTTTGCTGGAAGGTGAACACGGCATGGTGGACAAGCGAACCATGCACGAAGCCAGTATTCGAATTCCAGTGATCATCCGTTATCCGGCTCTCGCATCAGGCGAGACCAAACGAGTTAAGCAGCAAGTGCTGACCGTCGACATTGCTCCGACACTGTGCGAGCTCGCCGGTGCCGAGCCGCTTGCAAAGATTCACGGAGCATCCATGGTGCCAATGCTCAACGGCGATGCGGATAATTGGCGAACAAGTTGGTTCTATCATTACAACTACGAGAAGCAGTTTCCTTACACGCCAAACGTTCGTGGAATTCGAACCGATCGTTGGAAGTACATCCGTTACCCACATGGCGATGGAAGCCCAGACCGGCACATGGCTGAGCTCTATGATATGCAGAGCGACCCAGAAGAAACAACAAATCTTGCCGGTCTGCCCGAGCACCGGGAACTGATCAAGGAGCTGCGTGCCGAGCTTGTCAAACTCATGGCCGCCACTGGCATCAATGAAGATGAGATGCCAATGGACGAAGGCATCAAAGGTGAGTTGCCGGACAAGGCGATCCGCTAAGGGTGAGTTTGAAGGCCGATGGGCTGATTCGCTTACACCTGCGAGCTAGTCTCTGGGCTGGGCTACTGTTCAGCCGCGAAGGCTTCTTCGACAAGCTGCACGACGTGTTGGTGAATCTCATCGATCGTTCGCGAAGCGTCAACGACTTTGATTGAACTATCGCTGTCAGCCTCGGCGAGAAAGCCAGCTCGTACTTTCGTCATGTAACCTAGGCCGCGACTTTCCAGACGGTCTTGGTTGTTGCCAACTCGTGCCATCGCCAATTCTGGCTGCAAGTCGAGCACGATTGTGATCCTCGGTTTGAGGCCACCCGTTGCGATCTGTCCGACGCGACGAATGGTCTCCGTTTCCAGGCCACCCGCATGGCCTTGGTAAACGATGTTGGCCAATAGGAAACGATCGGAAATGACCGTCTCACCAGCGTTTAGGCGAGGGCGAATCAGCTCTTCCACCAATTGTGCTCGGCTGGCCATGTAGAGCAGCATTTCAGTGGTCAAGCCAAGCGGGATTTCTTTCTTGTGCAGCAGGATTTCCCGAACGGCATCACCGAGTTGGGTGCCGCCCGGATCACGGAAAACGTGCGGAGCTCGCCCTAATGCGGCCAAGTGCTTTGTCAGCAGTTCGATTTGCGTCGACTTCCCTGCTCCGTCGACTCCGTCGAAACTGATGAACGGTGCGTTGTCTAGGCTACTGTAGGTCGTCATTCTGTTGACTCTCCAAACGTGCTAGCTGGTACTCGACGGCATCAATCAAAGCCAGCCAACTTGCTTCGATCAGGTTCTCGCTCACGCCAATCGTGCCCCAAACGTGTTCGTGATCCGAGCTCTCGATATTGACTCGGATGCGAGCCGCCGTGCCTGCTTCACAGTTAACGACACGCACTTTGTAGTCGAGCAGGAACATTTTTTCGAGCTGCGGAAAGACAACACCAAGGCTTTTCCGCAGGGCCGCGTCGAGCGCGTTCACTGGACCGTGCCCCTCGGCAGCTTCAAAGATTTCTTGGTCGCCAACCTTCAGTTTGATGATTGCTTCAGCAAATGCGCCGCCACGTTTGGCATCGCGGTCACCAGCGACGACGCGGTATTTGATGGTTTCAAAGTGTTGCTCAAAACTGCCCGCGCACTTTTTCACCAATAGGTCAAACGAAGCGCCCGCTGACTCGTACTGATAGCCTTCGTTTTCCTGTTTGACGACCTCAGCCAAAATGCTATCCATCAACTTTCGATCCGACTGGATGTTGTGTTTGGTCGTCAAGGCGATAATGTTGGAACGCCCGGACAATTCGCTGACCAAAATTCGACGTTCGTTTCCAACCTTAGTGGGGTCAAGGTGTTCGTAGGTGCTGGCTGCTTTGTTGACGGCATGAACGTGCATGCCACCTTTGTGAGCAAATGCACTTTGCCCAACGAACGGCTGATTGTTCCGTAACTGAAGATTGGCCGTTTCGTAGACGTAGCGGGATAGTTCGGTCAAGTGTTCCAGGTCGCCACCGCCCAACACTTCGTAGCCGCTGAGCTTCAATCCAAGATTCGCGACGACGGTGATCAAATCAGCATTGCCGCAACGCTCCCCGATGCCGTTGATTGTTCCTTGTACTTGATCACAGCCCGCGGCCACGGCCGCCAGTGAATTAGCCGTGGCGAGATCGCCATCGTTGTGGCAATGGATCGCCAGCCCAACACCGTACTTGGCAGTCGCTTCTTTGACGGCAGCCACGACCGACTGGATTTCCTCAGGTAGTGAACCGCCGTTGGTGTCGCACATGACAAGCCATTTTGCACCCGCCTGTGCTGCAGCACAGATCGTCTTGAGTGCGTATTCAGGGTTTGCTTTGTAGCCGTCGAAAAAGTGTTCCGCGTCGTAAGTGACTTCGCTTGTTTTTCCGAGGAATTCGATGCTGTCGGCGATCATCTCGATGTTTTCGTCGAGCGTCGCGTTGATGACATCCGTTACGTGAAAGTCCCAGCTCTTGCCGACAATCGTGCACACCGGAGTCTTGGCAGCAGCCATAGCCAGCATGCCTGGGTCTTCTTCAGCGGAGATGCCTTTTCGACGCGTCATGCCGAACGCGCATACTTTAGAGTTACCCAAGTCGAGTGAGCGGACGTTTTCGAAGAAGGCAACATCTTTATCGTTGGAGAGCGGATAGCCTCCTTCGATGTAATCGATTCCGATCTCTGCCAGCCGCGAACAAATGTTGAGCTTGTCTTGCAGCGAGAAACTGACCCCTTCTCCTTGCGTTCCGTCGCGCAGTGTCGTGTCGTAGATGGCAATTTGGCGGCTCATACGATTTTCTTCCTCGGTTGCTCTTGCTCAGTTTTGTGTCAGCCTGGGCCCCGAAAGCTAACGGGGATTTTCGCCAAAGCGGGGTAGCAGCCGCCTGGCTACGAAAAAACCCCTGGGCTTTGGCAAGCTCCAGGGGTCCCTATTGATTTTAGTTATCGCGATGTTGTCGCAATTCAGACCTTGCTGGTGCCGCCCAATCGGCGGCTAATAATGACGTTGCCCAGTTGTGGCAGGCAGCACGTTTGCATGGTGAATACTCGAATTTTTGAATCGCTTACGAAAAAACCCTCGGTCACGATTGCAACCGAGGGTTCGCGTAGCGACCCCGAAGGGGCTCGAACCCTCAACCTCTGGATCGACAGTCCAGTGCTCTAACCAATTGAGCTACGGGGCCAACAGACTGTGAAATGACTTTCACATGCCTGAGACGAGGAATTATAGGCAGCCATTTCCGCTCTGCAAGACCTGTTCCTCAGACTTTACATGCAGATCGTCAACGACTTGGCTCGACCGTTAACGATTTCCGTTCAAACCCGAATTTTCGGCTCAGACCCTACATTCTACGGGCATTTGTAGGCCACGTTCTGTTTTAGATTTTGATGCTCTTCCAGCAGAATTCTATGCTTGAGGAGCACTTTTCCCACGCCCCTGCTCTCGGCGTGTAGCCCGTCTAGAAAATGAAAGCGGCGTAATGGCGAAAACAATCTTCAAGTGGCTCGACGCTAGCTGGGAAAACACCTACTGGGTCATGCAAGAAATGGACGTCACCCAATGGGGAATCGTCTCGGTTTTGTTCGTCGTCACCGGCTTTATGTGTCTACGAACTCGAATGTAGACCACCACTCAAACCGCCTCTGCATGCAATGCAGCGTCGACTTGGGCCCTACAAGCCTCTTCGGGACGCTCCCATAGTGAACTGGGGTCAGCTCCCGCATCTGGGCAGCAGGACCGAGCGCAGAGGACTACGAAGTTTCAAGGGCTGAGAAACCTTGTGACGCAGCAATCGAACGCAGGCGGCTAATACGACTCTTCCGACGCGGCCAAGATCAATGCAAATTCCGCCTCGGAATTCACTTTGAGTTTCGTGAACGCTGATTGACGTCGGCGATCGACCGTTCGTGGTGAGAGGGCGAGTTCGTGACTAACTGCCTTGTTGGGCAAGCCACGAGCAGCCATCTTCAGGATCTCAAGCTCTTCTTCGTTCAGCGTGCTAATCGCCTTCCGCGCGTCTAGGACTCGTTTCCGATTCTCAGCTCGCTGACGACTTTGACGAAGAGCATTCTCAACGGCTCGCATCAGCACCTGAGCACGAAACGGTTTTTCGATTAGCGTGACGGCTCCCTTACCCATCACTTCAATGGTGCTGGGCACATCGGCTTTGCCACTGACCACGATCACAGCCAGACTGCTATCAAGCTCGAGCAGCCGAGACTGCAATTCTGAGCCGTTTAGATCTGGCATATCTAGGTCGGTGATCAAGCAACCGATGTCATCGGTCGTCAGTGATGGAAGCAGCTTGAGCGGGGAATCAAAGATCTCAGGCTGGTAGCCGCCCGCCGTGAGCATTTGCCCCATCAATTCGAGCACCCGAGGATCATCGTCCACCAGGAGGACTCGCGTCTGCTTCTCTTCTTTTACTACTGGATTGGTTTCTGTCATCATCATTTTCTTAGCCCCTTTCAGCACGGCCCACTATTGAGGTTTAACGCGGTTTGCCGCAATTAGCAAGGTTCAAATCCTGCTACAGCAAAAGGTTGCCTAGTTTGGCGCAACATCGCCAGCCGAAATGGGGGGGAATGTGCGATAATCATTACTAGACGGGACGCGCGCTACCGTTACCAATGAGGCTCTTAGGGGCAACAAAAGAGCTTCAGCGGGAAGGGCCGTATTACTGTGCACTTTAATACGGCCCTTTTTTCTTTTCTTTTCTCTACCCTTCTCTGGGGTTTCTCTACCTGGCTTTCAAGAACGGCTCTCTTCGCCGTTTGCTGGTGAAACCGCTGGTTTTTGCAAGCCCGGCAGAACTACTCCACCTTGAAATGAACGAGCTGGCCGCCGGAGGCTGATTCAAGTTGTTCAGTCATTCCGCC
>CAYPLE010000031.1:29091-53834 GCA_964411445.1 uncultured Pirellulaceae bacterium
CAGTCATTCCGCCTAGCTGTCTCAACGCCCTAAAATGCGGCAAGCCCTCAGATGCAGCACAATCCCAAGAACTGGGGCAAACTTCTAGTTCCAGCTAGCTAAGTGAGTCTTTGCTGGCACTCTGGTGCAACTGGATTCTGCTGAACAAGGGCGAGACTGCAAAAGATTGCAATGCAATCCGTTAGGCATTTCCACGGCGAATTCGCGATCTATTGTAGCGTTCCATGCAGCGAATTGCGTGAATTGCACATGAAATTTCAGGGCGAGTCGCCTTTTTCAAGCCGCGCAACTGGCGCTTCGAGAAATCAGCTAGTATCGATCGCTGAGCTGCTCCCGAGGAAACGCAAAACTGGGCAAATCAGGTGCCTTGCGTTAGCTTCGCTAGCGATTCAACGACGCGTTGTGCTTTGCCGCTAGCAAGCGCTTCACGGGCGGTCTCCGCGCAACGCTTCAGATCTGTCGAAACACCAGCTAGCCATAGGCCGGCGGCTGCATTCAGGATCACGACATCGGCCTTAGGGCCAGTTGCACCGGATAGAATTTCGCGGATGCAAGCGGCACTTTCCGATGGGCTGTCTGCGAACAGCGTGCTGCGATCAGCTCGTTCGATTCCGAAATCTTCTGGAGACCAACGGTGTTCCTGGATGGTGTCTGCTGTCACATGGTAAACGCGAGTTGCCGCGGAAAGGCTAATTTCGTCCACGCCGTCCTCTCCACGAACAACGATCGAGGACTGGGTGTTCAGTTGTTGCAGCGTTTCTGCCATTGGCCGCGTTAAGGTGGCGTCGCCCACGCCGAGCACTTGGCAGTCCGCCAACGCTGGGTTGGACAGTGGACCAAGGCGATTGAAGATCGTCGGGCCGTCGATCGATCGTCGAACTGGACCAACATGTCGCATGGCAGGATGAAAGACCGGGGCGAAACAGAAACAAATCCCTGCCTCATCCATGCAGCTCTGGACCTGCTCAAGGGACGCTTCCAAATTGATTCCCAACTCAGACAGGACGTCAGCCGACCCCGTACTGCTGGTGATTTTGCGATTCCCGTGTTTAGCCACGCGGACACCGCACGCTGCAACAACCAGCGCCGCTGCGGTACTAATGTTGAACGTCTTGGTCCCATCGCCGCCTGTCCCGCAGGTGTCCACAACGGGACGACTACCGCATTCAATGCGCTGCATCGAATCTCGCATCGCCAAAGCGGCCCCGCTCAACTCTGCGACGCTCTCACCACGCTGCGCAACCGCGAGCAAGAATTCCCGAATATATTGCTCGTCCACGCTGCCGGTCAAAACCAGGTTGATTGCGTCACGCATTTCTGTCTGGCTGAGCGGCCCTACTTGGCATTTGGCTAGCAATTCGTGAAACGCGCTTGGAGGTATTTCTGATGGCATAAAATGCTCCGACAAAGTGCAGCATTGTATAGCCGCAGTTTTTGCAAATCGAAAATGCTTGTATGGTTGACCGGGAAGTCTACTTGTTCGAAATCCTACGTCTAGCAAACTACCTTGGTTGCGAAGCGGTTCCAGGCATCGTGACTGAGCCTCCTAAGGGAACCGCTCAGCCGACAATCGATCTGCCGACACTTCAATGCCCGTGTCGTATGTGTCTTCGCAGTTGGATTTGCTACACTCATTGTGCAGAAACTCTCATCAAAGACCACAGCGGTAAAGCCATGAATCGTAAGCCTAAGCGTTCCAGCGTTGAACCAAACTCGGAAGAAGCTTGGCATTTATCGCAGATTCGTCAGCGACCATCTCGATTCAACGTCAACAAGATCGGCAGCAGCGTCAAACGTTTGATGACGCAAGCCGGTTATGGTCAGACGAAGGCCGTGGAGGATCTGCATCGCTTGTGGGCGGAGACGGTCGGCGAACAACTATCCGCGCGAAGCAGGCCCGGAAATCTATCGCGAGGCGTTCTGACGGTGCATGTTGCAGACAGCCCCACCATGCAAGAAATTTACTTCATGAAGCGGCAAATTGTAAAGAAGCTTCAGGAAAAGATGACGGGCGTCAAGCTGAAAGATATCCGAACGCGAGTTTCGAACTTCTAGCGCCTACCGCAGGCTCTTAATCTTCGGCGTTCATGCCAAGCTGCGTCATTTTTCGATACAAATTGGAACGGTGCATGCCAAGCTGCTTGGCTGCGCGAGCTAGGTTGCCTTCGGAGGCGTCGACATGTCGAGCAATGTACTGCTTTTGAAATTCCGCAGTCGCATCAGACAACGACATGTTGGATGGAATTGAGGCAACATCACTGCCCGAGGCAGGAGAAAGTACAAACGCCAGATCCGATTCCTCAACGATGCTGCCTTTCGTCAAATAGGCAACTCTCTCCATCAGATTCCGCAATTCGCGGACATTGCCGGGCCAGGAGTGTTGCAAAAGGCGTGTTCGAGCTGAATCGGACAATTTCGGTGGCGGGCGACCGATTTGGTGCCCAAACTGATCCAGAAAGTGCTCTGCCAGCAGCACGACGTCTTGTCCACGCTCCCGCAGCGGCGGTAGTTGAAGAGTTACGACGTTCAACCGGAAATACAGGTCTTCACGGAAGCGTTTTTCGCGCACGAGCGTAACCAGGTCTTGGTTCGTCGCTGCAATCACACGGACGTCCGTTTGAATGGTCTTGGATCCACCAACACGAACGACCACTTTGTCCTCGAGTACGCGAAGCAGCTTGGCTTGACCCCCAAGACTCATTTCGCCGATCTCATCCAACAGCAAGGTGCCTCCCGAAGCCAATTCGAACTTGCCAGCCCGATCGGCGATCGCATCGGTAAATGCGCCCTTGTCGTGACCAAACAACTCGCTTTCCAGCAGCGTCTCGGCAATAGCGGCACAGTTGACCGCAACGAACGGTTGGTCGCTTCGATCACTTTGCAAATGCAAACTCTTCGCGACTACCTCTTTGCCGGTTCCATTCTCGCCCAGGATTAGAACGGCGAGATCCGTCGGAGCAACGCGTTGGACGGTGTCGCGCAAGGCGACGACTTGATGGCAGTTGCCGACGAGCTGGAGGGTGTCCGAAGCCGTCTTTACCAGTCGATCACGCGTTTCCACAAGTGCTTCGATGTGTTGCGTATTCTCAACGGCAGCAGCAGCGTGGCCCGCAAGCTCCACCAAAAACGCTTCGTCTTCGACACTGAAGCGACCGTGGCGATGGTTCAGGACTTCGAAGACGCCGATTGGTTTCTTCTTCCGCCCAAGCAAGGGAACCGCAACCAACGAGCTGGTCACATAGCCAACATCCTTGCCTACTTTTTGGTTGATTGCATCAGGATCCCCAGATGCATCCCAGCGTTGCGGTGCGCCTGACTTTAGGACGCTGCCAGCGATACCAACGTCGTCAGGGATCCGCAGCGGTGTCTCTTCGACTCCCATCGCCGGGTGTCCAACGAGTTGCTTGGCCCGCTGGTCCCAGAGAAAAATACTGGCACGATCGCCGCCAATGACCCTCGCAGCAGCTTGGGCCATGTTCTCCAACAACTCCGTCAGGTCTTGGCTGTTATGCCATTCGACAGCCAATTGAATCAGCGTTTGCAATTGCTCTGCCCGAGCCGACATGACACCGTGCGAGACGCAAATCTGCAGCCCACTGCGAAGTAACTTTGCGACAGATTCAGCCGATTCCACATCCAACGAACTAGCCGGACTAATTAGCAGCACTTCTGCGGGAAGCGCCCGAGTGGATATGGGTACCGCCAACCAACCCGCAGCCGATAGAACACTGTTTTGATCGGAGGCAGCCGCCGCTGTTTCAATCGGTAGCTGCGTGAGCGAATGGGCCGAGCCGGCGACTCTCCAGTGGGCGCCTTCCTGATGCACCCAGGCAATTCGCGCGTCGTTCAGCCAAGCTGCGATGGCTTTTAGCCCGCAATCACGAAACTCGCTCGCCGTCTCACTGCGCGCGATCGATGAAAGCAGTTCTCCGGCCACTGAGCAACCTAGCTGATCCAGCTCCGCCATGCTTTTCCTTTCGGATAATCTTGTTCTACGGGAAAAACTTGCGAACTGTCGATTCAGGAAGTGGTTTGGAAGCAAACGATCCAATAACCAATGCCAGTGTCGAAGCTACGATCATGACGGCTACTGGCATGAACTCGTATTCCTGCCCACCGATTGAGATTCGAATCAGGTACTCGGCAATCGGTTTGCCTGTTGCGATGGCCGAAAAGAAAAACCAACTCCACGAAGCCGCCGCTGCGAAAATGCAGGCGTAAGCACCAAATTTCGTCAGTCGCTTCCAGTACAAAGCGGCAGCGATCAGCGGAAATAAGCTGGCGAAGCCACTAAAGCACCAAACGCCTAGCCCGAAGACGCCCAGCGGATCGAGCAAGCTGAAGCAATAAGTCACGAGGACGACCAGGATGACGAATGTCCGTGTCAAGAAGACCGTCTGCCCGTCTGTAAGATTCCCGTCCTTTGCAAAATATCGCTTGGCAATGTCGTTTGTAAACATCGTGCCGACGCATAGAAACTGACTGTCCAGTGAGCTCATGATGGCTGCCAACACTCCGGCAGCCAAGAAACCACCCAGGATCGGATGGGACAGACCATTGACTAGCATGGGCAACACTTTGTTCTGATCGCCGCCGTTCTCGTGACTCAGCCTTGCAAGAGCCGGCACCACGGCTTGTGCAGCATCGGTTGTTGCCCATACGCCTAGCATGACGCAGGGAACCCAGACCAGCATGATGAAAATCGGGTGTGCGACGACCGACAACTTGAACGCATTAGCATTCTTTGCCGTCAACCAATGCTGAAACAGGTGTGGGAACATCCCAACGGATAACGGGATCAACATGTAAGTGAAGAAGACACTCTTGGAGACACCGGAACGGGTAGACCATTTCTCTTCGAGTTGGGCGGATGCGGCTCGCATGTTCTCCCACATTGAGCCTTCACCGAGACCGTTGGCAATCACAAAAAATGTCACGATCCCCAGGATCATGAACGCCATAGTTTGGAACGTATTCGCCCAGGCAGTGCCGCGCATGCCACCAAAGAACACGTAAATCAGTACGACTGCGCATATAACAAGCGACCCCAGCCAATTTGGCACCGCACCAGCCGTCGACGGCGGAGCACCTTCGACCAACGGAAACAAGCTCGGAAACGCCCCAGCGGTAAACACATTCACGACGATGCCGGCACCTAAAATCCCAGATAATAGGTAGACGATGACCATCGCGACCAGGATCGGGAACAGAACAAGTCCGATATTGGGGCTGTTCAAGCGGTCGCGAAAGAACTCAATTTGCGTCGTGTAGCCGTACTTGTGACCATAGCGCCATAACTTCACGCCTAACAAAAAGAAGCACAACGAGTGAACGATGCCGCTCGATGAAGCCATCTTCCCGTAGATGCCGATCCCGGTTTGCCATGAAGCTCCAGTGGAACCAATGAGCGCAAAGGCGGTCATGGTTGTCCCAAACAAGGACATTAACAACATGAACGGGCCGATCGAGTGCGTGGCCAGTTGAAAATCCTTGCCCGAACCGGAAAAGAGTCGGTTGGAGAAAACGCCTAACGAAAGTAGCAGCAGCAGATAGCCAGCGATAATGATTGCAGCAGTCATTCGGAAACACCCCCCTGCTCTGCGGAGGATGTCCTGCTCGAATGAGTCGTCTCGACGTCCTCGAGAGGCCAAGCAAACTTGGTTGCCAAGAACCACGTCACCGACGCAGCGATCGAAATGCATGCGTGGTAAAACAGGCCAATTGGCATGATGCCCATGACTAGCGTGTCGTCTTCCCAGAACCAATTGTCTTGATGCAGGACGATTAGTAACAGCACTAGTCCGGCGATCAAGTACTTGCCTGAACTGTTTTTGTTCATCGGCGCACTCGAAAAAGTGGTGGAGCAGAGTCAACTAGGCTGCAACGCGCAGCGTCGTTTCTACATCTGCTCGGTAGTCTATGCGATGGCGCAACTTCGCAACAGATACTCCAGCGAAAGAAGTCAGAATGATTTTCCGCCGTGGTTTTGATGCCTGGTTGCGAGCTCAGAATGGAGCTCAGAATTTCAGATTATTATGGCAAGCCACTTGGGCAGGCGTTCGCTACGCGAGTATGTCCTCGATCACGTGTCCGTGGACATTGGTCAATCGACGCTCCAGCCCGTTGTGGTAGAACGTCAACCGTTCGTGGTCGAGGCCCATCAGGTGGAGCAGCGTAGCGTTGAAGTCATACACGCTGGTTGGATTGACCGCCGCCTTGAAGCCAAACTCATCACTCTCCCCATAGCTCATCCCCTGCTTGACCCCTGCTCCGCTCAGAAAGCATGTGAATGCATCTGGGTTGTGGTCGCGTCCGGTTCCATTGGACTGGAGAAACGGCATGCGTCCAAATTCAGTCGCCCAAACAACCAACGTGTGCTCAAGCAGGCCACGCTGTTTCATATCGGCAAGCAAGGCAGCCGTGGGTTGGTCCATAATCTCCGCCTGCATCGCATGCGTCTTGAGAATGTCCGAATGAGAGTCCCAGTTCGTGATTCCGTTGCCTCCTGCTGGGTCGCTGCCGTTGAATAGCTGAACCACGCGCACTCCTTTCTCGATCAGACGTCGAGCTAGAATGCAGTTGCGTGCATATTCACCGCGCAGTTGACTACCTCCTTCAACACCGTAGGAAGAAAGCGTTGTTGCCGTCTCACCCGACAAATCCATGACGTCCGGTACAGACGTCTGCATCTTGCCAGCCAGTTCATAGCTCGCGATTCGGCCAGCCAGATTTGCGTCACCGGGGAATTGTTCCAGGTGCTTTGCATTGAGCCGGGCGAGCAGGTCGACCGTGCTTTGGTCGGCAGCCGAAGTGACCGAGCTTGGACGCTTCAAATTGTTAGGTGGGTTGGAAGCGTTGAAGTCTGTACCCTGAAAGGCGGCGGGCAAGAATCCGTTGCCGAAGTTGTTCTTACCGCTCCGGGCAAGTCCTCGCGGATCGTTGATCGCAACGAATGCAGGCAACTCTTGATTCTCGGTGCCGAGGGCGTACGTTACCCATGAACCGAACGACGGAAAGCCCTCCATCGTAAAGCCTGTGTTCATGAAATTTTCGCCCTGCGGATGTGCACTCGTGTCGGTAGTCATCGAGTGCAGAAAGCAAAAGTCATCAACTTGTCCGGCCAAGTTCGGGAGCAGATCGGAAACCATCTTTCCTGATTCGCCACGCGGCCTGAACTTCCAAAATGGCTTGGCAATGTTGCCGGTTGGACCTTCGAACGTAACCTCGGGCAAACCTGGCGGCTTCTTCCCATGCAGCTTTTCTAAGGCCGGTTTGTAATCGAAGGTGTCCACATGGCTGACGGCTCCGGGAAGATAGATTACCAGGACCTGCTTTGCGGGCATCTCGCGATGCGGCTTGCGAGCCGCGTATGGGTTGTTAGGATCGATCTGCGGCCGAATGGGCGCACTGCCGCTCACCGTTCGAGGCTCGTCAGCCAGCAGGCCATCTTCAGCCAGCAAGCTTGCAAGTCCAAGTCCGGCGGTTGATAGTCCCGCCACGGACAGAAAGCCGCGTCGGTCCAACAGTTGCCGCCCGTGGAGTGACAGTCGTTCAGGCAAGTGCTCAGTCATGGTGCACCGTATAGCTATTTTCGTGGTGAGGTTAGGGTAATTTAGCAAGTGGCTTTTGAATTCAGCCAGCAATCAAGCGGGCGAGCTGCAGTCTTGAAGACTTACGGCAGGAAGGCAAATTCGTTGGTGTTCATCAGTGCGCGACAAACGATAGCAAGCGATTCTTCCCGAGCAACTTGTTGGCAGGCAGCGTTTTCTTCCAGGGTAGCTTCCCGCCCAAGCAACAATACAAAACATCGACTGATTGCTCGCGCCAAATCACCTTCCGATTCTTGGCTCGCTCGTTCCGCTATCCGCTCCGCTTGGTCGAGCACAAATTGGCTGTTCAGCAGGTTCAAAGCTTGAAGTGGCGTTGTCGAAACCGGTCGTTTGGCACGGACTTGGCCGCAGTCGGGAAAGTCGAAGGCGGTGAACATCTGGTCGTCAACGCGACGCATCCGCTCTTGATAGAGCATTCTTCGCCAAGTGCTTGGGCCAAAGTTATCAATGACCTGCCACTGAGCATACGTCTTCTTTTCGTTGTGGATGCGAAAACTCTTGCCACCGATGGTTCGATCCAGCGAACCGGATGCGCTGAGAATGGCATCACGTATCACTTCTGCGTCGACGCGTTTGGGAGGGTATCGCCACAGCAAAGTCGCGCTGCCATCAATTTGGGTTGCCGCAATGTTGGGCGCGCTGGATTGGCGGAATGCCTGTGAGTGAACCAATAGACGCAGCAACCGCTTGACTGACCACGGCCTGGCGTCGTCACTAGCCGTCAACTCAAACGTTGGTTCAACGAACTCGGCTGCCAGCCAGTCAAGCAACTCAGGGTGTGTCGGTGAGGCACCGGCGGTCCCGAAATCACTGGTCGTTGCGACGATTCCTGTACCGAAGACATGGTGCCAGATGCGATTCACCATGACGCGAGCGGTCAACGGATTTTCAGGTGAGGCAACCCACTCGGCGAACGCCGCCCGCCGTTGCGAGCCGGAGGCGGTGCTGTCCATCCCCAGTTGTCCGTCTAGAAACTCCGGAGCAGCCGGGTGAACTTCACCACGGGGATTCTCAGGACTACCACGCAGCAACACGTATGAGGTCTTGGGAGGAACGAATCGCCCGACAAAACTTGGACGCGGGCCCTCATCGCTCAAAGTGCGAATCTGGTCTTGGAGTGCCGCGATGAGTTTTGCTCGTCCAGCGTGTTCGCTGTTGAGTTTCTTGTTCACCGCCCAAGTACCAGTCCACGGTTGCCATTTGCCATTGGCGTCCATTACGTCCACATCGAACTCATAACGTGGCAAGAAGGGTTTCTTGTCTAAGTAGTCGGTGTCATAGTAGTACTCGCGATTGTTGCTTAGACGCAGCCGGTTGATCAGACGTGGTTCGTTGAAGTCGAAACGTACCCAAGGTTTTTGTTCTTCACCCGTCGATGGATCCTTGGTAGTTTTTGCTCGCCAAGTCATTGTGCCGTATTCGCCGTCATTGACGCGGTCGATTGGGTTTCTCTGGTCAATGCCTTGTTCGGGGAAGCCCGTTACCTGCGTGCCGAGGCTCTGTAACGCAAGATTTCGATTTAAGCCGTTGGGACCGAGTACTTCAAGTTCATCAAGCCCGACGTTCTGCATCTTGAACCGAACACGAACGGCGGTTGTGGTCACGGGGGGGAAGTGAAGTTCGCGATAAGCGCCCCAGTCTTCTTCCCAGCCGCCTAGTTGGCGCAGTCGATCGCGTTGTTCATGGATCTTTTGCCACAGTTCTTTTCCACGCTGACGAAGCGGATGAGATTCTGCATACTCGGGTTGGCGACTGCCAAATTCGACGTCTTGAAAAACCGCCGTCATGGCGTAGTAGTCCTGGATCGAAATCGGGTCGAATTTATGATTGTGGCATCGAGCGCATCCGATCGTAATGCCCATCACACTAGCGCCAACGGTTTGCATGATTTCGTCCATGCGGTCCGCCCTTGCTTGTCGAATTGCGGTTGGTTCGCGTCCAACGGTCGCCGCTGGAACATGCGGGCCTGCAACCAAGAATCCTGTGGCTTCGCCGATTCCCATCGAATCGCCTGCGATCTGTTCGCTGATGAAACGGTCATACGGCTTGTCTTCGTTGAAGGAGCGAACAACATAATCTCGGTACACCCAAGCGTTCTTGCGGTACAGGTTGGCTTCGGAACCATTGGTTTCCGCCCAACGGATAACGTCGAGCCAATGCTGTGCCCACCGCTCACCGAAATGTGGGGACGCCAGGAGGCGTTCGACGAGTTGTTCATACGCGTGGTCTGCGTCAACGTTCCAAGCGTCCAAGAACGCTCGCGATTCTTCGGGCGTTGGAGGCAGGCCAGTCAAAATGATGGATACGCGGCGCAGGAGTGCACGAGCGTCTGCAGGCTCTGAGAAGCCGAGTTCCTTCTCGTGAAGTTTGGCAGCTAGAAACTGATCAATCGGATGGTTCGACGCATCCTTTGCGTAGGGTACCTGCGGACGGCCGACCGGTTGAAACGCCCAGTGGTCTGACTGCGGCTTCGTGGTGGATGAGTCCATTTGCCCTGGTACTTCCGCCCCCTCGCCAATCCACTGCTCCAGCAGCTTGATTTCCTTTTCCGGAATTTGATCTTCGTCCGGCGGCATTTTGACATCTGCATCGAGATGTTTGACGACTTCAAGCAAATAGCTGGCTGAAGCATCACTCGGAACGACGGCCGGCAACCCCGAATCGCCGCCTTTGAGCATCGAGCTCCGAAGATCGAGACGCAGTCCCGACTCTTGCTCGTCTTCACCATGGCAGTAAATACATCGCTCTTCCAGGATCGGCAGAATGTCGCGCTCAAACTCAACTTGCAGGGCAATCGACTGGCGTTGGTTTATTGGGCATGCAATGGCAATGATGCCGGCAAGCAGGATAGCCCAGCGCTTGGCAAAACGGCGTTTGGGAACACAGAGGATGGATTTATAGAGTGGTTTTGTCATGGCCTATCGCATTCGATGCTATCGATGGACGTATGGTGTAGTTCAACAGTGGGGCAATTACAAAGCGGCTTGCCAGCCAGCATCTAACTGCTGAAGCAAACGGTCGACGAGTTGTGGATTCTCTGACGCAATATTCTGCGTTTCGTTGGGATCATTTTCGTGATCAAACAACTCAATGAATATCGGTTTAGCTTTTGGCGTGCGGTGGTCCCGCCACGCGACAAGGCGATACCGCTGGGTACGCATGGTGTAGCCCATCAAGTGCTCTTCGAAAAGTTCGCGGTCCCATGCATCTCCCATCTGAGCAACGATGCGTTCTTCGACTTCGTTGATGAGCGGGCCAAACCAGGTTTCACGCATGCCAACCGATAGCGGATTGGCGGCCCATTCCCGCAAGGCTGGGTTTGGATACTGACTGAACGCAGCAGATTTCCACTGAAGATCAGGATCCGTCAACAGCGGAACAAAGCTATGCCCCTCGAGCTGACTAGGTTTTGCGACGCTTGCTAAGTCACAGAGCGTCGGGAAAATGTCGACTAGTTCTACCAAAGCTTGCGATTTCTGTCCTTGTGTTGACATTTGGGGAACAGAGATTAGCAGCGGGACGCGTGTGGCAATTTCGTAGTTCGTCGCTTTGCCCCACACGCCCATGTCGCCTAGGTGCCAACCGTGATCACCCCAAACGATGATGATCGTATCGTCCCTCAAATCGGCGTCATCCAGAGCTTTGAGCATCAGTCCAATCTGTGCATCGACATAACTGACAGACGCTAAGTAGGCGTGTTTGAGCGTGCGCGCAAGCTCTGGTTGGATGGGACCGCTTTTGGGAATGTTTGATCGGGTTCGTAATTCGAACGAGGCGTGCAGGCCCATCGCGGCGGCAGATTCTGGCGGCGTTGGGTGCTGCGAAAGCGGAATGGATTGTCGATCGTACAAGTTCCAGTACTTGGAGGGGGCACACCAGTTTAGGTGCGGCAGCTTGTATCCCATGCCCATAAAAAACGGTTTGTCGCCTGCAGCCATTTCCTTCATCGTTGCAATGGCTTTGAGCGTATTGTAGCCGTCGATGTACGCATGGTCTGGCACGTCTGCTTTTTCATAGGCTGGCCCACTTGCAAGTCCTCGTCGCGCAGCCTCGCCGTACTTTGCGAGCATCGCCTTCAGATTATCCGCCTTCAGTTGGTTGTTTTCCGGCAATGCGTATGGGCCCCGCGGCGGCTTGATGCCCTGAATCCATTTCACTGGCTCGCGGCTCCACGAGTTCGCTTCGTCTGTATCGCCACTATGGAAGATCTTTCCGCAGTAAGCTGTTTCATAACCGTTTGCAATGAAGTGTTGGGGAAGCGTGGTGATGTTTGGCTGGAGCTCGCGGAGCGACACGTAGTTATGGAACAGGCCCGTGGTCTCAGGCCGCGTGCCTGTCATTAGGCTGGCTCGCGATGGCCTGCAGATTGCCTGTTGGCAGTAAGCTCGCTCGAAAAGAATTCCGCGACTGGCGATTGAATCCAAATTGGGCGTTACGGCAAGCTCAGACCCGTAGCAGCCCAGTTCAGGCCGTAAATCATCGACGGCGATGAACAGGATGTTTGGCCTTTCGGCTGCCTGGCCGACGCCAAAAAGGAACATGCAAACCGCAATCGCAGAAAACAATCGCAACCGAGGCTTGGGCGAAAGGTTTGGCGCTACTCTATCAAGGTTCTCAGCGTCCAGCATCGTTTGCGTTCCTGTCTTGTTCTTGGTGCTGCATGAAACGAAATGTCGAATCGTAGACGGGCATCTCTTTTTCGTCCCAGGACTTTTCTGCGTTCTGGTTGTCGAACCAAAGTGGTCGTGTGTGCGTCTCACTCCAACTCGCGGCCTGAGTGATCATGCTTTGGAGAACGTCTGGGTGTTCACCACTCAAGTCTTTTGACTCTGCAACGTCTTTGTCTATCGCAAATAGCTGCCAAGCTGATTTTGGTCCTCGTCGCGTAGCTTTCCAGTTGTCAATACGGATGCCAACGTTGTGGAAACCGTTCCAGTGACGAAGCGCAAAGATGGGAGAGTTGCGACGCGGGGAACTGTTATTCAGCAGGGCGTGCCAAATATCGACTCCATCGATGTCCTTTTTCGGTGGAATAGTCGCGTCCGCCAACTTCGCAAACGTTGGGTATAGATCCAGGGCGGAAATCGGATGTTCAAACTTCGTTCCTGCTGGCACTTTACCGGGCCAATGAAGGAGCAGCGGCACACGAATGCCTCCTTCGCAAACACTCCCTTTGCCTTGTACCAGTGGCGTGTTGTCGGCGCCAGCACCGATCTTGCCACCATTGTCACTTAGGAACACGACAAGCGTGTTGTCGATGCAATTTTGCTCCTCCAAAATGTCGTACAAACGACCCACGCCACGATCCACCGCATAAACCATTGCTGCATAGGTGCGTCGCTTTTCATCGGCGATCGATTGGAATTTTGCCAAGTCCTCCGATTTCGCTTCCAAGGGAGTGTGGGGCGCATTGTAGGCTAGGTAGAGAAAGAATGGCTTCGAAGTGGCTGATGCTTGGCGCACAAAGCTGCAGGCTTCACGCGAGAGGGCGTCGGTCATGTACTCCGTTTCTTGAACCGATTCGCCATTACGCTGCATCGGAGTTATGTATTCATTAAAATTTGACTTGCCTGCCCGCCTTTGTCGTTCGTAGATGGGATTGTACTTTTCTGGGAAGTACATATGCCCACCGCCCAAGAATCCATAGAAGTGGTCAAAGCCGCGGTTGTTCGGGTGAAACTCAGGTTCAACTCCCATATGCCACTTGCCAATAGCCGCAGTCCTGTAGCCAGCGTCGTTTAGGACTGTGCTCAGAAGTGTTTCGGTAGTTGGAACACCTTGGACCTTGTATCGCTCGATGGCCTGGCCGCTGTTGGGTAGATTGAACGGAGCGCCAAATTTGTGCGCGTTACGACCCGTCATCAATCCCATGCGACTCGGCCCACAGAAAGGATGGGAGACATAAGCCGCCGTGCATACTGTGCCTGCAGCAGCCAAGCGATCTAGATTGGGAGTCAGTAAATCCTTGGTTCCATTGAAACCGACATCCGCGTATCCAAGGTCATCACACAGAATCAATACGATGTTCGGTTGAGCAGCGCACACGTGGATGCTGGAAAGCCCTGAGAGCAGCAGAGCGGTCACGGCAATTGCCGACGCTCTGGCTATAGTTCGATGTGTCGAACCAGCGGCCCTTCTCTCGGAATTGAATTCGGTCATGGTTGATGCTTCAGTAGCCAACAGGTTTGCCTTGTTTGTAAAGTTCTGCAATTTCGTCCGTTGAGAGTGCGGCGTCGCAAATCAGCAGTTCGTCGATGGTGCCGTTCAAGTTTCGGACCGAAAACCAAGGCGACTTGCGGAATGGCTGTCCCCAATTGCCGATCTCACCTGCGCCAATACTCAGATGCTTGCGAAAAAATTTGTCCGGAATCTCGTCGCTGCCAATCTCTTGTCCATTGGCATAATGGAAAACTTGTCGCGTTGCCGGACTGTAGACAGAGGCAAGATGAAACCACTGGCCTGCTTTGGTGACATCCCAAAAGGGCTCTGAGTAATAAACGCGATGAAGTCCAGCTTGCTGCACCATTCGTTGTTCGCGTTCGTTGTACGTGCGGATGTCCTGTGTGTCGTCGACCATGACCGAAAACATCAGGCAACCGTCATCGCGAATCTGCCAGTGTGGTTCGCCATTCTCGTAGCCATCTCCCATGAACAGTGCATTGTATCGGTTCGGAAGGCTGTCAATTCTCACCCAGCACGCAAACGTGAACGCGCTAAATTCACCGTCAATCCTCGTCCGAACGCGGCTTCCTGGGCGTTCGAATTCGAGTCCGCCGGAGCGTTGATTGAATCGCCCTGTTTGTTTTTCTACCGGTCCAACCAATTGACCATCGTGGCCTGCTTCTCGCTCAGCGAAATTGGGGACCAAACGACTTGAATCAAAGTGCTCGTCACCAAAGGCCCCGATCGGGTAGTAGGCGATTGTTCGCGAGTCTTTCGACCACTTGGCTACTAGGCTCTTCCACCGCGCGGAAGCCTGAGCGATGGCTGCTGCACGACTCAAATCCAACTGCTCCGAAGTGCGAAGCTCCGGAGGCACGAGTCGGGCCCCGTGGCGACCGAGCGATTCCGTTTCCCCCGTGAAGAGATGCTTCCCATCGTGCTCGCCACCATGAATCGCAACTTCACCGTCGATGACTTGAATGCTTGCTGCGTCACCTTCAACATTGACGGCGAATTCAGTGCCCAAGTCGACAATTTGCGAGCCAGCCGCGTTTACGGTGAATCCCTGCGCAACGGGCGGAACATTGGCCCGGATATTGCCGCGGGCGACATCAACGGACCAATCGGATTGGATCTGGAAAGAAGCTGGGCCTTCTACGATCAGCGATGCGCCACAAAAGAATTCGATTTCAGCAATCCCTGCTCGCAACGAGAATTCTTCGTTCGAAAGGACATCGCCATCGCGGAGCAAACGACCATTTGCCCATTCGGCGTCGATCGTGCGGCGCAGGGTCGCGTGCCCCGCGATTCGGTGCTCATGCGATGCGTCTAGTTGTTCCGAAGGATCTGCTTGCGCTATTTGTCGGCCCGGGCCAAATGTATTTCCTGTCCAGAACGCCGCCGCGCCTACCGCAATGAACAGCAACGCTGCTACAACCCATTGGTAAGGGAAGTGCCTACGTGAATGTTCACGGTGGGACACTGTCTTGGCAAGTCTGGGATCCTGGCCCGACGGCGCGGGGACTTCTGCTAGTCCATCGACAAGGTTGATTGACCGTAGATAGGCGAGCCTGACTTCTTCGTCGTGCTCAATCGCATCCTGCAATCGGTCGAAATCGTCGCTCTCAATCGTGCCGTCAATCAGCTTGTAAATAAGAAGTTGTAGTTGTTTATCCAACGTCGCACTCCTTTGCAGCACGCCGTTGGACGCACTCCAGCAGCAGACTTCTCAGATGATTGAGCTTGCTGTACAGCCGCCGCGCACTAGCACCAGTTTCCTTCGCGATACGTTGGATTGACTCGCCGTGTGTGTGAACGCTTAACACAAGCCTTTGGTGATCCGCGGGCAGTTCTTGCAGGCATTTTGTAATTGCCAAGCGCTGTTCATCAAGCCTGTCATTTTCAGCTTCGGATGTGAGATAAAGCTGCTCGATCACACTCTCGCGGAAGACTAAACGGTCTCGAGCTTGGTCGCGCTGCCAACTCAGAACCTTGAATCGCGAAATGACGTTTGCCCAACGCACGAATTCTGCGTTCGCCTCCGTTTGATCAGTCGGGTCAAAGGTGGAGAACTTCTTCCAGCATTCTAATGCAACGTCTTGCATCACGTCATCCACTCCCTCACCGTTGGGCAGGAGGAAACGTACGAAGCGGCGAATTGCTTGTTCGTTTCTGGCGAGCAGTGTGACGAATTGGTCGTACTGTTCGTCTTTGTCTGTTGTGTCTCTGCGTCTTTTGTCTTTGTCTTGCAAACCGCCGCCCCTTTCTCGAGCTCGCCGATTCGAATCCCCTACCGATTCGAACGCATGCCGATATTGGCTAATTCCACTGTGCGAAGGAATTACCAAAAAGTGGTTTGAAAAAGTCGCGAATTTTGCTGTCGCGTTTTTGCAAGCTCCTAGCCAGAGACGGACGGAAACACCGCGGACCAGTGCGTTACCAAGCGAGTCTAATTGGAAGAGATCTTGTAGAGGTGGGTTTTGCCTCGGACAAAAATGGCGCCGTCAGAAACGGCCGGGCAGGCTGTTGTCCCGAGCGCTTCAGCTTTGTTGCTACCAATGCGCTCGAACTTGCGACCCGTGCGAAGGATGGTGCCAAGTCCATCTTCGCTGAAAAAATAGAGTTTGTCTCCAGCCAAGATGGGCGACGCGCGATAGTTTCCTGCCGCCCGGCCCTTCCAAACTTCTTCGCCGGTCGTCACGTCGATGCAAACCACCACTCCTAAGTCATTGATCTGGTAAACCAGCCCGTCGTCGTAGATCGGCATGGAAAAACGTGGGTTGCCCTTTCTGTATACCCATTGAACGTGGCTGTCGGTAATATCTCCGAGCGTCGTTTCGTCTAGTCGAACGGCTACCAGCTCCGCACCACGAGAGCCCGTGTTGATGAGAGCAAGGTTGTGTTCTGGAAGCCAAAGCGGGCGAATGCCAGCGTTGTAGCTGGAATGCCGAAGCGTCCACAACTCTTTTCCGGTGGCGAGATCGTAGCTTTGCATTGCACGCGACCCAACAGACAGCAACTGGACTCGTTCGCCAACTTTTGCATATCCAGGTGTACAATAGGCTTTTCGCATGTCACCGTCGCGTTTGGGTTTCCCGTCTTCGTCTAGGTCGCCATATTCGGTGCTGCGGGGTGTACTCCAGATTGTGTCACCGGTCTCCGCATCGAGAGCTGTTGTGTACTGGTAGTCGACTCCATCAAACGTCAAGATCAGCTTGTCATCTAACAGAACCGGTGAAGAGCCCGGACCACGGAAGTGGCGACACTTCAAATCTCGCCGCTGCCAAACAACTTCAGCGGTCTTGCTATCCAGCCTCGCTGTGCCGTAACTACCAAAGTGAACATAAATTGCGCCCGAAGCAGCTACGCAGCTCGGTGCAGCATAGTTGTTGAAACCGACCGCTCCGCCAAGCTCCTCGACTTCTTCGTTCTCGAACAGCAACTTGTCGTGAATCACCTTACCGCTGACTTCGTCGATACAAAGAATGTACTGCTTCTTGCCATCCTTAGTCGCAGCGGTGAGCCATACGCGGCCGTCCTGGATTACCGGCGATGAGTGGCCTTCGTCATGTAGCGGAGCCTTCCATGCAATATTTTCATTCTCGTTCCAAGTCGTAGGCAAACCAACCAAGTCCTTGGCTGCGACGTGTCCATCCAATGACGGCCCGTGCCGATCTGGCCATTGGGCTTGGGCATCGTCAGCAGCAAAACCTAAGTAAATAAATCCAGAAAGGGCGAAGGCTGACAGCAGAGACGTTTTGTTCATAGAATTTGACAGCAAGATTCAATTCCCGAATGATCGCAGGGGATTTCAAGTGGAACCCGCCATTTTAACAGGCGGCGCTGCGTTCGTGGCAGTTCCGCGTACATTCTTCAGTGCCAATCAGAATTTGAATTTTGGGTGATCAGTTGAAAGCTGGCTCACGAGTTTTCGGGTGAATCGCACGCGAGCGTTTTGTGAGTGATGCACCAACCGCAAACTTTGATTGGCACTTGTACATTGTTTACTTGGCTTGGACGGCTACAGAATCCAAGAACCGATAGAGCTCTTCGGTCGCCGATTCCCCCGGCTCGCCAAGTTCGTTATTTAAGCGTCGGTGGTTCGTGTCGCGTTTTCCGAATACTCGAACAGGAACAGAGGCTTGCTTCAGTGATTCCTCGAGCCGCCGAGCCTGAGCGGTTGTGTCAGGGTTGCCGGAAAAAAATAGGACTAGGAATGGAGGTATCTGTTTGTCCTTCGCAATGTGCGTTACCGCGGAGAACTCGACATGCTTCTCCGGATCATTTCCGAACTTCTGTCGATGGCCAAAATTGAACATCTTGCCACCGTAGAGCGTTTGTCGAAACTCGGCCGTCATGATGATCTTGGGAATGTCGTAGGTATCCCCGTCGACAGGAATGCAGCCCTTAAGGATGTCTAGTGGGACTCCTTCGTTGTGTAAGAGGCGAGCGTCGGTGCAGATCAAGGCGGCAAGTTGGGCGCCCGCTGAATGACCGCCAACAAGGATGCAACGTCCATCGCCACCATACTCAGCAATGTTCCTGTGAACCCAAGCAAGTGATTTTGCGATATCGCTGACTAAATCCTCCATCGCTACCTCGGGCAGCAGGCGGTAGTTCGTTGATACGAATACAAAGCCACGCTCGGTCAGCACTTTGGGCTTAAGCCCAACATTGGATTTGTCGCCCGTTTGCCAGCCCCCTCCGTGAATCCAAAACACAACGGGCAATTTTGCTGCGCCCTCCTTTTCAGGAAAGTAGACGTCGAGCACATGACGGGAATGACCATCTTCGACGTACGGAATGTTCAGAGTAACCTGCTGCGACAATGCAGGGACTGTTAACAAACAGAGTGAAGCGACGACGGCAAGGTGGAAAGAGTGAAGTCTCATGCAATTCCTCTGCGAATGAACCGGTTGTTGCGGAGTGTATTGAGATCGCTGTACCGCCGATCTGCGTGATAGCTTTTCGGCCTAGCAATTTGCTGACTCGTGCGAGTCGCTCGGACGTAAAAGGCTTGTACAATGAATCGCCACCCGAGAATATTCGCTGGAATGCACATCCGGGCGTGAAACGCTCTAGTACTTGCCGGTGGTGCCGAACATCTCAAGTTTCGATTTGCGAGGTCGAACGCGTACGCTGTGATCAGGTTCTCCAGTCACGCGATCGAATTCGTCGGGTGTGCGCACGCTGGGAATGTAGTCGCCTGTTTCACTAGTCCACCTTGCCAAAGCTGACTTCAGTTCAGCGACAACAGTCGCGTAGGCCGGGTCGTCGATCAGGTTGTTGAGTTCACCCGGATCGCGGTCACGATCGTACAGCTCCCATTGTGGCCGAGGGGAAATGAAGCAAGCTTGTTGATGAAGAGGCAGCTTTTGAGCCTGTTGGAGCGCGAGCATGTTCTGCCATGAAAGTCCGCGACCGGCGTCAGCGGAAGGGGTTGAAGGAAGATCTGGGTAGTCGTTTCGAATCAATTTGTACTGACGAGTGATCACGCAGCGTGCGTGGTCTTCGTAATCATGCCAATGGTCCTCGGCGAACGCGTGCTGCCGGTGGGTACGCAGAGGATTTGCAAGTACTGGGGCGAAGCTTTTGCTTGATCCGCCAACGTTCCTGCTGTCCGCGGGGCCTGCTTGGCATAGTTGTCGAAATGTTGCAGCCAAGTCGACGGAACTGACTAGTGCATCTGTCCGTTGGCCTGCAGCAATATTCGCTGGCCAACGCACGATCCAGGGGGTTCGGATTCCACCGTCGTACAAAGTCGTCTTGTCGCGTGGGAAAGGCCGTCCGTTGTCACTGATGAAGACGACGATCGTATTTTCGTCGGCTTGCTGCTGTTTTAGTTTCGCCAAGACCTTGCCGACGTAGCCGTCGAGTCGACCGATCTCATCGTAGTACAATCGGAGGTCTTCGCGAACATCAGCCGTGTCGGGGAGATGCTGTGGAACAACCACATCGGAAAGTTCATGCGGTGGATCCAAGGCGCCTTCGTTGTATTCACGATGCGGGTCCAATGCCGCCAACCACAGGAAGAACGGCTTGTTCTGTTCACGTTCGTCCAGCGCTCGCTCCCAGTCTTCGCATCCACTGGGCTGCTCGGCAATCATTTTTGGCGGTTGTCCAGCTTCTCCCGACGGTAGCACAAATCCTGCCGTGGAAGCTTCGTAGATCTTGTCGAAGTGCTCACGAACTGCATCACCCATGTGCCACTTTCCCGCCGCCGCCGTATAGTAGCCCGCGTGTTTGAGGTCCTGCACAAAAGTCGGTGTGCCTGAAGGGATGGGCCAGTGCAGTTGTTCTGCGCCAGTGTTGTGAGGATATTTTCCGGTGATAATGCTTGCTCGTGACGGGCTGCACGAATTGGTTGTCAAATACGCATTGCGAAAGAGCAGACCTTCCGCGGCCATTTGGTCTATATTCGGAGTGCGAATCGCTGGATGCCCATAGGCTCCGCTGTCATCCCAGTTCATGTCATCAGCGATTATTAAAACGATGTTCGGTCTCGTGTCGCTGGCGGAAACAGCGGGAACGAACATGGAACCGATCAATATTCCCGCTGCAACAAGCAAGGAGCCTTTGGTACTCAATTCGTTCGTTTTGACAGGTCTTGTCAGAGCGATGCAGATCTTCATTGATGGCGTCTTCTAATGAGGCCTTTGGAAAGCTGGTGGGGCGTTTCGAAACGCAAACGTTAAGGGCAATTCGCTACGATCAAAAGAGGATAGTTGCACTACCTACACAATACCAAAAACCGCCCTATACAGGCTCGAAACCTTCACCTTGCCGAATTCATTACTCGCGAAATCGTCACGATCACGCGTGGAGAGTCGAGGGCACCGAGGATTGAATGGCGAAACGGTAGATGCGTAACTGGCTGCGTTTCGGGTATATTCCGATGCTCAACGCGCAGGAGCTCTGTCCTGCGGTCTTTCGTAAGGGAAGCCTTGATGACGAACAAGTTTTTTGTTGCTGTGCTCGGAATAGTTGCGGGGCTGCTTAGCAATCAAAGCAAAGCGGCCTCACCCAACATTCTGCTCATCATGGCTGACGATGTAGGAATTGAAGGCATCGGCTGCTACGGCGCGACGTCCTACCGGACTCCGCACATCGACAGGCTGGCGATCGAAGGCATCCGGTTCACTCAGGCGTATTCTCAACCACTGTGTACTCCGACGCGCGTCCAGTTGATGACGGGCAGATACAACCATCGCAACTGGCGGTGTTTCGGGATACTCGATCCGCAGGAAACGACTTTCGGGCATGCGATGCGCGACGCGGGCTATGCGACAGGCATCTTCGGTAAGTGGCAACTGCAGTCCTACGATCCTCCGGAGCTACCTGGTGCACAGAATCGTCGCGGAACGGGGATGCACCCCAAAAATGCAGGCTTCGATCAATACGCACTGTTTCATGCTTTGCATACCGAGAACAAAGGCTCTCGCTACGCCAATCCAACCATGTTGGAAGGTAAGGCAGGTGAAGAAGGAGTGTTGAAGACGTATCCAGGCCGCTATGGCGAAGACATTTGGGTTGAAAAGATTCTCGACTTTTTCGATGCCCATGGAGACCAACCTAAGTTCGTATACTATCCGATGGCTCTGCCGCACTGGCCATTTGAGCCAACGCCAGCAAGCGATGATTGGAACCCAGACAATACGCCCGAGCCGAACGTCAAATACCAGAAGGACATGATCGAGTATATGGACACTGTCGTTGGACGACTGGTCAATGGTTTGGAGCAGAGGAACGTTCGGCAGGATACGATCATAGTTTTCTATAGCGACAATGGTACCCACCTATCCGTGTCGTCGTCACTTGAAGATGGACGCCTGATCCAAGGTGGAAAGGCGACGTCTCAGCAGACCGGAATCCACGTTCCGCTGATCGTCAACTGGCCGGACCATTTCGACCCGTTGGTGACAAGCTCCATCGTCGACGCATCAGACTTCTTTCCGACACTTTTGGATCTTGCAGGGGATCACGGAACGCGACAAAACAGGGGTACTTTCCAAGAAACACGCAACGATCTTGATCTGGATGGAGTCAGTTTTGCTCCGATTCTACACGGTGTGCAGACACCAAGGCGTGATGCAGCCTTCTTCTGGTATGACCCTCGTCCAGGTTGGGACAAGGAGAATTTTCGACGGAGCGTGTTTGCCGTGAATCGTACTCACAAATACTTCCGTGATGGTCGACTTTTGCGTTTGGGCGAATTGCCTTTGAGTGAAAAACTTATAGCGCGAGACGAATGGAACGCAGCCGACGTCGAAGCTGCAAATCAGCTCGGTGCGTTTATCGAATCGACGATGCAAGGTACTCTTGAACCTCCACTCGTGGACGCGTACGGAGTTCCAACGGAGAATCTGCCAGAACCACTTCGTTCAATGAACATGTCGCGATAGATAGACGGTAGCTGAAACAGGAAAGAACTTCGCAATGAAGGTTCGCAAAGTGTGTTTGAGAACGATTTGGTTCACAGTACTTACGATTTGCACTCTTTACACCTCCGATGCAGTCGCTGACGATGCCGACCAGCCTGCGAAAATTCTGAAGATCGACAATGGGATTGTCAGCGTCGGCTTAGATCGCACGAAAGGTGGAGCGATCACTTGGCTAGCCTGGAATGAACACGCAGGAAATATTGTCAATATCCATGACCCTGGCCGGCTCATTCAGCAATCGTACTACGCGGGGAGGAGCCTTGATCGGACGAAGGACGGACAAAGCCCCAATTGGAGTCCGTGGGCTTGGAATCCGATCCAAGGTGGTGGCGTGTCGTCATGGGCGCAAGTTATACGGTTTGAGAGGTTGGACGAGACGACGCTGTTCGCAGAGACAATCCCAAAGTTGTGGGACATGCCCAGCGAAGAAGCCCAAGCGGTCATGCGGCAATGGACTGGTATTGAAGCCATGATGCCCAACGTGATTTCCGTCCGCAACCAAATTGTGTGCAGTCGAAACGACGATGATGCTTGGGGGCCAGCCCTCATGCGATCCCAGGAAGTACCGGCGTGCTACTTTATCCGCAGTTTTGATCGCTTTCGAAGCTATCTCGGCAAAGGAAAGTGGCGGGACGAAAAGCAGCTCCCCGGGCCACCTTGGGGCAGGGCAAAACCGCCACTTGATGCGATGGCATGTTTTCACGAGAGTGGTCTTGGCGTCGCCGTCTACAGCCCAACTGCCAATGAGCATTGGAATTTTGGGCCGCATGTCGCACGGTCTTCAGATGACCCTTCTGGAGGGCCCTGCGTTCACATGGCTCCGATCTCACGCGTGCTCCTCGGCCCGAAATCCTCGTACGAATATCGCTACTGGCTGATCGTAGGGAACGCTGAACAAATTGCAGAACGATTGGATGCACTGATTGAGGGTTATTCGGACGAAGAGGCGGTGCTCAAACCGTTTGGCGAACAACGTTAGCTTTGCCCTCACTTGCAAATCGACCGTGTGGCTATGCTGTTTTCCAGGCGTAGTCCGCTTGTTGCCGAAAACCGTCAACGCGCATCGTCCCATCTCGGGCGATCGTCAATATGGAATACCCATTGTTCTCGACTCCAGCGCCTTCGACCATGGCGACCAGTGTGCAATAGTGGATGCCGTTGATGTCTTTGTGGTCATTCTTGTGACTATGTCCTTGAAATGCAGCCAGTACTCTTCCTGACTGTTCAAGCACCTTTCGCACTTCGTGTGCGTTCTTGACACCGTGCTGGTTGCTCACATCCAGCCTTTGATGCGCAAAAACGATGGTCTTATTGTTCGTCGAGCTCAAGTCAGATTGAAGCCATTCGAGTTCTTCAGCCGGAACATTTGGATCCGTCCAAACGAAGTTCTTTCGTCCATACGGCTTTCCGTCAGAGCGAAAGCATGCGTCGAGGACAACGAAGTGAAAGTTGCCCGAATCGAACGAGTAATACGACTTCTCTTGCTCAACGCCATCCAAAAACTCTTCTTTCTTGAGCGTGTGCACGCAGTGATTGCCAAGTACATAGTGACGCTGTTTGCAGCAGCCCGCAAACTCACGGTTGATGCGTTTCAAGTAGCCAAGCTCAGTCTCGACACTGTCGGCGGCATCGATGAAATCCCCCAGCTCAACGGTAAACGTTGGGTTGTGCTTGGTGAAGTGTTCCCCTGCTTCCCCGAGTTTGTCGAGCGTTTCGCGATAGTGCCTCGTTCCACTAGGCCGCTTGTCCGCATAGTGCAGGTCAGTGATCAAGCCGATCGACAATTCACCCGGCTCGTCGGCTGCCTCGGCGCACTTGGGAGCGATCAGCGATCCACTTACTGCACAGGAAGACAATAGTAGTGTTCCACTTTTCAGGAACGCTCGACGCCTCAGTCTCTCGGGAGTCTCATTATGTAGCTGCATTGTTTTGTGCATTCGATGTGGTAACGTGGACAGGTAGTGCACTGCGACCAGATTTTGGCAAAGCAATCCGTGTGGGATAATTATTGATTTTACCTCAAAGCCAATGTCTCTGTCCGCATCAATACTTTCTCTGTCCGCATCAATACTGAATCGCAGACAATCCACCGCGCGCCACCGAGTGAGTTCTATTTTTGAATAGTGGTGTCGGGCAGCAATGAGAAATAGCGGGTGTCAGATTGAGTAGTCACCCGACCGTCAATCGAGAACCAATCATGAACGACATTGAATCCGTGCTTCCAGCCGATGAAACGATGCATCCAAGCCCGAGGCGAACGCCGGCGCTAGCCAGCGATAGCCCCGGTTTCTACATATTGCTCTTCAAACCGCTGATAAACTTGGATGCTGTGACCCTCCAAAACACTCCGGCTCCTTCTCCCCGCTTCGGGGAGAAGGGCTGGGGTGAGGGGTTCGGCCAGCCTCTCTTTTCAACGTCCAACCTTTGAGGAACAGTTTCTAGCTTCGTTCTTCGGGCATGATCGGGACGCGAAGGTCTACGCCGAAGGCGTTAAACAACAAAGCCCAGGGTAAGGCTTGCGAGCCCAAGC
>CAYPLE010000032.1:0-39822 GCA_964411445.1 uncultured Pirellulaceae bacterium
ATTTGAGCCCGCGATTCATTGGGTGTAACACGCTATACGTCCGTGCGACTCGCATGAAAACCACTAGTTTACTTTGCCACGCAGTTTTGAGCCTCTACCTTGAGTGCGTTGTATAGCCTGTTGCCCAATTCGATCACTAGACTCCGCCGATCGTCCGGCCGAGTTCTAGGTGTATCGCTTTGCACAATATGCTTTGCGCCTGCATCCATCGGCCAGACTGCACCGTCTGAAGTTGGTCAGCCTAAGCAACAACAAAGCGTAGCGGTCGCTGGGCTCCGACCGCCTATCAAACAACTCCCCAGCCCGCCAAGTACTACATCGGCTCCCTCGCGTGCTTCTCTCGTAACGCTAGCAGCGTTCGCCGAAGAAGTGTTTCCGGTAGTCGAAGAAGCCAAGCAACTTCCGTTGACTCCACCTGCGCCTTCGCCGCTGCGCAAACTGGTGACGGACAATTCTGCAACTAGCGATCAAACGCCAAGCACCGAACCGTTACCTCCGCCTCAATTGACGCCAGAACAAAGCACTCAACACAACGGCGAATCGACCCGTCCAGGGATTTTGTTGCGAGCCGCCCGTAATTCTGTCTCACTTGGCGACTTCGATGAAGCGATCGAACGATTCAAGTTGCTGTTTGCTGAATCGTTGGTAACTGATGAAGTCCGCTTGGAATATATCGGCGTACTCGTACAAGCTGGCAGGGCTGACGAAGCGCTGCGGGAGTTGCGTGGGCTGATCGCTGCCAGCCCCGAGAATGCGCGATATCAAGGACTTGCTGCTGAAATATTGATCGGCGAAAGCCGGCATCGCGAAGCCGAGGGGGCGCTGCGGAAGCTGATCGATGATGGCCGCGCGACTCCGAAACAACTACTTCTCTACGCACAAGTGCTTGCTTGGCAGGGCAAGCAAGACCAAGCCCAGCAGTGGTTCGCAAACAACGTCGCTGGCCCAGAGCTCTTCAATCTCCAGCTCAAGCCGGAGCTTGCCAAACTCTACATGGACCTCGGTCAGGCCCAGCGAGCCGCCGACCTCTACATGGAACTTGCCGAGACACTCTCGGACAACGCTGCTGCACTCAGCGGGCTAGTTCGCGCCTCGGCACTCTTGGGGCAGGAAACTGAGATCTACGAAACGCTCGACGTGCTGCTTCAAGATCCCGCGTTTGCAACTGATCAACAGCTCCGCCTGGCGGACGATCTATCCGAAATGGGCGTGGTCCGACCAGCCCTGCAAATCTATCAGCACTTGGGGCAAGCAGCCCCCGAAGACTGGAAAATACAACTTAAGATCGCCGCGGCGCATCGCGAGTTGTTGGAGTTTTCGGCAGCGCGAGCGATCTTAGGCTCGCTGCCAAACCAGCAGCAGCGACTGGTTCGCCACGAAACGGCAATCTTCAAAGCGGCCATCGGCGAGCATGCGGAAGCATTTGCGATCTATCGTTCGTTGCTGACCGACCAGCCCGAAGATGCAAGAGCGATCAAGGGGTTGGGCGACCTCCTGCTGTCAATCGGCGATTTTCACGCAGCAGAACAGCTACTTCGCCGGAGCCAACAGCTAGATCCATCGGACACTGAAACGCCAACACTGTTGGTGCATGCATTGCTAAAACAGCAGCGCATCGATGAAGCGCTGCAGATGGCGGTTCCGGGCGGTTTTTATCTAAACGTACCGCAGTCGACTCCGGCTCGCGGCAGTACGGCCGACTTTGCCAATGTGCTTCTCGAAGCTGGCCACTTCGAAGAGGCAGAGTCGCTGTGCGCTGAGGCAATCCGGAAAACACAGTCAACCAACAACCGGATTGCGCGTCTACGCTTATACCAAGGTCTTGCGCAAATGCGGCAAGAGCGATACAGCGAAGCACTCCAAACGCTCTCCCTAGCGCGCGGCTTGCCTAGCATTGAATTTGCGAAGCTGCGATATGGCCAGTACCGGTGCTTGATGCAGCTAGGACAAGCCGAAGCCGCACAGTCGAGCCTGACTGCCGATCTGCAGCTCAACGGCAACGCCGCCTCAGAGCGCATCGCGACCGCGCAACTCGCACTTCAAGACTGTGATTGCGACTTGGCAACAAAGCTACTCGAACATCGACAACGCCTCGCACCGGACGATGCCTACGGGTCAATCCTACTGGGCGAAGCAAGGAGCATGTGCGATCGACGATCGGGCGGCTGCGATGATATCGCGCACTACCGAAAAGCCCTTTCACTTTCACCGAACAACACCCGCGCGCTCATCGGCTTGGCACGCAGTTACGCACGCCAAAACCGTTTCGATACAAGCAGCCAGTACTACCAAAAGATCCTGAGAGCGTTTCCGCAACACGAACCTGCTCGCGTAGAACACGCACGCGTCGTTTATGCTTGGCGCGGCGTTGATGATGGCATCCCGCACTACCGCGCCGCAGAACGGCGACAAAACACAAGTGCTCCGCTACTGGGAGTTGTTCCGCCGGTGGAGGATGTGAACATCTTCGACTCAGGCTGGCAGCAGGCTAGTTATCGCAAGGAAATGCTGGCCGCTGAACGTGCTGGGAAATACTGGAAATCCTGGCGGCCCCACACGGCTATTGGGTTCTACCAAACACTCAATCAGATGGAACCTTCCAATCAAGAAGCCTACTTTGACTACGCTCAAATCCTGAGCCTCACTGGCGAAACGCAGGCTGCAATCTGCAAATACAACGAACTGCTCGCCGTCGAACCGTGCCATGTAGAAGCGAACATCGCTCGCGCGCGGATGGCATTGGAACTGCGACCCAAATTGCTTAGCTCGTTCGATTTCCAATACACTGCAGGACGCGGTGGGCTAGCCGATATCAGTTCACTACGCCTGGAAACTCTTTCGGTGACACCGTTTGGCGATGTCGACGAGTACTTGATGGCTGGCTACGCTCATCGTGTCGAGCGGCCTGCCGAGGGAGCAGGCACGAACGGTCATGTTGGCATTTTGGGTTTCCAAGTCAAACCGTTTTACCAATTCAGGTTCTTTACACTGCTTGAGTTTGAAAACTACACCGACGGTTTTACCGCGCGGCCAACATTTCGATCGGGTATCGACTGGCTAACGCCAATGGACTTGCGCCTTGGCGTAGCGGGTTATCTGGAAAATGTCGTCGAGAACGGCGAATCGATCCGTCAAGATGTTTACCGTGGCGGATTTGAGCTAACAGCGAGCTACAACCCGAGCTGGCGTTGGCAACTAGACGGACTGTATCGGTATGCAGCCTACTCGGATCGCAATTCAATGCATGAGCTACTGTTCAATGCCGAGTACATGATTCTTGCAGGGCGTCGACAGCTACGGGCAAAATTCGATCTGGGCATGCTTGCGTTTGATGAACAACACCGGCTCGTCCTAAACAATGGTAGTCTTTTCGGTTCGATCCATCCGTACTTCAGCCCCGATACATTCACTTACACGACCGCTGGCTTGGAACATAAGCAGTGGACGAGCCGCCACAACTTTCATGGCGCCTGTGAACGCTGGTTCAGCGCCTATGCAGGTGCTCGTGTTGATTCGGACGCGGAAGCCTACGGCTTGCTGGAATTCCGTACGCATATTGACCACGCCACGTGGTTGTCTACCGACTTCCAATTCACAAGCACCTTCTCTCAGGTGTACGAAAACGTTGGTGTGTCAGGCATGCTCACCATCCGTTTCCCGTAGCTCCGCGCCGGTGCCGCTGCATCGCTCCACGCATCACAGCCGTAGCTTGGCGCGGCGAACGTACACGGGCTGCCCTTCTGGTTTGGCCGGTCTGCCCAGCAAATAGTCTAGATGCTCTTTCGCTCGAGCATGTTGCCCGTTGGCCTCAAGTGCATCGACCAATTGCGTTCTAAAGTGCTCAGATGCTGGATTCCGCCGAACAAGCTCCTGTAGAAGCTGCACCTGCAATTCAGGAATTCGGTGTTTTGCAACTGCGCCGGCAACAGCTTGAATCCAATCGCTGTCGCACTCTTCTAAATTTAGCTGCTGCGCAATCGTTGCAAGCAACTGCCGAGCGTCCGCGTCGAGCTGATCACACAGGAGTGTGGCCTGCGCGTAGGCAATCGATAACGCTGGGTCAGCAGGGTTCTGGTTGAGTAGCGGAGCCAGTAGTTCAATGGCATCAGGTCCGTCACCGTCGTACAGTGTTGCTAGTGCAAGCCGACGCCGGAGCGATTGGTCACCGGGTGCGTAGGGGATCAAATGCCGAAGCGTTGAGCGTGTCAATGAAAAGTCATGATTGGCTTGTGCGCAATCGGCCAAGAGCGAAAGCGCCCCGATGTAAGTCGCATCCACTTCGCTTGCGCCCCAATCGCGCATGATCGTTTCGCAAGCAGTCGCCGCCTCTGCAAATTGTTGGTTCGCGGCCAAGAAGCTCGCTAGCTGCAGTTCCTCAGCCGGAGTGCTGTGTTGCGCCTTTTGTGCTTCGCGCACGGCGGCCTCGGTCTTTCCAACTGAACACAACAATCCAGCAAGCTCCATGCGTAACGCATTGGAACTACGCAAGCCCGATGGCACGCGAACGAACAAGTCGACGGCCCGCTGGATTTCTCCTAAGTTGGCCGCGTTGCGAGCCGCCGACAAGAGCAACTGCCCGTGTTCTTGCTCGCCACGAGCCTCGTCTGTTCGCCTGAGCAATTGCTCAAAGATCGCTTGGGCTTCCGAATAGCGTTTTGCGCCAGCGTAGCCTTGTGCCTGAAACAGCTTAGCCGAAAACGTTTGTGCATTCCGATTCATCAAGGCAGCGTCGATGGTTTCGAGTCGCTGCAGATCACCTTTGACCCGAAGAATTTCTCGCAACTGCATGATCTGGTTTTCGCCTGCGGTCGGCTTTTTCAACAGACTAGCAATCAAGCGGTCCAAGCGTTGATCGCCTTCTTTCGTCATGGATGCTCCCGGCCGCGAGAGCCGCGACAACAAGAGCTGGTCTTGGTTGACGCCCAGCATGACACTACAAGCGGCCAGGGCGACGATGATGGTCATGCATCCGACCAACATGGCAGGCCGCAACAGAGGCAACCTGCGTTCTTCGGGAGTCAGCGAAACCACTTCCTCGACGCTTCTCTCTCCGGTGGCACCACAAACGGAAAGCAGAACGCTGCGGCTCTCTCCGAACATCTTATCGAATCGGTATTCGGCCAGCGTCAGCTCTGTACAGCCAAGGACAACGGTGCGAGCAGATTGAAGTTCGGCCCTTCCTCCGGCGCTGCCCAGTGGAGTTGCGAGCTCTACAGAGCAGGTGTCAAAGTTGCCTTGTCCCGCTGGCAAGAGCGCAACGAAGCCATCGCGGGTGACTTTCTCGGTCACCGTCGGCAACTCGCAAGAGTCGTCTGCGATTAGCGTCAGGGGCAAGTTAACGCGCAGCGCCTTGCCGCCGAATTCACCGAGCTGAGTTTCGATCGACGTTTCGCATTCGCCTCGCTTACGACGTTCAAATTTGTCGTACAGCCGGGCAGTCGCGTAGTCGGAACACAATCGCCAAATTGCACCCAGGCTCTCCGTACTTGGGGATTCGAATCGGCAACCGTACCGCCAGCTATTTGCATTTCCGTCACGTCGCGACTGAGTATTCAATGCTCGCGAACTGTGTCTCACACTCGCGTCCAACCGAGTTGTGATTCCCATCGCAGACAATTGCAATTCGATCGTCGCACCTTTGGGGATTTCCTGAAACGCGTGAAAGCCGACGCCCTGTTCATTCAAGTCGCAGGTAACGCCGCTTCCTTCAACAACGGTACCGTCATCGCAGTTGTACCTGTACCGAACGCTCAGCGCGCACGGATGCCGCCAGTTTTCGTCGGTATCACTCTTGTTGCGAAGCGCTCGTCGGATCACCTCCCAGGCAAACGCCGCTTGGATCAGCAGCAGCAGCGATCCCACAACTAGTCCGCTCAGGTCGCTGGACAACCCGATCGCATATCGCGTCGTCGCCCACGTAATCGCCAACGCACAAGCGGTAATGTACAGCACTTGAGGCGCGATGAACTTGCGGATGCTATTCGTCTGACGCCCGCGTTTGCTGGTCACAACGAACTTCGTCTTTCGCCGTTTGAAAACAGCACGATACGTCGACTGAATCTGCGTCCAGAAGGACGCCATGTGCGTTAGCTCGGTTCCAATCAGATTGCCGTGCCCATTGCTAGTCACCGTGACAGCCGTCCAGATCGTCAGCATGTAAGCGATCGTGATCGCTGCAAGCGTCGAGCTCAATTCGGCTACGGGAGCCACGCCGGTCAGTAGCATGAGAATCGGCGCGATGTAGAGCTGTAGTTTTTGCAGCCCCGTCGTCCAACTCAGCATGGATCCCAGGTAACAAACCCGCTGCGCAAAAGTGAGGCCCTTCATCGTGAGCGGATTGTCAAATGCAAAGATGCCAAGATTGCCTTCACCCCAACGTAGCCGCTGAGTATTGAAGGTCGAGACGTCGGTGGCAGCCTGTCCGGTCACTAGCCGCTGATTTACAAATAGCGATTTCCAACCCCGGGCGTGCAGACGCAACCCAGTGTGCATATCTTCAGTGATTGTCTCAGTGGCGACCAGCCCGACGTCTTCCAAGGCCTCACGACGAAACATGGCCGCACTTCCGCAGAATGATACCGCGTTCCAGTAGTTCTTGCCTGGCTGAATGACGTTGTAAAACAACTCGCCTTCTTCCCAATAGTTTTGACGCCGGTAGCTGAGGCGTCCGTGGAAGTTGTCGAAGTTGTAAAACGAATGAGGAGTTTGAACGAATCCCATCCGTTCGTCATCAAAGTGGCCGATTAGCTGCAAGATAAAGTCGCGACGGGCAATGTGGTCGGCGTCAAAAATGACAACGAACTCTCCCGTTGTGATTTCCATTGCATGGTTCAGATTGCCAGCCTTGGCGTGAAGATTCGACGGTCGATTGATGTACCGAGCGCCCAGTTCTTCCGCCAGGGCGGCTACTTCGCTACGGTTTCCGTCGTCCAGCACATAAGTTTCATGCGGATAGTCCAGCGCGACCGCGGCCGATATCGTCCCACGTAGCAAGTCTGGTGGTTCGTTGTACGTCGGTATGTAGACGTCTACGCTCTTTCCGGGCGTCGCTGGCCTCTCTTCCGGCTCGCTCAATTCCCATATCTGGAAAAAGTACAGGAACATCAACAAACAACCATACAGCTCTGCGCACCAAAGCGAGGTGGATGCAAATGTTGCGTAGAAGCCATTCAAGTTGAGCGTAAAGATTGCGCGGTAGCACAAGTAGACAACCGTCGCAAGGACGGCAGCAATAATTGCGGCACGGCGAACAAGCTGTTGCTTCTTCATTTAACTTATTCAGCGATTGGGACTCGGGGCGTTTTCGACGCCGAAGTCTACCTCCTGGCTAACGAATAGATAGGAGCAAATGTCGCGGGGCGGACGGACGGCATCCGACGTTTTGAATCCCAAGACTTGGAATGGTGTCGAGTTTGCGCACACGAAGAGTTGTGAAAGGTGTTCGCGTGTACAAAACGCAACCAAGCGCTTCCACATGTAAAGCCCAGGAGATACCCGAAAAAGGCCGACGGGGCATTCTGAGCGACTTCATTTGCCGCGTGTGCGAAATGAGCGTCGGTTGCGGCACAGCGCAACATCACGCCAAGTTGAGATTTGGGTTGATGCGAGCGTCAGCGAGTCGTCGGGCAGGGAGTCATCGGGCAGGTAAAACTTGGAGCCTTTCGACCGGCTGGCCTGCACCATTACGTTATGCCAAGAGTTGACCCACCTTCAACACTGTCCAGCCCTGCCTCAAGCCGGCAGTCAAATTCCCGGTAAGCGGTACAGCGGCCATGTCAGTCGACAGGTTGAACTGGAAACAAGCACCAGCACCTAGAAGCCCTGCGCTGCAGTGGACTTAGTGAACCGCGGCCCGAGACCGTATTCAATGGCCGCAAAACCACTAAAGACCGCACACGCCGCAAGCCTTGCCCTCCTGGTAGAGGGGTGGAGCACCGGTGTGGCCAACTGATTGTTTGTTTTGGCACGCGCGTTGCATATCTGACAAACCAAGTCAATCGACTGCCGGTTTTGACATGCAACCAACAGTCGCCTTTAACACATCCCCTTTTACCAATCTTAGAAGGAGGTAAGCCATGTCGAGTTCGTTATCACGTCAAGCACGATCGCTACTTCCAGGTGCATTTGGAGTTGCTGGTCGCGAAATGGATGACCTTTTTGACCGACTGTTCCAGGGTGAAAACGGTTGCACCAGCAGCCGCTTGGCCGCGCCAATGTCGGTCTGGGAAGAGGGAGAGCACTTCCACGTGGAGGTTGAGCTGCCTGGATTCTCTCAGGATGCCATTGATGTCACATTTGACAAAGGTACGTTGAGCATCTCAGGTTCACGCGAGCTGCCAGGTAAGAAGGAAGCTGCCGAAGGCGATCAAGCAGAATCGCCCCGACGCAAGTACCTGCACAACGAGCGAAGCTACGGAAGCTTTACTCGCAACATCAGCGTCCCCGATGGGGTCGACGCCGATTCCATCTCTGCTCAGTTCGATGCGGGCGTTCTGCATATATCGCTGACGAAGAAGCCAGAGGTAATGCCAAAGAAAATCGAGATCAAGAGCCGCTAATCGCCTCGTGGCATGACGTGTTCATGGCACGTTGATCCAGGCAAATGACCGCTGAACGATCTGAAGACGGTCGGTTGGCCTACGAAAAAAGGGCTGGTCACGCGACCAGCCCTTTTGCGTTAAGCGATTCACTCAGGATCGGTTACAGCTCAGCTTCGATCGGAATACGAATCAAGCTTCCCTTGCTGTTAGCATCTTCGGCTTCGCCGATAACAGTCACGTACAGCGAACCATCGGCACCGAAGGCCATCGCAGTAGGCTTATCAAGACTTGCCAACTTTTCCGCGCGAATGCCGTTGTCGGTTTCCTTGTCGGCGACAATTTGGAAAAGCCCGCCTTGGGTGGTGTCAGCCCAAGCGTAGTCGAGAACGTACAAGTAATCTCGCTTGCTGTAGCCAACAGCACAGATGTCATGCAGACCAGTCTCGATGTTCATTCGCATCTTCTTCGAGTCGGCATCGTAGAAGGTCAGTAAGCTGTCGCCAGGAATGCTAATTTCGCCCATTTGCCCGACCACCAGGTAGCCGCCTTGCTTCTCTGGACTGAAGGCGATGCCAACGGGTGCATCAACCTCAGTAGCTTCTTTGGTCGCCAGGTAGCGTTCGTAGTCAACCAGCGTACCGTCTTTGATCGTAGCTCGGGAAACCCAGCCCTTGGTGTCGTCACCGTTGCAAGTTACATAGACGTGATTGCCGTCGCTTGCGAGTGCGTAGAAGTTTCCTTCGCCTTTGATTTCTTCGGTTTCGGGGAGAGCAAACGAAGCGTCCATCGCATCGGCCTTAATCGCCTTGCCATCTTCGGGCAGTTTGTAAACGCGAAGTAGCTCTTCACCATCGGGCTGACCGCCACCACCTACGACGAGCGTATTCTTGTCGAGGAAAAGCAAGCCGAGCGGCCCAATGTTGACCTTGGGGCCCTTGCCGTAAACGTCTTTCGGGAAGTCGGTGATGACAGGCTTGGCTTCTCCACCGTCAATCATGACGACTTGGTAGTTGCCGGAATCGGCAACGAAAACAACGCCCGTCTCTGGCTGAACGGCAACGCCGCTGGGGTTGTTCAGGCCTTCTACGACTACTTCGGCCGTTATCTTGTCGTCCGCGTCGGGTGCTTGAGACTCGACGGTTGTTTCCGTTTCCTGGGCACTGGCCTCATCCTTCGCTTCTTCCTGCGCCAAAACAGTCATTGGCACCAAGATAAGCATGAGGGAAAGGAATCGATTCATCTTCACGTCAATTCTCCTAACAAACAGTTGATTGATCTGGAATGCTCACGGACAGTTACCGTCTTTGTGTGAGCTGAGTCGTCTAAAAAAAATTCTGGTCACGGCGGGATGTTCACGAAAAACGGGCTGCCACTTCGGGCACCCTCTTACCGTCGGCAATGCATCAATCTAAGGCAACTTGGGCGGTTCGACGACCGGGTAGTCATCACTGGCAAGGCCTTCTTTGAGGAATACGACCAATGCAGCCTTTTGTTCGTCGCTGAGCTTTAATTCGAAGATTTCTTCGTCCAAGAACTCGTTTGCAATTCCGCCTTTGCTGTAGAATTCAACGACATCTTCGAGAGTTGCGAGGCTGCCATCGTGCATGTACGGAGCCGACTTAGCTATGTCTCGCAGCGGTGGAGTCTTGAATGCTCCAGTGTCGCCAGCCAACTTGCTGATTGCTTGACGGCCCATGTCGGGATTCTCTTGATCCATTCCAACGCCAATGTTGTGGAACGCATTATCGCTGAAGTGAGCACCTGCGTGACAGGCAGAACAATTGGCTTTGCCGAAGAAGAGCTTCCGTCCCATTTCCGCTTGCTCGCTAAGTGCCGTTTTATCGCCAGCTTTGTAGCGATCGTAGGGTGAATTCCCGGCGAGAACGGTTCGTTCGAAAGCCGCAATTGCTTTGGCAACATTTTCGGCCGTCAATCCATCATCAAAGACTGCTTCGAACTGTTTGACGTAGCCATCGATTCCTTTGAGTCGCTTGATCGCTTCTTCGACGGGCAGATTCATTTCAATGGGATTGGCGATCGGCCCCAGCGCTTGCTCTTCGAGACTTCCCGCGCGGCCGTCCCAGAACTGCATGCGATGGTAAGCTGAATTGAGGATCGTTGGTGAACTACGTCCACCTCTCTGACCTTCAAAGCCCTCCGCGGTCGCCTCGCCGTTCGACCAGCCCTTTTTCGGATCATGGCAAGAAGCACAGGAGATGCTGTTGTCGGCCGAAAGACGCTTGTCGAAGTAAAGCTGCTTGCCGAGCTCGATCTTCTCGGGTGTTTGCGGATTGCTTTTCAGGGGCTTAAGCGGCTTGAGCCCGAGAGGAACGTCTCCATCGGCCGCCCGAACAGGGGTGGCGCAGGCAGCAGCAACGCATGAGGTCAAACACAAGCCAAATACAAGATTCTTCATGTCTTTCGTCCTGTGGTGCGAAATGGTTGAGCCAATGGTCCGCAGCATCCAAGCCCAAGCACCAGCTTCTTGGAAGCTTCAGTTTCTTGGAATGTCCAACTTGGATCGCAAGCTTTCGATGCTACGAAGTCGCTTCGTGAGTGGGGCATTCATGTCTGAAGTGGGCAGTTTTCAAGTGCCGTCTCCACGTAATCCGAGTGCGGCTAGCATTCTACATCCAAGTGCGGCTAGCATTCTATGGCGGGGCAGTCGCTGGGCTGTTTGCAGCGTATTTGCCAAGCCTTGCTCGCAGTCTCAGGATAGCGGGCGGGAAAGTTATTGTCGCATAGGCCCACAGCCCTGCCAGGGCCGTTGCCAGTTCATGGAGTCAAATTCCATCGAAATTAAATTAACAGCAAACCGGCGACTGGAGGCCACAAAAAGCCGCTGGGCAACAGGGCCAACCAGTTTGAATCTGGGGCATCATAAGCCCACTCGCCATAAGGGTAACGCAGTGTGAAAGTGGCCCGCCCTGGGAGCCAAGGGGCGAGAGTTGGCATGGTTGGGCTGGATGCCGTATCATGGGGGTGGTTCGTGCGAGAAGTTAGTTGCTCGTGCGCCGCTCAATATTCTCCTGGTAGATCATCATGAGTGATGTAATTGTCCGCTGCGGTGCTGCTTGCTTGGCGACTCTTTTCTGCTTTCCAGCGTTGGCTCAGTCGACCGATGGCCGCACTTCGGAAGAGATGACGGCTCGCGTTGATGAGTTGCTTGACGAAGCGATGCGCGACCGCGGTTGGGAACCGGCAGGGGCGTGTGACGATTCTGAATTCTTGCGACGCGTCTACTTGGACCTTACGGGGCGACCTCCTACGGGGCGACGTGCGCTTGACTTTCTGGAGCAAACCAGCGAAGCAAAAGATGCTGAGTTGGTCGAAGAACTGCTCGTTTCACGCGAGGGCGCCCAGCACTTGGCCAGTATATGGTCCGGTTGGTTGCTTCCCGAGGACAATGCAGCCAATCCGTTCGCCCAGCAGAATGGCGGATTATCCACTTGGTTGGAACAACGGTTTTCACGTAACCTGCGCTACGACAGATTGGTTGCCGATCTGATGGTTGCCACGGGAACACCCGATGGCGGCCCAGCAGGATTCTTCGTCGCTCTTGGCGGAGAGCCCAAGCGAATCGCAGCCAAAACGGCTCGAGTATTCATGGGCGTACAGCTTGATTGTGCGGAGTGTCACGATCACCCATTTGACCGTTGGAGCCAACGTGATTTCTGGGGCTATGCCGCATACTTCGCCCAAATCTCGCCCGGCGATGCGGAATCTGGAATGCGTGTCCAATCGATTGGTGACACTGGCGAAGGCGAAGTCATGCTGCCAGACACCGATGAAATCGTTCCGCCGAAACCACTGGTTGAGACGGGGCTGGCGGGCAGCCAGTTCGGCACACGGAGGCAACAACTGACCCTTTGGCTGACGGCACGCGAGAACCCATTCTTGGCCCGCGCGACCGTTAATCGCGTCTGGGCGATTCTCTTTGGACGCGGGTTGGTCGAACCGATTGACGACATGCGGTCGATTGATATGGCCTCGCACCCAGAGTTGTTGTCTGAATTGTCAGACTATTTTGCGGAAACCAATTACGACCTTCGCAATTTGTTCCGCACGTTGGCCAACACGCGCGCCTATCGCAGATCGTCTCTGCATGCTGCGGGTGAACCGCCAGAAGATAGCTTTGCGGTAATGGTGAATAAGCCACTTACCGAGCAGCAATTGGCAGCAAGCATTGCTCATACAGCCGGGCAAGTCACAGGAGATCAGAGCGACGCTTTTCGACGTTCCATTGAGAATCAGTTGGGTAAGTTGCGGGGGGACGCAAGTGCAGCGAAACTTGGGATTGTCAGCGCACTGGTGACACTACACGGCGATTCAGTGGATGCGGTGTCACGTGAGCAAACGAGCCGTTTGATTAAGGCCTTGGAGGCTCCATTCATGGACGATAGCAAGAGAATTCGCTGGCTGTTTCTCGCAACGCTGTGCCGCCCACCAACCGACCAAGAGCATGACGCGGTGCTCAGGATCGCTCGACGTGAGCGCGCCGCCGCTCAGCAGGGTGATGGCAGTGACTCTGATGCCGCAGCATCCAAGGGGCAAGTCCAGTGGCAAAGCGACTTGCTGTGGGCTCTTCTCAATTCAACCGAGTTTGCGATGACACCATAGCCCCAGGCAACAGATCCCGGCAACGAGCTACATGCGTTGCGGATCCAAAACAACGTGCTTCACGTGCCGTCGCTTGTGCGTATAGGTGATGTGCACGAGGCCGTCGGCGGATTGGATGATGGCCGGATAGCTGAACTCCGCGCCTTTTTCGTTCTCGAGCTCACCAATTTGTTCCCAGTGAATGCCATCTTTCGAAACGGCCAAGTTGAGCAGTCCACGACGGCCCCAACCTGTTTCTCCTGAGGATAAATGGTTGTAGACGAGTAGATGTCGACCGTCACGCAAACTCACTGCCTCAATACCAGAGTTCGGGTTGGGTAGCTGTGTTTCCTCTAGTTTGGACCATGTCTTGCCAGCATCACTCGAGAAACTGGACGCAATGACGCCTTCCTTCGTGCGGCATAGAACTTGTAGTCGCGGATGATTTGCATCGCTGTGGATCAGGAACGTCGGCTGAATTGCATTGAATTTAGTCGCGTCGTTGATTGGTCCAGTACGCGTCCATGGTTCGACGGGCAATCCATTGGAAAGCTTGATTGATTCGAAATGCACCCGCCATCCTTCGTACTCGGTTGAACTGCCACACAAGAGCGTTTGGCCATCTACCATGATTGGCTTGCAGCGAACGGGACCGTCAATGCCTTCGGGCAATCGCCGCCGGTCTCGGAACGTTCGTCCGCGGTCATAGGAGACCATCATCTCGCCCCACCACTCCCGTGGATTGGGGCCAACTTTGAAGAACAATAACGTCGGCGCGTCACCGGGCGGTTGGTACAGAACCGGATTCCAGCAAGGGTAACGCAGTCCGTTATGTTGGACGCCATTGGCGACTTCCGTTGGGCTGCTCCACTTCAAACCATCGTGGTAGCTAACCCAGATGCCGACATCCTTCTTACCCTCTTTTTCACCGCCAAACCATGAGGCGACCATTCCGCGTGAAGTTTCGCAGATGGTTGACGCATGGCATTCCTTGAAGGGGGCCTTTTCGAAGATGAACGATTCTTTTACGAGCCCTGCGACTCGCGGAGGATTCTCTGGGGCAGGCTCTTGAGCTGATAGTTCTGAGTCTTGGAATTGTACGCAGTCATCGTGGGCGATGAAGTAGATACGTCCATTCTCGCTACCAACCAGCAAATCGGGCTTGCCGTCCGAGTTGAAATCGCAGTGAGCAGGGCTAGAGGTGTGCCCGGCAACATTGCGCTTTGCCAAGTTGCCAATGCGTTTCAGGACAACGTTTCCATCACGCGATTCGCAGTTCCGATACCAGGTCGCATTTTCCGAGTTGACTAACAGGTCAAGCCGACCGTCGCGATCCCAGTCAACCATTGCCAACTTGACTCGCCCAGAGCGACCACATGAGCCTTCATTAAGCTGCAGCGGGCGGTTGTTCTCGTCCACGAAAATGCGTTTTGCTGCACCGCCACTAGCGCGGAATGTCAAGAATCCCTCTTGGTCCAACATCACCAGATCTAGCCGATTGTCCTTGTCAAAATCCACGGCTAGCGGTGTGGTTCGCCATTGTGATAGCGTTTCGCTCGACGGCGTCTGCCACCAGTACCATTGGGCTGGTAACTCTTGAATGCCAGAATCATAACGCTGCGGAGTCAGAGTGCTGGCATCGTTGATGAGCAGGCCGATGCGTCCGAGGATCGAATTGTAAATGATGTCGCCATCGCCATCATTGTCCCAATCCGCAACCGAAAGAGTTGTGTAGCCCCACTTCGCTTCGCACGGCCCCTGGATAGAACCATTTGGCCCAGCAGTGATGCGAAACGGCTCCACGCCACCATCGCTGGTTGTGATTTTCAACAGCTCTGGAGCAGACCATTTGATTGCGCCTGAAGCCGACCTGCCGAGATGCTCAAACCAGCCGATTTGCCCAGCAGTGTTACCGCACAGGATATCTTCGTCGCCATCGCCGTCCCAATCGTAAGCAAAAGGTGTTGCTAGGGCACCAAACTTGAGTTCATCTGCTTCTTGGCGGAAGTATTCAGGGGGATTGAACACGGGCATAGCGTCGCGGAACATGCCTGAGTTTTCGACAAATGCGACGCGGCCGTCTTCATCGCCGACGATGAGATCGACATCTCCATCCTGATCCCAATCAACGGCGGTAGGAGTGATCATTTGCAGGTCCATGGATAGTGGTTCCCCCGACGTATCCATCAGCTTTTGCCCTGCTGTATATTCGGGCTTCTCTCGCGTCCCCGTGTTTCGAAAGTAGGTGAAGCCATCCAGGAATTCGCCGCAAAGTAGGTCTAGGTCACCATCGTTGTCGAAGTCCGCGAAATTGGGCGAAGGCCAACCGTAGACATCCACATCACCCCCGCCTGCCTGCAATCGCATTGGTGTACCGTATTGTGGTGATTGGTCTGATCCCAAGTTCAATGTTATGTAAACGTACCCGTGAAGCGGCCCGTTCCGCCATTGCCCCATGCGGTCGTAGGCATGATCCCAGCCCAGGTCCGCCCAATCACCGATCCCTACCGCCAAGTCTTGATCGCCGTCGCCGTCGTAGTCGACATACCGCCACATATTTGCGCGAATTCGGCCTTGCGCAGCGTGTGGGTTGACTGCCGCTGGAATCGGATGTGGGTTCGAGAAATCAAATTGGCCGGTTGATTCGTCACGCCGATATTCCTTGCCAGGACGTAGCACAACCGCTTGGCCTCCTTTGTGGCTCATCATCATGTAATGAAAGCCATTACCCAACCGCACAGCAGGCTTGAAGACTGGCTTCCGCTCGCTGGCGTCCTGCGACGGGTTTTCAAAAAAGTAAGTTCCCTGCGACGGTTTGTCGGGACAGCTTACCAGTAGATCCATATCACCATCGCGATCGTAATCGATGGGAATTGGGTAGGCCCAGAGGCCGACGCCCAGGTCCACGACCAAGCCGGGGTTGTTGTATTTAAGAGGTTGGAGAGCGTCGTCGGCTGATTGACTGACGCCAGAGAGAATCGACACTACGACAAGGATCGCTGTGTAGCGAACGTTGGAAACACTTTGATGCAACATCAGACTGCCCATTCAAAAGAGGATGAACAGGTAGTATAGCGAACGGTCTGCCCCAGGTTGGCTATCGCAGGACGGCGTAACGCGATTTACTTTCGCTGAATCTGCTTTTCAGTCCAGCCAGCAACCTAAGACAGGCCAGCCAAATTCGTCAACGTTGGCGTAGCCCAGGGGATCCCCTAGAGTGTCGCACACAAGATTAAACGAGCCCGTCCATCGTGGATGTTCCGGTAGCGAATCGATCGGCTTCGATTCCCATTTCTTGAATGATGTTGACGAACATGTTGGGAAGCGGATAGTTGTTCTTTCGATCGAAGGCCAGGTGCTGGCCGTGACGATAACTACCGCCTGCCAACAGGACAGGCATGTTGCGGTTGTCGTGATTCGAAGCATTCCCAAGATTACTGGTTAGCAGCACGGTCGTGTTATCCAGTAAGTTTCCGTGTTCATCGTCGGTGTTGGCAAGCGAGCGAACGAATTCGCCCCATTGCCGGATGATTGCAATCTCAACGAGCGCCAACTGTGCGAGCTTTTCTTCATCGAGCCCGTGGTGGCTCAGTGCGTGATACCCTTCGCTGACGCCCTCAATGGGCAAGACGCCGCCTGCACCTGGGATGTGCAGGGTGATAAAGCGGCTGGAGTCGGTCTCCAGAGCTAGCTTAACAACATCCAGCATCATCTTCTGACGGCCGACCAAGTCGCTGCCGTCCCGAATGTCGACTGGTGGTGGCACGTTGACCTTTGGCTTCGGGCGCATGGACCAAGCGTGCGATTTGGCCATGCGTTTTTCAAGCTGCCGCACGCTCGTAAAGTACTCGTCGAGGCGGTCGCGGTCGGCGGTTCCTAGTTCGCGTTGAAGCGCACGAGCATCTTCTCCGACCAGGTCCATGATGGAACGGCCTTGCTTGATGCGTCCGGCTTGTTGCTGCTGTTTGGAAGAGGATTCATCAATGAACAACTTGGTGAACAATCGTCGCGGCGAGTCTTCAGGCGAAATCATCGCACCGCTTTCGGTGTAACAGGGGCTCGTGCTGCCTCCCGTGTTCAGGACTAGAGAAGCGAAACGCGTGGCGTCTCCCAAGTGCTTTGCTAAGTACTGGTCAAGCGAGATGGAGTTCTTGGCTCTACCGCTCGTCCCCATGGCCGTTGCTGTCAAAATACTTGCTTCAGCCCGGTGACCGCCTTTTACACCGGGGTGCGACACGCCAGAGACAACCGTCACGCGATCTCGGATGTCTTGCAAAGGCTGCAGGTACAGCGATGGCTGATAGTCCTTGCCGCCGTTGGCGGGGAACAAGTTGTCGGCAACCAGACCGAGGCCAAGTGTGGTTGCAACGAAGCGTTTCGGCTTGGAGGTGTCGCTGCTGGCGCGAGCAAATTGCATCGCGCTAAGCCACGGTAGGCTCATCGAAACGCCAAGTCCTCGGAGGACGGTACGTCGATCAATGAAGCGGCCGAAGCTGAAGGAAACACGCTTGGTTTGAATGGTCATTTTCTTTGGCTACTTGTGTAGAAAAATTCGACTGTCGAGTGCAGCGTGCAACAGCGACTTTAGTCCGTAGTTCTCTTGCTTGGTCGAGGCGACAATCTCATCAACCGTCTCGCGATCGGCGAAGGCAATTTCAGCTCCCGTCGCGAATTTGAGCAAGTGCTCAACAAAACACCTTGCAATTGGCTCGGGAGTCGATTGCCAGAGTTGCTGGAAATCCTTGTACGATTCAAACGCCCGCCCATCTGGTAATGTGTCCGCGGTATGGATCGGCTGACCCTTCCGGGATTTTCCCTTCGCCACCGCAATGTAACTTTCCCGCCAACGGCCGGCTGCATCAAAATTCTCTAGTGCATTGCCAGGCGGGTCGATCTTCTGATGGCAGCTTGCACAAGCGGCATCAGCCTTGTGCTTGGCCAGCATTTCGCGGATCGTCGTTGCACCTCGAATGTCGGGTTCGATGGCAGGGACGTTTTCTGGAGGTGGTGCAATGGGCTGCCCTAGGATTCGCTGTGAGATCCAAACACCACGAAGGACCGGTGATGTGTTGGTGCCGTTGGCTGTGATTTTTAGAATTGCCCCGTGGGAGAGCAAACCGCCGCGGACGCTATCCTCGGGCAAATCTACGCGACGCATTTCCTGGCCATCTACTCCGTCGATTCCGTAGTACTCGGCGAGACGACCATTGAGAAACGTGTAGCCCGCCGTTACCAACTCACCAGCCGGGCGATTGTTGCGCAGCGCATAATCGACTGATCGCCGCGTCTCCTCAAGCATCGCGTTTTGCACGACGAGATCAAAGTCGCGATAAAGTTTTCGATCGGGTTCCGTGAAGTCGATGTTTGCGAGATCTAGCCAGCTTTCTGCGAAACGATCTACAAAGTCCCGCCCGCGCGGATGCTCAAGCAACCGTTTGGTTTGGCGGCGCACCTCTCCTGGCTCAAGCAATCGTCCGCTCTCGGCTAGTTTCCAGAGAGTGTCGTCAGGCATGGAGCCCCAGAGTAAATAGCTGAGGCGATTTGCGACGGCGAAACTATCAAGTTGGCCCGCGGGTTCGCTGAAGTAGATGAAACGTGGAGAGCAAAGGATTGCACGGTAAACGCCGCGGAGGGTGTCGATCGGCGCAGTTCCTTTGTCGAGCTCAGAAACCAAGAGGCGTTGAAAAGGCTCGACGGCCTGCAAGTCGAGCGGTCGTCGGGCTGCTTGTTCCGCAAAACGGTGGACTTGACGGTGTAACGCGTCGCGCAGTTGGTCTCCGCTTACATGGATGGTCAAGCCGTCTTTGCTGGCCGTTACTGGTATTTCGCCAAAGAGCTGCTGCCGAGTTGCATCAGGCGTGCCCCCAGGGTAGAGCCTTTCGATGCTCATGTCGTGCAAGGCGACACCGGGAATGTTCTGTGGTTCACCCTCGCCGACGCCAACCTGGCCACCTCGGAAGCGTCCAACTTTGAGCGTTGCATCGGCTGGACGAATCTCCAGCATGTGGTCCTTGGGAACCCATGCTGTATAGGTATGTTCGGTGGGTTCATCCGTTGCTTCGAAAGTACCGATCGATGTTAGTAGCGGTGCGCCCGAAGTGCAGCGACCACTGCGGATCGTGCACCAAACGCCGCGTCCCTCTGGTGGTTTGACACTTGAGGCACGAAAGCGAATCTTGTACCAGCCGCCTTCGCGCATCGTCGTGCTCGTGATGCGGCCGTAAAAAATCATCGTGCTATTCCACACCACGGCCAAGCCGTTTCGCATTTCCGGATCACGGCAGCGGCGATCGGGGTTCGACCGAGCGAGTCGGCGAGCATTGTAGTCGATGACGCGATTCTGGCTCTCCGGCTCATTGGCTCGTTCGAAGGCCGCGTCCAGGGCGGCATCAACGACTGCCAAGTGGTCTTCTAGTTGGAAGTGGGACATCGACTGAGCGGCCGCGATGTTGGTGAAGCCCTCGTGGCGGACTTCCTCAGGCAACAAGCCAGACAGAGGGACATCGATAGCAAGCAAATCGTGCAGTGTCGCCTCAAGCTCTTGGTTGGTCAGGCGCCGGCCTCGGGTTCTGCCCAGTTTTTCTAACTCCGCCTCTTGAGTCGATTTGAGCCATTGGTGCGTTTCGGCTTCAAATGACTGGCGCTGCGGGAAGTCAGAAGACTCTTCATCGATGCTGCCATAATCGGCAGGAGGCATTTCGCCATCGCGAACGCGTTCATACACCCGAACCCAACTGGCAAAAGTCCCTTCGTCAGCAAGGGCTGCTGTGTCGGTGCGCTGCAGCAGCGATTCCAAGTCCGCGCCGCCTTCAGCGTCTTCGCCCGAATGGCAATCTAAGCAATGGTCTCGCAAGAATGTTTGACCAATTGCTGGGATAGCAGTCCCGGCTGTGTTGGTATCGGTCGCAAAAGAGCGCGTTTCGAGCGTGGCTGCTGCTGCCGCGACGAGAATCGCGACGCACAGATTGGCTCGACGGCGCAGTTGTGATGAAAGCTTGGGCATTGGATTCTTGTCGTCCAACCGGATGTGCCGGAATGACTGTCGAAGGCTCATTTTCTGCTATAGCGAGTAGTCGTGGTGCAACCGGGTGCATCACAGAACTCGTTAGTCGCTGACCGAGCCGGGGAGGTGGGATATCGGTGGGTTGGGCTCTCCTTCGCTGATGCCTTTCTTTGTGGCGTCAACAGGCAAGTCTCTCAAACCATCGTCTTGGGTAGGGTACGTCATTATACACAGATTCCGGCAGGATCGCGATTGGAACAGGTGCTTCTTCAGGGGTGGTCAGAGTTTTTATCGAGGTGATGAGCCGTTGAGGGCTCGCTGGAAGTTCTCCTGGAGAAACGCAGGTTAGCAGTTCTGCCAAACCCACCGCTTGAGGGGGCGAGCGGAGGAGCCGTGCCACGAAAAAGGGCTCGCAAGGAAAAACCTTGCGAGCCCGCGGAGACCTGTGCGTTTGTGCGACAGTCTTTGAGTATCGAAGGGCGGCTGGGTCAAGGACCCAATTCTCGAAACACAGCCACCGAAGTTCGACGCTCTCGAAGAGTGTGCCCTAGTTTCCTACGCCTAGGAGGGCTTCCTCTTCCTCTTGGATGATGATTCGTGGAGTAACAGTCATCATCAGGGTGCTCGTCTCACGGCCAATCGCTGTGTTCTTGAACAAGCGGTTGACGTAAGGAATCTTACTCAGGATTGGCACGCCTCGTTCAATCCGACCTTCTCGCATCCGCTTGATACCACCCAGGAGGATCGTACCTCCGTCAGGAACGCTGACGGTTGTGGAAATATTGGTCGAGATCAAACTTGGCTGTTGGACGGTCGAACCAACCACGATTTCTTCGACGTCATCGTTTTCACCGGTGATGTTACCGGTTGGGTCGAGAACGTTCGAGCCAGAGCGAGTCGTGCGGCTGCCTTCAAAGGTGAAGGTGTCGACACGGTCGATGGCGGTGAAGGTTGGGTTCAGTGTCAGGCGAACAAATCGCTTGTCAGCCGTAACCGTTGCTTGGACATTCAGGACGGTACCTTCGTTGAGCACGACGATAACCGGCTGTTGAGCGACGGCGAAGTCACCGACGATTGGCACAAGCCCGGTAACGAATGGTCGCTGAACCGTATCGTTGATCGAAGCAAATTGGCCGTCAAACATGGTTACTCGAGGTGCTTGGAGGATGTTTGTTCGTGAATCACCCTGAGCAGCGTTCATGAAGAAGAACATTTCCAAGTCGCTGAGGATGGCAAAGCCGAGGCTGCCACCAGAACCAGCGTCGAATCCACCGAAGGTTGGTATCGCACTGCCAAACGATCCTTGGCTGAACGTCACGTCCAAGTCACTCGTCACTGGTGGAGCTCCACCGGCGAACGGGTTGAATTCAGCATTCAAACCAACCGTTGCACTTGGACCTTGGTCATCTTCTGGAAGTCGTCGGACGTTGTCGTCGACGCGAACGTCGAAGTCGACACCGAGTCGTTCAAAGAAGTTGTCGTTCAGCGTGATGAACTTGACTTCGATAGTGACCTGCAAGTCTTGCAAGCGTCGAAGCGATTCCAGCAACTCAGCAATCTTTTCGTGCGTCGTTTGAGGAGCACTGACAACCAGTGACAAGTTGGCAGGGTAAGGCAACATGGTGCTCTCACCACCGGCTGCCAACCAGTTGTCGGGATCGATTGTCTGCTGGATCAGGTTCATCAGGGTGTCAAAGTCGGCCATGGCTGCACCACCACCGATTGGATTGCCACCACCCATGTTCATCGGACCCATCGGTGAGCCCATGCTAGGGCCACTTCCGCTGCCCATTAGGCCACCCAACTGCTGAGGCAGGTTACCGCCACCGAAGTTGTTGATCTGTCCGAGGGCAGGCGAGTTTGGATCGATGTTCGAAGCGTATTGCAGAGAATCGTTGATGACGCCCTGCTTTTGGCTGGCCGCCATCAGGCCACGGCCTGCGGCAACGGTTTCGTATGCGTTGCGAATCGCACCCGCCATTCCGCTGTTATAGTCGTGTACAAAGTTCGGAATTGGGATCACCAAATCCTTGACGTTGTAAGTGACGGTGCGGTTGGCTTGGCTTGTCGCAGATCGCGAAGAAATCAAAAGGACTTCATCACGAACTTGATAGTTCAAGTTGTGGCTGGACAACATCAGGTTCAGTGCACTACGCAATTGAATCTGGCTTGGCAGGCTCAACGAGATTGGCACTTCAGCCGAACTGGCAAAGCCTTCAGAGCTGATGCTCGCTTCGTCAACGACGATCGGAATGCCTGTCAAGTTCTGAAGAACTCCGACGACCTCCGAAAGTGGTCGTTTGTCGAAGTCGACCATGACTTGCGTCTTCAGTTGATCGTAAATCCGAGCTTCAACCGGGCTCATGCCCTGTTGCTCGCGAGCAACCGTTTCCGCACGCCGTTCCGAGAGTGCATCCCAGCCTTCAGGGAATTGCAGACGATTTTCATCTGGAAATGGGATGGACGCACGATCAGTATCGAGCATCACATCCACGAATCCATCTTCCTTGGCTTCCTGAATCTCATTGCCTTCGTAGATGCGGCGTTGCACCCGAGCCTTCGAAATCAGGAGGCTTGCAATTTCGGAGTCGCGATCAAGCACACCCACTTGCTTGGCGGTCACTTCCGCTTCTGCAAATCGGCCCTCGTCCATTAGGTCGTTGTAGGTGTCGACCAAGGAAGCGATTTGTTGCTGGACCTTGTACGTTTGCTCTTGATCAAGAGCCATCTCATCTCGCACCTGGCGATTTCGCATGTTCTGCTCAATCGCGGCACGGTTCTGAGTCATGTAGATTTGGTGCGATGCGATTTGTCGATCGACCAGTGTTAGCAACTGCTTGCGCGTTTGCCCATCCAGTCCGGCTTGGGAAACACGGGTTCGCAACGTCTGCAAACGCTCAGCAACCACTTGGGGTTCGACTTCGCGATTCGCTTCCGCAGCAGCAATTTCGCTGGACACCTCAGCCGACATCTTCTGCCGAGCAATCAACTGCTCTTGAGAAACTTGTTGCAATGGTGAACCGCTAATTTGCTCTGGTCCACGTCGCTGCGACGAGACTTGCATTGAAGACAGCTTGTCTTTCAATTGAGCTCGGATGGTAACATCCATCTCGCCTTCGTAACGCCATGCACGCTGGAACATTTCCAAGGCAGCCTGACGGTCACCTTGAGAAAGCAGTTCGACACCGCGAGTGTAAAGTTCTTCACCGCTGGCAGTGCTGTCGATCGGCGTCGCGGGGCTGACCTGTTGTCCGCTCGCGGCCTGGTTGGCTGTGCCGTCTTGTCCAGGCCAGAAGACGCCAGGTGCGACTCCAGCTTGAGGGCGGCTAGCCGTTGGTAGGTTCAGTGCGGGAGCAGCATGAGCAGTCGGTCCGGAGCTGATGGAGCTGGCGGGAACGACTTGCGTTGGTGCTACTTGGCCTGAAGCAGGAACGACGGGTGCCGGTCCGTTGGCAACCGCAGTCTGAACTGCCGAAGGAGCCGGTCGAGGAGCAGCGAGCTTCTGAACGGCATCTTCAACGTGCTTCTTCGTCAAGCCCGCCTTCTTCAGTTCTGATTCAACCTGCTGTCTACGAGCTTCGACGTTGGGATCGAGCTTGCCCTGCTTCTGCAAGTGGATGCGACCACGCAGAGCTTCTGCATAAGCGAGTGCTGCGACCTTGGGGTCTTTGGCGTTTGCTTGTGCGTAGTTGACCCAGTCGAGGACAAACTTATTGTCCACTTGCACCTGAACCGGAGCAGAAGCCACTTGAGCCCCAGTCGGTGCCTGACCGAATGCTGTTTCGGAAGTCGCGATGAATGGTGATAGCAGTGCAGGAGCCATCATTAGCGATTTGGCAGCATAAGCCCCCAATACTCGCTTCAACCAACGACGTTTCTGTTTCGAATTTTCCTGACTCAACGCGACTCTCCTTCTTCGCGATGGTGAGTAACCGGTGTTTGCCGGCTGTATGGCGAAATGCCAGCCCAATTCGCCGCTTCGCACGGCCAATTCTCGCAATCAAGCAGCCTTGGTTCGCTGGCGGAGCCGACCCATTCAAACAAAGCTTGAAAGGGTACTGCCTCCAGCATCCGAGTCGGTGCAGTAGGGAGTTGTGCGTTATGACAACAGCTACTTGGCCACCGAAGCAAGACTGCCTATTCCTGACGTAATCCGTTCCCGCCTGAGCAGAGACGCGTCTGGACTATCGGTGGCAAACCTTCGCCTACCTCTAGCCCTGCAATGGGGAATACTGAATCCCAATTACGTCGTCAATGTTTGTTTTCGGCAGCTCGTGTTAAAAAATTCGGATTATTCGGGCAAGTTAAGAAAAAACGATTGTTCGGATTCTCGTGATTGTCCCGGATATCCGGATTGATCAGGCACTTTGCCGCCCGCTTGCACGATCGCAAACGGCCCTTGTGGAGCATCCAAGCCACGGTGTCTTTGCAGTCAAAGTCTTTGCAGGCGATGCTGCGCGACATCCGGCTTGAAGAGTCAGCAAGGTCGATAAACGTGTGCTGCATTCCGCGAGCGGCAATGCAACATTCATTGGTGATAGCAAAAATCCGCAACCCAGCGGTAGATGCATTCTCGAAACCCAATGCTACTACTGCACAATCTTCCTACATACTGCCTGCCCACACGGTCCTTGGGTTGTCGAGCTGACGGGATCCGGCGGCTTTCAAACGGGCGCCGGGCAGTCGAAAAAGGCGTCTACAAGCGGCTCGTAGGTTCACCGAGTGGGGCCGTAGTGGTAAATTGCGTTCACGCTGAGGCAAATTATTGTGGTCAATCCTATCCAAAATGTACCCAAGGCCACTGGAATCGCTATTTTCCGTCTCGCAACGCCCCCGAGATCCCACCTGATACCGCCCCCTTCGAGAGAAAATGATGTTTCGACGCAATATATTTGGTGCTGCCGCATATTCGACCATGGCATTCGCTGGGCTGGTGTTGATCGCTGGCTGCAATTCTGGTGGCAGCTCGTCAGGTGGAGGCGGGCGACAGTTCGTGACCGTCGGAACGGCTCCTGATGGTGGGGCGTTTGCCCCTGTTGGCAATGCTATAGGGAACGTGGTCGATGCGAACAAAGGTGAATTGAACTGGAAGGTTGCGACGCAAGGCACCAAGGGCACACAGGAAAACATTCGTAAATTACAAGCTGGTGAGCTCGAGTTTGGTATGTCTAACGCAGGAATTGCCTACTTCGCAACTCGGGGTGAAGGTGCTTGGGGAGAAGCCCACAACGTGCGGAGTGTCGCAACACTTGCGCCCAACGTGGGGATCTTCGTGACAACGGATAGCACCGGAATTAAGACAATTGCAGACTTGAAAGGCAAGCGGGTGGTGCTTGGCCCCGCAGGAGCCGGCTTCGACTACTTCCTAAAACCACTCTTCGAAGCTCACGGTCTCTCGTATGATGACCTGACTGTTCTAAACGGTAATTACTTTGAAGCGGGCGACATGATCGCTGACGGAAAAGCCGAAGCGGCCTTCATGGGTGGGGCGATTCCGATTCCTGCCGTCACGCAGCTTTGTTCCACCCAAGACGTTGTATTCATCAAACTGGATGCGGATGCACCGGAGAAGCTGGCCGAATATCCGTTCTACTTCCCCGTGCCAGTCAAGGCAGACGCCTACTCGGACTTGGAGGAAGACATCACTGGTTTGAACGTCGGCAACATGCAGTTGATTACACACGAGAACGTCAGCGAAGATGTTGTCTACAATTTCACGAAAATCCTGTACGAAAATCGTGAGCAGGTCGCTGAAAAGCACCCGGCAGGGAAGGCGCTCAATCCCAAGAACGCAGTTCGCCAAACCGGTGTTCCGTTTCATCCTGGTGCTATCAAGTACTACAAAGAAGCTGGCATCTGGCCAGAATCAGCAGGTGGCGAAGCCAGCGATGCTGTAGCAGAATAGCCCATTCGCAAATACGTTTGAATCAAGATTTGTCCGCAAACACATTGCGATGCAGCTAGATGAGTGAAACACCTGAAAGCCGCCCTGCCTTGGCCCGCAATGCTTTGGGCCAAAACGTCTTGGCCCACAACTTCCTAGCCGTCGTGCTGTGCGTGTTTGTGTTGGTTGCCGTCAATACGACGCTGTTCAACCAACAACCAAATCTGGCCCTTTTCGGCATGCTTGGCTTGGCGCTGGTCTTCATCAGTCGCCCCCTGTTGAAACGCTGGGAAGGCGCCCGAGCGCTACGCATTCTGGACTGGGCACTCGTTGCTTTGACAGTCGTGTCCTTTGGTTACGTTTTCACGCAAAGTGAAAAACTCTTCGAGGGGTTTTGGGTCGAAGGCACAATGCTCGGTGATCGCGCGGGAAACGAGAAAACCATTGACTATGTCATCGCTGCGATTGGCCTGATTCTGGTCCTCGAAGCGACCCGGCGCGCCATCGGTTGGACGCTTCCAATTCTATGCTGCATTTTTCTCGCATACGCCTATTTTGGTCAGTCGATGCCGGACTGGGCATTTCCGCATCGCGGCGCCTCGTGGCAACAGATCGTTCAGAAAACTTTCCTTCAGTCAGGTGGCGTTTTCGGCGTCGCATTGAAGGTTATGTTCATGTATGTGTTCTTGTTCGTGCTCTTCGGTACCATGCTCGAACAAACTGGTGCCACGGCTTACGTGATCCGCTTTGCAAGACGGTTGTTTCGCAATAGTTCAGGTGGTCCTGCAAAAGTCGCCGTTGTGTCGAGTGGACTGATGGGCTCCCTCTCGGGCAGCGCGGTCGCAAATACGGCAACCACGGGCACTTTTACGATTCCCCTGATGAAGAGTTCCGGCTTCAAACCCGAAACGGCTGCCGGAGTTGAAGCGGCGGCTAGCAGCGGTGGTGCCTTGATGCCGCCTATCATGGGGGCAGGCGCCTACATGATGCTTGAGATGGTACAGCCCACGGTCACCTACATCCAAATCATCAAAGCAGCTTTGATTCCGGCATTGTTGTATTACACGGCCCTGCTGCTAACCGTGCATTTTCATTCGAAGAAAATCGGTGCGAAAGACGTCTCGGTTGACGATGCCGACGATGGGGACAACGATTCACCCTGGCAAGGAATCGTGTTCTTTGGCTCCTTTGTCATTCTGATTGCGATGCTGGTCTCAGGATTTACACCGTTTCGATCCGTCAGCATCAGCTTGATCGGAATCATGGTCATCAGCCTGTTCCACTCATCAACCCGACTGAACGCGACGAAGGTCTACCAGGCCATGATCGGCGCTGCTAAGAGTGGTGTTGCACTCATTGTGGCTGCTTCCTGTGTGGGCATTATTCTTGGGTTGGTTTCCTTGACCGGTCTCGGAGCGGCTTTTCCCGCGACAATACAAAGTTTTGCGTCGGATAACGCCATCGTGGCGTTGCTATTGCTGATGGTATCAACCATTGTGCTTGGCATGGGGCTGCCATCGGCGGTCTGCTATCTCTTGATGGCCATTCTGGTCGGTGGGGTGCTGACCAAATTGGATACACCGCCACTAGCTGCGCACTTGTTCATTTTCTACTTTGGAATGATGTCCATGGTGACGCCGCCCGTCGCCCTTGCTGCTTACGCTGGCGCGGCAATTGCCAAAGCGGATGTGATACGCTCCGCATTCGCAGCGTTTCGCTTTTCGTTGGTGGGTTTCGCCTTACCATACGCGTTCTTGTTGCGTCCTGAGCTGCTCATGTTGACAACGGAAAACACCGACGCAAGCATCCTCATGATCGTTGCTAACGTAGCGACGACTCTGGTTGCCATCTTTGGTTTGGCGTCGGCCATTGCAGGTTTTGCTTTCAAGCATCTGTACTTTTGGCAACGTGCGGTGCTGTTGGTTGTTAGCCTGACGATCTTCCTCACGCGCTGGCAAGGCACGCAGCTTTACATCCATCTGGCTTGCGTAGGTGCCGTTGCTGGGGTGCTAGCGCTGACCCTGAAAAACCGCACGTCGGACGACGCTTAAGAACTCACTCCTGCGTCTGTTGTGGCCTTGCTTTTTGCAGGCGGCCTATCTACCCACGCCCCCGGGCCACTGTCTGCGCCGTTGGTCTTCCTTGCCTGTCTTCCTTGCCTGGCAACTGCCGACACGCTGAAAGGCACTTTCAAGAAAATGCTTGACAGGCAGGGGTTCCGCTGTACTATTACGTGGGTACACCGGCGACTGCCGGGGTCTTTGTCGAATTCTTAAAAAGGGTGCGGCTCGTGAAATTGACCATTGAGCCTAACAATGGCGTTCCGATTTACGAACAGCTTGTGAGGCAAATCAAGTACGCCGTCGCTGAAGGCGTGGCTGCGCCTGGACAGGTAATCCCCAGTGTTCGCGATATGGCAAGAACACAGGCGATCAATCCAAACACGGTTCAACGGGCTTATCTTCAACTGCAGGATGAACAGATCATTCATGCATTAAGGGGGCGGGGCATGGCGGTCAGTGAGGGGGCAAAGGAACGATGTATCGACTATCGCAAGCAAATCCTTGCGGATCGAATGAAGGCTGTTGTTGCCGAGGCGCTGGGGGGCGGTTTGGGCGAAGAACAATTGCGGGCCCTGTTTGAACAGGTTGTCGCAGAATCGTCCAAACGATAGTCACAGCGAACTTTTCTTTTCCGTGTGAGGAGCCTATTCATGACTGCAATTTCGATCCAACGAGCTGCAAAGTCCTATAGCCGGCAACGCGTGCTGAATGAAGTGAATCTTGAAGTCCCCAAGGGGGTTGTCTACGCCTTGCTAGGTGAAAACGGTGCAGGTAAGAGCACCCTGATACGTTCCATTATGGGCTACCAAAGTTTGGACGCCGGCACGATTGAAGTTTGCGGTTTGAATCCGTTCAATGAAACGCTCGAGCTGCGTCGGCGGATTGGCTACGTCTCCGATGCACCAGCGTTATACGATTGGATGACCGTCGCTCAAGTCGGCTGGTACGCTTCAGCTTTTTATCCAGATGGATTCCTGGCGGAGTACGATCGGCTGGCTCAAGGGTTTGGTTTGCCACCGAAAACGAAAATTCGGGATCTGTCCAAGGGCATGCGGGCGAAAGTAGCTTTGGCACTTGCGATGGCGTTTACGCCCGAGTTGCTGGTATTGGACGAACCCACCTCGGGATTGGATCCGTTGGTCCGGCGCGCATTCTTGGAGAGCATGATTGACCGTGCTGCAGCCGGACAGACCGTTTTCCTGAGCTCGCACCAAATTCATGAGGTGGAGCGAGTTGCTGATTGGGTAGCCATTCTGCATGACGGGAAAATACAAGTTGCAGCACCGCTCGATGAGATCAAGGAACAGGTCAGTCTCGTCAGCTACTCCGTGCACGACACATTGCTGGCTGATCCGGCAGCGTTGGCCGCCGTAGACGTCCTGTCACGAGAGCAGAATGGCCGTACTATTTCGCTGCTCGTAAAGGGTTGCGACGAACAGATATTGGACGGGCTGCATACCGATGCGAATTTGTTCGATGTGAAACGGATCCGGCCAAATCTAGAAGAGCTTTACGTTGGTTTTACCCAAGGTCATTTGCATGTCAGTGAGAATTCAGGCGAAACTGCAATACGTGGCGAAGTTGCTTGATTGGTGAATTAGATGCATTAATTTGTGTGTTTTATTGCAGGCCATACGACGCTTCACAGGGGAGTCATCATGCAAATTGACCTCAATCGTCCAGCACCGCATTTCGCGCTTCTGTGGAAGGAGGCCCGGCAACTGTTTTCGATCGGCGGGGCCGTTCTGAGCGGTCTTGTGATTATGCAACTCATTGGCGTGACCCTGGCAACGATATTCACGTCGTCGCAAGAAGTGTTTGAGTTTTTTGCCTACAGTGCCTTCTTTCTTGGCCCCTTTGTCTTTGTTCTCGGTGCCGTCGGTGTCAACATTGGGCATGAACGGCAAAGTGGCACGTGGACTTGGAACGGAGGGTTGCCGGTTCAGTGGTTCGATGCATTTTTGTGCAAAGTAGCGTCTACGGTTTTCGGGGCCATTCTCGTAGCAGGTGCGCTGGCGGCAATTCCAGCAGCCTATTTGTCTGCCAACTCCGAAAGGCTCGGTTTGCTTGAGGCGGACGTTGGTCTCTTGGTGACCGTAGTACTCGTCAATATCTTAGTTCTTTGCGCTCTGAGCATGCTGCTTAGCCTCTGCATTCGAGACACATTGATCGCGTTGGTGATGGCATCCGTACTGGTCATCATCGGCAATGGCTTCTTTTTTGCCTCGCAAGTGGAATCTGGACCGGGCGTTGCGAGCCAGCCAATCTCCGAACGTGTGTTGTTGGGAATACTAGGAACACTTGCAGCATTAATCATATTGCCTTTTGTGGCAGTTGTGTTTCGCTATCGCTGGCACACCATCGACGGTCTTCCGTTGCACCGGAGAGTGGCCGCGAAGGTAGCGCCAGCGCCTGCAAAAGCGGCCGCATGGCCCATGCGGACCAAAAGGGCTGGATTGCTACTTTCTCAAATTCGACTTGCTTTCGCCCATAGTGCATCTTGGCTCAACATTGTGTTTGGCTTGATTGCCATGTGGATGAGTTACTGTTTAGTAATGCCCAATCGGGAAATGATGGTGTTTTCGCCAGGACTAACACCTCTACTCTTCTTCTCCGTTTTCGCTGCCAGCATGGCATTCGCCGGCGACAATCGAAACGGATTTTTGATGTTTCTGTCAGATCGTGGCGCCAGTCCCGCCTTGGTGTATTGGTCGCGGCTTCTGCCAGCAACAGCCTATGTCATGTTGCCGTTGATGTTTGTTCTGTGCGTGACGTTTAGCAATGCTCACGGTATCAGATCGACACAGCCATCAGAGGTGGCGTTCTTCTTCTATTCTCAAATCGTTGCAGCGGCGGCTGTTCTGTCGCTTTGCTTCTACAGCAGTATCTGCCACTCCCGTCCAATTCTTTGCTTTGCCGTGGCTGCAATCGCGACGCTCATCGGCGTGTTGCTCGCGGGAGGTGTCGTGGAGCTTAGCGGGACGTTGGCCAATCCAGTCGGTCTCGGATGGTCAACGGATTGGCTGCTGATGCATACGATCGGTTGGGGGTGGCTTTGCCCGCTAATTTTGTTCGTAGCCGCGTGGAGATCAACCAAGCACCGGCTGTTGAGAGGCCACGCAACGCCTGCTGTTGCCTACCCGTGGTGGACGGCTATTGCATTTTGCGCGCCGGTGTTCATGGCTGCTTCTACGGCATTCTTGTTCTTGCCTAAAGCCTCGGCGCCGGTGAGTGTAGAACAAGCATTGACTGATGCGATGGTCTTGCCAGCCCCCTTTGCAAGCAGCGATTCAAGTGCTTTCACACTTGAAGAATTGCAATCCAGCCTACAGCGTCCAGCACAAGTTGCTACGCCTGTGCAGTGGGTTGGTCGACGTGAGGAGATTCGTTCCGCGATCGAAAGCACGACTTCGATTTTTCATCGAGCGATAGAGGCACGCGATTTCGAGCAAGCCGCCCATGCACTGAAGTGTCACAACGCTTTGCTCTCCCAGATGGGAACCGCCATGTACGCGGCGTTGCAGAGGTCGTCGCGAACTGCGGTGGAAATTTACTTTGACTATGAAGATCTTGAGAAAATGTCCAAGTTTGTGCCGGCGGGTGAGTTGATTGCGAACACGTCCGTGCAGCAAGACCAAGCACTGCAAGTGCAACAGCGGGTGATCTATTTGGCGGTGTTGAGCGGCAGGCTAGATGCCGACCAGTTGCCACCAAGTCCAGGTTTCTCGGCCAACCAATTTAGCTGGAATCCTACCCTCCGCACGCTTGCTCACTACCCTCCCATACGTTGGAGACTCGAGAGAGAGCTCTACGCGAGCCGTTAAGAGGTTTGCCCGGTTCGTCGAGGGAATCGGTTGAGTGCGAAGCAACGAAAAACTGCCACCGACGGAGTTTCCAGCGGTGGCAGTTGTGATGATTTTTTCGACAACGCTCCGTGAGCCTGTTTGCCTAAGCTGCACTCAAGCTGCGGCTTTGGGTGCTCCAGGCAATCCAGTCTTGAACTTCGTCCATATCTGGTTCCTTGCCACCGCGAAGGACACGGGCTCCGTCGCTGGTCTGAGCAAACTCAAGGACTTGCTCTAAAACGACAGTTGGATCCATCGATGCGAGATCTTCCGGAGCGCAAATTTCGCAAGCAACGAGCATTTGGGCGTCATGGCCGCGAAGGTTTGGAATGCGACAAACCAACTCTGCTTGCATTTGCCACTGGCGAACGATCTCGCCGTCGACACGTCGATGGTCCAGTTGCTCTGCCAAAGTGTCTGCATCTGCGTTGAGTAGTTGCTGGACGGTGTAGACACCGTGCTCCTCCAATCGTGATGCCATGCGAGGTCCAATGGTCGGAGCATCGACAACAGGGCTGGACAACTCGAGGTAGAACTTCAGTTCGCTGGACTGTGCGGAAGTGCTTCCATTGCGGTGCACGACACTGTATTCACGAGTTTCACGTGAGCTGCTGCCTTCGCCGCGTGATCGGCTGCTTCGACCGGATCGTTCGCCGCTAGTTCGTTCACGACTGGATCGTTCGCCGCGACCACGTGAGGAACTTGAACGCGACCGAGATGAAGTTGAAGATCTACTGGAAGAACTCCGCGAGGTACTGCGACTGCTGCCGCGGTGTGCTTGCTCGGATGCCTGAGACTTGGCAGCGGAAATCCAGGAAGTGATTCGCGAAAGCTCGTATTCTGACCCGCTGCTTAGGATCTTGCGTCCGCTGTCGGTTCGCAAGAAGTCTTCAATGCGAGCCAGTAGCTTGCTAGGGTGGATGGAAGCGAGTTGGTTGGATGAGCGTACGCCGGCGCCGACCAATAGTCGCGCGTCGAACGGTCGCAGTTTGCGAACGCAGCACAGGAGGTCTGCTTCGCTTTGCCAACGAGTAATCGTCGACTCTCGAGTACCAACTTCATCTGCGAGCCAATCGGTATCCGCGTCGAGCAGATCGCCGACGGTTTCGATTCCGGCGGAACGCAAGTCTGCCGCTGATCGGGAGGTTGCCGCTGGCAAGCGATCGATGTCATCGCTGCGATACAAGTAGTAGTCTCGACGCGTCGTTGTACGTCGAGTGCGATACCACTTTTCGGCTTCTTCTTCGTTGGCGTAAGCAGAAAGTTCTTGGTTGACGGGGGGAGTTTCTACGACGGGCGGTGCTTCTGCGACGTGAGGTCGAAGATAATCAACCCAGCCACGGCAAGCACGCACTTCCTGCGCGACGCGTTCATCGCTGGTCAGAATCACAATTTGCTGTCCACGCTCTGCTACCGTCGCCAAGTGTTCGATAGTTCGCGTTCGTAGTGGCGAGACAAGTTCATCGATGGTTTCATCGATTAATAGGCTGATGGCTTCTCCGCGAGCGAATAGGGCTTCGGCGATTGCAAGCCGTTGAGCGAGTCGAACCAAAGATGGTGGGACCAGCTTTTCGTAAGTCTCGTATTCGACCTCAGACACAACGCTGTCAGCCGGGGCGTACCCGTATTCACTGTGGTGTACAGGGGTTCGGTAAGTGCGATCTGCCCCGCGTCGAGCGACGGGGCCCATGATTGCTTTGATGTGAGCATTCACGGCTGCAGAAAATTCACTCGGACCACGATTGGTTGGTGCAGCGAGTCGGTTTTCAACATCACGCAGCTCTTGAGTCAATTTATCGCGATGCGCCAGGCGACTGATGTCGTCGGTGATGCGATGGATCTGATTCAAGATATCTTGCTCGGCCGATGGTGCACCAGCGTCGACGTCCCCGGCGACTGCACGCAGGCGGTAGTCTTCGCTGTCACGAAGTTGCCGCCGAGCATTCTGTCCTTGTAGCTCGAGCTGGTTGCGGCGTGCGCGAAGGGCTTCGATTTCGTCCAACAAACGTTGGCGGTCGGTCATGCTGGCGCCAGTATAGCGAGGCCCCTTGGACGCCTCTTCTTCTCGCAACCACTGCTGCAGGTTGGGATGATCCGGCTGGGCAGACCACTGGCCAAAGGCCACAGTCAATTTTTCAACCGAAAGATTGTGTTCCGAGGCGATGCGGTTGAGCAATGCAGCTCGTTCATCGATCAAGCGTTCGATGCTGACCTTCATCTCTGATTCACAGCGTCGCAATTGTTCCGACTGCGTGTTGAGTTTCTCGTGGGCTGCGGCGGATTGTTGCCGCGAAAGTTGCTGGCAGACCTCAAAAAGGTCCTTTTGCATGGCTCGCAACATTTCTGGCAGCGCGTTGGTGGTTGGCCGAGCGCTGTGGATCGCGTCCTTTGCAACGAGGCGAGTCTCACCATCAGGCTGTCGAACGACTTCGAAGTCCCCGTGATGCGCTTGCACTTCGGCTCCGATCCGCCCTACAACTTCTTCGAGCTGTTCGCGGGATGCAACTAAGGTTGCCTCCAGAGCACGCAAGGCACCTCGCGGATCAGCGGAACGGCTAGTGGCAAGTTGGTCGCCGACCTGTTCATCCAGTCGAGCGTCCGTCGCGCTGGCTTCGATACGCTCACGGTGGGATCGAATGTCGGCAAGAGTCTTACGCCAGCGATTCAGTCGATCGTCCAACTGTTGAAGCTGTTCACGGTACGACTGGCTGACTTCGACGATGCAGTTATCTGTTTCGAAGAGTTTCAAATCGGCTTGGCGTTGTGCGATTTGGCTGTCAATGGCCGCAATCTCGCGTTTGATCGCCTGCAGATCTTCCTGTGCGTTGGTCCAACGCGTATCGGCTCGACCGCGATCTCGCATGTCAACGCCTGGTGCGTCGCCCGATAGTTGACGGATTCGAGCAAGTTCGCTTTCCAGTTCGCTACGTCGAGCGATTAAATGCTCCTGGGAGGCGTTCAAGTGCTCAAGCTCTCGAAGTTGCGCGAGCAAGCGTGTACGTGTTTGCTCCAGTGCGGACACTTCTGATTCAGAGCGATAACGCAGCGTCTGTTCGATATCGGTGACGTCCAAGCCAAGTCGTCGAGCAAGCCCAACCAGTTCGGCTTCTGTGTCGGCGGCGCCTTGTGCGGCGGCCAATCCAGAGAACGCTTCGCGTTGTGTTGGAGAAAGCCATGATTGCACCGAATATGCATCAGGCTGACCGTATGTGTCATAGTGGCGATCGCTTGCAACCGCGTGATGGCGAGTATTGCCATCGGGCGTTTGGACCGCACGAAATGTGCGTCCGCGATCACGAATCTCTACGCTTCCGACCATTGGCAAACTGCGATTGTGCCAAGGGCCAAGGTTGTAATCCAGGCCGTAGGATTCGGCTGCAACTTGTCTGAGCCAAGCAAGCAGCGTCGTCTTGCCAGCTCCACGCGGTCCACAGACTGCGTTGAGACCGGGCGAAAATGGCCCAATACTGTAGCGTTCATTGCGACCGAGACGGTCCACTTCCATGTTAACCAGTTGCATCGAAGGCTCCTCCTTTGCCTTGTGTTGACTTCCCTGCCAACCATCCAGCTCAAACTGGCACGAAGATCATTTCGTGTCCAACAATTGAGCCTGCGGTGATGTGCGGTCAGCGGGACAAATGTCAAGCTGATTGTCTCAGGTCTGGGGCCCAATGACAATTTTGTGCACGCGGACGGCTGCGCGAAAGAAACTACCACATTCAAATCAATTGCCCCAATAGCAGTTTCCATGAATTTGAGTTAATCCATTTGCTTGCATTGTTAGACGTACCTCCAGTCCGAGCTCATCAATGGGGCTGTATGCTTCAAGGCGGGGGGGAAGCCGCGGCATCCCAAGAGGCAGAAAGCCATCCGTTCTCACGAGTCATCCCAGGCCCATCTCAGTCCCTTTTCATCATGAGCAGATCACGCATGGATGGCTCGAGCCAGCTCGTCTGCCCCGGGCTGCTCGCCGGGCTAGACGAAAAAATCACATGTTTTCGCAGGGGCCAGCAACAAGGTTGTGTCAGCGGCAACGAATAACAATACACGCGGCAGATTTAGACTTTGCCGCTCGGCTGGATCCCTCTCTCTCCTAGCCACCGTTTCTTGTTCGAATGAATCGACTCTTGGTGGAGTAGTGGGGATGAAGTACGTAGATTTTGAAGCAAGTGGCGAAGCCAACGTAAGCAGCCGTTCTTATGAGCCCTTGGACGTGGATAGTTCGTCCCTGCTGGCACGAGACCAGCGTATTCTGGGTGCGGCCGGAGTGTGGTTCTTGCGTACCGCAGCGGTGGCCAGCGTGATCGTTGTTGGTGGGCTGATGACGCTCGTCGGGGCACGCATCTGGAGAGTTGAGAACTCACGGCAAGCACTCTCGGCTTTAGGGGCCGAAACACGATGGCTGCACGAATCTGCTGTGCCAGCGGCCGTACCCCAAGCGACGACTGTTGGAAGCATGTTTGCCAAACTGCTGGGCAACGCAACCGTCTCCGAACTCGGCACTGTCAAGATCACGACCGGCGACCCCAGCGACGAAGCCCTGGCCTGCATCGGCTCCTTGAAAGGAGTTCGGCGGCTTGAATTGTCGAGCGACCGGGCAACAGATGCAACGCTGGCAACCATCGCGAGGCTGCCCAATCTCAGGCATCTAGCTGCCAGCGGGAAGAACTTCTCGATAAAGGGCCTACTCCAACTGCGGGGTGCCTCCAAGCTGCAACGGCTTGTTATAGCCGCCGATCAGTACTCCTCAATCGAATTGGCCGTTCTCAGAGCGGCACTGCGAGAAGTCAAGATTCGTCAATTCAACCAGGAAGATCGCTTGGACTTGCCCGCCTACAGCGAACGCAAAGAAGTGCCCCTGCTGGCAAGCTCGCCGGGTGTAGAGTTTGCTGGGACACATGTCGATTCGCAAATTGCCGGAGGTTGATTTGCGAGGAGAAGCACCCGGGGGTGGTCCCTGTGGTTAGCTCGATTTTTTCTTCCCGTCGATCAGCAGCCGGAGACGGTCGGGAAATTCTGAGATGCTGCATTGGTTATCAAGGTCGGGTGGAGGAGTCGAATGATACTCGTCCAAAATGCCCAAGCCTTCCTTGATAGCCTTCGCCCGCTCAGGTGGCAGGTCAAGCATCGAAGTGTCTTCGAAATCAAGGTCCCAAAGAAAACGGTCCTGGTAGCAATCAAAGACAAAGCTCCATTCGTCGCAATTGTCCCAATGTTCGTCATTGTCAAATTCGCTTTCGGTGAGCTGGAGCAAGAGCCGACGGACTCTGTCGTCCTCAGATAACTCAATTTCGTATTCCAATAGCGAGCGAATTTCGAAGAGTATTGCGGCCAGCGTTGCTTCTGACCATGCGACAAGTTCCGCACATTCTGCCGTGGTGAAAAAGAGGTGCCGAGCTACTTCCTCCAAGGAAGCAAGTTGTTGCGTCCGGGTCATTTGGTCGAAAATGGTGGCTCCGCCATATGCACTGTCTTGGTCAGTTCCTGCTTCTGCGATTCGTCTGCAAAAATCGAGAATCACATCCCGAAACAGTTTTGCCTCTTCGCCCTTGAGTGTGAGGTCGCCGAATGGTGAGTGCCAAGTCATAGCTGACTACCAATATTACATCGGGGGTGATTTGAAGCTGACCGATGGGGTCACCAAGAATGCCCCGAAGTATCCCAAGTGCCGATCATAGCAAAGTGTTTCAATGAACGACTGAACGATTGTTCAGGGCAAACGCCAGTATCGATTCTGCGTTTGAATTGTTCAAGTGATCAACTGGTGCCGAGGAATTTGAAACGCAGAGGCGCCCGGAGCGCAGATGACGACCGCGCAGAAAATTTCAGGTTCCAACGAACCTGCTCGCTTGGAGCATTTCCTGATGGGCCAGCCTTGCGTGGTTTCCCCGGTGTTTGTCCCGTGCCGCATTGACGTTTAGCGTGTCACACCCAATGAATCGCAGGCTCAAACAGGCACAGAAACGCTATGCCCGGGCTTGAAACTCTCTAGCTAGTGGGTCAGGCCCGCAAGTTCTGTCGCTCGCTTGACACGACTGATGGCCAGCACAAAGGCGGCCGTGCGCATGTCAATTTCGCGAGAAAGCGACTCCTGCCAAACTTCCTCAAAAGCCTCTGATAGCGTGCGATCAAGTTCTTGGCGGACGCGATCCAAACTCCAGCGGTAGTGTTGGCGATTCTGTACCCATTCAAAGTAACTGACCGTTACACCGCCCGCGTTTGCCAAAATGTCTGGAATAATCGTCACACCGCGGGAGGCGAGTATCTCATCAGCATCGGGCATGGTCGGGCCATTTGCTGCTTCGACAATCAACTTCGCCTTGATGTCGTCGACATTGCCCGCATGAATGACACCACCCAACGCAGCGGGGATTAGTAGATCGACGTCGAGCGTGAGAAGGCTATCGCCGGGCAACAGCTCCGCATCCCGGTAGCCTTCCAAAGAACCGTGCTTAAGCGAGTGCCGCAGTACATGCTGAATGTCTAGCCCGTTCGGCTTGTAGAAACATCCGTTGATGTCACTGACGGCTACAACCGTAAAATCTGCTTCGGCAAGGAATTTGGCTGCATGCGAACCAACGTTACCGAAGCCTTGAATGGCTACGCGGCAGTCCTTAGGGCGGATACCTAGCCGTTTGATGCTCTTCACTGACAGCAGCCCAACACCGCGGCCCGTTGCCTCTTCGCGCCCCTTTGCACCGTATTCCTCAACGGGTTTTCCTGTGATGACTGCCGGATTAAACCCGTGGTACTTTTCCCACTGGTTGCGAATCCAAGCCATCTCCTCGTGCGAAGTCCCCATGTCCGGAGCTGGAATGTCTGTATCCGGGCCAATGACATCGTGAATGCCATCTACAAACGCGCGTGTCAGCCGTTCCTTTTCTTTGCGGGACAGGATGCGAGGGTCGACAGCCACACCGCCTTTCGCACCGCCATAGGGGATGTTCACCACGGCTGTCTTCCAAGTCATCAGACTCGCTAGTGAACGCACTTCATCGATGTCGACTTCCGGGTGGTACCGCAAACCGCCCTTCATCGGACCACGAGCGTTGTCGTGCTGAACTCGATACCCCAAAAAAGTATCCACTTCGCCGGAATCGCGTTCAAAGGCTACCTGGACCGTCACCTCGCGTCGCGACGTTAGTAACAATCGCCGCATGCGGTCAGATAGCTCCAGTTGGTCGGCCGCCTTACGGAAGAAATACTCGGTGGCTTCGCTTGCTTTCATCGTATTCTGTCCGTGGACTCCAGTTAAATATCGCGGCACCGTTGGAAAATGCTCGGTCCGTGCCCCAAAGATCGCTAACGGTTCGAATCAAACCGATAGATTCGACCAATGAAAGTTTAGTGCGCATGGCCACCCGCGGTAATTGCAATTGCCGCAAGTTTCCCGGCTAATCCCTGATGGCGGAGGGTTCATAGATGTTAGCGCGGTCCAAGCCAACGTGTAACGTTTGCTCGCTGTGTTGACTCAGTAATTCATGGGGATCAACACGCTTGACTCGGGCGACTCGCACTAGCCGAGTGGCCCAAGCCGGCCCAAGCCCCGCGGAGCGAAGCAGGCCCCGATTGTTTCGCCAATATCAGGTCGCACAAGCGAGCGCCGTTCTCTCCCGGGTGAGCCGCAGTTGATTTGGTATGTCGGCGGGATCACGCTCGCTCGACAGCCTGACATTGCTGTGGTGACGTCGTCCGGCCCGCCTATTGCTCGCGTCTCAGTACTGCGCACGAAAAAAGGCCTCCCGTGAAAGGAGGCCTTTTGCGTTTCGTCAACGGAGTCCGAAGGCATCAATGCCAACGAAGAAGGTTACTAAATCGTTGGTGCGTCGGATGGAGGCGGTGGGTTGTCCCCTTCGCTTCCGCTATCGGCTGACGGTTGTTCGACTGG
>CAYPLE010000032.1:39922-53109 GCA_964411445.1 uncultured Pirellulaceae bacterium
GACTGGCTGCTCGACTGGAGCAGCAGCTTCGAGCGGCGTGACATCAGGAAGCATTGATGCCAGGGATGGCGGTGCCGCCTCTTGGGCAGACGAGCCAGCGTCGGAAGTTGCCGATGAAGCATCTTGTTGCAACAGCGGGAATGCTTCCTCCATCGCCGATGAACCGCGGTTGACCAGGTCTTCCAAGGCCTCACGTCGATAGGAGACTTCAGACTCTTGGAACGTTCGGAAGCCGGTTCCAGCCGGAATCAAGTGTCCGAGGATGACGTTTTCCTTCAGACCGACCAAGCGGTCGATTCGTCCAGCCAACGCGGCTTCGGTTAGCACCTTTGTCGTTTCTTGGAAGCTAGCCGCCGAGATGAAACTGCTGGACTGAACCGCAGCCTTGGTAATACCCAGCAGTTGGGTGCTCGCGGTCGCTGGCTTAGGCTTCTTGCCTTTGGCTGGTGTGCCGCCAAGGCCCTCAATCTGGGCATTGGTGTGCTCAAACGCTTCCTTAGGAACCAGCGTTCCTTCGGCGTATTCCGTGTCACCAGGCTCAACGATCTTCATGCAATTGGCGACTTCATCGTTGGATCGGCGGAACTCAAATTTGTCCATCACCAACCCTGGGAGCAACGAAGTGTCACCCGGTGAGTCAATTTTCACCTTGCGTAGCATGCGAGCAATGATGACTTCAACGTGTTTATCGTTGATTTCTACACGCTGGCTACGGTATACCTGCTGCACTTCGTGAGTCAGGTACTGTTGCACAGCCTCTTCGCCGCTGACGCGCAGGATATCGTGTGGAACCAGCGGTCCATCGACCAGTGCTTGCCCAGCTTTAACTTCGTCACCAGTGTGAACCAGGAATCGCTTACCGTGTGGAACCAGGTGTTCGTGCTCGCTACCGCTTTCGCTGCGAACAAGAATCGTTCGTTTTCCACGCTTCCGAGTTTGTAGCAGTTCCACTGTGCCGTCGACTTCCGCGATAACCGCCGGATCTTTCGGCTTACGAGCTTCAAAAATCTCGGTGACTCGTGGAAGACCACCGGTAATGTCGGCAACGCCCTTCGATTCACGAGGCATTTCGGCTAGGCCAAAACCGGGGGCCACAACCTTGCCCTCTTGGACCGTAATCACGGCACGCTCGGGCAAGTAGTAAACATCCAGTGGCTTGCCGTCTTCGCCTTCGAGCACGATCTGCGGGTGCAAGTCACCCTTGTGATCGATGATCGTCTGCTGAGTACCGCCGCCAGGGTCACGTTCGTTCCGCATGGTGACGCCTTCAACGACGTCATCGAATCGAACCTTACCGCCGACCTCGGAGATGATCGGAATTTTGTGAGGATTCCACTCACACAGCACCTGACCTTCTTTGACTACTTCGTCTTCAGAAACGGCGAGCACGGCAGCGGCCGGAATGTCGTATTTCTCGAGCTCACGACCCTTTGGATCGAGCAGGATGATTTCACTGTTACGGGTCAGGACAATCTGGCGTCCATTTTCGTCCGTTACGCAGCGCATCTTTGCACATTTAACGGTACCACTGGTCTTCGCGCGGATTTCGCTTTCTTCAACACTGGTGTTCACCGCACCGCCGATGTGAAAGGTCCGCATCGTAAGCTGTGTTCCAGGTTCACCGATCGACTGAGCACCGATGATGCCGACCGCCATGCCCTCTTCGACCATGGAGCCGGTAGACATATCCATGCCGTAGCAGCGTCGGCATACACCGAGCGATGCATCGCAAGTCATTGGGCTGCGGACTTGAATCTTCTCCAAGCCCATTTCCTCGATCTTGCGAGCGATATCAGGCGTGATCATTTCGTTTTCTTCGACGATCACTTCGTCGGTTACGGGGTTCACGATGTTGTGTCGTGAAACTCGTCCGTTAATGGCTTCGATGAGTCGAACTTCGACTTTCTCACCGCGGTATACAACCCCCTTGGTAATCCCCTGGGTTGTTCCACAGTCGTCCATTGTGACGACAACGTTCTGAGCGACGTCAGCCAGTTTACGCGTTAGGTAACCCGAGTCAGCCGTCTTGAGAGCCGTATCAGCCAAACCCTTGCGAGCACCGTGTGTACTGGAGAAGTACTCAAGTACGGACAGGCCTTCACGGAAGTTAGCCTTAATTGGCGTTTCGATAATCTCACCTGTTGGCTTGGCCATCAGGCCCCGCATGCCAGCAAGTTGCCGGATCTGTTCGATACCACCACGAGCACCGGAGTGGGCCATCAAGAATACCGGGTTGATGTACCAATTCCCCAGGTGGTCATCACGCTCCATCGCCTGCATCATGTCTTTGGTGATGTTTTCGCGAGCGTGCGTCCAAAGGTCGAGTACCGAACGGTATCGTTCCTGCGGTGTCATCAAACCTCGGTCATGGCTCTTTTTGAGCTTCATGACCTGCTTTTCGGTTTCTGAGATGTAGGTGTTCTTCGAATCCGGCGTCACCAAGTCATCGGTGCCGAATGAAAGACCACTCTTGGTCGACTCTCGGAAACCAAGTTGGTTCATGTCGTCGAGCAGGTTGATGGTTGCCTTTCGGCCCAGGCGTTGATAGCAGTCACTAATTACAGCAGCCAGGTCACTGCCGCGAAGTGCAAAGTTGTAGAAGTCCAGCCCGTCGGGAAGCATCATGTTGAAAAGAACACGTCCGTACGTGGTTTCAATAGTGTCTCCAAACTTGCCACTGCCGTCTTCGGTCTTGAGACGACGGTGCTTGGGCAAGCGAACCTTAATCTTTGAGTGCAGTTGCACAACGCCTTGATTGAAGGCCAAATCGGCTTCTTGCATGCTGGAAAAGACCATGCCTTCACCCTTCATGCCCTGCTTTTCCACCGTGATAAAATAGCAACCCATGACCGTGTCCTGAGAAGGACTCATGATTGGGCGGCCATTGCTCGGTGCAAAAATATTGTGCGTGCTCATCATCAGCGTGTGAGCTTCGACCTGAGCCTCTAGAGAGAGAGGTAGGTGGACGGCCATTTGGTCACCGTCAAAGTCAGCGTTGAAGCCCTTGCAGACCAGCGGGTGCAGGTGGATCGCATTGCCTTCAACCAAAATTGGTTCAAAGGCTTGAATGCCCATTCGGTGAAGCGTCGGTGCACGGTTTAGCAATACCGGGTGGTTGCGAATGACTTGTTCGAGGATATCCCAAACCTCTTCGTCCTTTCGCTCCAGCATTTTCTTCGCAGACTTGATCGTGTCGGCATGGCCGAGATCTTTCAGCTTGCGAATGATGAATGGCTGAAACAGCTCCAGCGCAATCTTCTTCGGCAGACCGCATTGGTGCAGCCGCAGGCGAGGTCCTACAACGATCACACTACGCGCTGAATAATCGACTCGCTTACCGAGCAAGTTCTCTCGGAATCGTCCCTGTTTACCCTTGATCATGTCGGTCAAGGATTTTAGCGGACGATTGCTACTACCCAACACGGGCCGCTTGCAACGGTTGTTGTCAAACAACGCGTCAACGGACTGCTGCAGCATTCGCTTTTCGTTACGAATGATGACTTCAGGAGCGTTTAGATCGACGAGCTTTCGCAGGCGGTTGTTTCGATTGATGATCCGACGATACAAATCGTTCAGGTCACTCGTCGCAAAGTTTCCACTGTCGAGAAGAACCAGAGGACGCAAATCCGGCGGAATGACAGGAATAACGTCGAGCACCATCCATTCGGGGCGATTGTCGCTGTCGCGAATCGCTTCGACCAGCTTCAGGCGAGTGCTAAGGTCTTTCTTCTTCTGCTTGCTATTGGTCTCGGAAAGCTCTTTGCGAAGCCTTTCACCGAGTTCGGCTAGGTCCAAGCCGGTTAGCAGCGTGCGCACAGATTCCGCACCCATGCCAGCTTCAAAGGAGCCTTCGCCATACTGAGTCTTCGCTTCGCGATACTCGGCCTCGCTCAGCAACTGGAGCGGCTCCAGTTCAGTTTCCTTCGGGTCCATCACGACGTAATCCTGGAAGTAAATTACTTTTTCCAGGCTGGACGTCTTCATGCCAAGCAACGCACCCAAGCGGCTAGGCATGGCTTTGAAGAACCAGATGTGCACAATCGGTGCAGCGAGCTCGATGTGACCCATGCGCTTGCGGCGTACCCGCGAGTGAGTGACCTTTACGCCGCAACGGTCGCAGATCATCCCCTTGTACTTCATGCCCCGATACTTACCGCAGGCGCACTCCCAGTCCTTTTCAGGTCCGAAAATTCGCTCGCAAAACAGACCGTCCTTTTCAGGTCGGTAGGTTCGGTAGTTGATCGTCTCGGGTTTCTTTACTTCGCCAAACGACCAACTGCGAATATCTTGCGGGCGGGCAAGGCTGATCTTGACGGATGTAAAATCGTTTACGCGATCGTAACTGGTTTCAGCTGTCGACATGAACCGCGGCTCCTCAGTTTATGTTCATTCGCGCGGTCTACGGCACCGCTGGCGAATTCATCGTCCCGAAGGACGTATGCTGTTGTTCTCTTGTTTCGCAGCTCGCTGGGCGGCTGCAACGGTCAGGCGGGAAATGCCAGACCGTTCGTTTATGTTTTTGCAGTTTGCTGTATCGGAACACGCTGCAATTCAGTTTGTTATCAAACGTCTGCTCGCCCAATAAGTCGTGGGCAAGATGAATCGACGTTCCAAGCCATTGGCGTTAGGCAGGAAGTCGAAGGTTTGGCTAAACCTTGCGCTTTTCGAGTCGCATGTTCAGACCAAGACCGCGAATCTCGTTGGTGAGTACGTCGAAGCTGGCTGGGGTGCCTGCCTCAAGTGTGTTCTCGCCCTTGACCATCGATTCATAAATCTTGGTTCTTCCTTCGACGTCGTCGCTCTTCACTGTCAACAATTCTTGGAGGATGTAGGCAGCCCCGTATGCTTCCAGAGCCCAAACTTCCATTTCTCCAAATCGTTGGCCGCCGAAGCGTGCTTTACCGCCAAGCGGCTGCTGCGTGATCAACGAGTATGGTCCAGTGCTTCTCGCGTGAACCTTGTCGTCAACCAAGTGGTGCAACTTGAGCATGTAGATGTAACCTACGGTGGTCTCCTGCTCCATCGATTCACCGGTCCGACCATCGATCAGGCGAATCTTACCGTGTCGCGGCAAACCGGCTTCTTCCAAAGCGTTGTTCACATCGTCTTCGCTAGCTCCGTCAAAGACTGGCGTGATGGCTTGGAAGCCAAGCTTTGCTCCAGCCCAACCAAGGTGCGTTTCCAAAATCTGCCCCACATTCATACGGCTAGGTACGCCGAGCGGGTTGAGCAGGATTTGAAGTGGCGTTCCGTCAGGCAGGTGAGGCATGTCGGCGATCGGCAGTACCTTGGAGATAACCCCCTTGTTCCCGTGACGACCGGCCATCTTGTCACCAACGCTGATGGTTCGCTTGGTGGCGATGTAGACCTTGACCATCTGCAACACACCGCTGCGGAGTTCGTCGCCCCGCTTCATGCTGTTGAGTTGGCGATCTCGTTCGTCGATTGCCTCTTCAACCATTTTCCAGTGATCCATGAAGACCTTTCGTAGGCCTTCGTGGTACTGTTCGTCCATCTTGTTGATCAGTCGTGACAAGTTGAACGTTTGTGCGTTTTCGGCAACAAACTTTGGATCTTGATCACCGGCGAGCGGCGTGCCGTCATCGTCTGTTAGCTTGGTGCCAACGACTTCTTCGAGCTTTTCGACGAAGGTGGTGAAGGCAGCGGAAATTTCAGCGTTGCCTGCTCCTTCAACTTCCTTCAATTCCTTCTCGAACACCTTCCGCTCGTCGTCTGACAAGCTCATGCGGCGCGAGAATTTCTGGGTGTCGATGACGATGCCTTCGATGCCGGACGGCACTTCTAGCGAGTCGTTCTTCACGTCCTCACCAGCTCGACCGAAGATAGCGTGCAGTAGCTTCTCTTCAGGAGTCAGCTCAGTCTTGCTCTTTGGCGAAACCTTGCCGACCAAGACATCGCCGGGGCGGACATAGGTGCCGACTTGAACGATACCCGTGTCATCCAAGTTGCGAAGTGCTTTTTCGGAGACGTTTGGAATGTCTCGAGTGAACTCTTCGCGGCCAAGCTTGGTTTCGCGGATTTCGACATCGAAGTCTTCAATGTGAATCGACGTGTACGTGTCGGCTCGCACCAGTTCTTCACTGATGATAATCGCGTCTTCGTAGTTGTAGCCGTCAAACGACATGAACCCGACCAGCACATTGCGACCAAGTGCCAATTCGCCTTGAAGCGTCGCTGCACCGTCAGCAATGATCTGCCCCTGGGTGACTTCATCACCCAAGTTGACGATCGGCTTCTGGTTCAAGCATGTCCGCTCATTCAGGCCTTGGTACTTTTGCAGTTCATAGTGGTCGTCGCCAATGACAATCTTGGTCGCGTCCACGGCCGTTACCTTGCCCGCATTGCGAGCACGGATCACCATGGCGCTGTTGGCGGCAACTTCCTTCTCCATGCCGGTGCCGACAATTGGCGGCTCCGCAACCAACAACGGAACTGCTTGCCGCTGCATGTTCGATCCCATCAACGCTCGGTTAGCATCATCATGCTCGAGGAATGGGATCAAACCGGCTGAAACCCCAACCATCTGACTGGGGGCGATGTCCATGTACTGGACTTCTTCGGGCTGGACGATTTGGAAGTCAGCTCGGTAGCGGGCAATCAAATTCGGGCCAGCAACCAGCTTCCCATCGGCTACCTCTGTATCCGCTGGACAAATATTTGCATCGGCTTCTTGGTCAGCACGCAACCACGAGACGTCTTCGGTAACGTGACCGTCTTTGATCAAACGGTAAGGCGTAACCAGGAAACCGTAGTCATCCACGCCAGCGTAAATCGCCAGCGAGCTAATCAAACCAATGTTCGTGCCTTCCGGCGTTTCAATCGGACAGATTCGACCGTAGTGGGAGATGTGAACGTCGCGAACTTCAAAGCCAGCTCGCTTTCGGTTCAATCCACCTGGGCCGAGCGCAGATAGGCGTCGCTCGTGAGTCAATTGACTGAGCGGGTTCGTCTGGTCGACTACCTGAGACAGTTCACCGCGACCAAAGAAGTACTCAATGGCAGCACTGATGCTCTTCGGATTCACCAAGCTACGAGGCGACATTTCGTCTGCCTCTTTGAGACTCATTCGCTCTTGAACCGTACGGCGGAGCTTGAGGAAGCCCTTTCGGAGTTCTTCGCTGGCCAGTTCGTCAATCGTCCGCAGACGACGATTGCCAAGGTGGTCAATATCGTCGAACTCTGCAGCGGAATCAGGGTCGAACAGGTCGATGACATAACGGATCGACGCAATCAAGTCCTCTGGGCGAAGCGTCATTTCCTCTTCGCTGATTTCCTGATTCAGTTTTCGGTTTAGGCGGAAACGTCCGACTCGCCCCAGTCGATAACGATTGGTGTCGAAGAATTTCTCGTGGAACAGCGTGCGAGCTTTTTCAAGCTGCGGCGGGTTTCCAGGCCGAAGCCTTTGGTAAATCCGCAGCATTGCTTCTTCGTGGCTGTTCGTATTGTCTTCGGCCAGCGAATTTGTCAGCAGTGGAGTGCGTGGGGCATCCATGACCTCGAGCGAATCGACGCCAGAAGTGCTGATCAGCTCGGCAGTATCGGCCGAAATCGTATTGCCAGCTTCGATGATGATCTCGCCGGCTCGCTCGGTATCGCCCGGATAAACAACGTCATCGACCGCAACCTTGCCTTCCAGCGAGGCTGCGTCCTTAACCTTGACGGTGGACGTCTCGTAAAAGGTACGCAGCAAATCAGCGTCTGAGCTCAATTCTGGGCTCATCGCGCGAAGCAGCGTCATCACAGAAAATTTACCGCTTTGGTCAATTCGGACGCTCAGGCTGTCCTTCTTGGTGATGTTGACCTCAATCCAACTACCACGCTCTGGAATGACTCGGCAGCTAGGCAGCTTTCGGTCGGTCGTCGTTTCTGTTTCGACAACAAAGTCGACGCCGGGGCTGCGGTGCAACTGGCTAACGACGACCCGTTCGGCACCATTGATGATGAATTCACCACCGCCGAGCATAATTGGGATGTCGCCGAGATAGACCTCTTCCTCGATGGGCTGTTCGCGATTCAGCCGCAGCCAAACCTTCATCGGGCGACCGTAAGTTAGGCGCAGTTGCCGACACTCAGCCGGAGTGTATCGCGGCTTGCCCAGCTCATAGCGGAGGAATTCAAGAGATACGGATTTGTCGTAGCTCTCAATCGGGAAGATTTCGCGAAAAACGCCTTCAAGGCCTGCCTCTTCGCGGTCTTCCGCTGTGACACCGTCCTGCAAGAAGGCTCGGTAGCTGACAGTTTGCAAATCCGTTAACGGCGGGATGGGCAAAGTTTCGAGCCCGGACCCAAATCTGCGAACACTTGTCGGTTCCAATCGTCGCTTCGAAGAAGTGGCCATTGACGATGCGTTCTCCTGAAAATTTCGTTAGTGTGCGGGTGCAGAGTGAGCTGAGGCTGGCGTAAATGATCTACCGTACATGGTTCGCGCGAACCGCTTACGCAGAGTGCGTAACCGCTGCGCAGTTAGGGTAGATGTCCTGACACATTCTGCGCCGGAGAGTGATGGTGGTACCGGGTATAGATAGAGCTCGCCTGCATTCAGTCGAGTAATATATCGCGACCGGCCAAACCCCGCAAACCCCGGTCTCCCCGGATTTTGGAACTTTTTGCTATTCAATCGCAGAATCGGCGCGCAAAATGCTTGCTTACGCGGCTTCTACCGATCCCGCCGACTGGGAATTTAAACTGGGTATTTAAAACGTCAGCCGCAGGCGTACGCGCCAGCCACTGTCAGTATCCACCGTCTCTGGTCACAAGTTTTCGCGCTGGCGAATAGTGAATCGCGCGGGGCGGCTGGTCAGGTCGTGCCTCTTTGCCTGTGACTGCCCCGAACGAGATGAGTCGTGCTTGCACCTAACCGCTGGTGGCCGTTCTATTGCGTGGTTGCAACGCGAGTAAGCTCGACTGTGTAGCCACCTGCGTTGTCAAGCAGCAGTGCGTTGGGCTCATTGATTCTGAAAAGCAGCTCACCCGCTTCCTGGGCTCGAAGGAGCATTTCTGCACCGATCGGGATCGGCACAATGGCTTCGGCTGCAGTTGGTTCGTCAGGCAGTTGGTTGACGATCGCACATTGAAGCTGCCCGACAGGCTGGCCGCCATGGTACTCGAGAGTGACTCCATCAGGGTGACTCACCCACGGCCCCGGCTCCCGGGCAAGGATGCTCTGGCCGGTGGCTCGAAGGTTGAACTGGTCGCCACGCTCAACGAAAACGCCCGATGCCTGCCAACTTGCCTTCGCAGCAACCTTTAGCTCAGCTCTTTCAGGCCTTTTAGACGCATCTGGCTTGCCTTTGGTTGATAGGCTCGCCAGCGGAGTTTCCAGTTGGAAGCCGTAATCCAAGTCAGTCAGGAAGAGGTTCCAGCTTGACCGCACGGCTGGCCACTGCATTCGTAGCCTACGAAAAAGCCAGCGTGTCTGAGTCAGGTCTGGCTGCATTTTCTGCTTCATTAGGCCTCGGAATGCACCGCTGGTATCCGAATGGTGCTTCAAGAACACTACGATCGCCCAACTCCACGCATAAGCCTCGGCGTGCTGGTGGGCTGTAGGGCCAAAACGGAGAACCGTTTCCAACGAAGGAGCGATGCCGCCATCAAGCTGTTCGCGAATCAACGAGATGCGTCCCCATCCTGGCACCTCGTATTTCGAGCTTGGGATCACGCCCATCTCCAACGTTTCGCCGTCCCAGCGATGGGTCCCGTACCATTCGGCTAGCCCCTCCATGAGCCATGGTGGACCATTGGCTCCGTATTTCCGCGCCATGAACCAGTGCGTTCCCTCGTGCAGAAGCAAGTGGCGGTTGTAGTACTGTGTGTCCTGCTCGGAAACCCAAAGCCGATTCCCCCACTGGAAACCATAGGGGAAATTGGGGATGTTGTCGGGTAAGTCCCCGGATGCAGCGAATCGCTCTCTGGCTCGCATGAGAAATGCGTCCACTTTCCAATCAGCCACTTCGCGAAGTTTGATGTCAAACTCTTTGCACCACTGCGGAACCGCGGCGTCAAATATCTTCGTTAGCTCCCGGAGCTCGGGTGAATCGGGTAGATCGGTGGCAAGCGTGATGTACTTGCCCTCGATGCGCAAGAACCCCGACTGCGGCAGGGCCTGCTCGGGCAGCAACAGGACCGTTAGGCAGAGTGCCAATGCGGTTGGCGCGAGACGAAGCATAACGGGGCGACCATAGCGAGCGGAAACTGCGACAAGAGTGAACGCGAACGCTTATTATAACTTGGTTTAGTCTGTTGTTGAGGCTTCAAGCAAGGTGATCCCAAGCCGGAAGGAATGTCGCTACAAGCTGGCGGATCTTATGAAACGCTGTCAACTTTGCCCTATGGTTCTCCGGGTCGCAAGCGGCGCGAGTTGACGATAACGACAACCGCGATAAGATCGTGAAGTGTAGCGCAGGCTACAAATCTGCCGCTAGACGGCCCGCTTTCGCAGCTCAGAAGTAGATTGCCGAACGACATGCACACTCAAGAATCCATAGCCGTTCCCTGTGGGCGGCGTTCCGAAGCACTGGTTTCGCGGTTCTCTGTTGTTTGCATGCTGGCAATCGGCCTGTGCTTGGCGCTCGGTTGCACCGGCGGTAACTCCCGGGATTCCAACGGTGGCAAGCTGAATGTGGTTTGCACGGTGGGAATGGTTGCTGACATTGCCCGGAATGTTGGTGGAGACCACGTCGAAGTGACGCAGTTGCTAGGCAGTGGCGTCGACCCGCACATGCATTCCGTTAACCGTGACGACGTAAGCAAGCTAATGTCCGCAGATGTCGTTTTCTACTGCGGTTTGATGCTGGAAGGCAAAATGGGAGATACGCTCGACAAGCTTAGCTCGAGTCAAACCGTCGTTGCCGTGACAGATCAACTTCCCGCAAGCTCGCTGTTCGAAGACGGAGTTGAAAGCAGCGAGGCGGGTGAAGCTGGCACAACGGGCAGTGGCCATCCAGATCCGCACGTTTGGATGGATGTTAGCCTGTGGGCCGAGTGCATCAACCGAGTGACTGAGACTCTGTGCGAGGCGGATCCGGCGCACAGGAGTGCGTTTGAGGCAGCCGCTGAGGAGTATCGCCAGCGTCTTGCGGAACTACACGAGTACGGCAAGACGTGCATGAAGTCCATCCCTGAAGAGAATCGCGTACTAATCACTTCGCACGATGCTTTCAACTACTTCGGCAGAGCTTATGGTATCGATGTGTTAGGAGTACAAGGGATTTCAACGGAGTCCGAGGCGGGCCTCCAGCGGATCAACACACTGGTCGATACGATCGTCGATAGGAAGATCAAAGCAATCTTTACTGAGAGTAGTGTTGCAGCGAAGAGTATCGAGGCACTTGCCGAAGGGGCGCGAGGTCGAGGGCAGGAAGTTGTCGTGTCTCCCAAGCCCTTGTTTAGCGACGCGATGGGTAAAGCAGGCACCTATGAAGGCACTTACATCGGAATGCTGGACCACAATATCACCATCGTGACTCTTGCCCTCGGCGGCGAGGCTCCCGCACGCGGCATGCTAGGCAAGCTGTCCGGCGAATGAGGCTAGCTAAGTTTCCGGCCATTCTTGGGGGGCTCGACACCGAAATAATGCTAGCCGGTAGAATTGCGGCAGAACGCCCTATGGGGGCACCAGGGGGCCTTGGGGTTGCCTAAGGGCGGCGTATTGGTCGCTCTTTGGCTTTGGGATCTGTCGATCAACCGCTGGCAAGTCGCTTGATGGGGCTTGGCCTCTTGCGTTTCCTGGCTGCGAGATCAACATTGGCGTGATGGACACGAAAACGTCAGCAATGGAAACGCTTCGCAGCGACCGCTTGATCATTCTGCCAAGTCTGCTTTTGTGCGACTTCGGCAATCTTCAGCGCGAACTCGAAGCATTGGAGCAGGCAGGCATCCAAGCGTTGCACTTGGACGTGATGGACGGACAATTTGTCCCAAATATCACGTACGGAATGCCGATTGTTGAAGGTCTTCGGCGGCTAACCGATATGCCGCTGGACGTTCATTTGATGATTTCCAAGCCGAGCGATTACGTGCAGCAGTTCGTCGATGCTGGTGCAGATTGTTTGACGATACACGCCGAAATCGAAGAATCTACAGGTGAAGTCCTGGAGCAGATTCGCGGTGCAGGAATAGGGGCCGGCTTGGCAGTGAATCCCGACACCAGCTACGAAAGTGTCCGAGACCTCCTGCCGAAATGTGACTTGTTTCTACCGATGAGCGTCAACGCCGGTTTTGGCGGTCAAACGTTCAATCCTATCGCACTTGAGAAGCTTCAAAAGGCGAAGGAAGAGTTCCCCCAGCTACTGCTCGAGGTAGACGGAGGCATTAACGCTGGGACAATCGCCGACTGTTCGGGTGCCGGTGCCACGCTGATGGTGGTTGGGTCGGCAATCTTCGGAAAAGAAGACTACAGGGTCGCCGTTCAGCAACTCAAAGACGCTGTGCAGTAGCCCACGGAGTGATCCACAGCGGTCACAGACCTGTTTCGCTTGCGAGCTACCGAAGCTCAGCACTTTTGTTCGTCCTGAGAATCCAATGATTGAAGTACTGCTAATCCGCCCCGGTTCAACGACTTTCGATGAAGAAGGTCGCATCAAGGGCGCTATGGATATTCCATTGAGCGAGCCGGGCCGACTGCAAGCACAGCGACTGGCAGAGAGCCTCGCTGGCGTTTCGTTAGACTGCCTGTATGTCGCTCCATGCGAATCAGCACTGGAGTCCGCAAAGCAAATTCGCGCTGCAAACCATTGCAAACAGAAGACGTTGGAGTGCTTGCGGAATTGGAACCATGGACTGTGGGAAGGCAAGTTGGTCTCGGACGTGCGTCGATGCCAGCCGAAAGTCTATCGGCAATTTCAGGAGCACCCAGGTGACGTTTGCCCTCCGGAAGGCGAAACGGTTCAGGATGTACTGCATCGTCTCCAGTCCACGGTTAGCAAGCTGTTTCGTCGACACAGGAATGGACGGATTGGTTTGCTAGTTCCGCAGCCGATGGCCGCAGTTGTGCGTTATGCACTTACCGGCGGTAGCTTAGGCGATATCTGGCAGGCAGAACTGGATTTCGGCACTTTCGAAACGCTCACAATCGACGCGCTCCCGGATCTAAGCCACGACCGCCAGTTAGCCTCATCTCACTAAAGCTTGCAGCCAAGGCGGCGCGGCGACCGTCGAGACTCCGCGGT
>CAYPLE010000033.1:0-6924 GCA_964411445.1 uncultured Pirellulaceae bacterium
ATTAGGCGAGGTGGCGCTGGAAGCCGCAGCGAGCGGATTGGTCGATTTGGAGCTAGGCCTGGAATAGTAAATACCAGGTTGCTCCGGAAGCAATCGCGGCAGCGGCCAACGATATCCTGACCCGCATTTGACCTCGCAGCGCCTCAAAAGCATCCTGCCGTCGCAAGAAATCGTCTTCAGCCAAGTCCTTTTTGGGGTCGAATTCGAACGTCGGGAATCCAGGCGGCTTGGTCACCAAGATGAACGTCAAAACGAACCAAACCAAAGCCGCTGCTGCGCAGAAAGCTGCCTCGCGGCCTCCCAACGAGACCGCTGCGATGGCGACGAACACGCAAACAGCTAGAACGGAAAAGACTTCGGTTGCAAACTTCAACGACTAACCCGCTCTGCAAGCTTTACTTGGAACGTTTTTTGCTTACCGCGTCGTTCGACAACCACATCAACCAAGGCGTCCGATCGAGCATCAGCAATTAGAATCTGCAACTGTTGGACACTCTCCACTTTCTCACCGTTGAAGGAGAGAATCACGTCTCCGCGGCGAAGCCCTGCCTCACGAGCGGGCGAAATCCCATCGGGCAATGCAATCACCACCACAACGCCGTCTGACAACCCACCATCTTCCCTAGTTCGCTCCGCGAGAGTCCGATCACGCAACTGCACGCCGAGCCAGCCACGTTTCACACGACCGTCCGCGATCAACTCCTGGGTAACCCGCTGAGCAATACGGCTCGGAATTGCAAAACTGATCCCTTGGAATTTATCTCCGAGAATCGCCGTATTCACTCCAATGATCTGGCCAACAGAATTGACTAGTGGCCCACCACTATTGCCGGGATGCAACGACACATCACTCTGCATCAGGTCACCATACAAAGGCCCGACCCCTTCGGAGTTCATATGCTCTAACTCTGGCGCTCCACCAAAGTCAACGCGATGCTTTCCGCTCAAAATCCCAAAACTGACAGTGTGTTGAAAACCGAACGGGCTGCCAACGGCCCAGACTGGCGCACCTACTGCAGCATTGTCACTACTGCCCCACTCGGAAACCATCAATCCTTCAGCATCGACTCGCAGGACTGCCAAGTCCGTGTGTGGATCTTCACCAACGACCTCCGCTTCCATGACTCGACCATCTGCGAAAGTCACTTTGATCGGCGCACCTTCCTTCACAACATGGTGATTTGTCAGAATGTAGCCGTCCTGGCTGATAACAAAGCCACTACCCTGAGCTGTCTTGCTCAGAGGAAATCGCCCAAGGTCGATGTGCACCACCGTCGGCCCAACTCGGCGGCTCACCAGCTCGGAAACCTTTTCAATACTCTTGAGCGACACATTCGTTAGCTCTTCACCGCTGAGTTCATACTCTGCTCGCAGTTGCCCACGATGCCAACTGTAGCGAATGCTCTCCACGACACCTGGAACCATCCAACGAACAATCAAAAGCAGCGCGAGAACCATCAACAGACTGAGGAAGGTGGATGTCGCAAGATGCAGCGTTCCGCTCTCCTGCTTTTTTGCGTCCTGTTCCAACGCTTCCACAGGTGCAGGATTAGAGGGATCGTTGTCGTTGTGTCGCGTTTCGTTGAATTGCCGAATCGTCAACCTGGTACTCTGCGTACCCGTGGTCTTCGATCGCTGCGGCTGTGCACCCGAATCGCGAGACCGCACATCGCCCGAGCCTCTATCACCATTTGCCATATCACCAGTAATCGGGCAGATGTCGGGAGATGGGCCGCTAGCTAGGCTTGCGCCATCCGTGGAGCTCGCCGGCGACGAGAAATCTTCGTTTTCATGGGCTTCGTTTTCATCGAGCGATGACATTCGGCGCTGCCTCCGAGTTGGACATGGACGTGCGGTTCTATTCTAGCCAGTTTGACAGTCCGAATTCGCAGCAACTCCTCACAGAAATGGGCTCAGCTCCGTTTTGCAGCATTAAACACGCTACAGCTAGCACGATCGTCGCTCCGAATCCTACTTTCTCCGCCTCGCAGATGGCCAGACTACGTGATTGCGGCGGGCAAGCCGTCGGGCATCGAGTGCGCGAAAGCGACGTTAGCCACGAGTCAGATAGCCGATAATGGCCCCAATCAACAGGGTTGGAGGCACGACGATGGCGATGGTCAAAGCAACCACCATTGAGGTGGACAGTCTGTCGCGTGCACCCGCAGAAGTGGTCTTGCCAAGCTCGCGAACGGCAGTTGCGGACGAATCGCCTACGGCGGCCACGACATCAGTACTAGATGGAATCGGCGGTGCCTGCGAAGTTGATTTCCCATCTGCCGATTCTGACAGGAACGAGCCAGCCGGTCCCTCTGACGCAGCATATTGCCTGTGCGCACCCTGCTGGGCGGCACCTTGCGATTCGCCACGTTGCGGTCCAGCATCTTGCAAGCCAGAGACCTGTGATTGCACGTCACGACCTGCTGCCTGGCCGACGTTGTCCGAGGTAGCGACCGGATCACTACCAGGCCGCGTTGCGTCTCGCCCGACAACCACTGGGGCGGCTCCTGGACCAGCAAGACCAGGCTCGCCGACGGGATCATCACCGAACACCGGTTCCTGCATGTGCTGTGGCGGTGGAGCCGGAGCCCACGGCGAGGCGACGAGCGGCGTCGCCTCAATCTGCGAGACTTCGCAAGCCCACGGTTCGAGTCGCGAGGCCACCTCTCCAGCACTGGCAATCCGCTTGTTGGCGTCCTTCTCCATCATATCGACGATGATGTCGGCAAAGTCCTCGGAGATATCCGGAACGAACTGGCGCGGGTGCAACGGAAATTCGTACAAGTGTCGACGCAACTTACTCTCAGTATCTCCCCCAGGAAACGGCACTTTTCCACACACCGCGTAGTAGAGTGTGCAACCGAGGGAATAGATATCGGACGCAGGCTTGATATCCAGGGGCGTACGAATCTGCTCTGGCGACAAATAGTCTGTGGTCCCAACAATCTTTCCAGCTCGCGGATCATTGATCAAATCACTCGCAAAGCCAGCCAAGCCGACATCCGACACTTTGGCTTGCCCGTCCGGCGTGACCAAGATGTTCGCTGGTTTGACGTCGCGATGCACCATACCTTCATCGTGGGCGTACTTTAGGCCCAGCGCAGCCTGCATGACAATCTGAGCAGCTTGCTGCATCGACAGGGGCCCCTTCGCTTTGACAAGAGCCCGCAAGTCCCGACCGGGTACGTATTCGGTCACCAGATAATGAACGCGCCCGTCCTGGCCAGCATCAAAGGCTCGGACCAAGTAGGGACAATCCAGTTTCGCTTGAACACGAATCTCATGCGCGAAACTCTTCAGGGAATCACTTGTGGCTGTTCGAAGCACTTTGACCGCGCACTCGCGGCCCATCACTCGATGAACCGCTTTGTAAACCTGCCCCATCCCGCCTTGGCCGATCCAGTCGGTCACCACGTAGGGCCCCAGATTCAGCTTCGTCTTGCCTTGGCTAAGCTGATTGGCTTGGTAGCTGGTCAAATGCTCCTGCTCGACCAAAATCTGGGCCAACAATTCGTCTGGAACCGGCGTTTCGGGGTCACTCCCCTGCTGCGACTGCCGATGCCTGCCAACGCGCAAACAATAGTCAAGCTGCTGGGTCGTCACCAACCCGCTCGCGACTACTGCGCTACGCAATACAGAATCCGCAGGGCTGAAAACCATGACCTATAGTTGACTTTCGATGAGAGGAAATTGCCTCAGTAGCAGAGTTCGCTGAACCGAAAAGCGGCAGATGACCGGGTCCCGCGACAGTCCACCACTGCCTTGCTGATAATAGCATCACCTGCGACAATCAACAGCTTCAATAAACTGACCCCCACTGAGTATAACCAGAGCAAATGAGCGGACGAACGATAGCCATTGGAGACATTCACGGCTGCTCAGCTGCCCTCGAATCCTTGGTGAAGGCGATTTCACCCACAGCCGATGACACGCTCGTCATGCTGGGCGACTACGTTGACCGTGGTCCCAATTCCAAGGGAGTGATCGACTTTCTGATCGAACTCCGCAGCACCTGCGAAGTGGTTACGATTCAAGGCAACCACGAAGAAATGATGCTGGACGTGGTCAAGCAAGGGCAAGAACCGTATCGGTGGCTGCAGTACGGCGGCGTCGAAACGCTCGATTCGTACATGTTTGCTGGCGACATGAGTGTCATCCCCAAGTCGCACCACGATTTCTTCGACGCGATGGTCGACTACTACGAAAACGACTCGCACATCTTTTTGCATGCAAACTACGACCCAGCCAAACCGCTCGAAGCACTTTCGGTTGCTGAATTGCGATGGATGAAGCTAACTGATGTCACGCCGGACCGGCACCACAGCGGCAAACGAGCCATTTTGGGGCATACCCATGACCGTGGCGGCGAGATCTTTGACATCGGCCACTTGGTTTGCATCGACACCTACTGCTACGGCGGTGGCTGGCTGACTGCCTTGGATGTTGATTCTGGTGAAGTCTGGCAAACGGACATGGACGGTCGCCTGCGTCAGCAATAGCTGGCATCTAAATAGCCTGAATTTTGACGAAGCAATTTGCTGGCACACAACCGCAGGGCTGCAAAGGCAACTTAACCGTCAAATCTTACCAGGTTGACTCAACCCACCCGATCGCAAAAGCCGATCCTTCTTCCACGGACAACAATGCGCGAGACCTCTCCGCAGCCGTGTCCGCGACACAGAAGTACGAGCAACAGCAAGTTGCTATCAAAACAATCCGTCGGGAGTCAGCCGATGCTTGGCAAGTTTCGAAGCCACACATCTCATCCTGTTCGATCGATCGCGACCACGCTCGCGTGCTTGGTCACTGCCTTTTGGTGCGATGCCGCCTTTGCGCAGCTCCGGTCGGGACGCGTCTCTCGCGAGTTCTACGCTGGACAACAGGAAGCCTCACCCAGAAGCGGTGCGGCTGATCGAAACGTGGTCTCTGCTTCGCACACACATGCACCTCACACTCGGGCACCCCACTCGCATGCGCCAGACGGTGTATCGCTGGCTTCCTGCAGTTCTTGCGATTCGGGTGGCCCCGACATCGTCAGCGGCCCCGAAATCGCCAGTGGCCACTACGCGAGCGGCGGGCTCGTTGATACACACAGCATGACAGGCGGATGCGGATGCGGTTCATCAGCCTGTTCAGATTGCTGCAACCCGGGCTTTTACGACCTAGCACCGGGGGCTGCTATGCACAACATCGGTGGTCGCGGGCCATTGATGAGCCTATGGTGCCGATTGGCGGTCCGCGCAGAAGTGCCTTTGTACTGGCGTCGTTCGGCCAACCCACCGCCGCTGGTGACGACAAGCCCCGTCGGTACCCCAAGCAGTATTGCTGGACAGCTTCCGGCAAGTGATACAACGAGTATTCTGCTTGGAAACGGCCCGCTCAATAGCGAAGCAAACGCTGGTTTCCGCCTAACACTGAGTACGTGGCTTGGCAACAACAAACGATTCGGCCTGATGTTCCGCTACTGGACAGCCGGCGACCAGGATGACACGTTCAATTTCTCGTCTTCAACACACTCAATCCTCGCCCGGCCGTTCTTCAATACTTCCGTTTCGGGAAGCGAAGTACAATCGTCGCAGTTAATCGCTTACACCGGTCAAAGCAACGGATCGATTGTAGTTGCCACCACATCTCAAGTACAAGGTGTTGATCTCAATCTTCGCCGACTACTCTACCAGGACCGATTCACACGCGTCGATTGGTTGTGGGGCTACAAAGGCATGTCGGTAGATGAGGGGCTTTCCGTTCGGACCAACACCAGCATCTTCGGCAACCAAAACCCGCTACTAACCGGTTCACAATTTGACGTAGTCGATAACTTTCAAACGGAAAACGAGTTCAATGGCATGTCTTATGGCATCATGAGCACGCGTCATTTCGCTCGTTGGAAGATGGAAACCATGTTCCGTCTGGGTGCCGGCAACCTACGACGCAGAGTCAACATTGCTGGCAGCACGACAACCACCAGCGCCCCTGGAGCCGTCAACACGACTAACCAAGGTCTGCTGGCTCGTGCGACCAACAGCCAGCCGTTTGAAGATGACACATTTGTCGTCGTTCCCGAAGTCGGCTTCAGCTTAGCGTATGCCATTCGACCTGGGCTAGACTTCAATGTGGGCTACCATTACATGATGTTGCCTAAGGTGGCTCAAGCCAGTCAGCAGATCAACGACGATCTGGCGGTCAACCTGAACGACCCACTCGTCGGATCCCTTGATCCCCAGCTAAACTTTGACGAACGTCGCTATTGGCTGCAGTCACTGGGGCTGGGGCTACAGTGGCGATACTAGACATCCCTCTGACGTGCATCGCTAAAACCAACTATGAGCGATCCCTTCGCACACGCTCCAATTAGTCAACTCATAGGCCTAGAAGTCCAACCTGGCGAACCGGGCGAAGCTCTAGTGCATCTAAACGTTGACCAACGCATGCACAACCCAATGGGATTCGTCCACGGCGGCGTCATTTCATTGCTGGCCGATGCAACCATGGGCATTGCCTTTGGCAGAACCTTGGAAGGTGACAAACACAGCTTTGCCACGGTGGAAATGAAGGTCAGCTACATTCGCCCTACGAAACAGGCGCGCCTTACCTGCCACGCAAGACTCGTCACTCGTGGCCTACGAATCGGCTTCGTTGAGTGCGAAATCAGGGACCAGCGCGACCGTCTGATCGCCAAGAGCAGTTGCACCTGTTCCGTTAACTCTCTCGGCACCGACTAGACCTTCGTCCGCATTCCTTCTATTTCTTGCCCGCTACACAAACACAAGCACCTTAGGTTGCGTTTCACGCTGCCTTTCCGGTGATCGCGGCGACGCAACAGAACTGCCGCGACAAAACAGCAGTCTTTCCCGGCAGGATTGGCCAGAGTCGAGCGCAAAAGAAAAACGCCTCAGCTCAAAGGCCGAGGCGTTTTGGATTTTC
>CAYPLE010000033.1:7024-25557 GCA_964411445.1 uncultured Pirellulaceae bacterium
TCTGCGGAAGGCGTACTACAGAGTCCAACCTTCGCGATACTCGCGACCGACAAATTGGTTCATTTCAGGAACGTTGGTGCACTTCATGTCGGCTGCATTCCACTCGTAACGCTTACCGACTTCGCCTCGAAGTGCAAGGATTCCGACGAGCATCGTTTCGGTCAAGCGGCCAGCGTAGCCGAAGTTCGACATCGTACCAGGCTCATACTCACCGGTAACACTCTTAACGAACTCCCACTTCTGACGTTCATCCGTACCAGCTTGGAACGGAACGCGAGGAATGGTCTCTTCAGGCATTTTGTAGCCGCCGACTGGATTGCCGTCTTTGACCACAACTTTGCCATCAATGACGACGTCGTACATGGCACCGTAGTCGTTCGGCGAGAAGACCATCCCCTTACTACCGACGATCAGTGCTCCGCTATAACCGCGATCACGTGTGCCGGCCTTCTTCTCGGCCAGTTTCTTCTGGAAGTCATCGTTCTTGATCGTTGCCAACAGTGAATCGGCTGGAACGTTGCCGCCGTCGTACCAGTAGAAGTCGGTGGCGACCAGACCGTTGCGCTCAGGGAACTCAAACTTCAGGCTGCTCGACGAAGGATATTGTTCTCCCGCGCCAATGCCAGAGTTTGCGACAGCGGTTACCGCAACCGGATCCCACAGTTCAAGAGCCTTGACAGGCATGTTGGTTGTGTGACAGGCCATGTCACCCAGAGCACCAGTGCCGAAGTCCAACCAGCCGCGCCAGTTGAAGCGGTGGTAGGTCCCTGCTCCGACATAGGGTCGCATTGGAGCTGGGCCGATCCACCCGTCCCAGTTCAGTGTGGATGGAACAGAATCTTCACGGTCCGGACGCCCCTTGCCTTGAGGCCAGATCGGCCGGTCGGTCCAAACATGCACCTCAGAAACGTCACCGATTGCACCGGAGCGAATCACTTCAACGGCACTTCGCAGTCCGTTTTCGCTGGTGCCCTGGTTTCCCATCTGGGTAACGACCCCCATCGTCTCAGCCGTTTCGCGCAACATGCGAGCTTCTTGGATCGACCAAGTTAGGGGCTTTTGACAGTAAACGTGCTTCTTCATCTTCATCGCCATCATCGCCGCAGCCGCGTGCGTGTGGTCAGGCGTACTGACAACGACCATGTCAACTTTGTCGCCCAGTTTGTCGAGCATCTCGCGGAAGTCCTGGAATTGCTCAGCCGACTTGTGCTTAATCCCCTTCTTGCGAAGCAGCAATTTGTCAACGTCGCAGATACCAACCAGCTCAACGTCCAAATCAGCAATGTGCTTCGAATCGCTATCGCCCTTCCCGCCAACTCCGATGCAAGCGGCTGTCGGAGACGCGAGTGCCGATCGGTAAGCCTTTGAAGACTGCGATGTGCCTAACCATACCCCTGCCCCAATGGCTGAGGTTGCTCCGATAAACTGACGACGATTGGTCGATCGACTCATGTGTGTACTCCCAAGGAGGGTCATTTGTGATTCAGCGCCAAGGACGGTCGCAGTTTGCGAAGAGGCACTGGCGAGGGATGAAACAAGCGCTCAACGGCGGCTGGATTCCCCGTACCGCAAAGTAGCGCTCTAGAAGTATACGTACCGTGGCCGTGATTTAACATGGCTAAGCCCCACAAGACTTGAAAGAAGGCCTGTCCGCCGATAGCCTACCAAGGACAGATGGGTGGCCAGTTCGGTAGAAAGTAATACTCATTCACCGCTGCGGCCGGTACTCCACCATCTTTCCCCCGCCATAACCGCCCCTCCCAGGAACGCCCAATGAACAGGAAAGCCCTATGAAATCGGCTCTGAATCTACTTATCGTGGCCCTCGCCGTCTCCACCAGCATCGGTTGCACGAGCAAGAAAAACGCCGTCGATACCGCTGCGAAAAAGAAATCCGATGCTGACGTCAAGACGCCGGCTGACCCCGCAGATGTGGTAGCCGCTTTGCAGGAAGCCGGGTTTGAATTCAAAACCAACTCGGGCGGCAACGTCATTTCGGCATCGACTTCGATGCGCGAGGAGTCGCCTGAGACGCTGCGCAAGTTGGCCGAACTCAAACAACTTGAGACGCTCATCCTGGGAGGCCCCGGAACCACCGACGAGGGACTCGAAATCCTGGCCGATATGGCAACGCTCAAGCGAGTCGACCTGACACGCACCCAAGTGACGGACAAAGTGCTGGAATCCCTTGGAAAGAACAAGAATATCGAAGTCCTTGTATTGCGTCAGACTGGTGTGACCGACGCAGGTCTGGAAAAACTGGTTGGTTTAAAGAAGCTACGAGCGCTGGACCTACGAAACACGGTTGTGGGCGATGCGGGCCTCGAATTCATTGGCAAAATGACCTCACTGGTTGACCTACAACTCGAGCGCGGACGAATCACGGACCCCGGGCTGGAGCAAATCACGGGGCTAGAAAAACTGAGGAACCTCAATCTGAACACCGTTTTGGATTTGACCGACGAATCGCTTAAGCACATTGGGAAGCTCAAGTCGCTGGAAGCTCTGCAAATGGACTCCACGCAAATTACCGACGAAGGCCTCGTGCACTTGAAAGACCTGACGAAGCTCAAGCGCCTACGCGTTCGCGAGTGTTTTATCACGAGCGACGGAATGGAGTATCTGAAGGGCAAAAATACGCTCGAGCGGCTTGAACTCCGCCTAACTGTTTTCGATGACGCTGGCATGGCCGTGATTGGCTCGCTTCCAAACCTCAGCTATCTCGACCTGAGCGAATGCACTGAAATCACCAGTGAAGGCTTCAAGAGCTTGGCCGGAAACAAGAAATTGACCTATCTTGGCTGCTGGGAAACGGCAATCGACGACGCAGCCCTTGCGGCACTTACGGAGCTTCCTATCGAAGAATTAGATCTTAGAAGCACTGAGATTACAAATTCTTCTGGAGCGTCGCTCGCCAAGATGTCCAAACTGACGAGCCTAAACTTGGAAGGCAACCAAATCGGCGACGAACTGCTTGAGCAACTGGCAGGCTGCAAGGGCCTCAAGCAACTGAAGGTTGCGAAAACGGGCGTCACCCCCGAAGGCATCGCTGCCCTGAAAAAAGCTGTTCCAGGCCTAAAAATCGCCAACTAGGCTTGCCGCGGCTTTATCGCTATCGTGCCGCTGCGCGTTGGTGGTGACTGCCTAGAATAACGGCTTCGTCGATCGTAGCGGCTGTGCTTGCTCGGTTGCTAGCATCCTAGCCGCTTGGCTCAATTCCCCTCCAGACACCCCATCTGGCCAGTCGAAACGACTATTGAAGATCCGGCTAGTCCGACCGCTTTGACGAAAGCTGGGTCCCTTTGGTCGCCCGTAAGTTGCGACCCGATCCTCGCAGACACTGGGCCAGTGCTTCCGCGACGAACGACCGTTTGGCCTGAATCCTGGGGGCAAAACGCTGTGTGGCGAGCTTTCTTTTTCGCTGTTGGGACGATGCTCGTCATCGTCGGCATTGAATGCCTGATGATCGACAGTGCAACCATTGTTTCTGAGTCCACCCAGAAAGTCCAAGCGACTTCGTCCGCTTGGTTCCAAGAGCCCCCGCGGATGGTTCAGGTTAAGACGAACAAGGTCATCCGCCCCCCCGAGTGGATTCCCTGGAGCCTTATTGCCAGTGGCTCCGTCATCATTCTCTACGCACTCACCTTGCGCAATCGCGGCGGCGGTGACTAGCGGCGGTGACTAGCGGCAGCATCTTGCTGCTGGCGGGCCTTGAAACGCTCGAGTCGCCCAAGTGGTTGGGGTCTTGAGCGGCAATTTTGGTGGGCCATCGAGCTAGCCGCATCGCCAAGCTTCATCTTTTCGACCAATCAGCGAGTCTTGACCTGGGGAGCGCTTGCGCTTAACCTCTTGCATTCGGCTTTGTGATAACCACGCAGCCAGCATCAACTTTGCTTATACAGATCCGAGCGCCCAGCATCTATGCAACTTCGAAACCTTCAGGTCTTCTGCGACGTCGCTAAGCTGAATAGCTTTTCGAAGGCGGCTGAGGACAACAAAATGACGCAGAGCGGCGTCAGCCAGGCCGTTCAGCAGTTAGAAGAGTACCTCCAAGTAAAGCTGATCGACCGTCGCAAGCGCCCCTTCCAGCTCACCGCCGAAGGCCGCTTGTTCTTGCCAGGTTGCATGCAGATCATCCGCCGGCTTGATTCCCTGACTGAAGAAGTTCGAGCCGTTGGCAAGGAAATGGCTGGTCGGGCGGCCATCGCCTCGATTTATAGTGTCGGCCTGAGCTACTTACCGAAGCTGAAGAGTAAGCTCAGTCGAGAGCATGCCAAGGCTGAGGTTCGCTTCCAGTTCGGACACCCCGACGAAGTTTACCGCTTGGTCGACCAAGGCATCGTTGACTTTGGCTTGGTGAGTTATCCACAGTCATCATCGAGCGTGTCGGCGTTTTCCTGGCGCAGCGAACCGATGGTCTTAGCCGCTGATCCAGAACACCCACTGGCACAGTCTGATGAAGTCAGCACGCGTGACCTGTCTTCGACTGCGTTGGTAGCCTTTGCAGCAAACCTTCGCATTCGACACGAGATCGATCGCTACCTCAGGTCTCTCGGCGTGACGATGCAAATAGCTGCCGAGTTCGACAACATCGACTCAGTTAAACACGGGATGGCAGTTCACGATGCGATAGCCTTTCTACCGCGTCCTACCGTCGAAGAAGAACTGCTCGACGGTTCGCTGGTTGCACTGCCCTGTCCATGGCTGCAGCTCTCCCGTCCGCTAGGAATCATCCAGCGTCGCGAAGGAACCATTGGTCGTACTGCACGCGGCATCATGGAAATGATCCTGGCCGACGGATCAACGAACTCGACCAACGGGCACGACAGTCGCCAAAGCAACGGCCAGCACGCGAGCTTGCCCGCCAACCAAAACCCAGACGTTGCTGATGCCGAAAACACCAATCAAGAGGCATCGGAAGAACTGATGGCTGAATCGCACAACGCAAACACAACCAACACCGAAGGCGTATCGGCATCTAAATAGCCGAGACACCAAACACAGCGATGCACTGACGGAACATCGCCATACTTGAATACATAAAATCCAGAATAGCACGAACGGTAGACGGACGGGACTGATCGAATGAACAAACTAATGCACCTTCCGCAGCAACACGGACTATACGACCCAGCCAACGAAAAAGACTCGTGTGGAGTCGGCTTTGTTGCTCATATCAAAGGCCACCGCAGCCACCAGAACGTCTTGGACGCGCACACACTGCTGATGGCCATGGAGCACCGTGGCGGTTGCGGCTGTGAAAGCAATACCGGCGACGGCGCTGGAATGCTGACCGCATTGCCTCATGAATTCATTGCGAAAGTTGCCCGGCGCGACTTAGGCGTAGACGTTCCGCCACCAGGAAAATTTGGTGCTGGCATTGTCTTCTTGCCTCACGATGAAAGAGAGCGTGAGACTTGCAAGAAAAAGGTCAACGAACTTATCCAAGAGCATGGTCAAAAGCTCATCGGGTGGCGGGATTGCCCTCAAGCCACCGATGCCGCCGATGTGGGACCTGCTGCGCGGGCCGCTGAGCCATTCATGGAGATGGTCATCGTCGGCGCCGCAAATGGCACCGAAGGTGACGACTTTGAACGGCAACTGTATGCCATACGCAAGCGCAGCAGCCATATCTTGCGGTCTGACGAAAGCCTGCAAGAACGCAAACTGTTCTACATCTGTAGCCTTTCGACCAAGGTCATCATTTACAAAGGCATGTTAACAACCGCGCAGGTTGTACCGTACTTCCCCGATCTGCAAGATCCGGACTACAAAACGCATCTCGCCATGGTGCACTCACGATTCAGCACCAACACGTTCCCAAGTTGGGATCGCGCTCAACCATTCCGCTTCATGAGCCATAACGGCGAGATCAATACGCTTCGCGGAAACAAGAACTGGATGACCGCGCGTCAAGGCAAGCTGGAGAGCGAGCTTTTTGGTGACAAGTTGAAGGACCTGTTCCCGGTCTGCGAACCCGATTGCAGCGACTCCGGTACATTCGACAACGTCCTAGAGTTCTTGCTCATGAATGGTCGAACGCTCCAGGAATCCGTCATGATGATGGTCCCGGAAGCGTGGCAGAAGCACGACACGATGAGCGAAAGCAAACGTGCCTTGTACGAATACCAATCCTGCGTCATGGAGCCTTGGGACGGCCCCGCCTCAATTAGCTTCACCGACGGCCATTACATCGGTGCGGTCCTCGATCGAAACGGGCTTCGTCCAAGCCGATATTACATTACGCACGATGACCGCGTCATCATGGCCAGCGAAGTGGGCGCACTTCCCGTTGCACCCGAGAACGTCAAAGCGAAAGGACGCCTGCAGCCCGGACAGATGTTCTTGGTTGACTTCGAAGAAGGACGGTTGATTCCAGATGAAGAACTCAAGCAAACCTTTGCCGAAAAGCTTGACTACAAGACATGGCTGAACGACCAACGCATCGAACTGGGCGAACTACCTGCGGCTGAAAACTCCCACGGTTTTGACCCTGACACACTGCTCTCACGCATGCAAGCGTTCGGGTACACGACCGAGACGATGCAGTTTATGTTGATGCCGCTGATTCGCGACAAGAGAGATCCGGTTGGTTCGATGGGCAACGACAGTGCTTTGGCTTGCCTCAGCGACAAGCCTCGTATGCTGTACGACTATTTCAAGCAACTCTTCGCGCAGGTAACCAATCCAGCCATCGATTCGATCCGTGAAGAGATCATCATGTCGCTGGAGTGTTACATTGGGCCAGAAGCCAATTTGCTGTCCGTCACACCGGAGCACGCACACCGGTTGCTCGTCCCGCATCCGATTTTGACCAACGAAGAACTAGCTGCGCTCAAGCAATTGGACCATCGTGGCTGGAAGACGAAGACGATCGACATCACCTTCGATCGCGACGGCGGCAAGACCGGCATGCTTGACGCGCTGGATCGAATCTGCGCGGAAGCCGAACAAGCGATCAAGGACGGCTACTCGCTAGTAACGCTTTCCGACCGCGCGGTGTCGGCAGAGCGTGCTCCACTGCCATCGCTGCTCGCTTCATCGACCGTACACCACCACTTGGTCAAGAATAGCCTGCGAACCCAAATTGGTATCGTCGTAGAGAGCGGTGAAGCCCGCGAAGTTCACCACTTTTGCCTGCTGGTTGGCTATGGTGCGGATGCGATCAATCCATACCTGGCATTCGAGGCGCTTTGGCAAGCTCGACGCGACGGGTTGATCAACACAAAGGAATTCAGCGACGACGACAAAGTTGTTGCAGCATTTCGTAAAGGTGTTGCCAAGGGAATGCTGAAGGTCATGGCCAAAATGGGCATCTCCACGCTGCATTCCTACAAAGGCGCACAGATCTTCGAAGCCGTCGGCCTCAAAGACGAAGTCATCGACCGTTGCTTCACCCAAACGGCCAGCCGAGTCCAAGGTGTCGATTTCAAAGTTCTGGCTGAAGAAACGCTACGCCGTCACGCACTGGGCTTCCCCGAGCGTGAAGATTTTGGCCTCCCAACGTTGCCCAATCCTGGCGAATTCCATTGGCGGGCCGAAGGCGAAAACCACGGCTGGACGCCCACCAGGATCTCGAACTTGCAAAGCGCGGCACGCACGAACAGCGCCGATGCATACAAAGCATTTTCTGACGAAGTCAACAACGAGAATCGTCGCAAGTGCACTCTCCGCGGACTGATTCGCCTGAAAGACAATGTCAACGGTGGCCCAATCCCACTCGACGAAGTTGAACCGGCCAAGGATATTGTCAAACGCTTCTGCACCGGTGCAATGAGTTTCGGATCCATCTCCGCTGAATCGCATGAAACGCTCGCGATCGCTATGAATCGCCTTGGCGGCAAGAGCAACACTGGCGAAGGTGGTGAAGACCCTGTTCGCTTTGAGACGATGCCCAACGGCGATTCGAAACGATCCGCCATCAAGCAAATCGCTTCAGGCCGATTCGGCGTTACGGCAAACTACTTGACCAATGCCGACGAACTCCAGATCAAGATTTCCCAAGGTGCAAAGCCTGGTGAAGGTGGCGAGCTGCCGGGACACAAGGTGGATGACAACATCGCCCGTATCCGCTACTCGACGCCTGGAGTGGGCTTGATCAGCCCGCCGCCACACCACGACATTTACTCGATCGAGGATCTGGCTCAGCTCATCCACGACCTGAAAAACGCCAACCCGGTTGCTCGCGTGAGCGTGAAACTCGTCTCTGAAGTTGGCGTCGGTACGGTTGCCGCTGGTGTAACCAAAGCCAAGGCCGATCACATCCTGATTTCGGGTGACAGCGGTGGAACGGGTGCATCACCGCTGACGAGCATTAAACATGCTGGGCTGCCGTGGGAATTAGGCATCGCCGAAACTCACCAAACGCTTGTCATGAATGACCTCCGCAGCCGAGTCGTATTGCAAACCGATGGTGGTCTGAAGACCGGACGCGATGTTGCGATCGCAGCTCTACTGGGCGCTGAGGAAGTCGGACTATCAACGGCGCCGCTGATCACAATGGGCTGCATCATGATGCGGAAGTGTCACTTGAACACGTGTCCCGTTGGCATTGCAACACAAGACCCTGAGTTGCGCAAGAAGTTCAAGGGCAAACCAGAGCACGTGGTCAACTACCTGTTCATGGTTGCCGAAGAAATGCGGACCCACATGGCTGCGCTTGGTTTCCGCAAGTGGGACGAGATGATTGGGCGAGTCGACGTTCTCGACACAGATGCTGCCATCAAGCACTGGAAGGCAGATGGAATCGATCTATCGTCACTTCTCACACCAGCTCAAAAGCTTCACCCCGATTCTCAGGTGCGTTGCGTGATGACGCAGGACCACGGCTTGGACGAGTCGCTTGACCGAACCCAGTTGGTTCCTGCTTGCCAACCAGCGATTCAGGATGGAAAACAAGTCCGATTGGAACTTCCAATTGTGAACACCGACCGCACGGCCGGCACGATCCTCAGTCATGAAGTCACCAAGCGGTGGGGAGCTGACGGGCTACCTGAAGGAACCATCCACCTCAAATTCAATGGTTCGGCCGGTCAAAGCCTAGGAGCTTGGCTTACCAGGGGCATTACCATCGAAGTCGAAGGCGACTGCAACGACTATGTCGGCAAGGGCTTGTCCGGCGGCCGCGTGATCGTCTATCCACCAAAGGTCAGTAGCTTCGCTGCCGAAGACCAAATTTTGGTCGGCAACGTTTGCCTGTACGGTTCAACTAGTGGTAAAGCTTTCTTCCGAGGTCGAGCTGCGGAGCGATTCTGTGTTCGAAACAGTGGAGCCTGGGCTGTCGTCGAAGGCGTTGGTGACCACGGTTGCGAATATATGACCGGTGGTCGAGCCATCATCATTGGACCGACCGGTCGCAATTTTGCCGCTGGCATGTCCGGTGGCGTTGCCTACGTCTGGGCTCCAGACCGCGATGCTTTCCGCCTGAAGTGCAATCTTGGGACGGTCGAACTTGAGGACGTCGTGGACGAAGCAGACAAGCAAGAGCTTCACGACATGCTTGTAGAACACCAAGAGTTGACCGAGTCTGCTGTTGCATCGCGGATCCTCAGCGACTGGGAAGGCGCGCTGAAGAACTTTGTGAAGGTGATGCCGACAGACTACAAACGCGTCCTTGCCGAACGTGCCGCCAAGGAAGCTAAGCCTTCCGCTCAGCCGGAGACCGTCTAGCCAGACGGCCTGCCAAGTCATCTTTTTGAGTGGTAGCGACGCGTAGCATCTCTTGCTCCAAGAGGGCTCCTGGATCACACGAAGACAGGCGTTTTTCGCGACACGCGTTAATACGCAAACTGAATACAACAGCCACCCGGCTCAACAAATACAACTGCAGAATATTTCGAAGGCGCAGGCACTATGGGTAAGCCAACTGGATTCAAAGAATTCCCCCGCGAACAACTTCCTTACCGTGATCCAATTGAACGAGCCGGAGACTTTGGTGAAATTTTCACGCGAGGCAACGAGGAACACCTGAAAACACAGGGGGCTCGGTGCATGGACTGCGGGGTGCCGTTCTGCCAATCGACCACTGGCTGTCCGATTGACAACTTAATCCCGGAATGGAACGATCTGGTGTACCAGGGCCGTTGGCGCGAGGCGCTGGATCGGCTGCACAAGACCAACAACTTCCCCGAGTTCACGGGGCGTGCCTGCCCTGCTCCATGCGAGGGAGCTTGTGTCCTGGGAATCATTGAGCCCGCCGTAACCATCAAGAACATCGAAAATGAGATCATTGACCGCGGTTTCGACGAAGGCTGGGTCAAAGCACAGCCACCTCGAACCCGCACGGGCAAGACGGTCGCCATCATCGGTTCCGGCCCCGCTGGTCTGGCAGCCGCTGCACAGTTGAATAAAGTCGGCCACAAAGTAACCGTCTACGAACGAGCGGACCGAATCGGCGGACTGCTCATGTACGGTATCCCTTGGATGAAACTCGGTAAGGATGTCGTCGAGCGCCGCGTCAATCTGCTCAAAGAAGAAGGCATCGAATTTGTCACATGCGCTCACGTTGGCAAGCAAGAGGACTTCGAGCCTGGGCACATGACTCAAATCATGCAGGAACGTGGGCACGAGATCAAATTCATCGACCCAAAGGAACTTACCGAACGATTCGATGCAGTTCTGATGGCGACTGGTGCAACCAAGCCATTTGATCCAACCGGCCGAGCTCCGGGCCGCGATGCACAGGGAATCTACATGGCCATGGACTTCCTAACGCGCAACACCAAGAGCTTGCTCGATTCAAAACTTGAAGACGATGCTTACACGACAGCGAAGGACCTGGACGTCATCGTCATTGGCGGCGGCGACACCGGGGCGGATTGCATCGGTACTTCGCTCAGGCACGGCTGTAAGAGTGTGGTTAACTTTGAATTGCTCGACCGCCCGCCGGAAGAGCGAGCTGACAACAACCCCTGGCCGCAATGGCCACGAATCTATCGGCTGGATTACTCGCACGCTGAAGTCAAAGCCAAGACAGGCGATGACCCCCGCGCCTACAACATTCTGACGAAGGAATTCGTTAAAGACGCTAATGGCAGGCTGACGGGCGTCAAGACGGTCAACGTCGATTGGTCCAAGCCAGGCGAAAAGGCCCCCTTTAGCGAAGTGCCTGGAAGCGAGAAAGTTTGGCCGGCAGACCTTGTTTTATTGGCAACCGGCTTTGTAGGGCCGGAGCTTAGCGTTGCCGAAATGCTCGGCTTGGAAACCCAGCGTCCTCGGGGCAACTGGGAGACGTTTGTTGGCGAACATGGTGAATTCACCACCAACGTGGAAAAGGTCTTCGCTGCTGGAGATTGCCGTCGCGGACAATCGCTCGTCGTCTGGGCCATCAACGAAGGTCGCGGTGCCGCACGAGCCATCGACATCTTCCTCCAAGGCGGATCTACCCTACCTGCCCCAGGAGTAACCCAAGGCCAAGCCCTGGTTCAAATCAGCGTCTAACCCTGATCTGCTCCGTAGTTCGTGCACGTAGCGATGATCAGCCGTTGATGCGTGACTCGACTTCGGCAACGATATCGTCGATCTTCACGCGAGTCTGCTCGAGAGAATCGCGATCTCGGAGCGTTACTGTCTTTTCGGACAAGGAATCGCCGTCGACGGTGATGCAGTAAGGTGTGCCTGCTTCATCCTGCCGGCGATAACGCCGTCCAACAGCCCCCTTTTCGTCATAGAAGACGTTGAATTTCTTCTTGAGGGCTCGATAAATGTCCTTGGCAATCTCGGGCATGCCATCTTTCTTAACAAGCGGGAAGACTGCAGCCTTGATGGGGGCCAACCGTGGATGGAGCGACAATAGAGTCCGCGTTTGCATCTTGCCTTTGTCATCTGGCGCGGAGTCTTCACGATAAGCTTCGCACAGGAAGGCGAGCGTTGCTCGGTCAGCCCCCGCCGATGGCTCAATCACGTGCGGCGTAAACCGCTCGTTGGTGACTTCATCTCGGTAAGTCAGATCTTTGCCACTGCCGCGATACTTTGGCTTGCCGTGCTCGTTGAGCTGCACCTGAAGTGGATTCGACTTCTCATCCAGCTTTCCTTCCATGTGACTGCGAAGATCAAAGTCGCCGCGATGTGCAATGCCCTCTAGCTCACCGTATTCACCTTCCGGCAAGAACGGAAACGCATACTCAACGTCCGCTGTTCCTGTCGAGTAGTGGCTCAGCTCATCTTCTTCGTGCTCGCGGAGGATCAAGCGATCCCCGGAAAGCCCAAGGTCCTTGTACCAGGCCAATCGGCGATCTCGCCAGTACTTGTACCACTGAGCGGACGTGTCTGGGTGACAGAAGAATTCGATCTCCATCTGTTCGAATTCGCGGGACCGGAACGTAAAGTTGCGAGGCGTAATTTCATTGCGGAAACTCTTGCCGACTTGGGCGACACCAAATGGAATTTTCACCCGCGTGCTGTCAACTACGTTTCGAAAATTGACAAAAATGCCTTGTGCCGTCTCGGGCCTCAAGAACGCTCGATCGTCCTCACCCCCGAGTGCACCGATGGTTGTCGGGAACATCAAATTGAAGTCACGTGGTTCGGTCAGCGTGCCCTTGGTCTTCGCGTCTGGCCCAACGACTTCGTCAAAACTATCCATTTCAGACAAGACGATCACATCCGAATCGACTTCGATCTTGGCGGCGTCTTTATTGCGCAGGCCGAAGTACTTGAGCGCTTGTGCTTGAATGTCGGGCATAGGATCATCGCTGCCCATCGCGGTCACCAAAACCCGCTCGGGCTCAGGAGCAGGGCCATCGCCATGGTGCTTCTTTGCACCTTTGACCCATGCACCCACGACGTGATCCCAACGATACCGTTTCTTGGATTCGCGACAGTCGACCATTTTATCAACGAACAAATCGAAGTGCCCCGAGCACTTCCAGACTTGTGGATGCATGATGATGGTGCAGTCCAGACCTGCCATTTCATAGGTCGAAGGAGCACCAGCTAGGACGGACATATCATCGTGCCCGCTAACCATATCGCGCCACCAAGCTTCTTTGACGTTTCGCTTGAGTTCAACGCCGAGGGGACCGTAGTCCCAGAATCCGTTCAGCCCGCCATAAATCTCGCTAGACTGAAACAAGAAGCCGCGACGCTTGCACAGAGAGACAAGTTTTTCCATTTCCATCGTTGTGCTCTTTGGTTGTAAACAGTTCTTAGGTCTAGTTGTCAAATTTGTTCCGCTGGACCGCAAGCGACAAACATCGCGGTTGGTTTGTAGGGTGGGTGAAACCCACCAATTGTGCCGTCGTGCCAATCGTGCCAGCCCGGTGGGTTTCACCCACCCTACGAAAGCAAGCTCGGTGGGTTTCACCCACTGTACGGAAGTTCGAGGGTTGCGTCGGGTTATCTGCCCAACACCAAAATCCTTGGCTTATTGGCTAAATCCTTGACGATCTCAACGCTGAATTGATCCGGCACGAACTCTCGCTGCCGCTCGACCAACATCGGCGACATCTCGATTAAGATGCGACCACTGGGTGCGAGCAATGGTTCGGATTGTTCAATTAACTTTGAAATCAATTCAAAACCTTCGGCGCCACCAACCAGCGCGCTTCGAGGCTCAAAGTCGCGAACGGTAGCGTCGAGACTTTGGTATTCTGCCTCGCTAACGTAAGGCGGGTTACTCAAAATCAAATCGAAGGGCTCTCTCCCGGCCAGCCCTGCAAGCAAATCTGACTCGGCGAACTCAATGCGCTCGTCAACTCCGTGCTGGGCCGCATTGCGCCTTGCGACTGCCAAGGCATCGACGGACACGTCGACGGCAACAACTTCAGATTCAGCGAAGTGCTTTACGACGGCAATGGCTATACAGCCGCTTCCCGTGCCAATATCGGCGACACGAAGAGGCCGACTAGCCGTCTTGTGAAGCTCGGCTGCCAAATCAAGCGCTCGAACAACCAAGTGTTCGGTCTCGGGGCGGGGAATTAGAGTCGCTTCGGTGACTTCGAAATCCAGCGAGTAGAATTCTTTGTGACCAACCAAGTAGGCGACCGGGGCACCTTCGGCACGACGACGCACGAGCTCGCGAAAGGAAGCCTTAACTTCGTCGCTGGGCTCTTCATCGAAGGCGGTATACAAATCAATGCGCTGGCAACCGCGTGACTGAGCCAACAGCACCTCTGCATCTAGCCTTGGGGACTGGGAGCCGTGCTGCTTCAAGAAGTCGGTTGTCCACGTGAGCAATTTGCCTACCGTCCAGATATCGGGCGCGCTCACTGGCTGGTCTCCGTGTCGCCTCGCAATTGATCACGTTCGTATTCCAACAACGCATCCGTTACGGGAGTCAGATCACCTGCCATGACGTGATCCAGCTTATATAGCGTAAAGTTAATTCGGTGATCGGTAATCCGGTTCTGCGGAAAGTTATATGTCCGAATTCGTTGACTACGATCCCCTGAACCGATCAGACTTTTTCGAGCATCGGCTCGCTTCTGCAATTCTTGTTGCTGCCGATGGTCGTACAAGCGGCTTTTTAGAACACGCAAAGCTTTCGCGAGGTTCTTGATTTGGCTCTTTTCATCCTGACACTGGACAACGATGCCGGTTTCAAAGTGCGTTAAGCGGATAGCCGATTCGGTCTTATTGACGTGCTGACCGCCGGGCCCGCTAGCACCGAATTTGTCGACACGATATTCGTCTTTCGAAAGCTCAATTTCAACGTCTTCCGGTTCGGCCATCACCGCGACAGTTGCTGCAGAGGTGTGCACGCGTCCTTGTGTTTCTGTTTCTGGGACGCGTTGCACGCGGTGGCCGCCACTTTCGAACTGCAGTTCACGGTAGACACCTTCGCCTTCGAGTCCGAGCACGATTTCTTTGAAACCGCCACGCTCGGTTGCGCTCATGTCCATGATTTCGGTCTTCCAACCCTTGGCTTCCGCGTTGCGTTTGTACATTTCGTACAAGTCGCGAGCAAACAAGGCGGCTTCATCACCGCCGGTGCCAGCTCGAATTTCCATGACACATCGCGTTCGGTTGGCATCTTCACCACCGATAGTCATCTCCAGCAGTTCATCCCAGAGCTTTTCGCGACCACTGCGAAGTGTCCCCAACTCCTCGTCTGCCATTTCGCGCTCTTCTGGATCGTCGCTCGCCGCCATCTCTGCTAGATCGGCGATCTCCTCGCTCATCCTTTTGAACGTTCGAAACTTGTTGGCGACCTTGGCCAGCGAACCATGCTCGCGGGCGTAGGAGGCCATCTTGTTCGAGTCGGACATCACATCCTGGTCGCTCATCAACCGCTCAAGCTCTTCGAAGCGATCTAGTTTGGCTTGCAGGTCTTCTCGAATGTTCATTTCGATCAGTTTCGATCAAGAGAAAAAATTGTGAGGGTCAGTTTGCATGCACGTCAGCGAGGGTGCGAAGGCTTGAGATCTGCACTTTTGTGCAGGGCCAACCATTTCCAAGCCAATAAAAAAAGCCCGGCGCATCCATCGGGTGCGCCGGGCTCATGCTGTCTCGATTGTCAGCTTCCAAGTACGTCAACAAACGCCTTGGAAAAATTGAGCTGCCCGCGTGGATGCACATCCAGGCGACCCGCGTGAGCACCAGACTGCCGACCGTTGGAATACGGTTCAACTGCTGCCCACCACGCGGAGCATAGCTACTTCTTCTTTTTCTTAGGCTTTTGAAGGCTCGCGTAAGTGCCAGCAGCAAACTTGGTTTGGAACTTCTCAATGCGGCCCGCAGTATCGACAAACTTCAATTTGCCGGTGTAGAACGGGTGGCAAGCGTTGCAAATATCAAGCTTCAGCTCAGAGCGCACGCTTCGAGTCTGGAATGAGTTGCCACAACCACAGGTAACAGTGGTTTCTTGGTAATTGGGGTGGATATCTGCCTTCATCGCTCTTGCCTTTTCGGCCTCTAAACGGATTCGCTAGTTGTTTTCTGCGTTTTAACTCGATCGATACGGGCGCAAAATGGGCCCACGAAACGAGAATCACAGATCTTATCGGTGAAAATCCGATTACTCAATGGCAAAACCCGTGTGAATTCGCCCAAATGCCTCAGCGGCCATTTACGGGAGTGAAGGTACCCAAGTTTTCCTGAGCGATGCCCTCCAATGTGGCTCGACCGCGGGCGCTGAAGAGATGCACCGTGTGAATTGGAATCCTGCGATATTGCTGCCCGCTGCCGTTGATGATCTTCAACATGTCTCGCGACTGATCCTTCAATTCACCATCGGATAATAAAAAGATGGCGTCGGGCCCCAAGCCAATGGCAAATCTCAGCGCCTCTGCAGGCTTCGTGGACGGGCCAAGCCGATTGTTCTTCGATCTCAGCCAACGTCGTACCCGCTTCGCGGCGTCTTCGTCGGCAGGCAAGAACCTGGCCAACTGCGGCTGCACGCCATACAAGTAACTCGTGTTGGCATCAAAGCAGACCACAAAGAACTCTTGCTGCGGCGTGAGCCCCTGGATGCTGTCAACGAGTTTATTGCAGGCGTAGGTCCATCGGTCCCCTTTCATGCTGTTGGAGCTATCGAGTACATAGACGAAACGATTTCCCTGAGCATACGCGCCGAAGAAACTCGCTCCCTTGCCCCGTGTTTCCAAGCCCTCGCCAATCGACTTGCCGGTCAAGCTGGTTAGAGTAGCCTCAACCGTCGCTTCCCCAGACGAATCCAGCCGATTGAGCAGGTCCGAGATCTTGATGTCGACCGAAACGTCCGGCTCTTCTACTTCGGGGATCATGTCCGGCGAAGCTGCTTCAGGAGCGCCCGAAAAATCACTCGACAACTCAAAGTCAGTCGCCAGAGTTTCGCCCACCGATGCCGTCAGCAGCACGCCCTTGCTGGGCCGGCCGGCGGTGTAGACGCACAGCGCCAGAGCGAGCAACAACACTAAGTGAAAGATAAAACTGACGAGAAACGCCGCTCCGCTGCCCCGGCGATCGTAGCTCGGGCGCGTACCCCCAGCTTCAACACCTGCAGCACTAGCTGGCTGCTCAGCAATCGGCCCGACCAATCCAGACTCATCACTAGACAGCGTGCCACTCTTCTCTGGCGACGAGCTGGGCGTGTTGTTCAACACTGCTGTCATGCCTGTCGCCTTGGATAAAACCCCAGTGAGAACGCCCCGGCGGCTGCGAAGCGATTCCAACTGTCCGAGCCTCAAATCGATCAACTAGCCGAAATGAAAGGGGGATTCTACGCCGCGAGCGCAACCAAGCGGCTAAAACATCCCCATCGTGTACGACTTCAATATACGAATATGCTCAGCAAGCAGCAAACAAAATCTGAGCATTCGCCCCACAGCTCGCTTTAAATTCCGGAGCGTTTCAATTTTGGGCGTAGCGTTTGTGCGCCTGCCCGAGTCCGCGATTCTTTGAGCAAGTGACCGCCTCGCAAAGGCTAACCTCGTGGATCAGGCACGTAAATAAATTGTCCTTTATTTTGACTGGCAATTCTCCGCATCAGCGCCTCGCCCTCGCTGGAGTAGTAAGCGATGGCGTGGATGGGGACCTGAACTTGCTCTTGCCCAAAGAGATCTGTGTAGCGATTGACCCCCTGAAGGAATTCATCCACGGCAACTCTGGTCACGCCGTCGGTCAGCAGATAGACCGCGTCCGGGTCTTTTTCAATGGCCAGCTCCAGGGCTGAGCGAGGCGGGCCACCGGCGGCGTTGATTTGTATTCTCTCGATCCATCGACGCGTATGTTCCAGGTTCTGCTTCGTTGCGTACAAGGCCACCGTTGCGTCATCGTCGGTTTGTGGGTCGGGCATGACGTTCAATGAACGGCTGTAGCAAATGATGAAGTATCGCTGCGAGGGTTTCAAACTTGAAAGCGACCGCAACAGTTCTGCTTTAGCAGCCTCCCAGGGGCCACCCCGCATGCTCGCCGACACATCCAACACATAGCAAAAGTTGTTTCCTCCGGCGGCGGCTCCAAAGAACGATGCTGCAGAAGCCAGCGAGGCAGACGCGCTGGACGCCGCCGTGGCGTTGGCGGCAACCGCACTTGTTGATAGCGCACTTACTTGTTCGGGGACTTGCAACGAATCGGCGAGCGAAGCCGACATTTCCGTTAACGCGTCCGATGCATCGAAGGACTCTTGAACCTGCTCAGCCATTTGCTCCGTTGGTTCTTCGGCATCCATCGGCTCAGTCAGCTCGACAACCGATTCGCTGGCATCGCCGACGGAAGATTCAAAACCAAGGCTTGCTGCCTGACCAGGAAGCTTCAGCGTCACTACGGCCAACACAACCAAGAGCAGCACATGAGCTACAGCACTAATCACAGCACCGGCTAACCTTCTGCGTCCCCGAGTGGGCTGCTTTCCATCTCCGTCTCCTAACGCAGTCTTCACCTGAGCAAGCACTTTCTGATTCGGCGCTGTCCGCGTCTGGGCTTTTTGCTTGTTCGCTGCAGCACTTGCCACTCTCGCTGGCGACGATGGACGTGAAGCAGACTTGCGGCTAGGTGAACTGAGTGCCTGTTTCTCTTGAGAAGCCTCGTCGCTCTTTTCCGGTGCAATCCCAGATGCACTTAACCGATCGGCGTTTCGCGCCCGAGCCGAACGCACCAATCTGGCCCCAAACCCTT
>CAYPLE010000033.1:25657-40612 GCA_964411445.1 uncultured Pirellulaceae bacterium
GGTGATTTCCTCCTTGGTGATTCCCTGCGTACCCGCTTGGGGTGTAGCTGCTTGGGGTACAGTTGCTTGCGGCTTAGTTGCTTGCGGGGAGCCATCAATGTTGGACGCCTCAAGCCAGCTTTCCAGCTCGGTGCAATCGCCACTTGCCTTGGCCTGCTCGAGCAAGTCCGTCAACTCGGAGTGCAAAAGTTCGTAACGCGCCGCTTGCATGCGCCGCTCAAGCCGCTCCAATTCTCCGGCTGCACGCCCAAGCACCCATTGGTCGCGATTCTGGAGATCGGCCTCACCAGCGGCCTGCTGCGCGTCGCCGCCGTCACGCTGCTCCTCGGGTTTGTCGCCCATCGCGCTACTTTCGCTCTCTCGTGCATCTTGGTGCGCCGTGGCGACGCATTAACAACCGACTGCTCTTCGGCAAACCAACCTGCTTTACAGTGTTAGCGCCTGCGGAACGTGCGTCAAGGAATTTTGCTAGCAATTAACACTTTGATCTTGGCCCCCACTTTCGGAGTTTCCTATAAGCCAAAGGTATTCTGAACGCCCGTCGGGCCGCCCCGACCAAAACGCTTTCGCGCACCAGCAGCTCGGGAGCTCGCGAAAGCCAATCGAGCATACCAATGCCAGACAAAGACTGCCCTATGTCTAGAACAAGCAAAACAGTAGCAATTGCCTCGCTATTTCGCCGCACAGCCCTTTCCTGCGGTGCGTTTTTCACGCTGGTTTTTGGCGTCGCAAGCGCGATCGCTCAAACCGACGCTCCGAGTCTGAACACGGCAAGCCCCTTGGCGACGACCAGCAACGCGCCGGCTCGATTGCCGTCGGACGCTGGCCAAATCTGGCGAGAATACGACTTGCGGCCCTACACCAAAGAACTCAGCGGCGTCGATCGGCCGCACCAAGCGATCGTCGACTGGGTGCTGCGGGAAACCGGCACAGACGCCTGGTTCACCGATCCGTTCGGTTTCATCAATGCCGACCGAAACACACTGCGGGTTTACCATAACAAGCAAATGCAAGACGTAGTGGCACAAGTACACGAACGGTTCGTCAACGGAACGATGCAACCGCAACTTTATGGTCTTCGCATCATGGCCGTCGGCAACCCGAATTGGCGGACGCGAGCTCACAGCCTGATGAAGTCCGTCCAAGCGCAATCGCCTGGCGTCCAAGCCTACTTGCTCAGCAAGGAGAACGCGGCACTTTTCATGTCGTTGCTTCGCGGCCGAGGTGACTTTCGCGAGATCAGCGCCGTCGACATGGTGGTTCACAACGGGCAATCCCAAGTCCTTCAGCAGGTTCGCGGGCGGAATTTCGTACAAGACTTTGAGCCCGCAGCCGGCGCCTGGCCGCCGTTTATGCCCAAAACGGGAGAGATCCAAGAAGGCTATCAAATGCAATTGAGTCCGCTTCTGAGCCTGGATCGATCTACGGTTGACTTAGTTATCAAATGCAACATCGATCAAGTCGAACGACTGGCCAAAGTCAACTTGGAGATGCCAATCGCTGGCGGGCAAATGTTCAATGGGCAAATCAATGTCCCCCAAGTTGCCAGTTGGCGACTGCACGAACGTTTTCGCTGGCCCAGCGACCAAGTCTTGCTGTTGAGCTGCGGCGTTGTTGCGGCCCCCCAGGGAACCACCAACGCAACCCTGCTTGGACAAGGAACATCGATGCTGGGAATCGACCGACTCATCTCCCGAACGGGCGACAGGGCGGATGCACTGTTGATGGTCGAGTACCGAGGAGATGCGACCAGCCGCGCTGCCCCCCAGCCGACGACAACGGCATCGCGACCAATCAACCCACTTAGCCGCGGACGCTACTAGGCTCTGCGATCAAGCGGCGATGCGTAGCTGCGTCTCGAATTCTTGGGCATCGCTCCACAGTTGGAGCTTCCTTCGCGGACGCGTCTTTCGCCCTCTAGCAGTTTCGAGCACAATTGTTTCTCATGTTCGTGAACTGACTATCCGCCTCCTCTGCCCTACCCTTCCAGAATCTGCCGATGAATCACCCCGCAGACAAGCCATCGACTCGAGTTGTAGTAACGGGCATGGGCCTAGTTAGCCCGCTTGGCAACGAAATCGACCAACTTTGGGAGAACCTTCTTGCGGGCAAGTCTGGCATTGCGCCATTGGATCTAACGCCAACCGCCTCTCTGCCGTACAACTCGGGCGGCGAATGCAAGGAATTCACCGGCAAGATCGAATGCTATGGGCCAATGGAGAAGAAGCTCCAACGGTCGATCAAGAAGAACATGAAGGTCATGTGCCGCGAGATCGAAATGGGTGTCGCGGTCAGCCAAAAAGCACTCACCCACTGCAATCTTCCTGAAGAGCGCGACGCGACCCGCTGCGGTTGCCATTTCGGATGCGACTACATTTTGACTCGCCCCGAGGAATACGTTGACGGCGTGCGGGCTTGCCGCGAAGTCACCTCACCCTACGACGATCGCGACTGGCCCGAACATGGCTTGAGCCGAGTCGAACCGCTGTGGCTGCTGAAATACTTGCCCAACATGCCGAACAGCCATGTTTCGATTTACAACGATTTCCGCGGCCCAAACAATTCGATCACGATGCGCGAGGCCAGCATGAACCTGGCTATCGCGGAAGCTACGTCAATCATCCAACGCGGTGCGGCGGATCTAATGGTCGTTGGATCAACGGGTAGTCGACTTCATCCGCTTCGCACGTCGCACGTGACCATGATCGAAAACCTGGCCAGCCAGCGTGATGATGCTGGCGAGATGGCGCGGCCCTACGACGCAACTTGCGATGGCATGGTGCTGGGTGAAGGCGCCGGAGCACTGGTGCTGGAGTCGCTTGAGCATGCAACTGCTCGCGGCGCAACCATCTGGGCTGAGGTCCTTGGCTCTGGTTCAACCATGGTTGGACCGACGCAAGAGGATTACATTGGCCAAGCGGTCGAAGGAGCTCTCAAGGCCGCAATCAGCGCAGCCGGCGAGCGTTTGCCAGCAAAATGGCACCTGCACGCCCACGGCCTGAGCAATCCTGAATTTGACGCAGGCGAATCGCGAGCCATTGGAAAAGTCGTTAGCAACTATCAAGACATTCCAGTCACGGCAGCCAAGAGCTACTTCGGCAATCTGGGCGCCGGAGCGACCGCGATCGAGTTGATTGCCAGCATTGTTGCGATGAAGCACAAGAAATTATTCCCAATTCGCAACCTAAATTCACCTGCCAGCCACGTCACATGGACGCCAGCAACGCTCGACAGCGACCCTGGTGATGCGGTCGTGCACTCCAGCTACACACAGCAGGGACAAGCAAGCAGCCTTGTCTTAGCAGCAGCAACCTAGCCCATCGCAGCTTAGGCCATCCTGCTTGTTGTAAAACGCCCAGCCTTTCCGCTGACACCATGGCTTTCCACGGACACCATGGCGTTACAAATCTGCCTGAGCCCCCCGCTGTCATCGCTGTCAGCCGATCGAATTGCCCCGAATGAGTTCGTTTCCTGCGTTGACACTCCCAATCGGCATCATTAGGATTATCGGACTAACACTGAAACTTACCCAGCAGCGGTGGGTTTTGTGGGCCGAATCAGCCAATCACACTGGCTGAACCTGCCCCAAGTTTGCGATTGTCTATCTTGCCCGACCCGTATTTTTGCGGTTTTGGAGAGAATGAATCGCATGGCTGGCACTCTTGAAAACTGAGTTCCGTCGGTCTTGGGTTTTCGGGCCGAATGGACCACCGCGCTGATTTACGGCGCGTACAAAAGCCAGCAAGTATGAATCCTACGGAACTCCTCAGGCTCGTAGACTCACTCCATCGCGACAAAAACATCGATAGCGAACTCGTATTCACCGCTATCGAATCTGCTTTAGTAACCGCTATGCGCAAGCTGCGCGGCGAAGAAGCAGATGTTGTCGTCGAAATCGATCGCAGCTCCGGCGACATTAGCGCTGCCTGCGACGGTGAAGAGCTGGACCAGGCTGAGATTGGCCGAATTGGTGCTCAAACCGCCAAGCAAGTCATTATTCAGAAAATCAAAGAAGCTGAGCGCGATTCGCAGCTCGACGAATGGCACGACCAAGTAGGCCATTTGGTCACCGGCACCGTGCAGCGTTCCGACCGGGGCGTTACGACGGTTCAAATGGGCAATATGGAAGCCATCTTGCCACGTGGCGAGCAGATTTCGGGTGAGGCGTATCACAATGGCGATCGCATTCGAGCCGTCGTTTACGAAGTCAAAGCTGCTGGCAACCGCGTTAAGGTCATCCTGAGTCGGACGAAGCCGCAATTGGTCCAGCGACTCTTTGAGCAAGAGATTCCGGAAATCACCGAAGGCGTGATTGAGATCAACGCAATCAGCCGCGAGCCAGGCCATCGCAGCAAGGTCGCTGTCAGCAGCTCAGATCAACGCGTCGATTGCGTCGGCGCCTGTGTTGGCGTCCGTGGCAATCGAATCAAGAATATTACCAGCGAATTGGCTGGCGAGCGAATTGACATCGTTCGCTGGAGCGAGGACCCACTTGAGCTGATTCCCGCGGCACTCCAGCCTGCTGAAGTAGACCAAGTGCTGTTGTGCGACATGATTGGTCGAGCGATTGTGCTCGTCAAAGACGATCAGCTTTCGCAAGCAATCGGGAAGTACGGCCAAAATGTCCGTTTGGCCAGCAAGCTGGTCGGCTGGGACATTGAAATCATGACCACAACTGAGCTTGAAAGTCAGATTGACCGAGCGGTCACGGCTTTCATGGAACTCAAGGGAATGACCGAGGATTTGGCTCAAAGCCTAGTAGAACAGGGATATTTGTCGTACGATGACCTGTCCGTGATCGAGCCTGAGCACTTGATGGAGATGGGTGGCATGACCGAAGAACAGGTCGATGCTATCGTCGAACAGGCCGATGAGCGAGCTGAAGAGGCGGAACGAATCGCCGAAGAACAGAAACAACTGAAAAAACAACTCGAAGCAGCAGGAATCGATCCAGCGAAGATCGGCGCCATGACAAGACCGGCGCAACCGGCTGCTCCCGAGCCCGAACCAGCCCCTCAGGCAACTGATGACGCGGCAGAAGCAGCCTCGCCAGAAGCGGCCTCGCCAGAAGTACAGACGAGCGACTCCAGCGGAGCCGATACTGGTGAAACATCCAGTGGCGAAACCTCCGGCGATGAAGCGGAGCAGCAAACTGCACCCGAGGAAGGCGAACCAGCGGCAGCGGAAGATACAACTGCCGCTGCAACTGAAACAACTGAAATAAACGCGGAAGCGAGCGAAGGCTCCACAGAGACTGCGACCGAGGAAACAATGGATAAGACCAATGTCGCCGATAGCAAGTAAAAAGCTGGTCATGTTTGATCGGCCAACCGCTTCGGCTAACTCGTGTTTCCAGGTAGGCATCCACACTTTTCAAGGGTGGTTGCCATGTAGATGACACATCCACGTGCACCATAGGTGGTCGTGTCAGCAGCGGAGTTCTGCACCTCGAGTTCGCTCGTACACACCACTTTTTGTCCCTAGGAACGATTGCACGTGCCGAAACGCATCTACGCGTTAGCGAAAGAGCTAGCGATGGATAGCAAGGATCTGGTTGATCTTTGCACCAAACTCGGAATCCTCAATAAGGGTTCCGCTCTTGCCAGCCTCGATGATGGCGAAGTTGAACGCATCAACCAACACCTTGCCGAATCTAAGGCGAGCAAGGAGGCCGCTGCGCCTGCAGCCGCGAAGCCTGCCAAGGACCTGAAGCCTCAGCGTCCTTCGCGCATTGGTCGAGAAGACGAACGAATTCGCGTCCTCAACAAACCAGCTTCAAAGGCCAAGGACACTTCAGAATCTGAAGACGTCACTAAGGCCAGCCCTGCCGAAGAAGAAGTAACTCCGGCTGAAGAGCCGGTTGTTGCCGAGGCGCCCGTCGAAGAACCCGTCGCGGAAGAGCCAAAGAAGGCTGTCGCTGAGCCAACTGCGGAGGCAGCACCAGAGCCCGCCGCGGAAGCCCCAGCGCCGAAGAAGCCGCTGGCCCGGCCGCTTTCCCGGCAAGACTATGTGACGCCCGGCGGCGCCGGCGGCGGCCAAGTCCGATCGCTGGATGCCCGACGTGGTGGCGGCTCCGCAGAGAAGCCCAAGCAGGAAGAACGCTCCAAACCCGAAGAACGCAAAAAGCAACAGCGTCGAGCGCCAGTCATCAACCTGGCCAAGCTGCCTCAAGGTAAAGCTCCGCCTGTTCCACCGCCGAAGTCCAGCGAGCCTGCTCCGCAACGCCCCGAAATTCGCTTCACCAAAGACGACATCTCCGGTCAGAAGCAAGGCATGAAGGCGCCGCTTGCCGAGATGGAAGAAAGCAACCAAGCCGCAAAAGAATCGCCCCGCGGCCGCGGCGGTCAAACTGCGCCTGGTGGCCTAAAAGACTTCAACGCCTCGCGCGGCAAAGTTGGCAAGACCGGCCGCAAAGAAACCGAAGATGAGGACGGTCCACGCAAACGCGGTGCAGGCTTGGCTGCGGCTCGGCAAGACCGTAAACGGCGCGGACGAGGACGCGGCGACGATGATGACCGACGGTCACGTCGCGGCTCACGGCTGGTTCGAAAGGGCACCAATACGGCCGCCCCTCGGAAGGAAGCCGTCGCGCTCGAACTGCCCTGTACCGTTCGTAGTTTCTCAGAAGCCGCTGGCGTGCCAGCCGGCCGAGTCCTCGGTACGCTCATGCAAATGGGCCACGGCATGACCATCAACGCGAATCTTGAAGCCGAGATGGCTGAACTACTGGCTGTTGAACTGGATGTAGAAATCGAGTTCAAGCAACCGCCAACTTTGGAAGAGCATCTGATCGAAGCAATCGAAGAGCGTGAAGATGCACCCGAAGAACTCATCAGCCGACCTCCGATCGTCACCTTCCTTGGCCACGTTGACCACGGAAAAACATCGCTGCTCGACTACATCATCGGAACAAGCGTTGTCACCGGTGAAGCTGGTGGCATCACTCAGCACATCCGAGCGTACCAGATTGAAAAAGACGACAAGACAATTTCGTTCGTCGACACGCCCGGTCACGAAGCGTTCACCGAAATGCGTGCTCGTGGTGCCAACGTCACCGACATCGCCGTCCTGGTGATCGCCGCCGACGACGGCATCATGCCTCAAACTGAGGAAGCGATCAGTCACGCCAAAGCGGCTGAAGTGCCAATCGTCGTCGCGCTGAACAAGATTGACGTTCCCGGTGTCGACGCGAATCGTGCCATGACCCAGATGACTGAGCACGGCCTCACTCCCAGTGAATGGGGTGGCGATGTGGAAGTCGTCAAAACGAGTGCAATTACCGGCGAGGGAATGGATGAGCTCCTGGAGACTATCCTGACGGTCGCTGAACTGCATGACTACAAAGCCAATCCTAACCGCCCAGCAATCGGTGTCTGCTTGGAATCTGAGCAGCAGTCCGACAAGGGAGTGATCGCCAAATTGGTTGTCCAGAACGGAACACTCAAAGTGGGTGACGTTGTGCTCTGCGGGACCAGCTACGGTCGCGTCAAAGCACTTTACGACACACTTCGTCCATCGGTACAACTTTCTGAAGCTGGTCCGACCGTCCCCGTCAATGTAACTGGACTCGACACAGCCCCCGGTGCTGGAGATCGATTCTACGTCCTTGACGACATTGCCGACGCTCGCGAACTGGCCGAAACACGCGGTGACCAAACCCGTGCCCAGTCGCTTTCGGGAACATCTCCAAAGGTTTCGTTCGACACATTCCAAGACCTGCTTCAATCCGGCAAGCTGGGGCAAGTGGAAGAGAAGGTTGAACTCAACCTGATCATCCGTGCCGATGCTCGCGGTTCCCTGGAAGCGATCGAAAAGGAACTCGGCAAACTGGAGCACCCAGAGGTGGACATCCGCATCCTGCAAAGGAGCGTTGGTGGCATCTCAGTCGCGGACGTGACCCTGGCCAGCGCGTCGCGTGCGGTCATCGTCGGTTTCAATGTCATTCCCGACGAAAACGCTCGCATGTTGGCAGATGAAAAGGACGTCGAAGTTCGGCGTTATGACATCATTTACAAGCTGGCTGAGGACATCAAGGCGATCATCGAAGGTCGACTCCGACCAGAGGAACGCGTCATCGAACTTGGTCGCGCTCTCGTCAAGACAGTCTTCAATATCACCCGCGTTGGTGCTGTAGCTGGTTGCTATGTTGCTCAAGGCGCCATCGAACGTGGATGCCGAATTCGTGTCAATCGAGACAATCGCACGATCGGCGATTACCCTCTGGACTCACTGAAGCGGCACAAGGACGATGTGAAGGAAGTGCCGCGAGGCATGGAATGCGGCATCCGACTTTCCGGCTTTAACGACTTGAAGCAAGATGATGTTCTTGAGGCGTACCGCATTGAAGAGTTTGCTCGAACGCTGGACTAACCGGCTTGGGACAACTCAATAGGATCACGCGCCCCTAAAAAATGGGGCTGCGTGAATGGACCTGTTTCCGCTGCTGTGTCCGAAGCCATGCTCCGGCCCACCGCGCCGCACAGAATCCACCACTGCAAATTTGCCCAGCACCTGCAAAACGTCCGCGAACCATCACCACTTCGAAGAGTTCAACTCAAGTATGCCAAGTCGTCGAACCTTAAAGGCCGCTGAGGCAATACGAGAAGTCGTCAGCATGGCGATCCTAACCGAAATTCGCGATCCTCGCGTCGAGAACGTTACCGTCACTGCGGTCGACGTTGCCCCTGACATGCGAACTGCGAAGATTCTGGTCAGTATCATGGCGGAGGAGAGCAAGCAGCAATTATGCTTGCGAGGCCTGCAGAATTCCGCTGGTTTCCTCCAGTCGAAAATTGCCAAGAGAATTGATACCCGCTACACACCTCGGCTCACTTTCGAGATCGATACCGGGATCAAGAAGAGCCTCGAAGTGGGTCGAATCCTGAACGAGCTGGCCAAGGAGCGTGAGCAGCGGGAAGCTGCCGGCGAAACAGACGAGACCACAACGGACGAGCACATCCCTGAAAATCAGGAATAGCCCAAACGTCAGGAGCCCCATCCTGGCTCGCGGCCCTTCACTAGAGGCCGCCCCTAACAAAAAACGAAAATCGGCTGCTTGAAATCACTCCCGAAATGGCAGTGTTCATGCCCCGCCGATCATCCTGAATCAAGCCTACCTGCATTAAGACCGAGTTACGAATGAGCGGCAAGAATCGCGGCGACAAAATCTCACTGCTTCACAAGGTTGTATCCAAGCATTTCACTCCGATTGATCCTCCGGACGACCACTCCGTGTTGGAAACACTCGTTTATGCCTGCTGCCTGGAAGACGCGACCGACGATGCGGCCGATGAAGCATTCCATCGCCTTCGCGAGTCGTTTTTTGACTGGAATGAAATCCGTGTAACCACTATCACGGAACTCTGCGATGCGCTCCACAATCTGCCTGACCCAGCAGCAGCCGCAGTTCGCATCAAGAAAAACCTACAGTCGCTTTTCGAAACACGTTACAGCTTCGACATCGACGACATGGTCAAAATGAATTTGGGCAAGGCCGTTTCAGAGCTTGAACAGCTTGCTGGCATGACCAAGTTTGTCCTTGGCTATACCACTCAACACGCCCTGGGCGGACACTCGATTCCGGTGAGCAAATCCATCATGGAGGTGCTTCTGGCCACGGAAATCGTCTCAGAAGCAGAAGCATCCAAGGGGCTGGCTCCTGGGTTAGAACGCACTGTCCCCAAGACGAAGGGTATCGCGTTTGCATCCTGTCTTCACCAGTTGGCGGTCACCAACGCGGCAACACCGACGAACAAGAATGTTCTCGCGATCATGAAGGAAGCTGGAGCAAAAGCAGCACCCGCCAAGAAACCTGCTGCAAAGAAAGCACCTGCCAAGAAGGCGCCCGCTAAGAAAGCTCCCGAGCCGAAGGCGGAAGTAACAAAGACCGCGGCGACGGCAGAAGAAGCGGCAAAGAAGACCGCGAAGAAATCAACCAAGGCTGCTGCCAAACCTGCACCAGCAAAGAAAAAGACGGCTCCAAGCAAGAAGGCGGCCGCCTCGACAAAGAAGATCTCCAAGAAGAAGCCACGGTAGAACTCTCGCGAAAGTGCTTGATTCATGGCAGGACACTCCCACTCAGCCAACATCAAACACCGCAAGGCTGCCGTTGATGGCAAGCGGGCGAAACTTTGGTCCAAGCTCTCCAAAGCCATCATTGTGGCCGCCCAAATGGGCGGTGGAGATCCCGACACGAACATCCGCTTGCGAACCGTCATCGCTGAGGCCAAATCCCAAAGCCTGCCAAAAGACAACATCGAACGAGCCATCAAGAAGGGCACCGGTGAGATCGAAGGCGGGACCGTCGAAGAGATCATCTACGAAGGCTACGGACCAGGCGGTGTGGCGGTCATGTGTGACATCATGACCGACAATCGCAATCGCACCGCCCCCGAGCTTCGCAAGCTCTTTGATACGTTTGGCGGAAACCTCGGCGCAACAGGCTGCGTAGCCTATATCTTTGACCGGCGCGGATTGATCGTGGTTGATAAAGAAGCTGCCAGTCCAGAAACCGTGATGGAAATCGCTCTAGAAAATGAGGCGCTGGATGTGATCGATGAGGCGGATCGTATCGAAGTGCACACGGCGCCCGAACAATTCACGACCGTCGTCGAGGCATTTGAGCAAGCCGAAATTCCGATGCAAATGAGCGAGGTGACTCGCATCCCACAGAACACCGTCGATCTTGATCAGGAGACGGCCGCCAAAGTTTTACGGCTCCTTGAGCAACTGGATGATCACGACGACGTCCAAAGTGTCTCAACCAATCTCAATTTTGCGTGCCCATCAGTGGCTGCAGCCGTAAACTCGCCAGACGACACGTAGCTTCGCCCGGCAGATGAACGCCGTTCGAAGTCTTTCGAACGGCGCCCAGCACTCTAAGGCACCCCATTACAATAGACATCAATAGAAGTGCTACAAGACGGCCATACGGCCAATGCGACTTACGCCCGTAGCTAGAATGTGTCCGCAGCAGCCCTTGCGGTCGTTTATACTGGTAGACAGTCTCTCAAAACGGAGTTGCCAGTGGGCCTTTCGATGCAAGCCAATGATCAAACAAACGTCAGCGGAAATGCGGACACGGCGAACGACTATGCGCCACTGGTTTTAACACCAAGTTCTCGGGCATGGATTGGAACGGCAATTGCCAACGCAATGCTGCTGTTTTTGAGTGCCCCGCTTTCTGGTGCCTTAGGTGCAGATGCATGCATGAGCCTATGCCTCGGACAGCTTATCGTCCTTTGCTTCTGGATGATGTTCGGCACCGAAACTTTCCTCAACCGAATCCAAATTGGACCGCTACTGGCTGGCACGTCATTGGTGATCTGCGCCGGACGGATCGGATTCGGATTGGACAACCTGCTGAGCCTCTCCTTCGGCTTTGGCTTGATCTTAGCAGTCTGCTTCCTCTTGCCATTCTGGCTCCTGAAGGTTCGTGGCTGGGAGCTCGGCGTCCCGCAAAAGGCGTTTGCTGAAAACCATCAATTCTCAATTCGTTGGATTCTCGGGGCAACGCTCCTGTTCGCCATCCTCGCGTCCATCCACTCCGCGTTTCAAGAATCAACAGATTCCGATGGAATGCCCATTGGTCTTTTTGCTTCACCAGCAATTCGGGCCATTGCCATGTCTACAGCTTGGCTATTCTTTGCTGCTGGGACAATTGCCATCATCTGGTCACTCCTGGCACCCAACAATTTGGCGAGCCGCGTTCTAAGGGCGCTCATCGTTTTGGCACCAGCGGCATTTCCATTTGCCGCCGGCGCAGGCACGACCGCTCATCTGCACTGGCTTGTGCTCATCGGACCAGCACTGGTGTGCGTTATCGTGTCACTGGTGTGTGTCCGGCAATCAGGCCTACGATTGGTCAATATTGAACGTGGACTTCGCGAGGCAGCGGTCAATCATTCTGATGAATCACTACAGCTCGATTGATAGCGGCAACCAGCCCCTTGAGCGACGCTTTCGTGATCGACTTGTGCTCGCCGACGCCAAACAACTCTTCACCGCTGGGTGCCTTGACCAAAATGTACGCAGCCGCCTTGGAATCGCTTCCCGATTCAAGAGCATGCTCAGAATAGTCCACAATGTCGTAGGCTAGCCCGAACCGATCGGTCAAAGCGTGAACGAGAGAATCGAGGGGCCCGCCCCCCTGCCCTTGCACTGTGGCTTTCTCAGACTTGTAGATGACTTCAAACTCGAATCGCTCCACATCGTCGTCGTCACTTGGTAGCAACTTGTGCGAAACGTACTGAAGTGGACCTTGTGGCTCGAGGTATGTCGCGCGAAAATGCTCGGCAACTTCCGGTCCACTGATTTCAACTCCCGAGGAATCCGTAATCCGCTGAATGACCTTGCTAAACGCGACTTGCAAGCGACGCGGAAGGCGGAATCCCAACTCGTGCTCAACCAAGAAAGCAACGCCACCTTTACCAGACTGGGAATTCACCCGAATCACCGGATCGTACTGACGGCCGATATCGGCTGGGTCAATCGTCAGGTAAGGAACTTCGAATCGATCACCATCGGCGTGACGCATTGCGTCGTAGCCCTTCTTAATCGCATCTTGGTGCGAACCGGAGAAGGCCGTGAAGACGAGATCGCCCGAGTAAGGTGTCCGCTCGTGCACTTTGATCTCGGTGCAAAATTCAGCGATGCGACGAATCTCTTTGATATGCGAAAAATCGAGCGTCGAATCCACTCCTTGAGTCGTCATATTGAGGGCCATGGTCACAATGTCCAGATTCCCAGTCCGCTCGCCATTGCCGAAGAGCGTCCCTTCAACGCGATCACCGCCTGCCAGCAGTCCAAGTTCACTGGCGGCAATTCCAGTTCCCCGGTCATTGTGCGTGTGTAAGGAGATGATTGCGTTTTCCCGGTGCTTAAAGAGCCGGCAGAACAGCTCGATCTGATCTGCGTAGACGTTCGGGGTGCTCAGCTCGACTGTTGATGGAAGGTTGATGATCGTCTTGTTATCTGCAGTGGGCTGCCAGACCTCGCAAACAGCATCACAGATTTCCGCCGCATACTCGATCTCAGTTCCGGTAAAGCTCTCTGGTGAATATTGATACCGAACTGTTCCGGCTGGAGCACTCTGGGCGAGTTCATGAATCAATTTCGCACCATCGACGGCGATTTTTGTGATCTCGTCTTGGTCCGCACGAAAAACAACCCGCCGCTGCAGCTCAGACGTCGAATTATACAAGTGAACAATGGACTGCTTCGATCCGCGAATAGCATCAAAGGTTTTCTCGATCAAGTGCTCTCGCGCTTGAGTCAGCACTTGGATAGTGACGTCGCTTGGAATTAAATCACCTTCGATCAGCTCACGCACAAACGAAAAGTCAGTCTCTGAAGCGGCAGGAAAACCAACTTCAATCTCCTTGAAGCCAATCTTGACCAGCGTTCGGAAGAGCTCCATCTTCTTCGCGGGCCCCATCGGATTGATGAGGGCTTGGTTCCCATCTCGCAAATCGACTGAACACCAAACCGGTGCCGAATCAATGGTGCGATTTGGCCAAGTTCGGTCGGTCAACTGAATCGGCGGGAACGCTACGTATTTGGCCACTGTTTTGTTCCTGTTTGTCTTACAAGCCTGCTTGTCTGCCAGTGCGAATGCGTCGCAGTCTTCGATTCTCACCTGGCTGGTTTTCATACAAAAAAAGCCCCGATGCTCATTGAAGCGTCGGGGCTTTGATCTTGATCACTATCTACGTGGCGGCCCCTAACGCTTGCCCAAGGCAAGCGCGAGAAGGAGCAGTGCTGGGATGCGAATTTGAAACTTCATCACGGTCAATATTTCCCCAGGGCCATCGAACTACCAGAAACGTATCCTCGGCCAGCCCGAACGTCAACCCAATTGATCAACCTGCCTCCATCGCCTTTTCGCGCCGTGCTTCGACGCAGTTGATCGCGGGGCCGAGGTTATACCAGCCCCGGTTGCCGCCAATCGCACCGGTTTCGGCCGGAGCCTTTGCAGCACGCTTTCCTCCAAACTGCTCACCTCCACCGACAGAGATGAGCGGCGATCCTCGGGAAATCTGGACTTGATCAGCCAGGAACTAGCCCCGCGCGTACGATTTCGAATCTTGCGATTAAGATAGACTATCCACCAAATTCCGTACGGCACGAGAAATCCATGAGCAACAGTGAAAGCGACCGAGTCCCCCTGCTCGACTGGCAGCGGGTCCGACGCCTGAGCCAACTGACATTGCTCAACCGAATTACGCTGCTTCTGCTGGTGGCAATTCCCATGGTGGTTGCTGTTTGGCCCAAGTACCAGGATTCGGTCCTTCGGTACAATCGCACCCTCGACGCGGCTCGCCAGAAATTCAATCTGCAGCGGCCACCTTCGACCGACAGCATTCCACCGAAGCAGGAAGATCCGACCAAAGACCAGCCTGCAGGCGCCCAGGCGCCACTTTCTGCGGACGCATCCTCCGAAAGTGACGCATCAACCAGCAACGCACCTGCAGCCAGCGCGGACTCGGCGATATCGCGCGATGCAGTATCGCTCGACGAAGAATCACAGGTCCAGGCCTTGGAGCCAATCGCTGGCGCAGGCGGCTACATTCGTGCTTGGGGGATGGACCAGCCGCTTCTCGAAACACGCGTCGAAGCCAACTGGATCGATCCTCTGCCTCAGAATCGCCAACTGCCAATCATCCCGCGAACTTGGGCGATGGCGTTCATGGCAGCACTGTTTATCCTGATCGGCGACACTTTGAGACAATTGTTTTGCCCCAGTATCGTTCGTGATTTTAGCTTGACGGACTACGTCGACAGCCGAGTGCAACTTTTTTCATCCGCTCCGTCGAGTGCCACTTTTTCGCGAGCGCTTCAAGAGATACGCCAGCACACAGATCAAGCAGATCCACCGAAAGCAACTACTGCCAGCTCCGGCGACGTCGCAGCAGGTGCATCAACAGCACCATCGAAGGAGACGCCGAAGGAGACATC
>CAYPLE010000033.1:40712-50687 GCA_964411445.1 uncultured Pirellulaceae bacterium
CGAAGGAGACATCAGCGGCGCCATCCGAAGAGGAACTTCCGGAACATCTCGATGCTCTCCACGGATCAACGGGAGCCTCACCTGTTTCGCTTGGAAAGATTGAGTCCGCGAGCCGCCTGACCTACCAAACACTTTCCTCTCGACGCCCGTTTGCGATCTTACTCAGCATCATTGCCTATGTAGTCGCCGTTGGGATCATCACGAAGATCATCCAAGAGCAAACCATCAACGTGCTTTCCGCAGCAGGATGGATTTAGTTTCGGAAACTACAGCATCACGCAGCACAGCCAACCATGTGCATAGAGACTCGTGCCGTGTCTGCCGAAAAGGAGATGCCTAAGCCGTGAATCGACCTGAGCATCGGGCAACAATATCTTTGCGGCAGAGTTTTGGCAGCAGATCGCTGGCTTAGGCAACGGTCTCGAAACGAAATGCCACATTTGGCTCCGGCTGAAAACTATTTGGTGCCGGTGCGGGAGGCATCACCTCTTCGCGAAGGGCTTCGAGCCGGTCCGTCTTGCGGACGACTTCGGCGAGACTCTGAGCGTGCAGCTTGCGATACAGCTTGGCTCGCCGCGACTCAACTGTCCGAACGCTCACGTTCAACTGCTCAGCAGCTTCGCGATTGGAAGTCCCGTTCAGCACATGTTGCAGGACATCCACCTCGCGGCTCGTCAGCTTGGAGAACTGCTCCTGAAGCTGGTCGTATTCATTGCGTTTGGTGACAAAAACGCCCAAACTACTCTTGGCATTTTCGAGGACAAGTCCCATTTTCCCAGCTTCATGAGGACGCTCGAGAGCGTAGACTACGCCCTTGTGCATCATTGCCGCGACCTCTCCTGCGGATAGGCTTTGCGCGGTTGCAATGAATTTTCTGTGCGAAAACTGACTAGCGGCTCGTGCAAGCGTTGCGGACAGGTCCCCATCAACGGATGACCTGTCGACTACAGTTATATTGGGCGTAGTAACCTCTGCTTGTTCGGAGACGAGAAATCGGCTGCGGATTGTTGCTCGCAAACCGTGCGACGTTGCGACCTGAGTCCAAAGCATGATGGACTCGGGATTCGTTTCAAAAAGGATAAATTCCACTTTCGAGGGGCCCGGTCATAGCAGTAAGTAGTAATAACAAATAAAGCCGAGGAAAAATTTGGCTACAAGAAAGGAAAGCGTCGTCCAATGCACATGTCCGCAATTACTTTTTTAGTTTCCTTCGGCCAACGTGTGGTTTCCCGAAGCGGCTTGCTCCAAGCCCAGCTTTTGTTTGAAATGCAGCCAAAGATACGGCACTGGCGCGAGTCGCGGACTTTATAGCGAGGAGCAGAATCGCTACCCGCGAAGCGCACGAGGTTTGAGCCAAGAAACGAACGGGCGGAGCAACCGCTTGAAATCTCCAACGCCACGGCAGGCCTGAGCCTGGTCATGAGAGCGAGGCATCTTGAATGATGAATGAAACCCCGGAAGCGTCGGGCGAGTGGATCGAAAAAATGTACGACGAACTCCATCGAATGGCGACGTCCTACATGCGCAACGAACAGAACACGGTATCCCTTTCGCCTACCGTCCTGATTCACGAGCTGTACCTGCGATTGCCATCTGATGCTAGCAAGAAGCTGTCCAGGACCCACTTTTTCGCTTTGGCTGCAGCCAACATGCGGCGAGCGCTCGTCGACCAAGCCCGCTTTCGCAATCGAAAAAAGAGAGGCGGAGACCTAGCTAGACGACAGATGGTCGACTGGGAAATGATCAGTCCCGCCAATAGCGATCATGTCATTGCCGTCGACGAAGCCCTAACCGAACTAGCGGCCCTCGACAAAAGGCAAGCGGACGTGGTCGAGATGCGGTTCTTTGCCGGAATGACAATGGCCGAAATCTCGCAGCATCTCGGCGTTAGCAAGCGAACCGTTGAAGGTGATTGGACCATGGCCAAGGCTTGGCTACGCCGATGGTTTGATGAAGAAGGTGATGCGTGACCGCTGACTTCCACCAAAAAGCCAAAGCGCTCTTTGCAGAACTGGTCGATGCACCAACGGCCACACAAAACAAGCGACTGGAGGAGATTGCCAAAGAGGATCCCAACCTAGCCAGCGAAGTTGGATCGCTGCTGCATTACCACACCGCACAATCACTCGTGACTGCGCCATCGACGCCGAAGATCCGCACGCGATCAACGCTTAGTACCCAGTACGAAAACCAAACGCTAGAGTGGTTCACCATTCCCGGGCGAGCCCTCCTGATCTCGCTGCCGCTATTCATCTTGGCCATGATTCTCGCCAGTCTTGCGGCCACGCGAATCGAATCGCAACTTGCCGACATGGTATCCAACCATCTTGCCGACGCTCTCAAGCTAAAGATCCAAGACTTTGATGCGTGGGAAGGCCGCGAGGTCGATCGCGCGGTTCGCTGGGCGGAAGACCCCAGAATCACATCCGCAGTAGAAGATCTGGTCGACGCCGCAAAGAACGCGCAGCCCAGTGAGCTGCAAGACATTCTTTCAAAGATTGACGCATCCGAGCGAATCTCTCAAACGCTCCAAGAGCTGGCGGGCCGCCCCGTCAAATACGCCGTCTGGGATCGGCAGATGAATACACTGGCCGATTGGAATCAGGGCCGCAACCCAGATATCTTGGGCTCGTACGTAACCCGCGACGGCGCAAATACGTTAGCGCGAGTCCTCAAAGGCCGCCCAGCAATGTACTTGCCCAATCTGAGCGTGCCAATCTCACTGGGGTACACCTCCGAAGGCAGCTCGCCGGTACTCTCCATTTTCGTCCCGATCCGCAGTTCGAAAGAACGCATTGTTGCCGTGCTGATGCTGCGCGGATACGGCCTCGAGGAAGAATACAAATCGATGCTCCAAGACTGGAATATCGATGCGACAAAAGAATTCTTCATCGTCTCGCGTGACGGCACAATGGTCACCGAAAGCAAGTACGACGTCGAAGCATTCAATTTGACGTACCGAGACCAAAATAAAAAACGCATGATTGTTCTGCGCGACCCAGGCGTCAACTTGCTAGCCGGCGAGCAGCCTTCTCGCGCCCCATCCACTTGGCAAGAGACCTTGCTGGCTCGACAAGCAAAATCGAAGAACGACGGGCTGAATATTAGCGGCTATCGAAGCTACCTCGGCCAAAAAGTCGTCGGCGCTTGGCAATGGATGCCCAGACATGCTGCGTCTATGGCTGTCGAATCTGACTACGCAGCAACCTTCCGGGCTGCAACGGCGTTTCGGTGGACCATGTATGGCATCACGACCGTTTTCGGATTGAGCCTGCTGGCGTTCTGCATCACAACTGCATGGAAACAAGTATCGAGACGACGACTGCGAGACATCTCAGAGGTTGGCCCTTATCAAATCCAAGAGGTCATCGGTGAAGGAGGCATGGGGCGTGTCTACCTAGCAGAACACACGCTTCTCTGCAGGCAATCCGCCGTAAAGGTACTTCTGAAAGGCGACAACGACCTGAGCATTATCAGCCGTTTTGAACGCGAGGTACAACTGGCCAGCCAACTCACGCACCCCAACACGATTGCCATCTATGATTTCGGACGCAACAAAGACGGAATCTTTTACTACGCAATGGAATACATCAACGGAGCCCACCTCGGACAATTGATCGAATACGCTGGCCCGCTCCAACCGGGCCGATGTATCTATGTGCTCCGTCAACTTTGCCGCGCTCTTCAAGAAGCCCACCAAGCCGGCGTGGTGCACCGTGACATCAAACCTCAAAATATCATGGTCTGCAATCGAGGTGGTGAGCCAGACTTCGTCAAATTGTTCGACTATGGGCTCGTCAAAGCGTTCGCGCCTGGCGTTTCACATTCTACATCACAAACCGAAGTGGTAGTCGGAACGCCTCGATTCATGGCCCCAGAACGTCTCAATTCACCATGGCTAGCGGACCCTCGTGTTGACATCTACTCCATCGGTGCACTCGCGTACTTCCTGCTCACCGGCCAACTACCACCGCTGGTCTCCCCTTCAGAAGCGATGGAATACGAACAACCTGGTGTCGAGACACTTGATCTGCCCGCCAACGTCGTACAATTCGGAGGCCTGCTCAGCATCTGCATGAGTGTCGAATCTTCCGCTCGCCCCTCGAGCATGAATTCCCTGCTGCACGAACTCGATCTTCTTTCAGATGAATTCCACTGGTCCCGCGAAGACTCAGAGAGCTGGTGGGAGGAAAATGAAGCAAAACTACTTCAGTATGTCGCCAGCAAACGCAAAAACCTCAACACTCCACTAGACTGATAGACGATTCAAGACGGCTCAACATAGCCTTTACCGTGCTGACTATCCCGAGAACCCTTCCGATGCACACACATGCAATAACAGACGTAACTGCAGGCCGCTTTCAAACCATCCAGCCAGACAGTAGCCGTCCGTCGATTCTGAGCCGTTGCATCTATTCCGTTTGTATCGTTGCCGCCATGGTCATCGCAAGCAGTACGGACGCTCGCGCCGAAATCACGCGGACCGGCGACGGTAAAGAACAGATCTTTGAACTCCGCCAAGGCAAAACAATTGCCAGGGTATGCCCAGCCCAAGGCGCGAACGTGTTCTCTATCGAAGTGGATGGCCGAGAGTTTCTCAGGCAGCCTGATAACATGTCAGGAGTCGCGGGTGTATCGTGCGGCGTACCGATACTGTACCCAACACCAAATCGCGTCAAAGGAGCCAAATTCTCCTTTGACGGGCAAGATGTCGCCTGGAAACCAAACGCTCAAGGCAATTTTATCCACGGACTCGTCAACCGACATCCATGGAAGATCATAGGCACGAACGACACCCCCGAATCTTCGTCCATTCGACTACAAGCAGATTTTAATGGCGGCAGTGAACTGCAGCGTTTATTTCCTTTTCCACACACACTAAACATGACGGTCGAAGTCGCAGAACGTCGCGTCAAATGGACGTACGAAGTTGATAATTCAACAGGAAAGCGCGGCATCCCCTTCGGCTTTGCCTTGCACCCCTACTTTTCCTACCAAGGGTCACGCGAACAAACGTTCTTAACAATCCCAGCCACGCACTGGATGCACTCAGAACACAAACTTCCGTCTGGGCAACTCGTCCCCGCTGAAGAACTGGACTTCGAACTTGGCCAGCCAATCTCTTTGGCCAACACAAAGTTTGACGACGTCTTCTTCGGCATGCAACCACAGCACGAAACGCTGATCGACTTTCGCGCTGCCAAGTGTGCTGTCGAAATTGCCACATCCGATGCGTTCACTCACCTAGTCGTCTGGACACCTTCGGCCCCCTACTTTGGCATTGAATCTCAGACATGTAGCACCGACGCGCATAACCTGCACGCGGCTGGCTTCGAAGAGGCCGCCCATCTGCAGGTTTGCGAACCTGGCAAAACGGCAACTGGCTGGGTCGAATACATATTCACCACCGACGCAAGCGACAGCCCCCAGCCCGGGAAAAAGCATTGAACGACTGGCTCTGGTACGCTCTGCTCATCCCGGCTGGATTTGCGGCAGGCATTATCAACACCATTGCTGGCGGCGGTTCGTTCTTAACACTGCCCGCGTTGCAACTATTCTGCGGCCTGGACCTGAAAGCGGCTAACGGGACAAATCGGATTGCCATTCTGCTGTCGAGTGCATCCGCGAGTGCGACATTTCACAAGCACGGGCACCTTGATCGACGCCTGGCTGTTCGGCTTGCTGTCCCGACACTCCTCGGCGTTCCAGCAGGCGCAATGTTAGCTATCAAGTTACCCATCACAGCCATTGAGCCGATCTTCGGCTTGTTGTTTTTAACCATGGCGATCGTAACAGCGGCTAACCCCAAACGTTTACTAGCAACGACAGAAAACCAAAAGGACCTCCCGTGGTGGGCTTACGCCGTCTTTTTTGCCATCGGCGTCTACGTGGGTTTCATCCAAGCGGGCATGGGAATTCTCCTTCTCCTAGCTATGCACTTCGTCGGGGTCGGCAGCCTTGTAGAATCGAACGGAATCAAGAATCTGATCGGCTTTCTTGTCACGCTTACCGCGGTAGTCGTCTTTGTCGCCTACAATCAAGTTCACTGGCTACCCGGATGCATCATGGCAATCGGAAACATCGCGGGCGGATTCGTCGGTGCCAGGCTCGCCATCAAGAAAGGCAACAAGCTCATCCTGGGCGTTCTGCTCGTCGTCATGGTTGGCACTGGTCTCAAACTATTGTGGCCCTTTCTATCCAGTCTTCTGTAATGACCCACTTGAGATGCACCCAACGAGCGAGGAACGAGCGGCTTAGGAAAGGGCGCGTGGCCACGATCGGGAGAGGGCCAAAATGAGCACGCTGGCAACACCTACTCTTGGTGCAATGCACTGCTCAGCCGATCAACCAACTCGGCACGCTTCTGGCTGTCCTGCGTCCCCTCCAGAGTCTTAGCCAACTCCAAGATGAAAGCAGCATAATCGTTGTACCAATCATGCTCGAGCTGCTTGGGCTCTACTCGCTGAGCAATACGCCCCTTGCTCGTGGCTGAGGCGGCGGTCAGTTCAAATCGTTCGTCAAATTGTGGAAGATAAATCGATTCCTCTCGGAATCCGCGATCGACCAACATCTTTTTCATTTCTGCCCGCGCGTCATCCTCACCGTGGTTAAGGAACAACCCACCGGCAACTGGACCGCGTTCAACGCACCAATCCAATAGTTCACTCTGATCCGCATGCGCCGAATAGTTCCCAATTCGACGTATCGCTGCGTTCACTTGACACTTCCGACCATTGATCGTCACATCCTTGGCACCACTGGTGATGATATGGCCGAGTGTTCCAGGCGACTGATAGCCAACGAACAGCACCGTGCTTTCTTTCCGCCAAATGTTGTTTTTCAAGTGATGCTTGATGCGGCCGGCCGTGCACATCCCACTTGCCGAAATGATAATCGCCTTCGATTGAATCCGGTTGACCGCCTTGCTCTCGTCGACGGACTGCACGATGCGAAAATTTTCATGCTGAAACAAATCCGCTTTGCTAACTTCGACATCCTCCATTAAATTTGCGTGTCGCATGAAGACCTCCGTCGCCTTCCGTGCCAGCGGGCTGTCCAGGTATACGGTGGCTCCAGCGAGATGCCCTTCGGCCAACAGCACTCCAATGTCATGCAACAACTCCTGGCTACGCTCAACGGCAAACGAAGGAATAATGACATTGCCACCGCGGGAAAGCCCCTCAACCAATTCATGCTTAAGGGCCTCGCGACGCTGCTCCAACGTATAGTCGTCACGCTCGCGATTCCCATAAGTGCTCTCGCACACGATATAGTCATACCCTTCCGGTGCATCTGGTTCAGGATGAAACACTTTTTCATCGGGGCCAAGATCACCCGAAAAGAGAATCCGCATCATATTGCCCGTCGATGAATCCGAAAATTTCACCTCGGCGGACGCGGAACCCAGCAAGTGGCCCGCATTCCACAGTCGAAACTCGACGCCAGAATCCGTAGCAACCCAATGTTCGTAAGGAACCGCCTCCAACAAGCTCAACACCGCTTCTGCGTCAGCCTTTGTGTAAGCTGGCTCAATTTCCGGCAAGCCCTGACGAGCCCGAGAGCGGTTGACTCGCTCTGCATTGGACTCTTGAATGTAGGCGGAATCCAACAACATGAATTCGAGCAAATCGACGGTTGGCTCGGTCGCGTAAATTTTGCCCTGAAAGCCATTCTTAGCTAACTTGGGCAACAAACCGGAATGGTCGATATGAGCGTGCGTTAAGATAAGAAACCGGGCTTTGGACGCATCGAAAGGAAAAGGCTTATCGTTCAGCTCGCGCGTGGTGCGATTCCCCTGGAACAAGCCGCAGTCGACTAGGAATTCACCATGCTCCGTCAAAACGCTGTTGCAAGATCCAGTGACTGTTCCGGCCGCCCCACAGAATGTTATCGAAGCCATCAATTCCCCTTTTGCGTTGATTCAATTCCGAGCCCAAAGGCTATGCAATTCGAAGTGCATCACCCCCAGTTACGCACCGGCGGTCAGTTCGGTTATCCTTGCACGCAGTCTAGCAGCTTCATAGCCGCACGTTGACGACTGCCCACCTTCCCGCTGGAAGCCAACCGTGCGATTCTTGGCGGTTGGAAGCCACCACCTCGTGGAACCCAAGCCTTACGGCCCCAAGCCCAAACCGCCGATATTTAACCTAACAACCATCGACTTCCACCTAACAGCCATCGACCAAGCATGGGCTTCACCTTGACCTTAGTACCGACCGAGCTGGAACGTCGACAGTTGCCAGCTACCATCACTGACGCAACCGGCGACCACACCGCATGCGAACTGTGTGGCTTTGGTCCAATTGTGGCTGCGGCTCGCACAGCGCAACTCATCGCGCACTACCGCCCTTCGAAAGTCATCCTGCTCGGAATAGCTGGCGGCCTACACCCCGGCGCCACCGTTGGAAAAGCCTACGCGTTCACGCTGGTTCGCTGCGACGGAATCGGCATCGGCGAAGGCGGCAAATTCGTACCGTCCAGCAAAATTGGCTTTGCCCAGTGGAATCAAAGCGACAACGATTCGGCAAAGCCGCAATTGCCCGAAGCGTTTTCCATCGACGACCAGCTACAGCTATGCCAAGATACGTTCGATGCTGACTCACTCGCTGGTGAACTACTCACAGTGTGCGCCGCGTCGAGCAGTCTGGGCGAGGCACAATCGCGCCGCACTCGATACCCCAATGCCTGGGCCGAAGACATGGAAGCCTTTGGCGTTGCAGCAGCGTGCGGACTGCACAGCGTTCCACTAACGGCCATCCGAGGCATTTCGAACGTCGCCGGTGACCGAGACAAGGGCAATTGGCAAATTGCGACTGCACTACATTCTGCATCTGCGTTGCACCACGCGCTCACCCTGGTGTAGCGACCTTGGCCACGATTGGCAGTTCCGGCGTCCACAAGAACGGCAAGCACCAGTAATGAAGATTCGAATTGGCATTTCTACCTGCCCGAACGACACCTTTGCATTCCATGGCTTGTTGAGCGGCCAAGTCGACACAGGCGACTTGGAATTTGCTTTCGAATTGCTGGACATCGAACAACTGAACGAGGGCCTGCTCACGAACCGCTTTGATGTCGCCAAAGTCAGTTTTCATGCTGCGTTGTTGGCCAATGATCGCATTACCGTCTTGCCGTCTGGCTCGGCACTTGGTTTTGGCGTTGGCCCTCTGCTGCTGGCAAGCCAAGCTGACACACTGCCAAATACCCCTTCGCAGTTGACGCTCTGTCCTGGCGAGCATACAACGGCGTCGCTGTTAATGCGACTGTTTTATGCCAGCACGACGCGACTTGAACAAACGGTATTTTCGGACATCATGCCTCGCCTGCAAAACCAGACAGCAGATTTTGGTGTTTGCATTCACGAAGGGCGGTTTACTTGGGAACAGCAAGGCCTTTACTTGGTCGAAGATCTTGGAGCCCGCTGGGAGAAACAAACCGACTGCCCACTTCCCTTGGGCGGAATTGTTGCCTCAACGCGTTTGCCTACGAAAATCATCGCCCAAGTGCAAGAGTGCATTTCACAGTCGCTTCTGCTTGCAAAGTCTTCACCTGAGGATGCATTGCCGACGATGCGCAGTGCTGCCCAAGAATTTGACGACGATGTTCTGATGCAACACGTCGATCTCTATGTAAACGACTGGACACTTTCTCTTGGCGAGACTGGCGCGGCTGCTTTCTCTCAACTTTCATCGCTCGCCCAATCAGCGGGAATCATCCCACCAGGACGACGACTGAACATCTTTTCTTGAACATCTTTTCTTGAACATCCCTCGGAACCTGACTTCCAAGTCTCTTCTTTTTCAGCCCGAACGCGCATTCACACTGTTCGTTTATCTCCGCGGCGTGCAATGAACATTTCTTCGCACCATTTCTTCAGAACACCTACTTGACATCATATTGGGCAGACATGCTATATTGTCTGTCCTAAATCGCCCCTTCTCAGCTTCATCCCATGCCCCACTACGCCCACACCCT
>CAYPLE010000034.1:0-15686 GCA_964411445.1 uncultured Pirellulaceae bacterium
AGTGGATTTGCCAGCCCCGTATCCATCCGTAGAACCCGAGTATCGCGTCGCGATTTCACCAACTTTGAGAATTTTAGGGGGTGGGGCGTTAGAAACCTGCTCTGCCAGTCGTTAATACTTAAAGTGGGTGGTAAAAAACGCGACTTTTGCAGAGGGCGACGGACTGGTGGGTGAATGTCCGAGTGAAAAAGAATTAACATCGTTACTCGCTGGTAACGAAACGTCGCCGGGGATGTCTGCGATTGAGTCGCATGTTGCGGACTGCGCCGCTTGCCAAGACCGACTCGACGCCCTCACCCAGTTGCCGCAAACCGCCCTGCTTCATAGCACCGAGTCGCACAAGCCATCGAGCCGACTCAACCAGGTCATGCAGTCGCTATGTGTCGCCGAACGCACGGTCGTCGATTTACCGGTCGTTGACTCACCGGAGCATGCGCAGCGCGACGGAAGGGATGCTGGGCGAATTTCTACCGCAGTGACTGGCAGCGCGGCGACATACCCGGCCGCGGCCGATTCGACGAACTGCTCTGGTGAAATAATTCCTCTCGATTCCAATGATCGCGTCCGGGCTGAGCAACCTTCGCAAATCCCGGAGGTCATCGGGTGTTACGAAGTCGGCGAGTTGATCGCCGAGGGCAGCACTGGGGCACTTTATTCTGGGTGGGATTCCAGTCGCAATCAGTCCGTTGCGCTCAAGATCCTTCACCCTTGGCTCAATACGCACACATCCGCCCTACAGCGGCTCAAGCGCGAGGCGCTCGCCGCCAAAAAAGTGCGGCATCCTGCCGTTGTGAAGGTCATCGATTTTGTCGCCGGCAATGGACAACCCACTGTTTTGGTGATGGAACTGCTCAGCCGGCAAACGTACGACGATCTGCTGCGGACGGACAAACTCAGTCTTCGCGATAGCCTGCGATTGATTGCAGAAGCAGCTCACGGGTTACACGCATTGCATAAGCACGGATTGGTGCATCGCGACGTTAAGCCTCAGAATCTTCTATTGGATGAACACTCTGATGGTCGATTGCGGGTTGTTATCGGTGATTTGGGGCTAGTGCGTGACGAAGGGGCCGTTGAAGACCTCACACGAGCGGAAAATCTGCTCGGCACGCCGGCCTATATGAGTCCGGAACAAATCGAAAGCCCGGAGCATGTTGATGCTCGGAGCGATGTTTATGCGCTTGGCTGCGTATTGTACAAAACGCTTGCAAGTGTACCGCCGTTTGAAGGTTCCGTTCGCATGGTGCTTTGGCAAGCGACGCATGACGAGCCGCGCCGACCAAGCCAGCTCAATGAGGCGATTGATCGCGACCTGGATACGATTTGCCTCAAAGCAATTTCAAGGCGACAATCCGATCGATACCAGACTGCCGAAGAATTTGCGGTCGACCTGGAACGCTATTTGGACGGCAAACCCATTCGAGCACGACAGCCAGCACTGTGGGTGCGTCTGGTTCGCTGGAGCGAACGACGCCCGGCCGCTGCGGTCGCCATTACCGCCATTGTTCTTATCCTGGCTGGTACCACCTTCGCTTCGCTAGCGGTTGCTAATGCGCTGTCTGCCGCGAACAAACGCGAAGTTGACGCTCGTCAGGAAGCCCAACGCAATTCGAAGGTTGCGGAACAAAATGCTATCGAGGCGGAACAAAATGCACTGGCCGCTGAGGCTGCTGCAGAGTACGCGCGTCGAAGTGAACAGAATGCACAGCAACGCCATAGGCAGGCAATCGAAACTCTGGTCACTGTCGTCGAGGTGGTGACTAAGGAATTGGCAAAGCATCCGGGCAGCGCGCAAATGCGACAGCGCCTGCTCACGACAGCATTGGATGGTTTGCAAGAAAACACGAATGCCGTGCTTGCGGGCGTTTCCATCGAGACGGCTCGCACTTACAGAAGGATCGGTGAGTTGGTCTTAGAGACGGGCATGTCGGCCGAAGTGACCGATATTGCGTTGCTCGAAAAATCGCTGCTGGGTTCCCCGACGTCACCGAGTGATAGTGACGGTTTCGCTGAAAAAATGTTCCGCAAGGCAATTTCTATTCTCAAGCAGTTCCTCGATCAACATCCGGGCGAACCGGTCGCTTACTTGGAAATCGTCGACAATCGTATCAACCTGGCTGCGTTGGAATTGAGGCAGGGTGTCAACGCCCGGCAAATAGCAGAGCTAGAAGACATCAAAGCGCTCTGTCAAGAGAAGTGTCAGGGGCCAGCTTTTCAGCTCGACTTCAAACATCGCCTTTACAACGTAATGATCCGACTAAGCAGCGGGTACGAGCAACTCGGCAAGTTGAACGAGGCAATTGCTGCACAACGCGAGGCGTGTGGGGTCATCACAGAAATTGCAGTGCACGACCCTTGGGCAGAAACGCTGCACGATACGCTCACTGCTGCGTTGCCTGAAAAGGTGGTTAAGATGCTACCCAGCGGCAAGGACCATACAGCCGTCCGCAATCGATTCTTCAGCCTCGTGCGACTGGGCGAATTGTTGGTCGCCGCCGACCAGGATGCCGAAGCGGTTGAGCACTTTTCTGCAGCTATTCCCCTTGGCCAGCAGTTGTGCAACGGACGGGATGTGATCGAACAAACAGTGTGGAGTTTGGCGGCTGTCTTCGTCGCGCGGGCTGACATTGCAGTGCATCTGGGGGAGTCGCACGATGCGGCTGCATTGGTTCAACAAGCCGTCGAGTTACTGGAAAAAGCAAACTTGGAATCACCGGGCGACCCCCGCACTCTGCGTGACCTGTCCCACGCCCGGCAACGTTCCGCTGAGATTTCCGCTGGGATTTCGGATTTGGCGGCGCCGAGTGCTGACGCGGACTTGGGCAGGTAACGAGTAGCTTCGGTGCGTGGCTGGATGGTGAGCAGCCGTTGGCTAGAGCGCTCGCCAGCGGTCGGCTTTCCTGAATCTGTAACTCTGACTTTTCCCGCCCAAAACAAAATGGCGGAGGTTCGCCAAAACGCGTGTCTAGGGAGGCTGTAGTTGTGGAGGACAGGGGTTACGGGGTGCATGGTTGCCCTTGTGGCCGGCGCCGCTGGGGCCGAAAGACCCGCTTCCGGGAACCCGCAATCTAGGTGACGACCAGACGCTAAAATGGTTGGAGCGAAACACTCTTTTCTTGCGCTTTCCAGTCTGGCAGAAATGAATCGTTCCAGTTGTTTGACAGTCGCATTGCCCCTTTTTCTCTTCTTCTATGGCAGCCAGATTGGCTTGGCCGGTGCAGGTCAGGATCGAGCTGGAGAGCCTGGCGGACCTGGGGAGCTTGGAGAGCCGGTTGGTCAGGACGACTCCATTCCTACTTTTCGATTCCGTTCTTCCGTGGTCGAAGAGTGGTTGTTGTTGGGGCCGGTGTCGGTCAAGTCAAAACCCAGCAATCCCGTGGAATTCCTGGGAGAAGTCCAAGTTGGAAAAGAAGTGGTTTTCTCAGACGGTACGCGGCGAAAATGGACGCGGGCCAACCCACGAGAATTTGCTTACGTGGCTTTGGATCAGTTCTGCAAGATGCAAAACGCGGGCGGGAATGAGGCGATTGTCTACGCGTTTTGCAATGTGGTTGCCAGCAAGTCCGAGTCTCGCAAGTTCTCTCACGGTGCCGACGATGCATCCAAAGTCTGGGTCGACGGTGAATTGGTCGCGGACACCAGCAACGGTTGGTACAACCTGGATACTGCCAAGTTCGAGATCGATTTACAAGCTGGAGAACCTAAGAGCTTGTTGATCGAAGCCCGCAATGGCGGCGGCGACTTTGGCATCGGCGTTGCCAGTGGTCGAACGTGGAACGGTATTGCCACTTACACAAACCAAGTTACAGCCAACGCGGGCGTGCTGGTGCAACTGCGTGATTTAGCGAGTGGCAATGTTGTCGGTTCGGCGATTAGCGATGCACTTGGGCGACTGTCGTATCGCTACGTGCCTTACGAAGTGCAAGTGGGCGCGTTTGATGGCACGGGGCAGTTGCCCGTCTACTGGTCCACTGATGCTGACGGCGAGCGGCAGTTTACGGCGGTGACATCCAGTCCGAGGCTCTTCAATGTCGCTGACCTACTTCCGCCCGACTATACGACATCGCACCCAATTTCAGCAGTCGCCTACGCGCCGCAAACCGGTGAGGTTTACTTTGTCGAAAAGGGCTCGCTCAACCGGCTGCGCATCTTGGCTGGGAGAACCGTTCGGCTGTACGAGGGGACGACCGATCTGCCCGATGACGTCACGATTACCAGTGTTGCAATTGCGCGTGATGGTCAGTTGTATTTGCACACTGAAAATCATGGATTGCTGATCTTTACCGATGACGCAAAGATGCAGTTTGGTGCTATGGAGACGCTGGAGGGCTTCGAAGCGATTGAGGCGCCGAGTGGGATTTACGTCCGGCCGAAGGATGAGTTTTCGGTCTACGGGAGTTCCGTGTACGTTAGGGCCGGTGGCGTTGAGGGCAAAACGCCTGAAGATGCGGCTCCCGATGCGCTTACATCAACGCGTATTTTTTGTATCGATCCCGACATGCGCGAGGCGGCCGAAATTGCCGTCCAAGATGGCTTGGTCTTCGCAATGTATGTCGGACCTCATGGTTTGGCGTACGGCGATGCGTTCTCCATCTACCATCGGCCCGATCCGCTCAGCGGCAAATTCAAGCAATATCCAATGCCAGCCTCGGGGCTGCGTGGTATCAGCTTTACCGCTTACGGTCGCATGATGGTGCTGGGCTGGCAGACCTTCGCTGTTATGGATGACGCCGGCGAGTGGCAATCGCTCTCGCACTCGCCACGCTCTCACTTGCCAGGCGAACTCATGCCTGGAAAGGATGCATGGATCTGCACGACACAACGCGTCTCTCACGTGCAAAGCGGGCAGATCCACGCTGTAACACTTGGTGACGCCTGGGAGAGCTCTGCCGCTTGGGAGAACGATGGGTTGCTAGTGGGGACGGTCGGCGGCCGGATCCTAGGTGTTGAAAGCACGCCCGTGCAAACGATAGGTCCGACTGAAGGATTGATTTCCAACGCGAAAACGCGAGTGGAGACGTCGCGGCACGGAGTGCTTTTTTCGGGAGAGCAGATGCAGTTGCACCGGTGGGACGGCGCTCAGGCGAAGAGTCTAACGGGCTCGATTTCCAAGATCGGCTACTTTTTCGACGCCGACCACATCCTGCGTTTGCCTTCGTTGTTGGCGTACGCGCGTGGCGACGTCAATAGTCAACCTTTTTACTACACATACTACGTCCAAGAAGACGATCTGAAACGCGTCAATTTGCCGGTGAAGGCAGAGTATCTAACGATGGCCGACTGCGCAATGCGCGACGATGGGACTGGGCTGTTGGCCACCAGTCGAGGGTTATTCGAGCTCGAGATTGACGAAGCACGGTTGGAGTCGCATCAGGCCGAGGATGCCCCTTTTTCACTCTCTGCCGTTGACGTGTTAGCCGATGGTGAAGTATGGATTGGCGGCTACGACGGAAGGATCTGCCGGCTTGCGGACTCCAGCAATCCCGACAACTGGATCCAGGTGCCGGGGCAAACCAAGACTCGCCGGATCACTCAAATTGCAAACGGACGCGTCGGTGATCAGGCTGTCGTCTTCGTCGGAACCACACAAGGACTTTACTTTTGCGATCCATCCGGTGCGTGTAGGGAGATGCCGACTCCGTTCGGTTCGTCCGCTTTCATTCAGGACATCGAACAAATTCGAGACGGCAAGACAGTTTTTGTTTCCGTCCGCAACATGGGGGCCTACATATTCGAAGACGACGTGTGGGCGCGTATCGATATTGGCGAACAATTACAAACGTCGACCGTGTGGGATATCGAACCCGATCCGTCCGGTGGCTACTGGTTGACCACGGATGACTGGTATATCAAAGTCCAGCGTTCACACCGACAAGTGCGGTGCTTTGTAGACCGCATCAACACAGGCAACGGCTGGTCGCAACTCGCGGCGGGACAAAGCATTTTGCCACAGGGAGAAAGTGCGTCCCCACCGGAAGTCACTGCCAACCCGATTGCAGTGCCTGCTATTGAGCGCGATGTGCCGTTTCGCGCCGAGTTGAGCGTTGCTAGTCCGTTTGCACATGCGGGCTTTCGCTACCGAAGAACTGGGCAGGAGAAATGGGACTATCTCGCGGCCGACCAACGCGTATTGGAGATGACGTTCGAGGAAGCAGGGACGTCGGGCGTTGAGGTGCAAGCCTTTGATCATAGCCACAATTTCTCGCCTGTGATCGAACTGCCCGTGCGAGTCTATTTGCCGCTGTGGCGTTGGCAGATTGTTCGCTGGGGCGCGGCCTGTTTGCTGCTGCTGGGACTCGGCGTGACAGTTTATTCAGCACACGCCTCACGACGTTCTCGCCTGGCCCGACGCCGTGCAGAAGAGGAGACAATTCGAGTCGAGAAAGCGCGGCGGTCTTTGGCTGAGGAATCGTCGCTGGAACGCGAGCGATTGCTGTTGAGAGTTTGCCACGATCTGAAAAATCCTCTCAACGTAGTATTTGCCTGCACCGAAATGCTCAAGAGCGGTGACTTGGTTGCTGCAGAAGCGGCCCCGCTGCTCAACGGATCTGCAGAGAGCATGGACTATCTTTCGAAGCAGTTGTTGAGTTACTCCAAAGTGCGCAAGATGAAAGAGGTTGAGAATCGTTTCGTCGCCGTAGAGCAGCTTATGTCGGACCTCCAAGGAGAGAGCAAGTTTATTCGCCGGAAGATTGCTGGCGAAGTCGAAGTGGATCTTTCTAGCGACGCGCCTGGAACGCTTTACACGGACCCGCATGCGGTGAAGGAGATCTTACGAAACTTGCTGGATAACGCTTTCAAGCACTGCCCTGAGGGACGCATCAAGTTGTCATATGGCGTCGAGGCGGGATTGCCCATCTTTGCCGTGGAGGATTCGGGGCCCGGCATGCCGGAATCGGAACTCGACTCGATCTTCAATGCTTTTTATCAAGCCGGAGATAGGGAGAGTCGCAAAGACGGTCTGGGGCTAGGGCTAGCGATTTGTTCAACGCTCGCGCGGCGACTTGGCGGCAGCTTACGAGTCGAAAGTAAGCTGGGCGTGGGCTCCAGGTTCATCGTTGAGTTGCCAATGGAGGCATTCGTCGAAATCGGAAAGACAGTCCATGCCGACGGCGAGCAAGCGGGCAATGGTGAGCGGGCTCGCGAAACGGTTGACGCAGATGGAAATGGTGACAGTTCGACCAAGCATGCTGTTGGCGACGTGGCTCAAGCGGATCATTGGGGAGCCTCACCACACGTGTCCCGTCCAGGGATGCGCCCCGATTTTGCTGGGGCGATGGGCGGGCCGACCGGGAGGCAGCACGAGCCGGCGCTCAATTTTGCTGGGCCAGTATTGGTGATCGACGATCTGGAATACGTTGGCGCGACAGTCGTTCAGCGGCTTCACAATCTCGGATTGCAAGCCTCCTACGCTGGGCCGCTTGACGGTGTCGCGCGAGCCCTTGGGGAAAACTACCCCGAAGTGCTCGTCGATCTCAACATGCAAGGCAAGGACGGATTCGCAGTCGCTCGCGAGCTACGTGAAAAACGCGGAGACTCTGTGCAAATTGTTGCGATGAGTGAGAGCGACGCACTTCTCAAGTACGCTTCATTATCTGGCGACTTTTCCCGTTCTTTACCCAAGACCCGCCTCTTCGAGATGCTCGGCAATCCCCCCACCGCCAACACCGCCCGTCTATAAGCCGCCTTGCTAGCCACCATACAGTCGCCCGATCTTGATAGCCGCCCGATCGCTCTACGATAGGATTTGTTAAAGCAAGATTCGGCCACTTTCTAGTAATAATAGGGCGGATGCACCAGCTTCGGTGTCGGCATGCTGGTAGCTGGTAGAAGTAAACGATAAGGCGTACAATCTCGGCATTAAGCACTTGGGGGCGAGCCGGGTGCGTGAAGCAACAGAACGTCTATCTGGGCCGAAATCTCATGACCTTGGAATCCGCAATTGGGGCCGCTACAGAAGCGGCATCTTCGGGAAAAATCACGCCAGCCGCGCTTGAGAACCTCAAGCAATGGCTCACCGAGGAACGTTATGCCCCGTATCGCGATGCAATCGTCGAGCACATTTCGGACGGCAAATGGCAAAAACTTGATGACGTATTCTGGACGGTGATCCCCTTTGGAACCGGCGGTCGTCGAGGCAGGATGTACCAATTCGGCTCCAATGCCATCAACGAACGCACGATCGGCGAAAGCGCTCAAGGGCTGGCCACACATATTAATAGTCTGCCCGAAATGGCTGGCAAAGAACTATCGTGTGCAATCGCCTACGACACGCGGCATCGATCGCGCGAATTCGCGGAACTATGTGCGTCGATCATGGTCGGCAACGGTTTCAAGGTTTACTTCCTGGACGAGTATCGCGCGACGCCACAATTGTCTTACGCCGTACGTCACAAGGGCTGCGACTGTGGCATTATGGTTACGGCCAGTCATAATCCGCCGAGCGACAATGCTGTGAAGGTCTATTGGTCGACGGGTGGTCAAGTGCTTCCGCCGCACGACAAGGCGATTATTGACAATGTGATGAACACTGATGAAATAACCAAAGTAGATTTTGACGAAGCGTTAGCGGCTGGCAAGGTTGAGATTTGCACGCGGGAGATCGACGAGGCGTTCTTGGCCGAAGTGCTCAAGTACTCGTGGGAAGGCCCTCGCGACGCCAAGATTATCTTCTCACCGCTACATGGTGTCGGCTCATTCGCCACGATGCCCGTGCTCGAAAAAGCGGGCTTCGCAGATGTAACGGTCTTCGAGCCACACTCCGAGCCTAGTGGTGATTTTCCGAATGTTCCCGGGCACGTCAGCAACCCAGAGAATTCCGCAGTCTTTGACGCGATGATCGATCTGGCCAAAACGAATGGCACGGACGCTATCCTTGCCACTGATCCCGACTGTGACCGCCTGGGCGTTGCCGCTCCTTTGACACCCGATACAACTGGGCCGTGGGCAACGATCACCGGCAACCAAATCGGCGCACTTCTAACGGACTACGTCTGCGGAAAGATGAAGACGCTTGGGCTGCTGAGCGATACTGCTTATATCGTGAAGACGCTGGTGACAAGCGAGCTAACGCGGAAAATTGCCGAATCGCATGGTGTCGACTGCGAGTCGAATCTTCATGTTGGATTCAAGTGGATTGCAGGCAAGATGGACGAGCGCGGACCGGACGACTTTGTCTTCGGCACCGAAGAATCCCACGGCTACGTGATCGGGCAGTACGCCCGCGACAAAGACGGTGCAGTGGCCTGTTTACTAATGAGTCAACTGGTTGCCCAGCTCAAGAGCGAAGGCAAGACGATTCATCAACGGCTGGACGAGCTGATGCTCCAGCACGGCTGCCACCAAGAGACGTTGGTGAACGTGCAGATGGAAGGCAGCGAAGGCATGGCTCAAATGCAGAAGCTGATGCAGGCCTTCCGCACCGCTCCGCCAAAGCAATTGGGCGGTATCGATGTTGCTGGCGTTCGCGACTATCAAAGCTTGACCACCTTACTAGCTGACGGCACGAAACAACCACTCGATGCACCTGCGGCCAACATGGTCATGCTGGATCTAGCCCTCGACGGCAATTACTTCGCCGTTCGCCCATCCGGCACCGAGCCAAAAGTGAAATTCTACATGTTCACCAGTTGCTCGCCCGCCGATAGCCAAGACCTGCCCGCTGCCAAGGCCAAGCTGCAGGAGCGCATGAAAGCCCTCGAAGCCGACATCCGCAATTTTGCCGCCAGCGTCTAAGCTGGCGCTGAACTCCGTTCAGCCGAGGTTCGCTTTCCGTCTATCTACAACAATTGGTAAGTTTGATGTGTTAGGCTGCCGCAACGGTCGATTATAGAATTCCCTTAACCTCTGTGGTTGAAGCCATGAAGACTGAATCTGATGCCCCAGACAGCGCGGGCGATGTGTCTGTTGAGAAAAGGTCCCTTGTTTCGGTTCCTTTTCTCGTTATTGCAATAAGCGTGGGAGTGGCTATCTACTTCTGTGGTCCCTGGTTGATGGCCCAGGCGATGTTCATCAAAGGGGTGAGCCCCGTTGCTGAAGCTCCCGACGACGAATCGACAATCGAGGGAGATGGAGGCTACGATGGCGCCGGAGAAGGCCGGAGTGGCGGTGGAGGTCAAGGTGGCCGGCGCGGCGGCGCAGACCCAGAGGCGATTTGGGCGCGTATTGATGCTGATGGTAACGGCATCGTCGAAGGAGCGGAGATCAGTGAGCGAATGAAGGATCGTGTGAGTGAAATTGACGCCGACGGTGATGGTGCGATCACTAAAGAAGAGTTTTTCGCTCGTATTGCCAGCCGCCGTGCAAGCCGCGGAGGAACAGGTAGTGGGCGACCTGAGCGCCCAGGCAGCAGCCAAGAAGAGGCTTCTGAAGAAGGATCGCCAAAAGCTCCCGCGCCAGAAGCAGCAAATTCTGCTGGTGAGCAAACCGGGGCTGGTGAGGCTTCTTAACAATTGCAAACCCCCGCTTTGGCGTGCAGGTTGCCCCAATGAAACGCCAACACAAATAGACGCATGGAGGCTACACCGGCTTGAAGCGATCTAGAAGTCCATGTTCAAGTTTTCTGGTGAGCCGATTTTCTGCATGAGGAGAATCCAGGGCAGGTAGATGAGAAAGGCGTAGGTGATCAGTGTCACTCCACCCACGCTGAGTGCGACCAACATGGGCAACCAACGCGTTTTGCGTAGGGCAGCGTCGTCGGCTCTCGAACGCAAGTTGCTGGCGAGGTCCTGGAATGCCAACTGAGCGTCTTTGGGCTGGATCGCGTCGATGTAAATGCTGGCCAACAATGCTGAGGCATCCCCGCTGATTCCCTCAATCTTCTGCTGCTTCGATATCTGCTCAAAAGCACCGTCGGTGACCCTGCGGTTGACGCCGGTTGCTTGTGAACTCAGGCGGCAAACGTCTGTTAAGGTCGCTCGATGTTCCAGCATCAAGGCTGCTATCTCGCAGCCCAGAGCATGTTGGCGATCTCTCGCTATGGGGTCGGTCGGCAGACCCAATGCGTCCGTTCCACGTTTGCGGAGCAGGAAGACGAACGTTGGCAACGTGATGCCGATGAAAATGGCCAGCACAACCCAAACGAAATTCTCGCGGACCGCCGCGAGCCACTGTAACCAAACTGGCATTTCCTGTTCGAACAAATAGTATGTTTTCTGATAATCAGGAATCAACTTCCATATTAACAGTGCAAGTACAGTGCAGGCCAAGCACACGAGCGTAAGCGGGTAGAGCATTGCGTTGCGGAATGACTGCTTGTTGGTCGCGTTGCGAATGTGGAGGTTGGTCCATGATTGGAGCGTTCGGTCAAGCTGCTTGGTGTTTTCTCCTGCTTCAATACACGCTGCCAAACTGCGAGAGTGGTACACATCATCGTTTGTGAGGGCATCGATTAAGGATTTACCGGACTCCAGTTGATCGCCAACGATCTTGCTGGCACTCTGTGCTGGCGGCGCGATGATTCCACCCGATTCCGTCGCAAGCTTTTGTAGTTCACCTGGTATCGGAAGCTTCGCTTTGACGAGTCGGCAGACGTGCTGGCAAACTCCGATTTGCTGTTTCAGTGACAGGTTAGGCTGACGCATTGTAAATCGATGAGGCTAAGTGTTTGGGGTATCAAGAGCAGATGAGACGCGTTGGTTGGCTTGCTCGCTGAGGGATTGCATGCCAGCGGCCAGCGCGGCTTCGTGAATTTTGGCAACATCGGGCGAGGATTGAATGTGCTGTGCGAGTGTTCCATTCAGTTCGGGGAGCGTTTCGGCGGACAAAGTCCGGCCAACAATGCCCAAGCCGCGACATTTTTTGCATGTGCTGTCTTGGGAGCAGTCGCAGTTCTGTGGCAGAAGCCTTTGGCAGTTTAGGAACAGAAGGCAGCTTCGAATCTGATGCACCGGAACGTTCATCTCTACCAGTCGGCAAAGTGCATCGGCGGCACTGCGAGCGTGCAGAGTAGTGATGACAAGCTGCCCCGTGGTAGCTGCTTTGAAGACGACTTGCGCCGCCGTTTCGTCGCGTATTTCCCCAATCAGTAGGACTTCGGGGTCTTGTCGCAAAACACTCTGCAGCCCCAGTTCCCAATTGTAGCCGGCTTCGGAATTGATCTGCGATTGGTCCACTTGATCGAGTGAGCACTCCACTGGATCTTCTAGGCTAACAACCGACCGGTCGCGTGACTGCGCGAGAACCTCGCGGATGCACGCATACGCAGTTGTGGATTTTCCTGTGCCAGCCGGGCCGCTGATAACCACGACGCCTGAACGAGCGGCAAGGGCTGTTCGCAAGGTTGCAGTGGCATTGGCAGTTAATCCAAGTGCATCAATCTGCATGGAATCAGCTTCCGGAAGCTGAAGGCGAATCACGCCCCGTTCTCCGTGCAGTGTCGGCAGCGTGCCAACACGAATCTGATACTGGTCGTACTCAAAGCGCCCTTCTTGCGGTAGATCGTGGCGATAAGTAACCAATCGCGCCAACGCTTTGACTCGGTTCATGATTCGAGTTTGGCTACCGTCTCCGATATCTGGCAGCGAACGCAGTTCCCCGTGGACTCGAAGCCGAATCGCGACCGAGCGGCCTTGGGCGGTGATTTTCTCGGAAAGATGAATGTCGCTGGCGCCCGCATGAACGGCCGCTTTCAATAGTCGATCAACCACCGATTTCGCATAGTCATCGCGGTCTGCGGCCAAGCCATCAAAGAGAGTCGGGAGAGACCAAGTTTCAGTTGTCATGCTTGGAATTATGGGCCAAAGAGGCCGCTATGGATGTTCAGCAATTGCGAAGAATAGGAACTGGCGATCAACACGTCGAACACATAAATGTTAAACTTTGCGACTGTGCAAATGATAATCTTATCGGATTTTGTTGTGCCAGGTTTGCCGCACCGCGTAAATTGAAGGAAAGCAGTGTTGTCTGACAGTTCAGCCCCTTTAACAACTGAGGTTGTTGGCGGCAATGTTGTCGATGGCTTGAGATTAGAGCTTGCGGCACAGGTTGCACCGGGGCGTTGGCGTCCGGCGCTTAAGCAGGTTGCCGAGCGGCTAAAGAGTGGCACGCATCTAGAAGAAGCCCTGCAGCAAGCCAGCTCTTTGACTCCGCCCGATATGCAACAACTGTTTTCTCAGGCGCTCAAGACAGACGATCCTGTTGGGTTGACTCACGAAGCCATCCGAGTGGGCCATCGCGCCCGTGCCGCTTGGCGCGAATTCACTGTCTCGATCGTCTACCCGATCAGCCTATTTGTCATCGCGTTGCTGGTTTCTCTTCTATTCGACTACTGTGTCCAAGGTTTCATTTCGCTCGAGTGGATCGAAGACTTTGGATTGGAGGGGTTTGCTACGCTTCAGGCGCGGTTGCGGGATCAGACGCATGCGATTTGGGGATTGGCTATTGCATCGTTTTGGTTTGGTTTGGTTCTGATCACCGTTCGCTTCGTCGGCCCGCCCTGGGCATGGATTTCGGTTGTCGGCGGCATCATTGTGATTGGCAAACCGATTCGCTGGATTGCTCTCGAGGAATTGCTCCAGCGGTATCAAATGTTCTTTGCACGAGGCATGGATACGGTGGGAGCGACTGAGGCTGTAGCTGGAAGCATGCTGGCCAGCGGTCAAGCCGTTGTTGCTCGCCGCGTAGCTCGGCAAGTGGGCGAGGGCATGCCGTTGGGGCAAGCCCTCGCAAAATCGCTTTTCGCCGATCGACTGACTCGCCCCATCGTCAGGCAGCTTGATGCGGAATCGAACACTCCCATGGAAACCAAGTTGGAGCGAAGCTCCGCGATACTTCGTCGGATCACCACGGAGCGTTGTCAAACTCTGGTTGCAATTTTACCTCTGTTTGCCGTGCTGATCGTCGGCACCTTAATTCTGTCCTCTCTTTTCTCTTACGCTCTCATTCTCCAGCCCCTCGTACAAATGATCACTTCATTGGCTTAGGTAGACGATGCATCTGTATTGGTCCAACTGGTACGTACTTTTTCCTTTCGCAATTAGCATGTTTGTTGCCATGCGGTTGTCAGATGCGAGTACCGACAGCGTGCATCGAACGTTGCTGGGGGCAATTGTCCGAGCGGTGACCGTGTTGCTGTTTTGGTTTGCCTTTCTAGCCATTGGGTTTCGCAGCGAGTTGGGCGTGATTTGGCTGGCAATTGTCATTGTTCTTGGGCTGATGCTCTGGCGTAAACGTAGGCGACTGGAACGTAATGTGGTGTTTCATTCGGCAGTCGGGACTGAAGGCGCAGAAAACCGCTCGCTTCTGTTGAGTTTCTTTGCAGATGAATCCATTGGCCAGTTGCCCAGGCTGTCGCGGCGTATCGAACGACACTCGCTTGCGGGGGTATCCTGGGGGCGAGCACTCGAGCTGAGTCGCGTGGGACGCAGCGCCGCGGAGGTTCTCGTGTTGCGCCTGCTGGATCGATATGGCAACCGCGCTGTTGAAGCGGCAGATAGGGAGGATGCTGAGAGCATTTCACCGTTGCGTTTGGAGTCTGAGGTCGAGCGAATCGTTGGTCGGTTCGCCGTTTTCGGTTGGGTATTCAGCGCCTTGCCAATCATCGCGATGGTTTTCACCTTTATTGTTCCGACATTCAAGGAAATGTTCGAGGAGTTTGGCCTCGAACCGCCTCCCGTGTTTAGCTTTTTGCTCAACGAAGGTTCAGTTTTGGTTATCTCGCTGATCGCGGTGACAATGCTAGCCCTTTTGTTGTTAGCGGCTACGGTGGTCCTGATTTGGTTGTTCCCCAGTGTGCTCGAGACGTTCCCGTTCCGATTGTTGGCGGGTGATTATTTCCGATGCGTCGGTTTGAGTGCACTGGCTAGAACAAGTCAGGAAGAAAAGGACCTTCCCAGTGCTTTTGCGGCTACTGCAGAGGTTCTTCCGCTGCCATTTCTGGCGAGCCGATACGGAGCAGCAGCCGAGTTGTTGAGTGGTGGGGCTGACTTACCCGACGCGCTTCGCAAATCTAGGCTCATCAGCAATCGTCAACGACAGCAATTCGGCGTGACTATTGACGGACCTGACGCGATTTGGGCTTTACGGCAGTACGCCGTTTGGCGCGTCGATCGCATGATGAGGCGTTACAATCTGGTGGTGCAAATCATCTTTATCGCCATTACTTTCGTGCTGGGGGCTGTTGTAGCAACTGTCAGTTACGGTTTTATTCAGCTTTTAGCTCAAATGATCATCGAAATCGCTTAACAAGAAATTCTTGGTTGTGATGAAGTATCAAGATCGTCGACTGGCATTTTCGGTTGCTGAAGTCTTGGTTGCGCTTGCAATCTTGGCAGCGGCAGCAGTCACCGTCAGTCGGTTCTCTGCTAGTATGAATCGGGGAGTCAGGCGTTTGCAGTTGTTCGAAGCAGTCGGCTGGCAAGTAGAGAACGCGCGGGCAGAAGTCTCGACGTGGCCTTACGACGAGATTACTGAGGAAGAAATATTGGGGCGACTCGAGGTGCCGCAAGAATTGTCCGATGGAATTGAAGCAGCCGAGTGGGGGGCTGCCGTTGCGGTGGTCCAGACGCCAAAGATTGCGAAGCGAGTCTCGCTAGAATTTCGCTGCCAATACGAAGGGCAACCGTGTCGACCCGTCGATGTGACGTTTTGGGTGCTCGCGCCGAGTGACGGGCTGGTTGAAGCAAACCTGGTTGAAGCAAACCTGGACGAAGCAAACCGGGGCGATGGTGACAACCAGGATGCAGCCT
>CAYPLE010000034.1:15786-25344 GCA_964411445.1 uncultured Pirellulaceae bacterium
GAAGCAAACCTGGACGAAGCAAACCGGGGCGATGGTGACAACCAGGATGCAGCCTCCTCAACAGTGGAGTCCGGGCTGTGAACAGACGAAATAGAAACGGATTTACACTCCTGGAGACGATTGGTTTGGCGATTGTGATTGCTGGGATATTTGCAGCCAGTAGCCAGGTTCTCAATTCGGCATATCAAAGCCATCATCGCTGCGTCGACTATTTGGCTCGGACGGAAGTGCTTGCCCAGGTTTACAACCGGATGTATCGTGACAGTGCGAGTGCCGTTGAGTGCGTCGTGACGAATGGAGCCCTGATTTTCACTGCGAAGGAGGCGCTGATTCGCTATGAAGTCCGTGAGCAAGAGTTGTATCGAATTCGATATCGCCAGGGGGCTGAGCAAGCCAACTCTCCCAAAGGGAAGATCGAGATCTTAGGAAGCGAGTCATGGCCACTCCCAGATGGATCCAGTTTTGAGTGGAAACGCCCGCGAGGGAAGATACTGGAAGCATCGTTTGATTCCTCAGTAGACGGACTGCAAACGATTGAGTGGAAGTTTGCTTTAGAGGCAGTCCAATGACGCTCAACGTAGAATCCAATCAAAGCGAAATGCTTGGTCAAGCCAGCGAGAGTGCACGCCGTCGTTTGGCGAGTTCGCTGGTGGTGGTCTTGGTCGTTTTGGGAATCGTGGGCATTATCACCGCACAATCGATTCAAACTCTGGTGGTGCTAAGACGTAGCCACAGTCAGCGTGCTGGGCTTCGGCAGGCTCGCGAGGTGCTGATGTTTGTAAGGAAGTGCGTCGAAAGCGACTTGGCGGCGGGCAATATCAAACAGGGGGGCGAGCGAAAATTCATGATCGAGGTGCGAGGCCAACTGTTTGCTCAGGCCCAAGTGACGATGCCTACACCGCGAGACGACGAAGTGTCTCAGTTGAACCGCTGCCGAATCGTTGTACGCTATCCCGTTCGCGTTGGGGCCCGAGATCCGTCGGCCGGTAGCGTTGACGCTGACTCCAAGACTAAGGCTGTTGAGACGATCGACGATTCCGGTGCCTGGACAGTGACTTGGCAATCAGACGACTGGGAACAAACCGGTCCTTGAATCAACGAAGTGTTCAAACGTATTACAATGCAAGGCTGACTAGAAATTCATCACTCGCGATGAAACTGGATAAAGGGAATTGGACCATGAAACTCGTTCGGAAGCATCGATTACTGGCTTTTACGCTGGTCGAGCTGCTGGTGGTGATTGCAATCATTGGAATTCTCGTTGGTTTGTTGTTGCCCGCGGTACAGGCGGCTCGCGAAGCAGCCCGACGAATTCAATGCACAAACCAGTTGGCGCAGATTGGTGTCGCGCTACACAGTTATGAAATGGCGCACCGATGCCTTCCCCCTGGAACCGTGAATGCGACAGGTCCGATCGTCAATCTGCCCAATGGTTTCCACCACAGTTGGACGGTGCAGATTCTCCCAATGCTCGACGAACGCATTGCCTACGACAAATTGGACCATTCCCAGTCAATTTACAACAAGGTGAACTTTCCCGTCAGGTCGTATCCAATGCGGGTGCTTAGCTGCCCGTCCGACAACGCGGCTGACGGCATCCGATCTAGCTACGCTGGCGTCTATGACAGTCGCGAAGTTCCCATTGATGTCAACAACAACGGCGTGCTGTTTCTGAACAGTAGTGTAAGGCTGGATGAGATCCTGGATGGTACGTCGCATACGCTGTTTGTAGGCGAAATTGTAGGGCTTAACACAGACTTGGGCTGGAGTAGTGGGACCAGAGCCACACTTCGCAACTGTGGCAGTTCAATCAATCTATTCGGTTCTGTAAGTGTTCCTGGCTTGCCGCCTGGGTTTGGCGGCGATGTGTATGTTGGCTACGGCGGCGAAGGCAGTTACGGCAGTGAAAGTGAAAGTGAAAGTTCAGAGACGAATGGAGGTGACGGCGAGCTCGAATCCGGAGATTCCCCGGGAGGTGAACCCGGCGATGAAGACGCGGTTACGGAGGCTAGCTTGGAAGAAGACGGCGATTCAGAGGACGGCGATTCGGAAGACGGCGATTCGGAAGACGGCGATTCGGAAGACGGCGATTCAGAAGACGGCGACGAAAGTTATGGAAGTGAGGGCTTTGGTAGCGACGAAGGCTATGGGGGCGGTTACGGCTATGGATCCTATAGCTACGGCTATCAAGGCCAGAGTTCGCCTGAAGAAGCCGTTCGCGAAACGGATCCCAAAGCTTCTGCTTCAGGTTATCAAATGAGTACACAACCCCCAAAACAGTGGCTCATGATCGCTGACTTGCCGGAGTTCCTGCCCAAGAAAGCAGGGAGAGTGCCCGGTACACAGTGCGGCGGATTTGCAAGCCATCACACCGGTGGGGCGAACTTCCTGTTGGGGGACGGGGCCGTCAAGTTTTTGAGCCAGAATCTTGACCCAGCCGTCCTGCAGCGTTTCGGCAATCGGGCCGACAAGAACCTGCAGTACGACACGTCGAATTGGTAGCAAACCGCAATCCGATCTATAAACACGGAGCAATTATGCAAGACGCACGGGATTCCGCGTACGAAATCAGCGAATTGCCGCCTCGGCATGCAGAAGGCAGCCCGCTAAGCGTAGCATTGTTGTTCTACATCATGACGCTGTGTGCCATCGCCGTTGCTTGCATACGCACTCTTGCCACCAATGAGTATGCGACTTGGAGCGTTACGCTTGCCAGTGCTGCGATCGCAGGCCTGCTGGGGCTTTTAAGTGGCATTGTGGCTGGACTTGTCTATCGTTCGCGTGGCTTGGACTTTTTCTTGTTTCCCGTGGTTGGGATTATCTTGGGGGCCTTTGCTGGCTTGCTGCTGATCGTTGACGTCAAGCACTTTCTGGACATCATGACGGTCGCGTTCGTCGGTAGTTGGACATTGATCGTGATGATGCTCTACGTCGCTCGAAAACAAATCGCGTAACGTGATGCATGTTCTTTGAACATTGGCTATTGCCCAAAACGAAGAAGCTCGCACGCTTTGGGTATGCTCTACAATGAGATGACGTCCGTTGGTGGCTTCCGGTGTTGTTGATGAAGCCGGGCGTTTCATCGAGTGATTCCGGTTGTGCTTCGAGAGAACTTTTTTGTGCATCTTTAATCTGGACGCGTCATCATATGCATCGAAGACTCCTGCCCTTGATCTGCGTATTGCCGTTCGTGTTGCTTGCTGCCCTCGCGGCGGTTGCGCAAGAATTCGGTCACAATGGATCGTACACGATGGAGGATTTTGACTCCGTCGAGAAAATCGACATGCACGCGCATATTCATACCGAAGAATCCGCTTTCGTAGCGCTGTCAGCTCGCGACAATTTTCGCTTTGTGAATATGGCGGTCTGGTCCGGCCCCGCCGAAGAGAACTTAGAAGAACACCGGACGATGTGGATTCAGTATGCACAGTCACCCGATCGGGTTGCACCGGTGTGCTCTTTTCCGCTTGAGAACTGGGATGACGCAGATTGGCAAGATCAGACGATCGAGTATCTCCGCGGTCAGTTCGACAAAGGGGCTGTGGGCGTCAAGATCTGGAAAAATGTTGGGATGGAGTTGCGAAATGCTGCTGGGCAATTGGTTATGGTTGACGACCCTAAGCTCGACCCGGTTATCGGCTATATCGAATCGGCAGGGAAAGTCCTGCTAGGGCACTTGGGCGAGCCGAAGAACTGTTGGCTGCCAATCGATGAGATGACCACGTTGAACGATCGAAGCTACTTTAAAGAACACCCGCAATACCACATGTACCAGCAGCCCAGCATGCCAAGCTACGAACATCAAGTTGCCGCCAGGGACCGCATGTTGTCCAAGCACCCAAATTTGAGCTTCGTAGGCTGCCATCTTGCTAGTTTGGAATGGAGTACCGAACGAATGTCGGCTTTCTTGGACCGATTTCCCAACGCTGTCATTGGTGTCGCAGCGCGAATGGGGCAAATCCAATTCCAGTCGAATCAGGACGTGGAGAAAGTCCGGGACTTCTTCATTAAGTACCAGGATCGGATTCTGTACGGTACAGACGTTGGAGTTGAGCCTGGAAGAAGCGTTGATCGACACACTTCAGTTCGTCAACGTTGGCTCAGAGATTGGCAATATTTCAACACTCAAGAAACGTTTCAAGTCCCAGAGTTGGCCGATCCGGTGCGGGGTATTGCACTAGAGCGAAGTGTTGTGGACAAAATCTATTGCAAGAACGCGATGCGAGTCTTCGCTAGCTCCTGGCCCGGACTGCAGCGCAAGCATGAGCTCAAGCAGTTTGATTGGCTTGCTGGCAATTGGCAATCCGTTTCTGGCAATGCCAATGGAACGCAAATTGTCGTCGATGAGACTTGGATGGTGCCGCGCGGATCCGTGATGCTAGGCATCAATCGGACTGTCGGTCAGAACCGCAAAACCAACTTTGAGTATATGCGGTTGGTTGAATCGGAGGGTGCGCTTGAGCTTCTCGCGAGTCCTGGTGGAAGGGAGCCAACTGCTTTTCCGCTTGTGTCGTTCGATGAACCGAATCAGCGAGCCGTCTTTGAAAACGGTGCCCACGATTTCCCAAACCGGATTATTTATGATCGTAGTGGAAACCGTTTGCTGGCGCGAATCGAAGGAAGCTTTGACGGAAAGCCGGCATCGATGCAGTGGGAATTCAGGCTGCAGACAGAGGTCGGTGAAAATCGGTAAGTCGGTCTTGTCGCCAACAGCAGAAGTTTTTCCGCCGAGCGTAAGCGATCAAGCAGAACATGCGCTGAGGTTCAACCGTGAAATATTCTGAAGACGAGAAAATGGCGGGTGGATGGAGGAACTCAATTTCGAGCGCGAGCATCCTGGCTACGCATTGCCAGTGAAATATCGGCGACCGCCGTTAACGTTCAACGTTTGGCCGTTGACGAATTCAGCTTCGGGCGAAACCAGCCATCGGATAGCGGAGGCGACGTCCCCTGCCCTGCCCCATCGGTTGAGCAAAGATTCTGAGGTCGCGCGATGAACCCAAGCGTCGCTGGCGTCGTTCTCGCCCCAATTAGTCTGAATCCATCCAGGAGCAACGCAGTTCACTCGAATGTCTGGGCCGACACTGAGAGCGAGAGAATGGGTGAAGGCTTCGATGGCAGCTTTGGTTGTTCCAAACATCTGGCCGGGCTCCCCTTCCATTCCTAGCTTTGCTTGATCCCAACCAACGTTGATGATGCAAGGCTTCTGGAGAAGTCCCGCTGAGTCGCTCACTTGGTTTGACCAGTGGTCGGCAACCAGTCGGCATAGTCGTATGGTTCCAAGCACGTCGACATGCAGTAGTCTTTCAAGCTTGTCATCAAAGCTCAGATTGGCAGCTTGGCCAGTCAGTACATCGGCGCCAGCAAGATTGATCCAAGCCGATGGAGGTTCGGGACAGTTGAATGCCGCCTGAACGATCGAACGACATGCCTTTGGGCAACTCAGGTCCGCGGTGCAGCATCGAACAGTGCAATCGGCAGCTTGACGCACTTGGCACGCAGTTTCACTCAGACCGTTGAGGTTTCGGTTTCCGTGGAGGTATAGATCCCATCCTGCCGCGGCAAGCGCGAGGGCAGTTGCACGGCCGATTCCTGAAGAGCTACCGGTGATGAAGGCTAGGGCCATGGTGGCAAGCGGTGTGAAGCTAACGGATGAGTCAGAGTGCCTGGATCGCGTCCAGGGCAAATGTTCAAGTCACCTAGCGAACTTGTCGTTTGGCAGGAGCGGGCTTGGATGAGTCTAAACGAAATCAGGGACTCAGTGAACGGGTGTCACTGAGCCCCTGCTAAGTCGATCATAGTCTGGGTGGGCTGGGCGTTGCTGACGATCAGGCGTTAGTAGATCGCACTGGCACCGATGTCAGGGTTGCCACACATGTGGAAGTGGTTGTGGTCAATGTAGACCACTTCAGCGGCTTCCTTGTCTTCAAGTGTGTAGGGCACGGGCCATCCGTTGATGGTTCGCTCGGAGAAGTACACGGTGCACTTGTAGTGAGCGTGGTGCAGCTTCGCCATGCCAATCAACGGGATGAACCGCGGTGGATCGACGTAGTCAGCGATCTTTTCCTTGATGATTTGAACGTTGTTGCGTTGCTTCTCGTACAGAAGCGGAATTCCGCCTCGTACTGGCCGAGCACGCTCGAGAGCTTGCATCACTTCATCATCACTTGGCGGATCCAGCGCGACAGGATCGCCGCCCGCTGTGATCGGACCGATGATCGGTACCCGCTCATATCGTTCGTGGTTGTGAAACTCGAGCTCTTCCTGGTCCTGGAAGTAGGGACTGACAGGAACTGGAATGCCCAAAGGCCCCAGGTTCAGTCCGTTTGTTATGCCCACACACCCGGTTGATGCAATCAACCCAGCGGAGACAAAGAGCCCAAGAAAATAATTTGTTGGTCGTGGCATCGAACGATCCCTCGCGATCGATTTAGTTACTGCAACGAGCGTGTCTCATTTGCCCACCCGGCTATCCATCTTGAATGCTGTGTACACGATGTTTTTCGCATACCTGCACACAGTCATGGAGCCACGTCGTTGACGTCGTACTTCGTTTATCGTTGTTAAGGTGGGCAGAACTTGCGGGTTTTTCTCGTTTTACGTCGGGAATGTTCTGTAAGGAATGATCCGGTGGCGCTGCAGACCTGCTTCAAGACGGGGCGAAGCCAACCGCAGGAGGTGGCGATGCCAAAGCTAGCAATCTTGCAGATGCATCGTTGAACCACCAACTATCCCCTTACGCCATGTCTGCAGCTTGCCCTCTTTTCGCTGCGATGCACCCTCCCAGAGTAGCGGCAGGGTGAAATTCGATGCGTAGACGCCAATGCTCGCAGGGAGAGGAGAATGGCTCGTACAAGCAGTAGAAGGCTGCGGTCGCCCGTTGAACCTAGCCAGCCGCATCCCGCGTATCGGTGGCTTCCAGCCGCCTTTGTCAGGTTAGTATCGCACAATGATGGCGGCAGAAAGCCAACCACTACGGCACGGGTGGTCCGACGCTGAAATTCGAGCAAGAGCAGAGGACCCGTTTGGGGTCAACGGAAACGATTGCCGCGGATGTCGATATTTTGGCGCAATGACGGCGGCTCACCTCCAGCCGCGGTGATGGCTGCCTTTAACGCGTCAAGGTCGACGTTGGGGGGAAGTTCGTGGACTGAGCCATCTGCGAAGCCTACGATCAAGCCATTGTCGGGGATGTCAAAGGTTAAAGGCCCATTGGCGTCAAACGGCACATCCTCCGGCTTGGTCCAAGGTACAGCTCGTGGCAAAGCGACCAGAAATATTGTGTTAGAAGTGCCATCGGAGATATTGGCAAAACGAGCGTGACGGCCACCGTCGAAGACCGCGCCGGGACCATTGAGAACGAAAATGTCGGTCATGCCGGGTTCCTGGCCATCGGCTCGGAGTGCCGGGGGAATTTTGGCGAGTAACTTCAGGTTGGCTGGGCTATCCCACGGCTCGTTTTGCTGATAAGCATTCCAAACTTCTGCGCTTTCCATGAAGGGCGAAATCGTGACGCGCCAGCTTCGTTGAGTTCCATCCTTCATTTCTTGGACGGCAGCCGGAAACCGCCTGTAGGCACTTTCGTAATTGTGCAGAGCCAGGCCTGTCTGCTTTAGCCGATTCATCGTGGTGAGACGTCTTCGGGCGTTTGATGCAGCACTAAGGCTTGTCTTCAAGCCCTGTCGCAACTTCGATTGAGCTTCAGCGGTAAGTGTCATTTGGGCCGCTACTTGGGTGCCGCTGGTCTGGATGTTTGCTTGTTCCATGATTTGGTCGATCAAATCGATATTGGCAAGGAGGTCGCTCGATTCGAGGTCAGCAATCGCTGCGCGGATCGTTGAAAGGGCCAGTCTGCCGGCGCCGATGCTGGCTCTCAGTGAGCCACGCGCCAGGGCTGCTTCTTCCTCAGTTTCGCTAGAGGTGCGAACACGCAGCCGGATGTTCTGGTCGGTGTATATCTCAAGCCCAACAAAATTCGTCGTGTTTGCAAGTTGGGCAAACGATTGGAGCGATACTGGTCTCTGGTCGATCCGCCACATTTGTTGGATAAGTGAACTTCCGCGGAGCAGAGAAGTGTTTGCGATTGCTGCAACGGGTGCATTGTTGCTCTTCCAGTATGAGCCCCAACTGGTATTTGCTGCTGAACTGGTGAGCAAACTTCGCTTGAGCGTGGTTTCGGATTCGGCAAACAGAATGCTATTGGCAGCCAATCTCACAAGGCAACCACCGGGTCGTTTCAGTACCTGACGGCCGCAGATTTCGGAGCGAGAAAACTCCTTGGCTGCAATTTTTTTCTCCAGTTCGGCTACACCGGCTCCGTCAAGTTTGCATTTGACAACGATGCCCAGGTCTCTTTCGCCAGGCAAACCGGCAAAGGTTATTGCGTCGACCGTATGGGCAGGCAAGCCGATTACGGGCAAGTCGGGGAGCGGAAATTGTGTACGCACTTGCGCGAGCAAATCTGCACTGTAGACTTTGCTTTCCAGATGCACGACGAAGAGCACATCGCGCGGAATGTACTCCAGCGAGCGGACATCTGCTAAACCTTCGTCTTGGCCTTGGGCCGCATAAGGCGTTAGCAGAAGTGCAAGGGCAAGCACGGCGGTGGGGATCCGGTGTAGCAGCATGTGTTTCACAGTGGGGACTCCTCGTTGTGTCGTGCGTTCCAGTCTACGGTGTCGATTGGATTAACGGGATTGTATCACAAAAGACGTAAGGAAATGCATCGAAGTGTGCGGGCGCCCATCGAAAAATCGTCACTGGGATTCTGCGTCGCCAGTGGGAAGCCAACAACTCAATCTTCAGTAAGTCACTTGTTCTGCACTTCATATCCGCCGGACCAGGCAAATTCAATTCGTTGAGATTCGCTTGACATTCTTCCCTTAGATCTCTAAATTGGACAAGGTTGTCCGGTTTAGTGTTTTCCAAGGGTTTTGATTGAAAAAGGCGGTTCAGACATGCGAGTTCTCATTCGAACATCGGTGGTGCTAGCGGTGATTTTCGTACTCGCGCTGCTTGTTAGAAATGCAACTGTTGCAGAAGATCCGGTCGCGAAACCAGACATCCAGCTTGACCAGGCGCGGAAGACGGTTCGTATGCTGGATGACATCTACAAGGGGGCTGTGGTTGCGATCACGAAGAACTACGTGAACGACACTGACACGATTCCCGCTGGGACTGCTTTCAAGCAGTTGTTCGTTGCTGCGGAAGCCAAAGGTTGGGCTAGGACGCGTCTGTTGGACTGTACAGGCGAACCGTACAACGATGAAAATGTTGCAGAGGATAAGTTCGAGAAAGAGGCGCTTCGCGCGTTGGTGGGCGGCAAAGCTTGGGTTGAGGTTGTGGAAAAGATCGAGGGCGTGCGACACTTGCGAGTGGCAACCGCCATCCCTGTCGTAATGGACAAATGCGTCATGTGCCACGACAACTATGCAGATCTTCCTGCCGGAAAGGCGATTGGAGCTTTGACGTACGTCGTTCCAATTGATGGACCGCTCAAGACCAAGGGAGCGCCCAAGTAGGTTGCGGGTGATTCTTCGTTGTGATTCTTCGTTGTGA
>CAYPLE010000034.1:25444-38789 GCA_964411445.1 uncultured Pirellulaceae bacterium
GTGATTCTTCGTTGTGATTCTTCGTTGTGAGACTGCGGCGCGGTAAAGCGGCGCGTCGTAGAATCGTCGCTACGCGTTGTGGATGTGGTTGTAGATCCCAGGCTGCATGAATGCCGCGCTGGACTTGTGGCACTGCATGTTTCGATCTGGATTGGTGACCAAATCCACTATCCTGAGGTGCGGGTACGAAAAAAGGCTCGCTGAGCGAATGCCCAACGAGCCTTTTCGTGATTATCAAGCCGTAGGAAGGTAACCTCACCGCCTACCCCGCTCTGCCAGTAGTGTGCAGGCGGCTCGGTTTCGTTCAGCTTACTTGCTGGTGAAGTCGAGGTACCAAAGTCCGTCGTCCCATTCCAATGCTACCTTACGCCATCCAAGTGGTACTTGTGGGTAAGGATAGAATGGTCCGATGTAAGGCCAAGCCGAAGGGCTGTACTGCTTTGGATAGGTGACTGCACCGTAGTTCGGGTGAGCAGCATAGCTAGGCCATGCGTATCCAGGCATATTCGGTTGGTCGTAGCGAGGAGCACCGTTTCCGTAAGAAACGCCGCCACCGTTCATCGGTACGGGAGTTCCGCTGTAGCCAGCCAGGCCGCTTGGTGCCATTGGCTGAGGTCCGCCCATGTTTCCAGACATTGGCATGCTCGATACTGGGATCGGAGCTGGTGCCGATGCTGCAGGTTGCAAAGCACCAGTGGAAACCTGGCGAATCGCCGAGCCTTCGGTCACGCTGATGTCGTCGATGACGCGAGCGACACCGCGAGTTCGTCGAGCCACATCGATGATGTGAGCTTTCTGTCCCTCGTTGGCGACTTTGCCGCGGAGCCAAACGTCGCCACCAACGGTGCTGACATCTAGTTCAAATCCGCGAAGCACCCCTTGGGCCTTGGATTGTTGCAGGCGACCGATCACTGTATCAGTGATTGCCATGTCAGCTTGACTTGGCTGACTGCTACGCTCGGTCGTCGAAGCGGGAGCAACGGCATTGCTAGCAACAGGTTGGATCTTACGTGCAACAACTTGTTTCAGTTCTGCACCTTTCACACGAATCTCATTGACCAACTCATTGCGGCCGACTGCTTGCAGTGCGGCATCAGTCACGATTTGACGTTGCGTAGCCGAAGCTACTTCGCCGGTCAGGTAGACAACGCCGTCCTCTACCTTCAGGTCGATGTCAAACCCCTTGAGATTACCGGCAGACTTTTGCTGTTTCAGCTCAGTCATGACGGATTGGGCAATTTCTCGATCACCACCGAACGCCCAAGCAGGCATTGCGGCGGTCACCGAAGCGATTACCACGCCAAACAGAAATCGTCGCATTGGAAACCCTCCTACGAATCACTGTCGAGTGTCCACAATCTGGCTTCCTGCCTGGCCGAGAGCCGAATCATTCGGCTTCAGATGGCAGGAGGGTTGCGGGAGATTTGGTGGACCCCAAGCGAGCGGGAATCAGGTATCGCGACAAGCAATTCCTATCCTCGTCCCACCGGACTTGGGAAAGTAAGTCTTGTTTGAGCGTTCGTAGTCGGCTTTCGGTTCACATCGTAGATAGCTTCCTGCACTGGGCCAGCATTCGCAGCCGATCGCATGAAGCCATGTGTTTGAGATGACCGTTTGATCCACAACCTTCGCACCCCGCTTAACCAAGGCAGAAAGTTGCTTGTTCAATTGTCAGCCCCAAACCGATGCGTCAAGAATGCCCCCCTTGAACGCAGTTTGGTAGCACTCCGTTTCGTCTTCAGTTGGCACCCAATGGGAGCGTCACTGATCGGAAACTAAGTTCTTCCGGGGTTTGTTTTCGGCAACGGGTGATAGCTCTGGTAAGGTTTTTTCCAATTTTGCCGGTCTAAACAGAAAATCGTTTTGCTACGGTCGTCTGACTCAGACCGTCTCTGGGGGGGAAGCAGATAACCTGCGTAAAACGTAACGATTCTGCGGGCGTGTTGAGTTCACACAGCCCCAAAATCACTGACTGAGACGATTCCGGTTTAGCGCGGTAGTCGTCGCTGAAGGACGAGCGAAAGCGAACCGTCACGAAATCTCAAGGCCAAATTCTCGCGTCCAGCAAGCAGTGTCAATCAGGTTTGGTCAGACTGCGAAACCATCCAATCGCGCTGAATACGGCAGAGCCTGCAATGAGCAGGCTGGCGGCCAGGGCTCCAATGCGCGGACGAATTGCCATCAATAGAATGACGATAGTGACAGCCGCCAATAGCGTTCCTCGGACTCGCTGCCAACCAAGCATCGCGAGCTGTGGAGCTGCCAACCATGCAATACCGAGCACGATTCCAACTTTGAAGAGCGTGCCGCCGATAAAGGTGCGACTGGTCTCGTTCATATACGGCGAGTATCGACAGACCGTGCCAGCGACAAGCAGACTCACGGCCATGAAGGCTAGCATGAATCGCTGCCACTTGAGTTCAGCCGATTCGGTTGGTTTTTTACGTGCCAAATTGCCGTCGCTTACCAAAGGGATGCGTGCTGTTGCTATATAAGGCCGAGACTGACAAGCCATGCACGAAACTTCGCTGCTGGAATGTCATTCCAAGTTTTCGTCGTTTCCGCTGCCTCGACCGTTTCCACTGGAAAGCCAGCTCTTTGAAGTGAAATTGCAGGAGCATTTGTGCTTTCTTGCGGACCGGCCAAAAAGAAGCTGATTGTTTCACCAGGGGAATTCGTTTTGTTCAATTCGAACGGCGGCAAACTTGCGGAAAACATGCCAACGCCAGTAAGCGACTTGACTTCAGCGCTTGCTAGGAATGCCAATTGCCCCCCTGCTCCAATGCCAGCGATTGCCCGCCGAGCAGGATCGGTGCCGTACTTCTCTTGGATGCGCTGCATGATTCGGCCTGGGATCTCCAATTCTTCCCGGGACCACCGTTTTTGATCGTTGGCTGTAACGACGGCGACGATCCACCCATGTTGGACGCAGAAGTCACTCCAATATTCCAAAGCGGTTGCTTTCATTTCTTGGCCTGGACTTGGCAAGATGACCAACACTCCTGGTTTGTAATCTACGGCTTGTGGTGCCGCCTGTCCCGCTGGCTTGCCGAGCGCGTTCATTCGCGATAGCGGTGGAACGACAGCAAAGCAGAGGTTGGGTTTATCATTCAGCTTGAGCTCGACCAATTCGGTCGTTGCCTCTCCAGCATCAAATACTGCCGGCGAGATCCGAGCGACTGTTTCCCATTTTGCTGGGCGAACGTTGCCATTCTTGGTCTGACCGTCGGAGGTGAGCCAGGAGAGTTCGATGGCTTGATCAAGCTCCGCGACACTCAACCGCTCGCGAAGCAGATCGATGGAAGGAGAATCTTCGCCAAAGGCCCGCAGCAAGAAACTCCCGGCGGTGATGCCAGCAGCAGCCGCAGGAGATTTCTCAACAACATCGGTGACGAATAGACTTGCAGTGTCGTTCTCGTCAGAGACTTTCAATAGTTGCAAGCCAAGGAGTCGTTTTTGATACACAGGGATGGACTTGGCAAGCACGCATTGAAGGCGAACCCGCTGACCATCACGCTCAACGACGACTTCCACCGCCTGCCCCGCATCGACTGATGCAATCGCATGTTTTAATTCGCCAAAGCGACGGACCGGCTGCCCGTTGGTTTCAACAATAACATCCCCTCGGCGCAGTCCTGCTTTGGAAGCTGGCGATCCAGGGGCTGCACCGGTCAGTTCAACAGGTCCGACTAGCTCATTGCTGTCTTTGACGACAACACCCAAGAGCCCTTTGTGGATGTCTTCGCCTTGAGCCAATTGCCGCAGTCTGGGCAAGATTTGGCTGGTTGGCACGGCAAAGCCAATTCCGGAATCGTAGAGTTCGGAGCTGTCGCCGCCCAAGAATTCTCCTGGTGAAAGAGGAGTTAGGATTCCCATCACTTCACCGTTGATATTCACCAGTGGGCCGCCGTAGTTGATGGGCGAGATCTTTGCATCGGTTTGCACCGCCCGACCATAGGCTCTGCCCAACGCGGAAACGATGCCAACACTCCGAGATGCTGTCTGCGGGTCGTAGGTTTTACCCAATGCAATCGCCCATTGCCCGACCGCGATTGTCTCTTCTGAGGCAAACGGTGGAACTTTGCCTTCGTATCCTTCGATCTGCAACAGTACAAGTTCGCGGCTAAAGTCTCGGGCCAGGATTTTCACTGGTTTCCGCGATCCGTCTGGCAATCGTGCAAGTGTCGACGTGGGAGCTTTTTGAAATGGTAGCAGGCTAGCGATCGCCAGCCCGCCTTCCGCAATAATGGTTGCCGAAGTCGGCCCAGCGGAAGTGATGTTGCCGCCTTCTCGCGATAGAAAGAAGGTCTCGATTTGCACGACGCTGTCTTGAACCGACGTAGAGGATCGTTCGAAGGCTTCCGCCTCAGCTTGCAATAGCTCCTGCGAATATGCAGGCTTCAAACCAACGGCGCATGCCACGATCAGAGCAAGCGCGAAACATGAGCATCGTCGGTGCATCGGCTGGTGAAATCGCATCATGGAAGTAATTCTGGGGAGACTCATCAAAGTAGAAAAAATCCGCTTGCTTATGGTGCGAGCGTGAATTCGCGTATTTCACTGCCGCGTTGGAGCAGCAGGGTTACTTGGTCGCTTTGATCAATGTAGTTCAGCTCGTCACGCAAGGTTGCCTGGGAGTCGATACGGATCGAGTTGAGAAACAGGACTAGGTCGTCGCTTCGAAGGCCGGCCCGCGCTGCCGGTGAATCAGGCTGAACGGTGTCAATGAATGCCGGAGTCTTTTCAAGAACGTCAGGCACGAGTGCAATACCTAGTTTAGATAGCGATGCTGGACGATCGCTTGCCTTGCGAGACGTGTTGACCGCGCGGATTGATTCGCCAGCAATGATCTTGTTGATGGACTCTTGTAGTTCTGCAATCGGCAGAGCATAGCTCAGCCAAATGCCTGTGTTTTCATCGCGCAGTTCTTTGCCCAGCATGCCGACCATTCTGCCTTGGAAATCAACCAATGCGCCGCCGGCCGCGCCTGGATTGTTGGTGGTCGCGTCTAAAACCCAGACTGGACCCTGATACACGGATTCGAAATTGCCGCGGGTCGCGTTTAATTCTGTGCGAGCCATGATGATGCCTCGCTGGACACTTGACATCTCATTGCCAGTTGCGATCTTGAATAAATTGCTCAGTGCCAATATTCGGCTACCTACTTTTGCGTCACTGGGGGCATTCAAATCGAAGCAAGGCGTCTGCTTGGCATCTGTTTTCAAGATTGCAATTTCCAAATTTGGATCGATGCCGACGAGCTTGGATTCAAGACGTTCACCGGAGCTGGTTACGGCTAGGATCGCGTCCACGTCGAGTACGGTGCTCCAAGCCGTCAAGATATGACCTTCGGCGGAAATAAAGCACCCGCTTTGATAGGCGTCCAAGACAGCGAAACCACCAGCACCGTAAATCTTGACAACCTTTTGTTCCGCTGAAGTCGCAATTCGGTCCAGCGAGCTTAGTTGAGCATGCTGTGCGGTTGCAGTAAGCGTGTAGGTGCTGATCCCGATGTACAGAATTGCAGAGGTAAGTCTTGGGATCATCGTTCGACCTCCGCTTGGGTATTCGGACCGGAAAGTTCAATGGACTCCACGACTAAGACCAACTTTGCCTCGCGGCCGTACTGCAATTTGAGCAGGCTCGGGAAACGTACCTTTTCTTCACTGCCAACGACGTCAATATCATCGAACTTGACGAAGTAAACTTCCACTGGGTCGTCAATCGAATCCCCGAGCAATTCGAGCAATTCGACTTGTCCAGTTTGACGATTGATGGCCAGCCTCGCCCGAGCGTCTTGCCAGAGAACCTCCAAAGTCGGAAGCTGAGGCTGTTGTGAGAGTTTACCTGCGAATTGATGGTAAACAGGCATTTCACCAAGATACACCGTGTCACCCAGCAGTTCGGGGCCCTTGCTAACATACTCTTTCAACGCTTGGATAGCGATCGGCAATCCGCCTTCGCCTCGAGCATGAATGGTGTCTGAAACCGAAGCCGATAGATCTTGATTGATGGTTCGATTACCCAGGCTGAGGCGTGCAGTTTTCTCATCAAGGGCAAGTGTGAATGCGGTTGATTCACCCCCTAGCTTGCCGCGAAGCGTCCAGTTTGCCTTGCTCAGGCGCTGGTCGTAGGCTGAGCGGGACTGTTCCCAGAGTGCATCCGTGTTAGTCTTGTTGAAATAGAAATTCGCAAAGCCAGCACGCTGAATAAAGACCTTGTTGAGCGGATGGGCCTGCTCGGATTGATTTGGGTCGTCCAGATTTTCTTCGGGGGCATCGAGTTGTTTTTGGTCGTCCGAATCCTTTGACTCGGAGTCTTCTGGAGCTTTCGGATTCTTTGGCGGTTCAGGAGCCTCGCCAAGTCCAGCACTGACGAGTGTCTCAAGTTCGGTTGCCGTGTGCACACCGTCCAGGCGAACATAGATCGTCTCTTCACTCCCGTCGCGGCGGTAGGTCAATGGAACTCGCCAGTCTTTCGGTAGCGTCCCAAGGATGTTCTTGAAGACGTTCGTTGTGTCGACCGGGCGACCAGCCAGCGAGACAACTTCGTCGCCATACCTCAGACCTCGACGGTAGGCGTCAGATCCGGAGAGGATATTACTGACAAGGATTCGTCCGGCTGAGGATGTTGTCACGGTCGCGCCAAGTGTCGCGTGATCAACCAAGCGGCCGCTTTTCAACATGCCGATAAAGTTCTTCAATTGATTCGCGCTAATCGCGTAGCCAACTCCCACATTGACGCGGCCTCTTTTCTCGAAGGAACAACGACCGTTGATACCGATGACTTCCCCGGCTAGATTGAAAAGCGGTCCACCGGAATTGCCTGGATTAATGGCTGCATCTGTTTGAATGCAGTCTGCATACTCGAGAAGCGTTCCTGCCGGATACTGATACCGTCCTGTGCCGCTGACAATCCCCATGCTGATGGAGGGTTGCAGGTTGGTTGCAAGCACGAAAGGGTTGCCCGCGGCAAAGCACCATTGGCCGACGCGAACCTGGCTGCTGTCCGCAAGTGGAGCGGTCGGAAAATCGTCGCGTCCGTAGAGCTTAATGAGAGCCACATCACCAGTGGCATCGATGCCAACGATCACCGCATCGTAGACTTTTCCATCATCCAGCCCGCAACGCATATAGTCGCCGCAGGCACTGGAAACGTGGTAATTCGTCAAGGCGTAGCCGTCGGGCGAAATCAATACTCCGCTGCCGCCACCACCACCTTCGGGACCGAAAACAGCGACCGTCGCAGCAGAAGCCCTTTTCATGACCGCGATACGTTGTTGCTGAGCCTTGAGAACTTGCTCGTTCGGCTCGCCAGCCAGGGCGTAGGATGCTAGCCCAGGTGCTTGCGAGTGAAATGCAAAGAGAGCCAGCACCATCAATGGCTGGGACCGGCAAAGTTTCAGTAGTCTTGGCATGGCTTCAGCACAGTGGGCTGTAAAGTGGGATAATTGCGTGAGTCGCGGCAAGGTCTCACTTGGAAAGCTTGGGATCGAGCAGCAGGGTTGCGGTACCGATTGGCAATTTTGCTTTGGATCGAACCTGGATCTCCAATAGTTCTTCCGCAGAGACGTCAACAGCAATGTCCCGCGAAAATTCTTTGTCGTTCAAGTCAAACTCCAAGATGACCTTTTTGTTCAACATGATTTGCATATGCATTGGTGAAAGAAGACTTCCGGTACGCTTCATCAACGCTTTGGTTTCCAGCCTCTTATAACCCTCTGGAATTCGGAAGCTCACATTCCCACCACTTGGGATCTCGATCGCCGGCCACTGCGTCGTGGAGTCGGGTTTGGTGTAGGTTGTAATGAAGGGATTCAGCAGTTCGCTTGAACCTATGGAAGACTCAAGCCAATTGAGCCCAGGTTGAGCCGATGAGAATTGAACCGCCAATCGCGAATCATCACGTTTTGTTAGGGCTAAACTTCGACCCAACGAAAAGTTAAGTTTTGCAATGGCATTTGCCGGTAGCTCAATTTTCGCATTGCTTGCCGTCACGATTTGGAACCGCGCGTTACCTTTGTCCTTTGTTGCGCTGGTGCAGTTCCATGTTCCTCCGAAGCGGTCCCGCAAGACGATTGAGGGAGCCGCGGAAGCTTCACTCTCGGCACTGAAGGTTCGATAGCCAGCCAATTTGTCCAGCGGCACGTCGATTTGCGAGCCAGAGAAGTCGAACTTCAAGCTTTCACTACGGACTTCCAAAATGATGCCTTCGATTTTCTCAAGTCGCCCGGAGGGACGGCGAATTGCCAGCACATCTGCTGCAATCTCGGCCTTCAGGATCTTTTGCCAGTCGGCAGATTCGGCGTCGCTTAGGCTGCCCAGTTGAACGGCTCGGATGGCGCGCAGCGGAATGCCAACGGCCGCTGAATCAATTTTAATCGCAAGCAACAAGCCGCTGGTTTGTAGACTGTTGGCTCGGATGACCGACCCATCATTCAGGATGACGCTAGCTGCCGCCTCGAGCTCAGCAGGCTTGCCGCTGAATGAAATGACTTCAAGCGAATCGACAGCAAGTGTTTCGGTGTTTGAACCACTGCGAAGGGTTGCCCGCTCTTCAGTCAGTTCTACTAGTTCGCCAGATCGGCTGCTGTCAGCTAATTGGAACGTCGCTTCTTGGGCGAAGGCATGCGGCAGAATGACGATCTGAGTTAGCAGGCTGACGAGGCTGACGGGAACTACGGAGCGCCACGAATACGTGACTTGCTCGCGCCCATTTGGCCGAAAATGCTGGAATGGCAATCCGTTAAACACTTGAGCAGTCATCCGTCTTAGCGAGTGGACCAACGAGTCTGGAGCCCCTAGTGCGAGTCGCACGGACGCATAGCGTGTTACACCCCATGTTCACCAACACAAAATAGGCACAGAAACGCTACAACCGGGCTTGAAGCGTTCTAATTGTAGCACAACGACCCGTCTAGCCGCCGATCAGGCTTGTCGACTCAATCAGTTTTTCCCGCTGCAGCCGAGTTGGCGAGCGTACCCAACGGCTGTTTGCAAACGAAAAAAGCCCTGAACCGAACGACAGTGTCGTCACAGCTCAGGGCTTCAAGGCGGAGGAGACAGGATTCGAACCTGCGGACCGGTTTGACCCGGTCGCATCATTAGCAATGATGTGCTTTCGACCACTCAGCCACTCCTCCGGGGCTGACAGGACCCGCACAACGTGCAAGCCGGTCAAAATTCGAGCGGAGCGAAATCTCTCTCGCCGCCGCGAGGCACATTTATAAACAAGGATGCCTAATTGTTGCAACACGCTTTGCCACAAGTTTCGTGGCTTTTTGCGTCAACGGGCCAATTCTGCCGACGACAGCAGCCTTTGTAGCTGACCAATAAAGCTTGCTAACGCTCGGCCCCGATGGCTGAGAGCATTTTTTACGCTGGGGCCGAGTTCGGCAAAGGTCCGGTGATATTCGCGGATTTCGAAAAGCGGATCGTAGCCAAAGCCTCCGCTGCCTCGGTAAGCTTCGATAATTCTGCCGTGACACTTACCCGATGCCTCGATGACCGATTCGCCGTCAGGGTTGGAAAGAACAATCGTGCTAACGTAATGAGCCCCTCGGCGGTTGGCTGGTAGTCCTTCAAGTTCTCGCAGCAGCTTTTGGTTGTTCTTCTCGTCTGTGGGATTGGGGGCCGAGAATCGAGCCGAGTAAATCCCAGGCGCTCCATCCAGGGCGTCCACGCACAGACCGCTGTCTTCGCCGATGCACCATCTGTTCAAGTGACGCGCCTGAACGGTAGCTTTCAATCGCGCATTTTCGATAAACGTCGTCCCATTTTCCTCAACGTCCAGCGCCTCTTTGATAGAACCAAGCGAGACCAACTCAATTTGCAAGGGTTCTAGCAAGGGCCGCATCTCGCGGACTTTTTTCGCATTGCCGGTTGCCAAGACAATCGAATCGCAACTTGAAATTTGACTGGGCATGATGGGAATTCCTTCGGCGGTTGTTCGATCTGGTTGCGTCGCCAGCAGTCGTCTTGATCAGGTCAGTTGGGAACGTTGCACTGTCCACCTTCTGACGGCGGTCGCCTCTGAACGCGTTCAAACCCGCTTTTTCTTTCGTTGGACTTCGATTTCGTCGAGCGAGTAGAGCTGCCCTTTGCCTGCTCCAGGGCACTCCTCACAGGTGTCGTCCCAAGTGCGTTCACTGGTTAAATTGGATTTCCAGAATGGCCAGGTGCGACATTGGATCGGTCGAGCCGAATAGGCCATGCATTTTCTCGTTTCAGGGTCGAGCAGGATGCAATCTCCATCGGGATATTCGACCAGCGACAATCTCCCTCCCTCCCGTCGAACAAATTTTCTACGGAAATCCGTATCACTCATTTCCATCGCGTCCGCCAAATCGCGAATTTCGTCGGCATCGACCCAGACGAAGCCAGGAGCGCCACCACAGCACTTGCCGCATTGTGTGCACTCGAATCGAAGCCCTTCAGCGTACCACGGTTTCTTCTTTGACATCGCTCTCGAGTAAGTAACTTGCTATTCGGGTGACTGCTGATATCGACTGCAGTTAAATGAACGCGATGACCAGTCGAGTCGCTGGGGGAAAGGCGTCTGTTGCCAGCCAAATTCTCGATCGATCGGTTCACGACCAACTATTGTAGCGATGTCTCTTCGTCGGCATATCGCCAATGCGTGCCTCGCGCTGGATTAGAGAACTTGCCGTAGGACGAAGCGGCACGAGTTGCTCGCCTGGATATCTACAGTGGCTCACCTAAAATTTCACGCAGCGCGGCGACCGTTTGGCGAACTTCGTCCATCGAAGTTGAATGACCACTGCTCAGCCGCAGGGTGCCAGAGTTGGCCGCGGTCCCAAGTGCATCGTGCACGAGTGCAGCGCAGTGCAAACCTGCTCGGCACTCTATTCCAAAGTTGTCGTCGAGCACCGCGGATAGATCGTGCGGCGACCATCCATCGACTTGCAAGCTCAAGACGGGTGTCCTGCAATGCTCGGAAATCGCTGTCGCCATATCTGCGTCGACTCCGATGAGTTTCACGCCATGAAGTTCCGCGAGTTGGCTGACCAGCGAAGTAAAAGCAGTTTGCCACTGGGATAGGCTCTTGGTCGCATTCTCGGCGGCGACCGCCATGGATACGATACCGGGTAGGTTCAAATTGCCAGCCTCGATCGAAAAGGGCCACTCATTTCCGCCGCTTAGCAACTCGCTGCTTCGGCCGGTGCCGCCTACGAGTAGAGGAGTAAAGCTCTGTTGCAGTTCTTTGTGACAATAGACCAGTCCAGTGCCAGCCAAGCCGCGGAGGCCTTTGTGCCCCGAGGCGGCTAGGCCATGCACTGGTGTTTTTTCGAGATCGATCGCGATATAGCCAATCGACTGCGAAGCATCCAGAATGATCTTCCAGCCATTCTGTTCAGCGAAATCACACCAAGCGGCAAGGTCGGTCACCCCGCCAGTAACATTGGAGCTGTGGCCAATCGCAAGCCACTTACCTGTCTTTTCACCAGCGGCTTCGTTTTTTTTGCCAGTGGTTTCGTTGCCATGATTGCGTGCGATGGCTTCAGCGTCATCCGGCCAGCTTCGGCCCTGAGCATCAACCGGTAAAGTGAAAATCTGCAGTTCCAGTTGCTCGCGCATGAGCTCAAGTGGTCGGAGCAAGCTGTTGTGTTCTGAACTCGTCGTGATGACTTGATCACCGTTGCGCAGAAGTCCTCGAAGGAGCGTATTAAGGGCGTGTGTTCCGCTGGTTGCAAAGCTGATGTCCCTCGAATCACAGACGCCGATCAAATTTGCGATCGCCCTTCGACCGCGCGAAAGCCACTCGTCGGCGACACTTGCACTTCGGTAACTTCCCCGACCGCTACTTGCCCCGCACGTCAGCGTAAACTCGTGCGCTGCTTCAACAGCCTCTGGGAGCTTAGGCCAACTCGTCGCTGCGTTGTCCAAGTAGATTCTGGGGAGATCTGAAGCCATATTGTCGAAATTTGCCTACGAACGGGATGCGAAAAATCTGGATGCTGGAGAGGAATTGGCATTCCGATGGATGCGGGCTCGGCCGCAATTGTTCGCGGAAGCCTTAGCACCGTGCTGCACGAAATGTTAGCCGCCTATCTGATACATGGCTCGTTCGGGAGGCACAAAATCCTCGTCCGAGATGCCGTGCGAAGCGTGTTTCGCGGCGACGCAGGATCGCATGATTGCGATCAGATCGTCCTCGGTGGTGTCGCTTCTGCGTAGCGCCCCAGAGACGTCCCATTCGTCTCGCCCGAAGAGGCAATTCTGCAGCTTGCCCTCGGCGGTAAGCCGAAGGCGGTCACAGGCCGAACAAAATGGCTGGCTGACTGAATCAATGAATCCAACTTTGCCACCGCCAGGCAACAGGAACGAGCGAGCCGGTTGGGACAGTTCTGGCGACTTGATCGGCTGCAACTCCCCGAATTCAGCCGCGATCGTCTCGCGGACTTGTTGGCCAGACACAAGCGTTTCCTTGGACCAAGCGCCGTCGGCGTCGAGTGGCATGAACTCGATGAATCGCATTTCAATTTTTCGTTTGTTCGCAAAATCTACCAAAGGCAGAATGTCATCCGTATTGACGTCGCGAAGGACGAGGGCATTCAGTTTCACGTTCAGACGTTGATCATCGACAGCCGCGTCGATTCCTTCGATAACTCGATCAATGCCATCCCGCCGCGAAAGACGTTGGAAAGTTTCTTCTCTCAATGTGTCGAGGCTGATATTGACGCGTTTCAAGCCTGCCTGTGTGAGTGCATCGACCTGTTCTTTCAGGAGCATGCCGTTCGTGGTCAGCGCGATGTCCGCCACTTTGTCGATCGCGTTCAGGTGTCGAATGAGCTGGTGAAGGTTGGGCCGAGTCAACGGTTCTCCGCCAGTGATGCGAATTTTTCGAATTCCTACCTCAGTTGCAGCCCGGACGAACAATTCAATTTGCTCAAAGCTGAGGAGGCGGTCTTTGGGCAAGAAGCGAACATTCTCGCCTGGCATACAGTATAGACAGCGAATGTTGCAAACATCGGTCACGCTCACCCGAAGGCTTCGGTGTACACGACCGAACCGATCAACCAACGGTGGCAGCTTGTCCTGACTAAGCTGCTGGTTCCGCCGCACATCGGTGTTCTCAGGCGTTCTTGTTAGGTCTAGGTCGGCAATGTCTGCGGCTGCCGGTTCGTCGTGATTGTGGCACGTGCTCATGGCGAATGTCGATCTTGTCCCGAGGCTGTGTTCGCGACGGAATGGTCTGCCGAGATTTTCGAGTTTGAGGCGGTGCCGAGCGTAAGGCGGCCGTCTAGCTCAACTGTGTTTTGTGCCGAAGCTGCAGAGTCTCGCTCCGAAGCGATTGGGCTTTCCTTGCTTGGGCTTTCCTTGCT
>CAYPLE010000034.1:38889-43857 GCA_964411445.1 uncultured Pirellulaceae bacterium
TTGGGCTTTCCTTGCTTGGGCTTTCCTTGCTGTCGCAGCGGCAACTGCCTGAAGTCGGGTGGATCCACTCTGGCCCCGACTGAACGTAGTGCTCTTGTTTCCAGATCGGTACATCGTGCTTGATTGTATCGATAAGCCACTTGCCGGCCTCGAACGCTTCGCTGCGATGTGGGCAGCTAACGGCCACGGCGACACTCGCCTCGCACGGAAGGACTTTGCCAAGTCGGTGGACAATCGCGACCCGTTCCACGGGCCATCGCCGTTGAGCCGTCGCGGCAAGTTCCTCGAGCTGGGCAATCGCCATTTCCTCATAGGCTTCGTAGATCAAGTGTTCGGTTTCGAGTTCCCGCGTTGCTCCTTGTTCGTTCGTAGATTTGGTCCAGCGGCGTGTGGTGCCGGTAAACAGTACTTCGGCGCCACACTTTTCGTCCACCACAGCAGCCAGCACGGCCGCTGTGTCAATCGGTGATTCGATTAGTTGGATCATGTTTCTACTGGAGAGCATTATGGGTGTTCCATATAACGCTGTGGGCATCAATGCTGCACGATAGTCTTGTTTCAAGGCGTCGAATCAACCACCGCTGACTGGTGGAATGAGGACAACTTCATCGTCAGTGCAAACGCTATCCGAGTCGTCTGCAAAACGTTTGCCGATCGCAAATCGACTGCGGCTGGTCAGTGCCTCCAATCTGGGGAATTGTTCTTGGAGGGCATCCCGCAATTGGCTCACCAGCGCTGTTCGTTGGTCCACGGCAGAGACACACACGGTGATTTGCCGTTCGCCAGCCAGTTCAGCGGCTCCGGCAAATAATTGTACTCGTATCCGCAAAAGCGTGTTTGACACGGCAACTCTCGGTAAAATTAGTCAGGTGAGTGATTTGCGTGGAGTGATGGCGTTTGCGGTCTACAACGGTGCGACATCAACTGGCGATGTAGTCTGCCGATGTGCGGTGAAACCACTTCTCGATCTGCGGCATATCACCATATGCGTAAGCCATGATGGCGATCGGGTGGATGGTTGCTTTTGTTGTGCCCTGCTCCATTTGCAGTTTGCAAGCAGTGCATTCGGTGCTGCCCATCGTGGAACGCGTATACTTCATTTTATTGATCAATTTGATTCCGATCCGGACGCTCGTAATAAAATTGCGTCTCTCCAGCCCAAACGTGCCTGCCATTCCACTGCACCCATTGCCTGCGGAGTCGATTTCAAGTCCGGGAATTAATTTGAGAAGTTGCAGTGCTGGATTGCGGTCATCTAGTGCTCGGGCATGACAGGGCTGATGGTAAACCACTGAGAATTGAACCGGAGAAAAGTCTTTTTTCAGTTCGCGTTTGGTGTGGAGATTCCACAGAAAGCTGCTCACTTCCAAGGTGTTTTCCGCGATCAGCCGAGTGTCTTCGTTGTCTACTAGTGACGGGTACTCTCGTGTCAAACAGAGAGCTGCAGAGGGCTCGCTTGTTACGATCGTGTAGCCTTGACGAACGGCGTCTGCTAGCACCTTGATATTCGTTTGAATCAACTTCCGAGCTCTGGCGATGTCTCCAGCAGCAATCATTGCCATCCAAGAAGGTGTTTGGTTCGGTGGTACGAATACTTCAATTCCCTGGTGCTTCAGAACGTGTACGACCGCTCGTCCCAGCATAGGATTGTGTTGGTTTACGTACTGATCCACAAAGTAGCAAACTTTTGTCTTGTGCTTTGCGGAGCCCTGCTGGGGTGCGGTACCCGAAGGTTCAGCGTCTTCGCTGGCTGTTGTTTGTGCTGGCTTCGGGCGTACGGTCAGCCGATTGCGATTGGCCCACCACAAGAAACTGAATCGCGAAACGCCAGGGAGTTTCCGTCCAGCGGCGATTCCAAAACCTTTCTCAAGGCACCATCGCATCATCGGACTTGCTAATGCCCAATTTGCCAATCGAGGAGCGCGACTTCCCCAAGAGGCGAGTACGTCCAGGCGATTGAGTAGGCGTTTCTGCAGCGGAAGCCCGTGTGCTGCGATGTGTTGTCCTTTCGCTTCCAAGACCAACTTTGGAATGTCAACAGATGCCGGGCAGTCGATTCGGCACTGATGGCAATTGAAACAGAGGTCGCTGATCTCCTTCAGTTCACGACTTTCTACATCGGTTGCGTCAAGAGAGCCCGTCAGGAAGCCTCGCAGTAGATTGGCTTTCGCGCGCGGTGAACTTTCTTCGCCTTTGTGGACACGGAAGACTGGGCACATCCGCTCGGTGGATGCGCTTGTGCGGCATCGCCCACAGCCGTTGCACGAGCGGGCAGCATAGCCGAGTGCATCTTCCTTCCAATCCAACAACACGGGCAATTCGATTTTGACATGAGCCTTTTCCGACGAATCGCTGCTAATGTTGCCGCTTGCGGTTGGGCCGGGCGTGTTCGGAGCCGTCGCTGCTCTCTCTCCGAGCGTCTTCAAGTGACTTGGTGGCGGATTGCCACCCGCAATTTCATCGACGCGGTATCCCGTTGCGGCAGACGGCGTCTGTTGTTCAAATCGTGGGACTGGTCGCAGGTTCTCGTTTGGCCTTGGTGGTGATGGGCTAAGGAATTTTCCGGGATTCATGATCCCTGCTGGGTCGAAAAGCTGCTTAATTTTTCGGCACAATTCCAGTCGTTGCCCAAGCTGGCGTTCCGCCCAAGCTGCTCGGCTGAGCCCGAAAGCTTGTTCGCCGGAAACACAGCCACCAAACTCAATGACTTTCGCGTAAATGTCTTCACCTAGTTGCGCAAGGCGGACTTGATCTTTGGGGCTCGCCAGATCAAAGAAAGGCCGAATGTCAACTTGACCATGCAGCGCGTGAGCAAATAGAGTCGCCGTAACACGGTGTTGCTTCAGCAGGTCTTGAGCGACTCGGAGGAATTCCGGCAGTTTTGATGGCGGAACAGAAATGTCTTCAACAAAAGGTAGCGGGCGTTGGTTGCCCTTGAGGCGATAAAGCCGGGGAATGAAACGTCTGGCCAGTCTCCAAAGCAGGTTGCGCTGCGCGTTGTCGGTAGTGATGCGGTAGGACACGACGCAGCCAGTTTTCTTTTCGATGCGGTAAAGCGTTTTGTTCAGTCGCCGCCGTGTCGATTCAACATCATCGCCCTGAAGTTCGACGAGCAGCATCGCCTCAGCTCCGCGAGGAATAATGGACTCGTAGACGTCTTCCGTTTCGCGGGCAATTTCCAAGAGACGCCTATCCATGAGATCGCAGGCGGCGATTTCTTCGTGTTCGTTCAGGTCAACGGCCGCTTTGGCGGCGGCGTCCAAGCGACTGAAGAATACCAGCAAGAGACCGCGGACGGCGGGAATGGGTTCGATACGAAGCGTTGCGGCGGTGATGATTCCCAGAGTTCCCTCGGCTCCGCACATCAGCCGCGCAAGGTCAACGATCTCGCCGTCAAGCACTTTTTCGAATCGGTAGCCGCAGCCACGCGAGACTTGCTCCCACGGTGGTCGCAGGAGGAGGGCGTTGCGTTGCTGCAACAATAAGCCAACCTGCTGTGCCAGCAGCCCGACGCTAGACCTAGCCGCGTCGTCGCGCGTCCATTCGTGTTGTGACAGCTCAACGACTTGGCCGCTCGCCAGCACGACCTCCATCGATTCGACACAATCGCCTGTTGACCCGTATCGCGGGAAGTGGCTACCTGTTGCGTCCACCGAGAGCATACTTCCGATTGACGATACGCTTCGCGTTGCAGGGTCTGGGCCGAATAGATAATCACTTTGTCCGATGGTGCGATTCAAATCCGCTTGTACAACACCACTCTGCACCCTGACGCGCCCATCCGATGGCTTGCCGACACGCCTCATATAGCGAGACAGATCTACGACAATGCCGCGCCCAAGAGATTGGCCAGCCAGTCCGCTTCCTCCGCCTCGCGGGAAGACATTGATTGAATGCTCGCGGCAATAGGCAAGCAGCTCGGAGACATCTTTGGACGAACGAGGTCTCGCTACACCAATGGGCTGGATCTCATAGATGCTCGCGTCGCTAGCGTACATCTGGCAATGGAGTGCATCGCAGTAGACATCGCCGGACAAGAGTCCGCGAAGATCACTTTGGATTCGAATCTGTTCTGCGTCCATGGAGAAAGCAATCCAATTGAATTCGAATCTCTAGTCGTCTCACCATCCGAGCATCGATGCTCCCGGATTGCGATGCGCTAAGCTTAAAATTAAAGTGTCGTCCCAGGCGATTATACTTGGTGACGTGACAAGTTATTGGACGCCTAGGTCAGCCAGCAATTCACTCATTTCACCAGCGGCATGCATGTCACCTTGTTCGCGGGCAGTGTCAATTCCGCGACGAAGGTACGAACGAGCATCATTGACTCGGTCTTCATCAGCCAAAATCTGCCCAGCTCGGAAGAAGGCTGGCACGTAGGGCGTTTCTTGGTCGCATAGGCTATCAAGCTTCTCGAGTGCAGCCTCCAGCTCACCGTCTTTGTTCATTTCAAGTGCCAATGAGTAGCGAAGGAACTCGTCGTTTGGTTCATCTTCGAGCATGGCTTCAATCTTTGCTCGCCGGTCATTCACAGCCATTCGCCTTTGCTGATTGTTCGTCGAATCGTGCATCCAAAGCAGGATCGTTGCAAGATACATCGCTCAGACGCCGCAGGTAACCCCGCCGCGCGGAAAGCTTGCCTAGATCGGTTTGGCCGCTTGACGCCGACGTCGCTACAATCATCCCTGCGGTAGCTTTTCGGAGTGACGCTTGCCGCTGAGCTGATGCCCCCTGATTAGATCGTCTGGTGCGACGGACTTCTGTCAAAGTGAAATGAGTTAGAGTGAAATGTCGGTCGTCTGTTCGCTTGCTGGCCCTTTAGTCGTGGATAGGATCAATGCCACTTGGAATCAAACCAACTGTCGACTTTGCTTTCAAGAAAATCTTCGGATCTCCGGAAAACTCAGCGGCGTTGATCGGTCTGCTGAACGCAATTTTGAACCTAGAGCATCCGATTGAGCGCGTCGA
>CAYPLE010000034.1:43957-50034 GCA_964411445.1 uncultured Pirellulaceae bacterium
AAGCCCGCCTGCTGAATCGAAGCCCGCCTGCTGCTCTGAGTGGTGCCGCAAAGTGCTTCAAGCCATTCATTGCACCAAGTAGCAATATCGCCTGTTCAGGGCTAGCGGATGTTTCCCGCTCCCGGCAAGCTTGCGGTTCTAGATATTTGATCCAGATACTGAGTGGATTCTTCTTGAACAAGTCGCATTTGGGCTTCGTCGGTGCGGACCTCAGCTCGGAAACGGTGCATTCCGCCTTCGGTCGCGTTTGCGAGTACCTTTAAGCGAATCGTTTCGCCGGCTTCTACACTCGGAATCGCATCGAAGAACAATTGGCCTGGCACGATCTTAAAGTTCGGCCCTTCTCCGCGAAGTGGCTCAATACCATTGGAAAACTGAGCGACCACTCGGACGTTCTTGGCTGCTTTCGAGCCACGGTTTGTCAAGGTTAGCTCATAGGCAACTTCAGCACCAACGGGAGCGGGTGCAACCGGGTCGCTAACCAGAAGGACAAGGTCCGCGATTGCTTCGACGCGCGTCGAAGATGTGGCTTTGGCCAAGTTGTCAGCCGCATCGGTGCAGACCAGTGAAAACGCATTCGCGCCTTGTTGTTGCAGCCGAGTGGTGAAGGAGATATCGCTGGACGCGCCAGCGACGATTGTGCCTACTGTGCATCTTATTTCGCCGTTCTCAAAACGCGCCGAAGGCGGCAAGTTGACTGGCTTGGCACCTGAGGGAAGCCTGACGGTCGCGACCACGTCCTCAGCTTTTGCGTCCCCGGTGTTACGGATAGTCACTTTTACTGGAACTGGCGTGCCGTGGTAAACGAGTTGCGGACTAGCGATCGCGGCAGCCAGTTCAGCTTTGCGAACCAAGACCGAGATCTTCGAGTCGGCGGTAAGGTTGGCTCCGGCTTGCGCTGCAGCAGCAATCTCAATGGCACCGCGTTGATTGAAGGTCAATTCAACGTCGATCGTCTCCTCTGACCCAGGGCCAATATCGCCAATAGACGAAGAACTCGAGCCGTACTGTTCAGCCGTCAACGCGACTTCAACATCTCTAGCGATGGCATTGCCTGGATTGCGGACATGCAGACGATAGGTATTCGCCTTGCCAAACTGAACTTCCGAGGGACCTTCTAGTGCAAGTTCCAGACGGGCGGCTTTTACGTTGATGTGAGCTAGCTCAGCAAGTGGAAGGAGTGTCCACTCCATGGCGACAGGGAAGTTCTTCGGTGCAGCAGCCGTCAACATGATCGGTGCAACAGCTTGATTGGAACCCGGCAGTCGCTCGAAAGTCCACGAGATCATCGTCGATCCGTCTTCGCCTTTGTCTAAGTCGAGCGCGCCCTGTGAAGGTTTGGCGGGCTGGACGATGACGCCAGCGGGAATGTCCATTTGCAAAAGTAGTCCTTGCAATTGAACCGAGTCTTCGTTGCGGACAATGATCCGGTATTCAGCCGCACGGCCGACGGGAATGTCAGCCGGTCCATCAAGAACGACGTGGATCTTGGGAGTGACCATAGACATTCGCGTGTTCGCAGAACTGCTCGATGCTCGCAACGCATTTGGGTCCACCTGTGGCTTAGCAGGCTGGTTCGTTGTCGGCCGTTGCATTGCGGGCCGTTGCATTGTGGGGCTGCTGGTAGCGATCTTCGCCGGACTGGAGACGGGCGTTTGAGTCGCAGCCGTTTCCATTGGAGCTGAAGGTGGCAACGCTGGCAGCGCGTTCTTGGTTTCTGGCTCGACGGGCACGGAGACTGGTTGTGAATCGGCGGTCTTCGAAGGGTTACCCGCTAGCTTCAATTCTGCTGAATCTGAGGCAGTGGAGTTCGCGGTTAGGCTGTTGGAATCTTCGCCGCTTGCACCGATACCTGTCGGCAAGGCGGCTGGATTCTGGAGATTTGGGCTTGGGAGATTCGGGCTAGTTTGCTCCGGTGCGTTCGTTGGCAATACAGCCAACTGGCTAGGCGGCAGCGATGAGCCATCGGTGAGTGGATTTGGACCAGCCAAGGATGGGATGGCTGGCAGAGTTGTCGAGGCGTCGAGGCTGGGACCCTGTGAGTTGGCTATAGGCGCCGAGGGCAATTGAGTCGGTAGGCTCGGTGGTGTTCGACGGGCTACCTTTGGAGGTTCGTTCGCTGGAGGCAGATTGCTGCCTTGTGATGAAGCGATGGGCGACTCAGCAATGTTGGATGTCTGAGCGCTTTCGGATTGTATCGCTCGCTTTTGCCCGGCGGCAGTCGTTTGCTGGGCTTGGCCCCCGGGGAGCGGGATGCGAGAAACTCTCGGCTTCTGTGGCTTATCTGAGTCGGTGGTCTGGGAGGGGGCCTGTGACTGAATCGCCTGCGTTCGTGATTGAATCGAACGTAGCACCTCTTCAGGAATTTCCGTCTCGATGTGAACTTGGTTGCCACGAACCTGGTTCCCCGACGATTGAGGGGCTGCGGCAGATCGCAGTCGTGGAGAAGCGGCAGGTCGAGTTGCGGAACCCAGTAAATCTTCTGGTCGAAGGACTTCGGCTAGCGGTTGCTTTTGACCAGGCGTTGGGTGCGGGATTGAGCGTTCTTGGGGCTGCGCAGGAGGGCGTGGAGGTTGCCGCATTGCGAGCCGCTCAACGTCTTGAGGATTGCCGTCTTGTCCCGCTGAGCCACGGTAGGTTCGGCCTCCAACGCGCGGTGGCGGGTCGACTTTGGAGCGATTCGAGCTGCGGTTGCGGGATAATCCTGAATCGATGGCGTTCTTCGCACCTTCGGACAGCGATCGCAACTGGTGTACGATCCCCCCCTTCAGAAGCGGTGGCGGAGTGCCTTCCTCGTCCTGAGCAGTTGCTATCTTCAGCGTGCAAGCTTGAAGCATCATTGCGCAAGCTACAGCAGCAGTAAACGTCGTTAGACTGGGCAACTTCTGAATTGCGAATGGTTGTCGAAGTCTAAGCGTTGGCAAAGCCATCAGGTCAACTCCCTAGTTTTTTCGTCCTGAGCGTCGCAGGAGAAATTTTGGTTGGAGGTGTTTTCACGGACTGGTGTTAGCGCGCGGCGGTAGACCTTCGGCGGCACACACCCAAGCTTACGTATCGACTGGGCTGACTCTGCGGATTAGACGAATTGTGATTGTTAGTCGGGAAGTTCGGAGTTTGTGAGTTGCGTTTTTGCAACATTCGACGGTGAGTGTTGCATTTTGCTTCGCTTCCGCAGGCCTAAATCCCCGTCCCCGCCCATTTCGCCTAACTGGTCGGCAGGAGGGGCAGCGTCGCCTTAGTGCCGTAAAGATGGGGCAATGCGATGAAAAACTCACTTGCTAGCATTTTGTCACCCCTCTTGGCACTGTTTACGGCATGTTTGGCGCGACAATTGCATGATCACTCTCTTCGCTGCAGTTTTGGGCTGTGGCGACCTGCTTGCAACTAGGCTTTTTCCTCATTTTTTGTGGAAGGCACAGTATCAGGCAAATAGAATGCAAGATTGGAGAGACCTCTACACGGAGCCCGCCAACGCTGAAATTCTTTTCAGTTGCGTTGAATTGGTTTCGCTCGTCTGAGTTTCGGTCTTGTCAGCGTGCTGAATTGAAGTTGCCATTGAGCGGCTGTGGTTTGCACTAGCGTCAGGACTCCCTTTGGTTTGCGGGGCTAGAATTTCGCCGCATTTTTGCTGGTGCAGTTTTGGCAGGGCCGGGACAACCCTAATTTGAATCTCCCACCGAGTTTCAGGAGCAGTTTGAGATGTCGTTTGCAAGGCAATTCGCTTTCCTTTTCGCCGTTAGTGCTGTGGCCAGTCCGGCCGCTTTGGCTGACGGCCCGCAGGTTAGCGCCGAGAGTCGTTTGGCAACATTCGTAGATGCTGCGGGCGGCTACTTTGCGCTCTCAGTCGTTGCGGACAATCGAGCTGACTATCCCGAAGCAGATCGCTTCGAAGTGGTCGTTCTGTTCGACACTTCTGCAACTCAGACTGGTCAGATTCGGAGGGATGCCCTCGAGGTCCTCGACGAGCTGCCACTCTCGTTGCCAACTTCCGCTGAGATGGCACTTTTGGCATGTGACGTGAAAGCAGTTGAGCTTTCGCCGATGTCTCCTGTGTCCGACCCATCGATTGAAACGGGTATCGCTCGTCTTCGAAAACGAATCCCGCTGGGCACGACTGATTTGGCTGGTGCCATCGAAGCTGCTGCTGAGCGATTCGCCAGTAAAGAGTCCCAGAAGACGATTCTTTACATCGGTGACGGCGTGAATCGTTCGAAGTTCCGAGATCGACAAGAGCAGCGGCAACTGGTCGAGTTGCTTGCTGAAAAGCAAATCACGTTTTCAGCGTTCGCTATTGGCCCGTTTGTTGACATGCCAACCCTGGCAGCAATTGCCAATCAAACTGGCGGAATCGTGCTTGCCGACGCCAATGTTCAAGAATCCAATCAGAGCATCGGTCGTTACCTTGCACACAGTACTTCGACTCCAGTGCTGTGGGTTGAAAAGGCTCAGGTGCCAGCGGCTTTGGCTGGACATTTCCCAACTCGCTTCCCACCGTTGCGTCTAGATCGCGATACCGTCGTTGTCGGCTCGCTTGATGAGGGTGAAGCCAGCGGTGAAGTTGTTCTGCTTGCCAAGTCGGCTGGTGGAAGCGTTGCCGTCCGAGCAGATGTTTCTGCTGAGCCTAGCCATCCTGATATGGGCTTTTTGGCGTCGGTTGTTGATGCAGCCAGTCGAGACGGTGGAGTATCCTTGCCAACATTAGGTTCTGATGGGCTGCGAGCAATGAGTGTCATGCTCGCCAGTACGGCGGAAGCCATGGTCAAGAGCGGCAAGTACGCGCTGCAGTCCGGGCAAGTTGATTCGGCGATTCGCATTGCTAAAGAAGCACTTAAGAAAGATCCCAACAGCGAAGAAGCTCGACGTCTCCTGCGTGATGCTGAGCAAAAGGGTGAATCAGCAATTCCAACAGGTCGATTCACACAGGTTGGTGGTGAGCCACCGGTTCGCGGTATCGAATTTGACAGTGCGGGTGATTTGCTAGCCGAAGAAGAAGCACTGCGGCGTTCAGCGGCTTCGGCTCTGAAGACTGAAATCGAAGTCAAGCTTCGAGACGCTCGCATTAAAGCGGACACCGATCCAACCGGCGTCAAGAACTCGCTGAAGCTTCTACTGGAAGAACTCGATTCTGCTACAAGTCTCGATCCAGTCGTCGTGACGGAACTCCAAGAGAAGATCCAAGCTGCGATCCAAATCACAGCCAGTAAAGAAGCCAAGTATCTTGATCGGATTCAACGTAGCGAAGCCATTCGTTCGCAAGCGGATCAGGTTCAGCGATTGTTGGCTGAAACGAATCGCCGTGAAGAAACGCTTAAGAACTTGGTGCAGCAATTCAATTTCTTGATGGCCGAGCAAGAGTTTTTGGTCGCCAAGCAAGACGTTGCTCCAGAAGTAGGGCGACTCGTTCCCGATTCAGCTCTACACAATGTGACTCGTGAAGTGAGCTCGTTAGCCTCAAACCAAGCACTTCTGTTGGACGTGTTTGAACTTCGAGAGCAAGGGTTCGTAGACGCCATGCGAGGCGTTGAGGCTGCTGCAGTTCCTTTTGATGGCGTGCCTCCCCTGGTGTATCCACCAGCGGATGTTTGGCAAGCACTATCGGCGGATCGAAAAGAGCGATATGGATCGATCAATCTTGCTGGCGGTGGAAGCGAAAACGAGCAGCGGATTTTCTCGTCGCTGAAGCAGAATATCAACGCCGATTACCCTGGCCAGCCGTTGCAAACGGTTATGCAAGGCATTGGTGATGATATGAACATTCCAATCTGGATCAACGAAGCAGAATTGGATGCTCTAGGCATTGACCCCGATGTTCAAGTGAGTCTTTCGCTTCCGGCTGCTGTGTCGTTGCGTAGTGCTCTTCGTCTCATGCTGAAGCCACTTGAGCTCACTTACATCGTTCGCAACGAAGTCCTGGAGATCACCACAATCGACTCTGCTAACGCTGAGCCTATCAACAAAGTCTACCCCGTCGGTGACCTTGTCGTTCCTCCGATGCCAATGGGCGGTGGAATGATGGGCGGCGGCATGGGCGGCGGCATGGGTGGCATGGGCGGCGGCATGGGTGGCATGGGCGGCGG
>CAYPLE010000035.1:0-5539 GCA_964411445.1 uncultured Pirellulaceae bacterium
TGAGTCAGCTATTCATTGGATGTGACACGCTATACGTCCGTGCGACTCGCACTAGGCAACGCTGCATGAGTGAAAACATGTAGCCTTGCGATAGAGCAAGATTGTGAGCTTGTCGAACAATCGAGTTAATCGCAAGGCCGCATGTGCCATCGAGTCGCAAACGCATAACTGTCTTTTACGCCAGAAAATGGACGCCCTGTTTACGCCTCAGCCCGATATGGCTTGCATCATGATGCCGCAAAGCCATGCGCCGAAAGTGCCGAGGACGTAACCGAGGACGGCCAACAAGACTCCGACTGGAGCGAGGCTGGGATGAAAGGCGGCCGCGACGACTGGGGCACTGGCTGCGCCGCCGATATTCGCTTTGCTGCCAACCGCCAGAAAGAAATAGGGCGCCTTGATGAAGTAACCTACAGTGAACAACAAGCCAACATGGATTGCCATCCAGACGAGTCCGACAATAAAGAGCGCGGAATTTTCGGCGATGGCGGCTAGATTCATCTTCATGCCGATGGTTGCTACAAGGATGAAGATGAAAACGGAACCAATGCGAGATGCCCCAGCCCCTTCCAATTTTCGAGCTGGTGTGAATGAAACGGCAACGCCGAAAAGTGTAGCGATAACAACGATCCAGAAGAATCCGCTCGCCAAGCTTGACATCACCAGATTCGCGGCAAAGTAAAACGTACTGTCCTCGCGCAGCTCTGCAAGTTCATTCGCTTTCTGGACAACGTGAGGAGTAATGAAGTCGCTGCCCGCGTGTGCGAGCGCGACGCCTGCGAAACCGACGGCCAGGATAACAAAAAGATCCGTCGTCGATGGGATCCGCTCGTGCTCAAGACGAAAGTTCTCCATCTTCTCCTGCAGTGTTGTCACGCTGGAGGCATCTGCTGAGAACATCTGGTCAATCAGCTTGGCTTTGCCAACGCCGAGCAAGAGAAACATCATCCAAAATTCTGCGACCAGGACATCGACGGCAATCATGGCGCTGAACAGGTCTTCGGAGGGACCAAAAATCTCCTTCATCGCAACCTGATTTGCTCCGCCGCCAATCCAGCTTCCTGCAACAGTCGTGAATCCTCGCCAAACCGCATCTGAGCCTTCACCTCCGACGACTTCCGGTGCAATAAATTTGACCAGCAGGATAGCAAGCGGGCCTCCGATAACAACACCAACGGTTCCGGTGAAGAACATGATGAGTGCTTTGGGGCCGAGTCGGAATACCGCTTTCAAGTCGACGCTCAACGTGAGCAAAACAATGCTGGCAGGCAGGAGGTACCGTGACGCAACTTTGTAGAGCCCCGACGCCTCTGGGTCGACCCAACCGAAGAGCGTTAGCAATGATGGCAGGAAGTAGCACATTAACAACATTGGGACGACTGAGTAGAAGACCTTGAACACTCGAATGCTGCTTCCAGCCGACCAGAACACGAAGCCCAGAATGACGAGCAGGATGCCGATGATGACTGCATCGTTTGAGATCGGCGCAGTACTGACCTTGCCCTCCTCCGCCATCGCGAGGCCGGGCGTGAGTGCGAGGAAGCAGAGTGACAGCAAAGGCAACAGGAGCGAACGGAGCATCGTGTTTTTGCCGGAGTGAGCGGAAACGGGGACGTACCAAGGGCTTAGCGGAGCGCGAGGAGTGTAATGCGGGCAGTATACCGAACGTGGAGGAGTATGATGCCACTGTAGCGGCGTACTTGTAGTTTGCTGGCTCTTGCTAGCTATGGTCAGTTGAGGTTGCCGCAAAACGCACTGGCGATCTTCCGAGGACATTTCGTATAGTCGCGTTTGAGACACAGATTTACCGGCTGGTACCGTTGCGAACGGCTACTGGCGAACTCGAAAGGGAGTTATCTCCATGCGTTCTCTGGCAGTTATCAACCAAAAAGGCGGCGTTGGCAAAACCACCTCCGCAGTCAACCTGGCAGCCGCTTTGGCAGAACAGGGCTGTCGAGTTTGCGTGATCGATTTGGATCCTCAAGCGCACGCGTCTCTGCACCTTGGCCTGTCGGTCATGAATGGTCAGACGAGCGTCTACGATATCCTTTGCGGAGATGCATCGATCCAGGATGCTCGCGTGTGGGTCAACGACAACTTGGCCGTAGTGCCTTCCAATCTAGACTTAGCGGCAGCCGAGATGGAATTGGCTGGCGAGGTCGGGCGTGAAGTCATCTTGCGCGACAAGTTAGAGCTTGACGACGAGGACTTTGATTTCCTTATTCTAGATTGCCCTCCATCGCTGGGCGTCCTTACCTTGAACGCGCTCACAGCCGTCGACGAAGTATTCTTGCCGCTCCAGCCGCATTTTCTTGCTCTGCACGGGTTGAGCAAACTTCTGAAGACTATCGAGATCGTTGCCAAGCGGCTGAATCCGTCCCTGCATCTCTCCGGTGTCGTGCTATGTATGTACGAATCCGGGACACGACTAGCGGCTGAAGTGTCGCGTGACGTGGCTGAGTTCCTGGATGTTCAGACGAAGAGTGAAGGCGTTTGGTCTGGGGCAAGGTTCTTCGAGACGCGGATTCGTCGCAACATTCGCTTGGCAGAGGCTCCGAGTTTTGGGCAGTCGATCTTCCAGTACGCTCCAACGTCCAACGGAGCGGAAGATTACACTCGGTTGAGTCGCGAAGTGCTTGGGCTGGCAGAATCATCGGCTGCTAACAACGAAACCGAAACCGAAAAAGACAAGAACGCTGTCCAGGTTGAAAACCCTGCTGAAGGTCAGCTTTTGACTTCCAAGGCGGCCTAAGCGATGCGGTTCACGCGGGACATGCCATGGCTTCTGCTTTTCGCTGCGTTATGTGTGGGCTGTAGTCGCCTTCCTCCGTTGCCTCTACCGCCGGCTGCGCCGATGCCAATCGAGGTGCCGGTGAACAATCCGTCACATGTGCCCAACATGGACCCAGAGTTCCTGTGGCGCCAGGTCGTGGACTCCGTGGACGATTACTTCCCTGCATTCGAGTCGGAGATGCCGGTCCGCCGCCGCGCGGATCGCATTCAGGAGGGCAAACTTGTTACCTACCCGGAAATCAGTGGGACGAGCTTTGAGCCGTGGCGTCGCGAAGCTGCCCCTGGGCCCGAGCGTCTGCAAAGCACGTTTCAGACGATTCGCCGCACGGCAACCGTCCTCGTCATTCCCGATAACACGGGTTACATCATTGATGTTCGCGTGATCAAAGAACAAGAGGACGTTGACCAGTCGCAATTCTCCGCGGCCGGGTCTGCGTCCCAGCGGCACGATGGAACGATCGTTCGGAACGAAAATCAATTGCGGCAGCTACCTGTGACGCTCGGCTGGTATGAGATCGGTCGCGACATGGATCTAGAGCGACGCATTCTGGCAAAAATACTGGGCAGAGTCTCAACACGTAGCAACTAAGACGCTGAAGCAACTGCCCAGCAGGCTTTTGCAGACGGAAGCTAGGAATCGCGGTCCGAATTCCTCGCGGAATATCGCGCCGCGCGTGATGCTGCTGTGGTGAAATTCCAGCCCCTGCGGCAACTGCAGCGGACGAATCCGTAACAGCAATTGTCAAATCTCCGTCGTTGTCTCCAGATGCTTTGAAAATACTTTTGCTGAAACGCGAACAAGCGTTTGACAGTGGCCTGAATTCATATTGCAATCAACGTGAGCACTTAGGTAATGGCGGACCTAATTGCGGCCTCAAACAGTATTCAACGGCGATCCAGGGGACCGCTTTACAAATAGCGCAGCCCTGGTGGTTGCTCCCGAGATGCAACGCGATGTAATTGGCCAGCGTACAGCTAGCCCTACTTTGGAACGACTTTCGCCATGACAACACCATCCGATTCGTTTTCGGAACAACTCCAACGCCACTTGGAATTCCTCTATCCGGGGGCGACTGACCTACCGGAATTGCACGCCCGAATTTGCAAGGTGTTCGATCGTCCTCTTGCGAACGATGCAGCCCGAGCCGAGAACCCGTGGTCTCAGCAAGACTGCCTGCTGATTACGTACGCAGACTCCATCTTGGCCGAAGACGAACCTCCGTTGAAAACACTGGCCGATTTCTGGGATCGATACTGCAAGGACAAGCTTTCGGCGATTCACATCTTGCCGTTTTTCCCGTTTAGCAGCGACGATGGATTTGCTGTTGAAGACTACCTAAGCGTTCGCGAAGACCTGGGAGACTGGGAAGACGTCGGCCGCATTGCTCAAAACAGTCGACTGATGGCTGACTTGGTCATCAACCACGTTTCTTCGCGTCACCGGTGGTTCAAGGAGTATGAAGCCGGCGACCCGAGGCGTGATGGTTTCTTCATCGAAGCCACCATTGATGACGATTTGTCGCAAGTGGTTCGCCCGCGGGCCACGCCGCTGTTGCGGCCAACGGAAACTCCAGAGGCGGTCAAGCAAGTTTGGTGTACGTTCGGGCATGACCAGATTGACTTGAACTTTGCCAACCCCGAAGTGCTCCTGGCAATGCTGGAAGTCGTAGTGGAGTACATTGCCCGCGGCGCACAGATCCTACGGCTCGACGCCGTCGGCTATCTTTGGAAGGAACCGGGCACGACTTGCATCCACTTGCCACAGACGCATGAGGTTGTGCGATTGATTCGAACGCTCTGCGACCACTTTGCTCCTGGGACGATCTTGATCACAGAGACGAACGTTCCGAACCACGAGAATCTCACGTACTTCGGAAATCGCAATGAAGCCCATGCGATCTACAATTTCAGCTTGGCTCCGCTGTTGGTGCATGCATTGCTCAAAGGTACGGCGGAATACTTGAAACGGTGGATGATGAGCATGCCGCCGGCCCCAGACAACTGCACGTACCTGAACTTCACTGCTTCGCACGATGGGATTGGAATGCGCCCTGCCGAAGGGTTGCTGAACGACCAGGAGCAGTTCCAATTGGTTGAAACGATCCGTCGGCACGGCGGGCAATTCTCGACCCGGCGAACCGCAGATGGATCGGAGCGCATTTACGAAATGAACGTCTCCCTATTCGACGCCTTCAAGGGGACCGTTGACGCTGAAGATGACTTGCAGGTGGATAGGTTCTTGGCGTCGCAAACCGTTGCACTTGGAATCGAAGGCATCCCTGCGATTTACATTCACAGCTTGCTGGCAACGCCCAACGCGGTTGAGTTGGTTGAGGAGACTCAGCGAGCACGCAGCATCAACCGCTACCAGTGGGATCGGGATCGCATCCAGCAACTGCTCGCGGACGAAAGCTCAGTTCAGGCTGTTGTGCTCGACGAGTTGCTTCGGAGGGTGAAGATTCGTTCCTTGCAACCAGCATTTCACCCTAATGCGACGCAGTTTACGCTGCAGAGTCGAGATGGAATTTTCTGTTTTTGGCGGCAAAATCGCGATCGCAGCCAGAGTATTTTCGCGATTCACAATATGACCCGGACTCCTCAAGAAATGCCGCTTTCAGAGTTGAATTTGATTGTAGGCGATCAATGGCGGGACTTGATCACAGGTCAGCCAATCACTGATGAATTGGAAACGATCCTCTTGCAGCCCTATCAATCCATGTGGATTAGCAACCGCGACGGCGCTTAG
>CAYPLE010000035.1:5639-24381 GCA_964411445.1 uncultured Pirellulaceae bacterium
TTTTGCTTGGTGGGTTTCACCCACCCTACAGCTACTGCAGTCACATTGGAGAGAGGACTATGCGTTGTCGGCGCTGGTGGCGTCGAGAATCATGTCGTACACGTTGGGCAATGCACTGGTTACGCGCGACCAACTTGGAACGAATGGAGGTTCCGTCGACCCACGCAAGAATTCCTCGCCGGCTGAAGAGACGATGTCGCCGAATAGTTCAACCGTCTTCGCTTCGTTATGTCGGTCCAGCGTCAGGCCGCTCATGACAGCATCATTGTAATAATGCTCGATCATGTCGAGCGCGGTCCTGTAGTAACACGCCTTGAGAGTGCGGAATAGTCCTGGCGAGAAAACGATGCCGTCAACCGCTAATTTTCGGTACAACGCCTTACAAATGTCGTTGGCCATGCGGTGCAATCCGCGCGTTGGATCGTCCAGCGACACAGGTTGGTGTTTGTGGTCGTAGGCGTCTGCAATGTCCACTTGGCAGATACGATTGAAATTGCAATTCCGATACATCTCGCTTAGCGTTCCAATTTCCAGGCCCCAGTCGCTTGGGATCCTCAGCGAAGAAACCACTTCGCTGCGCATAGAAAATTCGCCAGCTAAGGGATAGCGGAAGCTGCTCATGTAGTCCAAATACTCGAGGCGTCCAAGCGTATCTTTCAGGGCTCGGAGCAGTGGTGTAACCAACAAGCGTACGACTCGACCATTCAACTTTCCATCCGCGGCTCGATAGTAGTAGCCTTTGCAGAATTGATAATAAAAGGTTGGATGCACAAGTGGGTAAAACAGCCTGGCGGGAATCGCGCGGTCGTAGGTGATAATATCACAATCATGCAGCGCGACCGCCTTGCTCTTACCTTCTGCCAAGAAATAGCCGAGGCAGTACCAAACGTTGCGTCCCTTGCCAGCTTCGCCAGCCAGAATGCCTCGCTCGCTGAGAACGTTGTCTATTTCGCGAAGTCGCGGGCCATCGTTCCATAAAATAGTGTGTTTTTGCGGAAGCTGCGAGAAGAACTTGCGGGCTTGTTCGAACTGATTGGCGTCCGCACGGTCCAATCCAACGATGATTTCCCGAAGATACGTCGCTTTGGAAAGCTGTTCGACAATCGGTCCCATCGCGGGGCCCTCAAGTTCCGAGAACAGGCAAGGAAGCAAGAGGGTCATCGGAGCTTCCGCAGAGTACTCGACCAACTCCTCTTCGAGTTCACTGGTCGACCGCTCGCGCAAATTGTGAAGGGTGCCGATGATGCCGTTCTGAGCGAAATCCGCCATGACAATTCTCTTTCAAGTTACCAACTTAAGAGCAGAGGGAGCCGGGCCAGAACCGTCGCAGGCCACCACTCGCCGCCTATCACATTTCCTTTTATCCGGCTCGTCGATGCGATTCAACCGACGGCGAATTGTCACACGAGGCGTGCTTCTGCGCAAAATCAAAACGCAGGCCAATTGTCGGTTAGCCGCATCGGTGGACATCTTGGCCTTACGGTCCGAATACGGGCGCCGAGCCCGCGTTAGCCGATGGTCCTGGGTTCTCTCCAGTGGGCAAACGCAGCACGGACGTTCGGCGAAAGACTAGCAAAAGATCACTGAAGGAGTCGGAATTCTTCACTAACGGACCATTGCCACGCGATATCTTCGAGCAATGCGCGATCCGGTTGCCGCGAAAGCAACATTTGTTTTCCAGCGATGCGTTCGATCTGTGCCAGTCGTGTTTCCGTTAGCGGTTCACCGAAGAACATGGCGTGAATGGTGGATGCAATGAATTGTGTTGTTGCTCCGCGATTTGCGGCGCAGACTTTGGCAACACCGTCTCGAATGCTCGCGTTCAGTTCTGCATCTTTGACCAAATCGATGCTTTGGCCAAATGGATCATCACAGACGGCGGCACGCGTGCATCCGTCTGTTTGAGCCATCGTCATCCCCGAAGAATCCTTCGCCTCGAGGCTTGGCGAGGAAGCGTCGCCGAGAGCGAATGCAGATGCGACTAGTTGATGAACCGGAATGTCGATTGGCTTCGCCGTCCGGGTTAGAGCAAGGCGGTTTCCTGTGGCAGTAGCGGCGAGAACGACCAAGCCTCTAGTTTGTGAAGCAGCCTTTTCGGAAGTCGTGCGGCGTGCGTAAGCATCACTCAATACGATTTTTTTTACAAGGGAACGAACTGAGTAATCGTTGTTTCGTAGATTCTCGACCAGCGTGTTCATCAGCTCGGGATTGATGGGCGGGTTTGTCGCGCGGAAATCATCCAAGTCCTCGACGATTCCTCGCCCAGCCAGCCAGTACCAGATTCGGTTGGCAACATTGCGAGCGAATAGCTCATTTTCTGGCGAGGTGATCCATTCCACCAATTGCACGTCGGCAGGTTGGTTGCCATTGAGCGCGTTTCCGAGTACCAGACGCGGGGTCGCCGCCCGACCGTAACGCAGGTCCGTCGTAGTCTTGCCAGGAACCCGAACGGGGCGGCCGCGCGAAATTTCAATTTCAGCCCAGCAGGCGGCAAGTCCAAAATAGTCGTCCTGCGTCCAGCGATCGAGCGGATGATCGTGACATTGCGCGCAGCCGATTCGCGTACCTAGCCAAGTGGACGCGACCAGTTCACTTCGTTGGCGAGCGTCGCGAGCAAGCAGGTGAAATGCCTCCAGCGTGGAGGGCTCAGGCTGAACAAGCAGCATGCCCTGAGCCATTTCGCGAAGGTTGTCGTTCGTCTTCAAGAATTTTGCAATGTCTTGCTGCAATGCGACGGGCGAATTCGGCAGCCCACTCCAGCTCGCGATTTCTTGCGACGATCGCTGCAGGAAACGCGGGTCGCTGAGCAGACGCTGAACGAGCCGTGGTGTTTCCCCGCTACGGATTGCCTGCTCCGCCGCCTCCCATTCAGCTCGAGTCGGGTGCTCGCCGAGCAGGTCGATCCACAATCGTCTTGCCAACTGACTTGGCGAGCAGCGCCCGTCGGGCAGTTTCCCGATCCGCGCCCCCGAAGCTAGAACTGATTGGTCAATCGGATTGTTGAGTTTTGGAGCTGCAGGACCGCTTGGAGAAGCGTCTGCGTTCTCGCGAACAAAGACTTGTATGACCATGGCGGCATTGGCGTAACGAATCGTAACGGGCCAGTAGCCGGCAGTATGCGCTGTAAGCTCCAGGAAGCCAGGCAGGATTTTGTAGGTCAGTGGAGTTGCTGTATTTGAAGTTGCTGGTTGGGCTCCTTCAATCATGAGCCATTCGAGGTGGACTGCCGACAAGGTAGCGGGCAGTCCCTGCGATCGGAATTCGGCCTGGAAAGCCACCTTTTGCGACTCGCCGACTGCCAATTCGATCGGCCCACTGGAAGTGCATTGCAGCCGATCCACGACGGTAAATCTTGCTGGCTCGTGTCGGTCGTTGTACTGGTGCAGCTCGCTGATCCAGCGGTGAAGCGTTTGGTAATCGCGGCCATCGAGCTCGATTCGTTCACCGCCGCCGTGTTCCAATTGGCCACTGGGTTTCTGCAGCAATAGACTGCGACTGGGCTCGCTGCGATCCAAGAACCGACCTGCTAGCGAGTGGGCGATGGCTTCGAAGTCCTCTGTTGGACGACTGCCAAAAAGACTCAATTGCAAATAGCCGCGTCCGGCGGCCGCGCCGTGGCATGCACCCGAGTTGCATCCCGCGCGAGTCAGCAGAGGTAGAACTTCTCGCGAGAAGTCAACCCGCACGGTCGAACGTTCACCGGTTTCGTCGGCCGTTGAATAGCGAACATGTAGAATCGCTAACACGGCGGCGATCGCCATTGCCAGCACGCATCGTCTTGGTTCGCTCATCTTCTGGGGTCCAAGTTGTTGGTCCGCTATCTTCCGCGGGGCATCAGTTGCCTTACGCGTGGCGGGTTTTCGTCACCGATCACATCAGCAATGCTCTTGATCAGTTTGGCCCCGTCTACTTCGGCACTCGGTTGGACGAGCGAGTAATTGTCGACGACTTTGGAATCTTTACAAACGAGTACGGTCATGGCAACCAGGCGATTGAGGCCGAGGCTTCCGGGGCCTTCAATTCCACCTTCGGCAACAGCGAGTCGAACGCTCGGCTTAAGGTGCTTGGCGACGGTTCGAAGCCATTTGTCTGTTTCCGAAGCGTCCTCGGTTAGCATGATGAAGTAGGTAGGGGGCGATTTTTCTTTGCCGATACGGTGCGTGTATTCGCTCAACAGTCGTGTGAGGGCGAATCCGGGACGCGATTTTTCATTCATGAAGATGAGCAGCAAAGGGCCCTCGCTGTGCTTCTCACGCAGTTCAGCCTTCTCGCTCGGGACCTTCAGAATCGCCTCCGGTTTGCCTTGCGGGATGATTTGCACCGGGATTTTGCCCAGTTTTTCGCCTGCCTGCGGCCCTGAGACAACTTTTTCGTCGCCAATCTTGCGTTCGCCCTCGCCGCCTCGACGCTGGTTGCCTGCCTGCCGCTGGTTGCCCCCTGGCTGCTGGTCACCTAGCCGATCTTGGGCTTCTCCCTGCCCACTTTCCCTGCCCGCATTCGCTTCCTGGCCGGAATTTGCTTGCTGTGCCAGGGTTTCGAGGGATGGAATGAAGGCGAAGGCAAAACAAATGGACAACAATTGGGCCGAAAATGGACTTCGAACCATGGCTGGGCACCTCGGCAGGAATAGGTTGGGAGGGAAATCGTGTCGATGGCCGAATTGTACACTATGGCCTGTCTGAAATTGTGACTTTTCGGCCTCTCTGCTACAGTGAAGCCATGCGAAAAGGTATTGCTGTATCCCCCGGTGTGAGTATTGGAACCGCCTACTGCATCCATGAGGTCTTCGTGGATCCAGAGCGGCAGTCGCTCGATGCGCACGAAGTGCCTGGTGAACTGGCTAAGTTTGAGAATGCTCGCAAGCGTTCAGTCGCTGATCTGCGTGCGTTGCAGAAGAAGGTTGAGACGCAGGTCAATAAAGAGGCAGCGGCAGTATTTGCCGTCCACGAGTCGATCCTACTCGACAATACGCTCGTTGGCCGGGTTCGATCGGACATTCAAGACAAGCGGAAGTCGGCTCAGGCAGCTTTAGCGGGTCTGTTGGAGCACTATCGGGCGGTCTTCAATAAATCACGTGACGAATATCTCCGCGAGCGGCTTGCCGATATTCGCGATGTTGTCGAACGACTGACAAGCTATCTCAGTTCCGCATTGGACAAGGATTCGCAGGCGCTCAGCGGGCCAACCATCGTGGTGGCCGATGAATTGCTGCCCAGCCAAGTTGTCATGCTTGGCGACAAGGAGGTGCATGGGATTGTTACCCAGGCTGGTAGCCAGACGAGCCATGCGGCGATTATCGCACGCAGTCGTGGTATTCCGGCGGTGAGCGGTGTGTCGAAAATTCTTCGGCAGACAAAGACCGGTGACACCATCATCGTGGACGGTCGCGAAGGGCATGTGATCGTCAACCCAGACCAGGAATTGCTTACCGCCTACCGAAAGCTCGAACGCGAGTTCTTTGATCTGCGAGATCGATTGGCTCACAATCGAGATCTCCCAGCGATCACAGAGGATGGCACGCACCTTCAATTGGAAGCCAACATCAATGGCGTTTCAGATGCTGGCAGCGCACTTGCCATGGGCGCTTCAGGTATTGGACTTTACCGCACCGAGTATTTGTATCTGACGCATTCGAGTGTTCCTGGCGAAGAAGAGCAATTGCAGATCTATCAGGATGTCATTGCCAATGCACCCCTGGGCAGTATCACGATTCGAACGCTTGACATTGGTGGCGACAAAACGGTTCCGTTCCTAGGGCGTGAACAGCATGAGGCCAATCCGTTCATGGGCTGGCGAAGCATTCGCTTGTCCTTTGAGCATCCGGATTTCTTTCTGACTCAAATCAGAGCCATCCTTCGATCGGCTGCTGGTCAGGATAAAACATCGCGGGTTCGAATTCTTTTCCCGATGGTTACCAATCTCGAAGAACTGCGTAAGCTGCGAGCGTTTGTGCGACGAGCGGAGCAGCAGTTGCGAGCCGAAGGGAAGGAGTTTGGTAGGGTGGATTTTGGGATGATGCTGGAGGTGCCTGCGGCCGCGATCATGATTGATCAACTGCTTCCGTCGGTTGACTTCGTCTCTATTGGATCAAACGACTTGGTTCAATACTTGATGGCTGCGGACCGCGACAATCCAAAGGTCAGCCACCTGTGCCAACCACTTTCACCAGCGGTGATTCGCGTACTCAAGGACGTGGTGGAAGCCTGCGATCGTCAAAAGAAACCTGTCACGCTGTGCGGTGAAATGGCAGGTCAGCCTCAGGCGTTCGCGCTGCTGCTGGGCATGGGGCTTCGGCGGTTTAGTATGAGCCCTGCGTTTGTCCCCACGGTCAAGGAACTTGCTTCGCATTTGACCGTTTCGACCGCCAGCCGCTTGCTGGAGGAGTCGCTTCGACTCAACACGACTCGCAAGATTCATACCATGCTGACTCGGGAATTGTCTCGCATTGCACCGGAGCTCGCGCCCGTCTTGATGCAGTAGGCCTTTGCGAGCGGCGGGCCCGGCGTTTGCCGCCGCTTAAGCTTCCTGGTCAGGAACATCCGCAGCTCGTGCCACCGGGACCGGGTATTCGCCCCAGTCGGATTCATTGCCAACAGACTGATAGTAGTCCGTTGTTGTGCGGTTCGGGTCGGCCGTAGCATTTGCACGCAACTCGCGAGCGTCATTATCATCCAGATGGAGCGTGTCGTTCGGTGGGAGCTCACGATCAATTGGAATCAGGTTGGCAATGGCAAGGAAGTTGGCCAGGATGCGATAGCCGTCGCTTGAGAGAACCGACTCCGGGTGAAACTGCACGCCATAAGTGGGGTGCGTGATGTGCTCCAGGGCCATGATTTCATCGGTTGAGGAGATGCGTGCGGTGACTTTCAAACACGCCGGCAAGCTGTTGTTCTCGCAAATCAGAGAATGATATCGAGCAAAGTGGCTGGGGGAGTCCACGCCAGCAAACAGTGGGCTGTCGCTGAGCAACACTGGAGATGTCATGCCGTGCATTGGCTGGCGAGCTCGGACAACTTTGCCGCCAAAGGCTTGGCAGATCGCTTGGTGCCCAAGGCAAACGCCAAGAATCGGGATTTGTCCTGAGAACGCGCGGATTAACTCAACGCACAGCCCTGCTTCATCGGGTGAACAGGGGCCCGGTGAGATGAGGACGGCCGAAGATCGTTCGATCGACGCTTGAAGGCTGGCGTCGTCGTTGCGCAATACGACAACATCGACCCCCAAGCGACGAATGTATCGAGCAAGGTTGTGAAGGAAGCTGTCGTAGTTGTCGATGAGCGTCAGCACGGTTGTTGCTTTGCTGTGAGGAGCGGCGGAGTCACTTTTCCAGGCGGTCAATGGCTCGCAGGATTCCTTCGGCCTTGTGCCACGTCTCCTGCTCTTCCAAGTGCGGATCGCTGGAGGCCACAATGCCACCGCCGACGGGGACTTGCCACCAGCCGCCGCAAGCAGTGAGGGTGCGAATCAGGATATTGAAATCAATGTCACCGGTGACGGAAAAGTAACCCATGCTGCCGCAGTAGGCGCCGCGGCGGGTTGGCTCGAGTTCGGCGATGATCTCCATGGCGCGGATCTTCGGTGCGCCGGTGATGGATCCACCTGGAAATGTGGCTTCGATCAAATCGATCGCGTCGCGGCCTGCTGCTAGCTCGGCTTGCACAACGCTGACAAGGTGCCAAACGTACGGGTAACGCTCCACTGCACACAGGGCTGGGACTCGGACGGAGTCGTCTTTAGCGACGCGTGAAATGTCGTTGCGCAGCAGGTCAACAATCATGATGTTTTCGCTGCGATCTTTAGGGCTGGCAGTCAAAAGCTCCGCCATGCCAGTGTCGGCGGTTGGGTCGCTCAGGCGAGGGCGAGTTCCTTTGATGGGGCGCGTTTCAATCCTGCCAGCTTGAAGGCTTACGAATCGCTCTGGGGACGTGCTGACGATTTGCACTCGGCCGAAATCCGCATAACCGCTGAAGGGAGCTGGGCTGCATTTTCTCAGGTGCAAGTAGAGGTCAGGCGATGCAGCCGTTGCGTGGCCTAACAGGCGTTGCGACAAATTGACTTGGAATATGTCACCGGCGTGAATGTAATCGACACATCGCTCCACGGCTCGGCGGTAGGCCATCGCGGAAAAGTTACTGTACCAACGGTTGGACCATCGGGTTGGGTGTTGGGTCGCCAAGCTGTCAGCAGGAACCCGCCGGGCGTAGCCGCCCGCTTGCCAGCTACTGGTTTGCGACTCCGGCGAACGACTCGCTCGGGGTGGTGACTCGAGGATCCCCAGCAACTGGGTCATGCGGCCGTAAGCAACTTCAGAGCGGCGTGAAGAGCTTCGGCCGGGCATGCCTTGAGAGACAATCCAGCCTTGATTGGCAAAGTGGTCCCAGCAAAGGATGCAATCGTAAAACCCAAAGTTGGCCAACGGCAGGTTGAAGTCGTTGGTCTTGGCGACGGGGATTCTCTCGAACGCCGCTCCGTATTCGTACCCTAGGCAGCCCATCCAGCCTCCTTGCATTGGAGGTAGCTCGTCGATGCGCTTGGAGTACCCGCCAGCAAACATCCTCTGGATGGTCTTCAGGGGCTCGGCGGCCAGGCTGTCGGCCCGCACCGTAGCACTGGGAAGTGCTCCCATGTAGCTGTATCGCCCAAGCGTTTCCGATTGCATGGAGCTGTCTAGCCAGATGCATCCAGGGTAGCCGCTCAAGCGTCGGAAGCAGTATTCCGGATCCCAAGTCTGCGGCAGCTTGCGAACAAGCGGCTCCCAGTTGGCGTTCTGGGCAGGATCTGGATCGTTCCCGGGTAAGTGCATGGAATGCGTAGTAAACGTCGCGAGGTGATTCGAGTGGCAAGTGCAAGGTGCCTGGGTATAGACGATTAGAAAATCATATCCGACTCAAAAACTGCCAGCGAGTGCTCGATTGGATCGGGAGAGACGCTCCGGAACTATTTTCAAAATTTTTGACGCTGATTTGTCGTCTTTGCGCCAAAACCGACATGTACTAGCTGAGGGACGTTGATGACGTCTGTTGCTAGCAATACTTCCCGGCGAGCCGGTTTTTGGCTTGTTGGCGATTTCTTATACGCCCTGCTGTCGCGGCAGCAGTTCAATTTTGCGGTAAATCGGCACGTGGAGCGGTGCACTTCTGTGGACGCCCGAACGCTCCGCGTGCTCCCGCAGGTTCTTCTCGGCGGCCTAAATCAGATCTGAGACGCGTGTTCGCGTTGAGTCAGCCGGTTTTTGCGCTGTCGTAAGGCTTTTGCGCTGATTTAAGAATTGGCTGGTTGAGCGGTTGCCTGGGCGTCCCGAATCATTTGTTCAGCGATTTCCTGAGCTTGGGCAATTTCCTGGGCTTGAGCAATCGTGGCCTGTTGGGAAGCCATAAACGCGGCCTCTTCTTCGGCTTTGCGTCGGGCTGCCAAGCGGGCCATGTGAGTCGCCTTGGCCTTCTTTTTCAGCCATTCGCGTTGATTTTCGACGTTTTCGAGCAAGAGCGAGTGCAAATTGCCCTGAACTCGACGAGCAAGATTGGCAAGAACGATCGCCCCAACCGCTGCAAACGCAAGCCAAAGGAATAACTGGTGCTGATTTGCCATTTCGGGAAGCTCCGTGCCCCAGATTTGGTGTCGTTTGGCGAGTCAAAATGCTAAGCTTCAGCAGGGATCGGGCCGTTGGTAGAGGGCTGCATGCGACCTGCTTGTTCTCGTAGATCGGCAGTTTCGGCTAATTGGCGCCTCAAAATCGGGCCGCAAAAGCGATCCCTGGCGGTTGATTCAGGCTGGTAGTACTCATCCGCTTCCGCCGTATGGCACGTTATCGTGGTTTGGCGGCATCCTCACGGTCCGCTACAATGCCACCGCGAAGTTTGTCGGTTGCCCGCTCTTCAGAGGGGGTTGCGGCTTGTTGAACTCGGGTTGAATGGCCGGAGGGCACAGATCTGCATCTAGCCAAAAAACTGCTTTTCGGCTAATACCAAGTAATAACGCAATGACCTGGCTCGTGATTCATTTTCGAGCCAGCGATGAAATGGAATAGTTGCGGGTCCTTCGACTGACGGACTCATGCATCACGATTCGCACACGGAGTACATTACGTGCAAGTAAACGTTTCTGCTCGACACGGCTCGCTCTCTGCTCATGATCAAACGGTGATCTCTGAAAAGGCGGAGAAGGTGAAACGGCTTTTGGACCGCATCAATGCTGTGCAGGTCATTGTGGACATGCAGCATCAGGAAAGCCCGAACGTTGAAATCAACGTGTCAGCAGAGCACGCTCCGGATTTTGTCGCCTCAGCGACGGCCACCAATGTCATTAGCGCATTGGATGGGGCAATCGCCAAGGTAGAACAACAGCTACGCAAACACAAAGAAAAGTCCACCGGCCACAAAGCGTCCGGTGTAAAGCACATTATGCCGGCCGACGAAGCCGAATAGTTCCGACCGCTCTGGCGGTGCGCAAGAAGAGCTTGATTCGATAGCCAAATGCTTGCTGCTCGCGGACGCGAACCGGCGATAGGGGAAACCCTTCGGCAGGTCACCTCATTGAAAAGGTCTCAAGACATGAAGTTCTCTGATTTTATTAGCAACAAGTCGATCTGTCCGGATCTCGAGTCGGTCGACAAAGAAGGTGTTGTTACAGAGCTAGTCAATTCATTGTTAGCTGCTGGTGACATTAAAGAAGCGGACAAGGACGATATTATTCGCGCCATCATGAAGCGTGAAGAACTTGGCTCGACCGGCATTGGCCGTGGCGTTGCCGTCCCCCACACAAAGCACCCCAGCGTCGACAAGCTTGTCGGAACCGTCGGTGTCAGTATCGATGGTGTGGACTTCGAAAGCTTGGACGGAGAGAAGGTCCAGTTGTTCTTCCTGCTCGTTTCGCCGCCCGATCGCCCCGGCGATCACCTGCGTGCACTCGAGAATATTTCTCGACAACTACGTGATGAAACATTCTGCCGCTTCCTGAAGCAGAGCAAGAACGCTGAGGACATCGTGCAGTTACTCGAAGAAGCAGACAACGACCAGTTCGTCCGCAGTTAATCAGTTTGAGGCTGCGGGCGGCCGCTGGCAGTCATTGCATGGCATGCACCGGGGGACGCACTAAGCTCCTGTTGCTGCCTTGTTGAAAATGGTTGGACCATGCGGAAAAGTCATCGCAGCGCAACGCCGAACTGCACGTCTGCTCCTTCCGTACTGGATATGACACTTAGATGCCAAGTGAACTCTCGAACTGATGTCTGAAGTCCTACGCAGCGTAACCGTAATCAATCCTTTGGGCATTCACATGCGCCCAGCGGACGCTCTGGCACGTGCTGCGCAGCAATTCGAATGTCAAGTTGAGATTGTCAAAGACGGACAAGCGTGCGATTGCAAGAGTATCCTCAGCATCCTGACGTTGGGTGCAGACCAAGGTACAGAGTTGTCGCTGCGGACCAACGGCGATGACGCGCAAGCAGCCGCGGATGCAATCACCGAGTTGTTTGAGCGCGGATTTGACGAACTCGATCAAGAAGTCGCCCCGTCCTAGACGCATGACACAAAATGATACAGAAACACTAGTCGCGCTACCCAAAGTAGATCGCCCTTGTCGCAACTTCCCTTGCGATGCGTAGAAAACATTAACAAAAGAAAGCATCCAGATGGCCGCATTGCTGCGGTCTGGTCCGCTCGTCATCACGGTCGCTTCCGTCAGTATCAAGCCATTGAGAGCTTGGACTCCGAGGGCGCGTGTTGTTTCGGCGGTCGTGGCTGGATGTACAATAGATGCTGGAACTGCAAGGTATTGCGGTCTCCCCAGGAGTTGCCCTCGGCAAGGTACTGATCCTTGACCGTGAAGGCTATCGGATTACACGATCGCAAATCGATTCCTCGGACCGCACAAGTGAGCAACACCGCCTAAATGCGGCCATTGAAGACGCATCCACGAAATTGGATCGGCGGCGCCAGGATTCCGCCGACGCTCTCGGTGAGCAGATCGGTGCGATCTTTTCAGCTCACCAAAGTGTCCTGAACGACCCGAGCCTGCGTCGGGAATGGGATATTCTGATCGATCGCGATTGCTACAGCGCTGAATTCGCGATTTCAACAGTTCTAAACCGCTACGCACAAGCATTTCGTAGCATGGGCTCGGATGCCATGCTTGAGCGAGCGTCTGATATTCGCGACGTGGAACGCGTTCTGCTTGAGTCGCTTGGGGGCCACCCAGAAGAACAAACAGGTGGCGACGGGCAGTCAATTCTGATGAGCCACGATTTGACGCCAAGTGAGACGGCCAACCTCGACCGCTCAAAAGTGCTCGGTTTTTGCACCGAAGTGGGCGGTCCGGGTGGTCATACCGCGATCGTCGCCCGTGGCATGGAGTTGCCAGCAGTCGTTGGCGTGGGGCCGTTTCTTCACCGGGTTAATCCTGGCAGTGACGTCATCATCGACGGCTTTCGCGGGAAAGTCATCCTGCATCCTGACCAAGCGACCGTCGACCGCTACCTGCAGCGTAGCCAAGCTGGCTCGGATCGAGCAAAGCGGCTTGGTGAAATCCGCGACTTGCCTGCCAGAACTACCGACGGCACCGACATCAGGTTGCTTGCAAATATCGAGTTTCCCTACGAAGTCAAGTCGAGCCTTGAGCGCGGTGCCGAAGGCGTTGGGCTTTATCGCACTGAATTCCTCTACCTTGGCTGCGACGAAGAGCCGACTGAGCAGCAGCAGTTTGAAAATTACTCAAGTGTGGTCAAAGCACTTGACGGCCGCTCGGTTGTAATGCGAACACTGGATCTTGGTGCCGACAAAGTGGCGACTCAGAATCAGGTCGATGAACCCGAGGCGAATCCATTCCTCGGCCTGAGAAGCATTCGGCTGTCCTTGCGGCAACCGCACATGTTTCGCACGCAGTTGCGAGCCATGCTGCGAGCAGCTTGTAGCGGCGAATTGAAGATCATGTTTCCGCTCGTTACTACCTTGCACGAGCTTCGAACGGCCCGCTGGTTGTTGCGTCAGGTCATCGAAGACTTGGAGGAAGAGGGACACTGTCTGCCCGAACGAGTAGAAGTTGGAATGATGGTCGAAGTCCCGGCCGCCGTCATTATGTTGGAGCACTTCATTGAAGAAGTTGATTTTATCAGCATTGGTACCAACGATCTTATTCAGTACACGATGGCTGTCGACCGTGGGAACGAATTTGTTGCGGACTTGTACGCTGGGCATGACCCAGCGGTACTGCGTTTGATTCGTAGCGCAGTCGACACCGCTTTGCAGAAGGGTGTCGACGTGAGCGTTTGTGGTGAAATGAGTGCAAATCCGTGTTCTGCGCTGATGTTGATTGGCATGGGCGTTCGGCAGCTTTCCGCACCGCCCACTGCACTGCCAGCAGTAAAACAGGCAATTCGCCAAGTGAGTTTGCAGGAATGCGAGAAGTTGGCTTCGCGCGTCTTCGAATTTCACACGGCGCGCGAGATTGATGTCTTCATGCAAACTTGGCTGGCGGACGTGTTGCCCGACATGGTGCAAGAGGTTTAAACAATGGAAAAGACGCGTCTGCGAATACGATTCACCAAGGCGGGTGACCTCCGCTGGATCAGCCACCGCGATTTGGCACGCGTTTGGGAACGCCTGCTCCGACGGGCTGATTTGCAATTGGCGTTTAGCGAAGGCTTTCATCCAAAGCCGAAGATCAGTTTCCCGTCGGCGCTCGCTTTGGGAATTGAAGCCTTGGAGGAAATCGTCGAGCTGGAAGTACTTGGCGAAATGGCCGTAGACGAGATCGAAAAGCGAATCCGGGAGCAGGTGCCTGCTGGCATGGATTTGCTGAGCGTGGAATCGCCAACTTACAAACTGGGAAAGGCGAAGGTTGATTTCGTGACTTACGAGATTGACGTGCCCGAAGCACAGCAAGAAGAGCTTTCCAAGCGGCTGGAGGAGCTTGCTGGGCAAGACCGGATGAGTCTGCAACGTGACAAGAAACAAATTGAATGCGACTTGAAGCACCCCAAGTTCGCCATCGGACTGGAAGACGGTAAACTCTTCTTTTCGCTCCCAACGCTCAATGGGCCAGCCATTCGGCCGAGTGAATTATTGGAACAAATCGGCTTGGGGGAACTGCTCGAATCAGGGCAGACCCTTCGCCGAACACACGTCGAACTGCTAGAGCCAGCAACGACGCCCGAGCAGTAATTCGGGACACATTATAGAAATACATTTGTGCCAACACGGGCACTTACAACGAAACACAAAATTCGATCGCGGTTCATCACGACGTTCATGAGTTGCTTGGGAAACCGAGTGAACTCTTGAGTTGTGCAGTATGCCGCGTGAGCGAAGCACTTCGGTGCGACGCAGTAAGCAACCTTATCGAAGGAAATGACGATGAAAAACGAAATGCTTGTCAATGTATCGCAGCCGGAGGAATGCCGGATTGCGATCATGGAGGACAACGTTCTTGAAGAACTCTACACAGAGAGGGCCAGTCAGAATAATTTCGCTGGAAACATCTACAAAGGCAAGATTGTGAACCTGGAGCCAAGCATCCAGGCCGCGTTCGTTGACTTTGGAGTTGGGCGAAACGGCTTCCTGCACATCAGTGATGTCGAAGCACAGTACTTCCGCCAGGCGGGGTATGATCCAGAAGAAATTATGGATGGCAATGTGCCAGGCTCAGACGGTGGCGATGACGGTGGCGACCAGCGTGAATCGCGGCCGCGCAAGCGTCGTAGTTTTCGCAGCACTCGGCCTCGATTCAAGCCGCCAATTCAAGAGATCTTTAAACGCGGTGACGAAGTTCTTGTGCAGGTGATCAAAGAAGGCATCGGTTCAAAAGGTCCGACCCTCTCCACCTATATTAGTATTCCAGGCCGATACCTTGTGCTGATGCCCGCTCTGGGGCGAGTTGGTGTTAGCCGTAAAATCGAAGATGAAAAGCAGCGTCGTGAGTTGCGGCAGATCTTGCTCGATTTAAATCCACCCAAGGGGTTGGGGTTCATTGTTCGTACTGCTGGCCAGGAGCGTAGCAAGCGTGAGCTTGGTCGCGACATGGCCTATCTGTCCCGACTGTGGAAAGTGCTTGTAAAGCGAGTGCAGAATACCCCGGCGCCTGCAAATATCTACGAAGAGAGCGATATGATCATTCGCACGATTCGAGATATCTTCAACGAGGATATTGATACGATCCTGGTTGATCAAAAGGAAGCATACGACCGTGCAAAAGAGTTCCTCGAACTGGTCATGCCGAAGTACGTTGATCGGCTGAAGTTCTACGAGGGCAGAGAGCCATTGTTCCACAAGTACGATCTCGAAAAGGAGATCGCCATGATTCAGCGGAGAACAGTGCCGCTCAAAGGGGGCGGGTCGATCGTTATCGACCCAACGGAAGCCCTTGTGGCTATCGACGTCAACAGTGGCTCCTTCCGAACCGACGATTCAGCGGAGGAAACAGCATTTCAATTAAACATGGCGGCATCCAAGGAGATTGCTCGCCAGTTGCGATTGCGGGATTTGGGTGGAGTCATCGTCAATGACTTCATCGACATGCGTCGCGAATCGCATCGACGCAAAGTAGAACGCTCGCTGCGGGATGCCATGCGTCGAGACCGAGCCCGAACGAAGATCCTCCGCACGAGTCCGTTTGGTCTCATCGAGATGACTCGGCAGCGTATTCGTCCAGGTCTCAAGAAGAGTGTCTATGACGATTGCCCGTGCTGCCAAGGTCGTGGTGTGGTCAAGTCGGGGGAAAGCATGGCCATTGAAGTCGTGCGGATCCTGATGATGGCTTGCCAGCAACCGCGAGCCAACCGAGTTACGATTCGAGTCAACGACACGGTCGCAGCCTACCTGAACAACAAGAAGCGGCGTGACGTGATCGACATCGAAGAGCGTACGGGCGTTTCGGTGCAAATCCTTGGTAGCGAAGGCCTCTTTCCGGAACACCTGGAATGCGACTGCCGCGACGCATCAGGCAATCTCATTACGCTTCCGTTCTTGGAAAAAGACGCATTGACTCCATCGAAAGACTGACGCGTTGGTGGCTCGCCGCGACGAGTCCCATCTCAGTGCAGTGCCCAACCCAAAATAAGCAGAGTCTCCTGCTCGCTGAGCAAGCGTGCAGGAGATCGGGCTGCTCTGATGGCTGTAGCAATTGTGCGGTTTGCACTGAATTCGGACAGAAGACTAGCGTTGCATAGGGGCGCTCTGTTGCTGCTCAAACGTTCTTTACCCCGAACGAAATCTCTTTCTACACTCGCACTTGGTGTAAATGTCCTCAAAAGTGTTCTACATTTTGACTAGCTGCAGTTTGACTAACTGAGTGCGGCCCATTGTTTCTTGGGCGACCGACAAATCGTCCGCGTCCAGGTCGTTTAGCTGTGAATAATTTCGCGACGAACTAGAATGTTCCCCCTGGAGGTGATCCCTCCGGCTCCTTATACGAATACAGACTTACCAGGTTCCATTCATGCCCAAGATGCTCGTCACCGGTACAGCCGGTTTTATCGGCATGCACCTCACCAAGGCGTTGGCCAGCAAAGGTGTCGAAGTCGTTGGGATCGACAATGTCAACGATTACTACAGCGTGCAACTTAAGCGAGATCGGCTCGCGGAGTTGGCAAGCCTGCCCGGGTACAGCTTTCATGAAATGGAACTGTCTGATGCGGCGGCAATCAATGGGTTATTCGAACAGCACAAGTTTGATCGCGTTATTCACTTGGCTGCCCAAGCCGGAGTGCGTTATTCGCTAACGAACCCACATTCGTACATTGATTCGAACCTTGTTGGCTTCTGCAATATTTTGGAAGCTTGTCGGCACAATGCTGTAGAGCATTTGATGTATGCAAGTAGCAGCAGCGTCTACGGCAGCAATAAACGACAGCCGTTTTCAGTGCATGACAACGTCGATCATCCCGTCAGCCTGTACGCTGCGACAAAGAAGGCCAACGAGTTGATGGCGCACACCTACAGCCATCTCTATGGTCTACCCACGACCGGGCTGCGGTTCTTCACAGTGTATGGTCCTTGGGGACGCCCCGACATGGCTGCATACATTTTCACGAAAGCCATTTTTGAAGGCAAACCAATCAATGTCTTCAATCACGGCAAGATGAAACGCGACTTTACTTTTGTGGGCGACATTGTAGAAGCTCTCGTTCGTTTGGCGGAAACGGTTCCTTCGGCCGATGTAAATTTTGACCCGATGTCTCCGGATCCAGGTACAAGCAATTGCCCTTACCGCGTCTACAATATTGGCAACAACAGTCCGGAGCAGTTGAGTCGGTTCATTGAAGTGCTTGAAGAGGCTATTGGTGCAAAAGCGGAGAAGGTTTTGATGGACCTTCAGCCAGGTGACGTTGTCGAGACATACGCCGACGTGAGTGATCTCGAGCGGATGATCGATTTCCGACCTGCCACATCTATTGAAGAGGGGCTTGGCAAGTTCGTTGACTGGTACCGCGAATACCACAATAGATAACCCGCAACTTTGTGCCGCCCCCGGAACGCCCCAAGTTTCGTGATTCTGATCGATTTTCTATGCGAATCTCGCGGCTGGCATCTGTCGAGCTCGCATTCGGCCTGCGTACCAAGCCTTCGTACGCGGGGACGCGCGATAGCGTCTGGGTCTACAACGCTTCTTTGCTCCGGTAAGTGCGCGCTTGCAGGGATCTTCAGGACCCTTGTTAAGGCTTCTTGTAGTTCCGCGTTCGGTCTTCCATCGTTGCAGTTGCTCGTTGGAAGTGGAGAATTTTGTACAATTGGCGACTCTGTCCTGCTGTCAACTTTGCCCGAGTTTCGCCTATGCCGCTTGGAATCAGACCAACTGTCGACTTTGCGTTCAAAAAGATATTCGGCTCGCCGCAGAATTCTGAAGCGTTGATTGGATTATTGAATGCGATCCTCGACCTGCCGAACCGTATCGAGAGCGTAGAAGTCCTAAATCCGTTCAACTACCAAGAGTTTGCAGACAACAAGCTAATCGTGCTCGATGTGCGTTGTCGCGACTCGGCTGGACGATGGCTGAACGTGGAGATGCAAGTTTCAGCTTACGCAGGCTTGCTCGAACGGCTGGTCTACTACGCTTGCAGCATGTACGTCGATCAGTTAGCCGCCGGTGCAAACTATGCCCTTGCAGCCCCGGCAATTTCCATTTGCTTGCTCAGTCACCGGCTCTTTCCCGGCAGCGAGCAAGCGCATCATCGATTTGCTATGGTTGACCAGTTGAGTGGTCGGAAACTAGTCAACGCGGTCGAAGTACACACTGTGGAACTCACGAAGTACAATTTGGATAGTGAGATGATTGGCGAAGCGGGGGAGCTGGAGCAGTGGGCTTTCTTGTTGCTGCATGCTCAGGACTACGAGGCTGTGCAATTGAAACTTTTGCTTCCTGGCATCGCTTTCAAGACAGCGATTGATACTATTGAAACGATATCCGCGAAGACCGAGGACAAGAGCATGTATGACCAACGCGAAAAAGCCCAGCGTGATTATGAATGGGCCATCTCCGGTGCTCGTCAGGAAGGCCGTGAAGAAGGCCGTGAAGAAGGTGAGCAATTGGGAATCATTAAGGGCGAGCGGCTGGGGCGAGAGAAAGGTGAGCTGATAGGCAAGATCCAGTTGTGTCAGGAGCTACTCGGATCTGCTCCTTCGACGTCCGAAGAGTTGATCGAGCTTGAGATTGATGCACTTACGAAGCTCGTTGGTGATTTGCAGATGCGTCTTCGCCAGCGACCGTCGTGAGTCTGAGCCCATCGCGTCGTTCCACGTCGTTTCGCGTCGTT
>CAYPLE010000035.1:24481-49795 GCA_964411445.1 uncultured Pirellulaceae bacterium
GAGCTGCTAGGGGAGCTTGACGCCGCGTCGGCCTGCTAGCTCTCGCATGGCGAATTGAAAGTACGGAAACGGGATTCGCGAGTTCTTCTCAATGGCCCAGCGATAGACCAGATTCACCATCGCTTGCGGCAAACGTTCGTCATCGACGGCTTTGACGACCAACTTCACGAAAGCAGCCTGCTTGGGCTGGGAGACGCGAAGCCCCTTCATTAATTGATCTTCGAGCGGGACGGTCGACGCTCCAAACTGCCGCGTGCTATTTTGGGCGAATTGCCGATTCCCAAATGCCCCAACGACTTGAGCGGACGCAGAGGCCGATAGGCCGACGAGTAGGATGAGGGCTAGGAGTTGTGTTCTTGACCGGTTCATTCTGCCTACCCAGGAAAGTTTAGCTAACTGCACCAATGGTTTTGATCGAACTAAACTGTTACAAGAATCCAACAAATTGTGTCAAGATTCGATAACTGCGATTCAAGCCAGCGTCTGCTGCATCCCGAGGGCCCATTCAGGTGGCAAGTCATCCATTCGTGCAGATCTTTTCCTGTGGTGGGACGATCGACAAACTCTACTTTGATGCAAAAAGTGACTTCAAAGTGGGGGAACCACAAATCGAAGAGATCTTTGCCCGCTGCCAAGTTGGGTTCGATTTTCGAATCGTTTCCTTGATGCGGAAAGACAGCTTGGAGATGACAGATGAGGATCGGCAGCAGATTCGGGAGCAAGTCCAGCAAACCGAAGCCGACCGTGTTCTGATTACTCATGGCACCGATACGATGGCTCAAACGGGCCAGGAATTGCAGTCAATTTCAGGGAAAACGATCGTTCTAACCGGCTCGATGAGTCCCGCACGCTTCCAGGCTTCGGACGCCGAATTCAACATTGGTGTTGCCGTCGGTGCGCTCATGAAGTCACCGCCGGGCGTGTACATTGCCATGAACGGGCTGGTTTTCGATGCAGGGCGAGTGAAAAAGAACCGCGAATTGGGCCGCTTCGAAGCCACTTGATTGTCAGGAGAGTGGGCTGCTGGGCGTTTTTTGGCTTCCGCACCTTCTGACAATCACTAAATTAGTGACTCCATCGATTTCCCAGCGAGGCTCGACTGCCAAGTGGGCTCCAACAACAAGAATAGGGGCCTGGCCTTGCAACGGGCATCGGCCTTCATCGCGTTTCGTTCATAAAGCTCTTCTCCATGACTCAAGATCGTGCAAGCATCGTCGAAGACACCTATGCTGAGGGGTTTCGCAGTATTTATGCCGAGGTGCTGATAACCGCGCGAGACACCCAATGGCTCGACCATTGCTTGAACGCGTTTACCGGACATGCTAGCAGCACGATTATGTGCGACAGTGAAGTTGGCGTCGTTCGGCGACTCGATGGTACATCCGCTGGCCAGGAGACTCCTGACGGGCGGCCTGGAGCAACGGTTCAGATCCATGTCCCACGATTTCGCAAGGATCGCGAGCCACACTTGGAAAAGGTGTTGCTTGCCCGCATTGGCCAAAACGTCATGACCTGCCCCACGGCACGCTGTTTTAACATGCTCGACACCGACACCTATTTCAAGCTAGGCAGAAAAGTTGCCTTGTTCGGTGACGGGCATCAGTTTCGAGATCAGCGTTTCGGTACCAAGGGCTGGGTGGTGCCGACGATGGGAGGAGACTTTTACCTCTCGCGCCGCTTCGGTTTCAAAAGCGGTGTCATGGGTGGCAACCTTTGGTTTATGTCCGACACGGAGGACAACGCAATCGACGCCGCCTCTCGGGGAGCTGCCGCTGTCAACGAGATGGATGGCTGTGTGTTGACGTTTCCTGGTGGAGTTGCCGCAAGCGCTTCCAAGGCTGGGAGCCGTTACAGTTTCTTGATCGCGAGTACGTTTGCTGAGTTTTGCCCCACGTTAAAAGAGAATCTGGGGGAGAGCTCCCGGGTTCCCGATGGAGTAAACAGTATTATGGAAATCGTCATCAACGGTAGCGACTTAGACAGTGTCGCCAAAGCAACTTATGCTGCGATCGACGCAGCCCTCGGAACACCAGGCTTGAAGCGGATTACGGCGGGCAATTACGGCGGGCGGCTCGGCAAGAGTTTTATTTACCTTGATCCTGCAAAACAAGGGACCTAGCCTCGATGGCAATTGAATCCAACTGCACCGGATGTGGAAATCGTCTGAGTGTTGCAGAAGAGCACATTGGCAAAAAAGCACGTTGTCCTGCCTGTGGCATGGTCTATGTCGTCGGAGGGGATGCCGCTGGCGGTGCTGCAGCAGAATCGCCTGCCGGGGCAGTCGGTGCGCCTGGTAGCAATCACTTCGGACTTGCCGAAACCTCTTATGGCGGGCAGGCCGATGATTCGCAGACGCCCTGGCAGTACTGGATGAAAGCGGGTGATGGCAGCGAATACGGGCCAGTCGATCGCGGGACCCTGGATCGATGGTTCCAAGAGGGCCGGATTGCAGCAAACTACCAAGTCCGCGAAGGCGAAACGGGGCAGTGGCAGCAAGCAAGTGTTTTTCAGATGCAAGCATCGGCGAACCCCTATGCCAGCAGCAATCCTTATGCTGCTTCGCCATCTCCGGCCGCAGCGGCTCCAGCGGTCTATCCCAAAGCGGACCAAAGTGGTCTCATCTTGGCGATGGGAATTCTCGGCTTGTTCTTGTGCGGGGTTTTCGCAATCGTGGCCTGGGTGATGGGCCACAACGCACTGAAGGATATGCAAGCTGGTGCAATGGATCCTACCAACAAGGGGCTGACTCAAGTTGGTTACTATATGGGAATGGTGAGCGTTATCCTGCACATCTTTGGCTGTGGCGCATACTTTCTTCTTGTGATGGCAATGGTGGCAACCGCGTAAAGCTCGAACAAAATGTCTGAATCAAAAAAACTATATATCGAGACCGTTGGCTGCCAGATGAATGTTCTGGACAGCGAAATGGTCGTGGCCAGTCTTCGAAAAGACGGTTACGAATTGACGCAACAAGCCGATGATGCGGATGCGATTCTCTTCAACACGTGTTCGGTCCGCGAGAATGCCGAGGAAAAGGTTTACCGTTCGCTGGCCAAGCTGAAGACGCTCAAGCAGGAGCATCCTGAGAAGACGATCGGTGTCATGGGGTGTATGGCTCAGAAAGACCAGAAGATTGTCTTCGACCGAGCACCCTACGTAGACTTGGTCGTCGGCCCTGGCCAATTGCACACAATTCCCGCCTTGTTGAAAGACATTCAGGCTGGCAGCGGGCCCCAAATGGCCGTTAGTCTTGGCCGCAAAGATGGTTCGCAAGATGCGATCCGGCGAAGCCATGAGACGTTTGATCCGCTCCGCGATCCGACGATGCGTCCGACGCCCTTCCAGGCGTATCTGCGTATTCAGATTGGTTGCGACAAATTCTGCACGTATTGTATCGTCCCGATGACTCGCGGTCCCGAACAAGGAAGACCGCCGGAGATGATCATCGCCGAAGCTCAGAAGCTTGCCGAGCAAGGGTGCAAGGAAATTACATTCCTCGGCCAGACGGTCAACAGTTACAAATTCGTCGATGGCGATAAAACAACACGCTTGGCTGATTTGCTAGAGCAGGTCCACGAGATCGATGGCATTGAACGCTTGAAGTTCGTGACCAGCTATCCAAAAGACATGACTCCGAGACTACTTCAGACGGTCCGTGACCTACCCAAGTGCTCCACGTACTTGCACGTCCCGGCTCAAAGCGGTTCGGACGAAGTGCTCAAGCGGATGAAGCGGGGATACACCACAACGGAATACTATGAAATGATGGATCGAATCAATGATCTGCTGCCCGATGCAGCAGTGTCCAGCGACTTCATTGTCGGCTTCTGTGGGGAAACCGATGAAGACTTCCAAAAGACTGTGGACTTGGTTGAACGCTGCCGATTCAAGAACAGCTTTATTTTTAAGTATTCTGTCCGGCCTGGTACCAAGGGGGCTGCCAACTTCGAAGATGATATTCCCGAATCAGTGAAGAGTGAACGCAATAATCACTTGTTGGCAGTCCAGAATGCAATCAGCCAAGAAGATAACTTAAAATTCCTGGGCAGCCGCACGCGTGTGCTTGTGGAAGGTCCGAGTAAATCCTCAATCAAACGCGGCGAAACGGGACCAATCCGTCAGATGACAGGTCGTACGAATTGCGACCGCATTGTGGTGTGGGACGGCAATGAAAGGCAAGCGGGGAATTTCTTACCTGTGTTGATCCATGATGCCAATTCGCACACACTCTTTGGCTCAGTTGAGACGACGGAAACACACCCCGATGTGCTGGCAATGCCCGAGCTGACCAGGAATTGACCCCTTCCGTAGGCTCGTAGTGCAACAGAAGGCTCGGCCGACCTGTGGCATCTAATGAGTCGTTGGTTGACTTTGATGCATACTTCAGGCGTAATACGAATTGCGAGCTAGCTCCTCGTTTCGGGTTGTCTGCCGAATAGGTGTCGCTCGACGGAGGCCCTTTCTGCTTGCACGAGCCGCGTTGGAGGAAGCTCCACTGGGGCCGCAATCGATTCTTTTGAATGCCAGCGACAATATGATATTTTGGATCTCGATATTGATCGCGGTGGCCATCTTCTGTTTGGCGGCATTGCCGGTAGCGCTCATTTTCCGAAACATGCCATTGTTTCAAGATCTTTGCATCAGCGAGGATGCGAAATCCGATGGCCCATTGGTCTCGGTGCTTATTCCGGCTCGTGATGAAGAGCACAGCCTGCCTACAGCGCTGCAGTGTCTGCAGAAGAGTCGATACAGCAATATAGAAGTGTTGGTCATGGATGACCATTCACAAGATCGTACGGCTGAGATCTGCGAAGAGGTGGGCCGAGAGGATGGGCGGTTTCGTTTGATGCGTGCACCCGATTTGCCCGATGGGTGGAATGGCAAGCAGCACGCGTGTTTTCGTCTAGCAGAGGCTGCACATGGTGAGCTGCTGTTGTTCGTTGACGCCGATGTGAGATTGGAGCCTTCTGCAATTGGGTCGATGGTTGCGCGAATGTTGGACGCGGAAAATGTCCGACTGCTGAGTGGCTTTCCGAGGCAAATAACGGAATCAGTCACAGAGCAGTTGTTCATTCCGATGATGCATTACGTTCTGTTAGGCTATCTGCCGCTGGATCAAATGCGACAAGATGTGCAGCCAGCCTTTGGAGCAGGGTGCGGGCAGTTGTTCCTCGCAGATCGCGATAGCTACTTTTCGTGTGGTGGGCACCAGGCGATTCAGGCGTCTCGTCACGATGGGTTGAAGCTGCCGCGTGTGTTTCGTGAACATGGAATGATGAGCGACGTTGTTGATGCCAGCCGGATTGCCTCCGTTCGAATGTACGAGAATTGGTCGGAAGTACGAAACGGCTTGCTGAAGAATGCGACCGAAGGCATTGCTCGCTGGCCACTGATCTTGATCTTTTCGATTCTTTTGCTCGGCGGCAGCTTCATGCCGTTGGCGATGCTCTTGCACAGCCTGTACTGGGAATGGCCATTGCCGGCGACGATCATACTCGGCGTGGCAAATGGATTGAGCTTCCTTGGCAGGTTGCATATCTACCGCTGTGTGCCTGGCAGTCTCGTCGGAGTGATCTTCCACCCCTTTGCTGTTCTTGCTTTTGTCGTCCTCCAGTGGGTAGCGTTTGGCCGCGAGCTACTTGGGATGAGGCAAGTTGCTTGGCGAGGTCGTTCGTAGCACACGCTGATTGTCGAATGCTTTAGAATACGCCGCGAAGTGCATTTGTCGAACACCGCCATCGAATTCTCGCAAAGGAGCCCGTCATGGAAATCCGTCGCCGCAAAGCTCTCCAGGCGTTTGCTGCCGCTGGAGTAGCCGCTCTGAATTGTCGCACGAGTCTTGGAGCTGCTCCGAACTTGCCCGCATCAGCTATGCGGATCGGGCTGGTGACCTACCTTTGGGGCAAGGATATGTCACTTGAGGAGCTGCTTCGAAGCTGCGAGCGTGCAGGGTTGTTGGGCGTAGAGTTGCGGACGGAACATAAACATGCTGTTGAACCCAGGCTTGGCAAGGCCGCTCGGCTCGAGGTTCAGAAACGCTTTGCCAACAGTCCTGTTGAGTTGGTGGGGTATGGTTCTAACTGTGAATATCACAGCCCCGATGCAGAAGAATTGAAGAAGAATATTGAGCTCACCAAGGAATACATCCGCTTGATGCATGACTGTGGCGGGACAGGGGTGAAGGTAAAACCGAACGCACTGCCCAAGGCACGGTCTGAACGCGCTACGATCGAGCAGATTGGCAAGGCGCTCAATGAAGTAGCAGCTTACGGGGAAGGTTACGGGCAGAAGATTCGCGTTGAAGTGCACGGGAAACGTACCAGCGAATTGCCGGTCATTCGAGATATCTTCGACGTGGCCGATCATCGAAATGTGTACGTATGTTGGAATTGCAACGAACAAGATTTGCAGGGGGATGGCCTGAAAGCCAACTTTGACATGGTGCGCGACCGCTTCGGTGACACCGTCCATATCCGTGAAATGAATATTGGCAATTACCCTTACGCTGATCTGATGAAGCTGCTAGTTCAATCAGAGTACGAGGGGTGGATCTTGCTGGAGGCGAGAAGCAATCCGTCTGATAAGGTTAAGGCGATGATTGAGCAGCGGGAGCTGTTTGAGAAGTTCACTAAATGAGGCAGTGTCCAGAGTGCAACGCTGAGGTGCAAGTGGATGCAAAGTTGTGCATCGACTGCGGCTTCCACTTCGAACTAGGAGAGAAAATCACTCGTGGCCAGCTCGATTCGGCTGGCGACAATCAAGCTGTCGTGCAGGCTGATGCGCCAGCGGAATCGCCTCGGGCAGCATTCCAGGCGACTGACCGTCTTAATCCCTACGCACCATCAGCGGCTGATACGGACGACACGAAGCTTGCCTGGGAGCTGTCCGATGAAGACTTGCCCAAGGTCAGCAAAGTGGCAACAAGCGCAATCCCTATCTGGATATCGCTGTGCCTGATGCCATGCATTTGTTTCCCGCTTCCCGCGTTGATGTTGCCGATGAACATTTATCGACTACTTCAGTGGTGGCAGCTCTATCAGAAGTTCGAGAACTTGCGAAAGCCCAACTCGCTCTCACCCCATGTGGAGCTCGAACTGGAATTCCAGCAAGCATTTCTACGATACGTCGTCAGTATCCTACTGGGCGTCATATGGATCGCGATTTTCGCAGTCGTGCAACTCGGGTAGACTTCCGTTGCCCTGAGGCGAGCTTATAGCGAGTTGATTCACTGTACTGTTTACTTCTCTTTACTGCTGTCGCCAGTTTTCTTGTCGGCCTTATCTTTGGCTGACTTTTCGTTGCTCACTCGAACGCGCATTTCGTCAAGCTGCTTCAGCTCTGCTTTGACGGTCTTGGCGCTAAGCGGATTGTCGCTGATGTCGACTCGCAGAAACTGAGCAGTTGGCTTGTTGGCTTCTGCCAAGGCGACCAAGGCATCTAGGCTCTCGAGTTGATTGCCAGATAGGTCCAAGAGCTTGAGTCGCTTCATTGGCTTGATGAAGTCAACCGACTTGAGGCCGCAGTTCGATAGATCGAGGGTGTCGACCATTTCGAGGCGTCGCAGCACGGCTGCTGCTTGGAGCGGATTGCCACTGACGTACAAAGACCATAGCTTCGTGAGTTGCTTGAGTTTTCCCAGGCGTTCGATCTTGTTGTTGTTCAGATACAACGAACGCATGTTGCTCAGCTCGGCCAACGCGTCCAGCTTTTGAACGCGATTGTCATTCAGGTTTAAGTACTGCAGGCGCTTGAGTTCCTTTAGCGCTGAAATGTCAGCAATCTTGTTTGCCGCCAAATCCAACGACAGTAGTTCTTTGAGGCCGGCCAACGGTGAGATATCTTCGATCTCGTTGCCTGAGAGCCGAATTTCCTGCACGACCAAGCAGTGTTGGAGTCCTTCCAAGCTCTTGATGCCCCGATCTTCGCCAAAGATCACTGCGACGTTCTTTACATCTTCCTTCGTTAGTGGTTCGTCATTATTGCGCTTGTCGTAAACCTGCTGTCGAACGGCATCCTCCAGTGCTTTGTCTGGGAAAATAGAGTCTGCGGCGGAGGCGTCGAGACTGATGGCAATGAAGAAAACAGGGACAACGGCAAGCAAGCGAGAAAAGCGGGTGGGATTCAACGAAGGCATACCAAGAGTTCCAGTTGTATTTGAAGCATTCAAAATCGTGATCTGTCTTATCATTGCCCGGCCGAAAAGCTCCCGGTCAGGCAGGTCATGCGGGTTGCAGGACCTAATATCGTAATCGCTGTTGGTGGTGGGTGCCAAGCGAGCCAGAGACCCGCACAGTGGTGGAGCGCAAAAAGCAAGGCATATACTGAATTTGAGGGCAAGTCGGGTGGTTTTGTGTGCCATAATTACCCAACGTCGCGACTCACCTAGATTCTATTCACAGAAGCCTTCTGCTGGTGCGAATCCTGCTCACTGCCTTTGAACCTTACGACGACTGGCAAGAAAACTCCAGTTGGATGGCATTGGTCCGCATGCTCCGGCAGCGGCCAACAGGGATCGACTTGGTGACGCGACGCTATCCGGTCGATTTGCAGAAGCTGCAGGAATGCCTGGATCGAGACTTGGATGCGGATTTCGACGCTGTCTTGCATACTGGGCAGGCCCCCGGTAGCCCACAAGTCAAACTCGAATCGATTGCTCTGAATATTGCTGGCGTTGCAGATCATCCGAACGAAGAGCTCCCGCCGTTGGTCGAAGGCGCACCGTTGGCATTCCGTTGCAGTCTACCGCTCAGTGCCTGCGCCCAAGCACTTCAGGTAGCCAACGTTCCTGGCAAGATCAGCTACCATGCTGGCACGTATCTTTGTAACGCAACGATGTACTTGTCACATCTTTGGTATTTCCGCAGCGGTTTGGAGTGTCCCGTCGGCTTTGTGCACTTGCCGCTTGCTTCAGAGCAAGTCGCTGCGTCGTCTTCGGCTTGGGCCTCACTACCAACGGATACGCTTGCAACTGCACTGCAAGTGCTCTTGGAAACGCTCAGCCGATACGACCGGCATCAACCACCGCTTTTTGTGTAGACTCACGCAGGCATCTTGTGGATCGAAAGTCAGCCTGGCGCGAAGTGCTGGCGCAGTTGGTTGAGGTAGAGCCTATGCAAAAAGTGGGGCTGGCCTAGCGCTACCACCTCTGATTGGGCGACCAACGACCGGTGGCTAGGTAAGCATGTCTGGTGTTAGGTGAAAGGTGGCGTTCAGCGTGTGAAGCACAAAATGAGGCCGTTCTACGCAGACTCGAGTGATACCAGTATTGTAAAGTGGCCCAAGCTGATGACCGATTCCTTCAAGAACGGGAAACATCGCTTCTAAGAGCCGACGTTTGAAATCAGCATGAATGACAAATGCATGCTTCCCAGGTGGCAGCTCGTCACGCATCCACGCGGAAACACGCTCGGCCCGCTGGACAACTTCTTCGTGCAGTTCATATGGCTTGCCCCACCAGCCGTCTTCAGTGATCGTCTCATGCAACTGCCAATTCGGGAACTGAGCTGCAATTTCACCTCGCGGCATTCCCTTCTCACCTACTTTCTCGGTGGAATCGTTGCCCGAGTAAGGACCACCTTGCTCGCAAAGATCAGGAATGACCTGCGGTGTTAGCTGCGTGGTTTGCGCTAGCGGGGCAGTCGTTTGGAGGGACCGCAAGAATGGGCTGCAGTACAGGTGATCGAGCGCGATCGCCTGCCCCCAGTTCGTAAGTGCTGCGGCCTGTTGCTCGCCCAGTGGTGTGAGCGCGGGATCCGGAACTCGCTGTTGGTCAGGGCCGGCGTTGTTTGATGATTGGCCGTGACGAATGAGGAACAACTCGAGCACTTGGTGCAATCCTATTGGGTCTGTATTTGTTTTGAGCATTCAATCGTAGCAGTAGATGGCCGCCTTGCGATCCCCGCTGGCTGTACAGGCGTCTCCTGCCCTCAAGCGAACTTTGCAAGCAAAACGAATGAGAATCAAACTGTAACTAGGAATCAGACTTTGCTACAACCACGAAAGTCTGCCCGCAGATTGAGGGACTCGACAGTCAATCTCCGTCTGCCTTTTTGTTGCCAAACCACTACTCACTTCATGGGTTGCTAGCAGTCATGTTGACTGGACAAGGATGTCCCGCCGACCAGCTGACAACACCTTGCCACGTCAGGGTGAACGCAGCGTGTGGGGCGTTCCATTTCACTCTAAAGTTATCACTGGTGCTAGTCCTAGCACTTGTCGCTGCCAGCCGCGGCTACGCTCAACGCGTGGAGTGCGAGTTGCGGTTTGTGTGGGATTCTAACGCCCCGATCGCTCTCGAAACCAAACTCAGGTTGGGCGAGGGCTTTATTCGCCCGGTTCGCAATCTATCGGTATCACCTCAATCGATCGGGGCGGTCGAAGCGACTTCTGCTCGGGAGCTGCTGATTCACGGCAACGCGACGACCGGGTTTGGTGGCTTGGATTTTCACATTACGGCATCGTTAGACACGGTTCTGTTTATCGAAGTCACGGATTCCGCGAATCGTGAGAGGAAATTTGAACATAGGATCCAGGTTCGAGATATCCTGCAGCAAACTTGGATTGAACCGGTTGACGAGCTGGGCGTCCGCGTTGCACTTGAACGCCAAGTTGGCGACAAACTTCGCGTTGAGTCGGGCTCGGAGACCAACATTTTCTCGCCAGGCGAATCTTGCCCACTCACAGTCAGCGGCTACCAAACTGGTTTGCCTGCCGGGACGTACGAGATCGAGTTCCTATTTGATGGGGAGTCGCATCACAGTATCGAAGTCGGCTTGGATGAGACGGGGTCCTTTTCGCCGAAGCACGTCGATCTGGTGGTTCCTCAGCGGCACGGTGGTCACCTTTTGGAGATGCGACTCTATCGATGGTCCGCTTTCCCATCGCTGCTCTCCAAGACACCCGCACTGGTGCGACGCTATGATATTGCCGTATTTTCAGGGCAATCTGCAGCGCGAGCCATTCGATCGTGGCGAGAGCTAGCCAGCATTGATGCGTTTCGCGCAAGCCAAACGGGCACACTTTCATGGTTAGCTCCTGAGGAAATTACACGCTTTATCCCGACGGCCGCTTCCGAGCTTGCGACACGCATCGCGCCGTACAATCCACTTGCCGGTACGCTAACCAGACCTGACAAGTACGGGCAACTCAGGCAGCGAGAATTGCTCGTTGATGGCCAGCGACGCGACTGTCTGGTCATCGGGCCGCAGAGCTGGTTGGCAATTCCGGTACAGGGGCTGACCGTCGGGACTCCCCACCGACTGCGAGTTTACTACCCCGACGACTTGCCCATGCAGTTGACAGCCAGTGTCCGAAGATCACTTCAAGGAAACGGGGCATCCAGTGGCCCGTCATTTGATACCGAGGTTGAGCTCAAATATCGTCAATGCAAGCAGTCGCCAAGTGGGCTAGTGCACGAGCTCATTTTCTGGCCGACAGACGATTCGCAAGAAGTGCTATTGCTCAACGGTAGCGCGCAATTTGATGCGTCGGTGCTTCGTGTTGAAATCGCAGCAGCCGAAACAAAACCACTAGCCGAAGCTGCCGGTAGCGCCGGTAATCGAAGCGTTGCGATAGCATTCGATACAGCCTACCTGCCGGATGTGTTTGCAGTGGATCGAGCCAAGGATCCAGCGATCAATCGCCAGCATGAGACGTGGAGCACGTGGTCGGAAGTATCGAAACGCATCACCGATGTCGCGCAAATCGTCGGCGCTACCAGTGTTCACTTTCCGGCCGTTGCGGAGGGCGCTGCGTTGCATCCGTCGAACGTTGTTGCTCCGACCAGTGCCCTGCAGTCGTCGGCATTCTTCACCGATTCGCGTTCGCCGGATCTCAAAGACGCAACTGAGCTCTTGCTTAAGCATTTCGATGCATCTGGGCAGTCGGCCTATGTTGGGATGGACTTTACTGGTCGGCTTCCCGGTATCGAAACCAAGATCCGAAAAACTGGCTCAGACCGGTTAACGCAGAAGTACGCGTTTGCGACGAAGGGACTCGGTGCGGAGCAGACCACCCAGCAATCCGCAGAGTCTGCTGGTCAGCAATACAATCCATTGTCGTCAGACGTTCAGCAGGAACTGAAGCGAGCCATCGAAGAAGTCGTTCGCCGCTACCAAGACCATCCGTCCTTTGCTGGTGTCGAACTGAGGTTAACGCCCAAAAGTCATTTCGTGTTCCGCGATGCCACTTGGGGATACGACGAACAATCGCTGCTGGCTTTCCAAAGTGCAGCCGGTGGTACGCTGGACACAAAACGCCCTGTGGCTGAGTTGTTCACGCAAGTCGCACTCAGGCGAAGTTATCTGCAATGGCGAGCTGCAGAGCTAACTCGATGGCTGGACAAACTAGCGAAGGATATTCAGGACCAATTTCCAGGGACCGAGTTGATTGTGCGTTTGGATGGAATCGCAGGACCAAACCAAAACAACGGTCGAGCTGCGTCCCCCAGCCTTTCAGCGGAAACATCAGCGGCGGAACAGATGCTGGCGCATGGGGTGCTCGCAAGTCAGCTCCTAGAAAGCAAACATCTCACCATTGCTGGTAGCTCCAAGCAGATCCCCGTACGCGACAGTCATGGATCTGAAGCTCCTGGCTACGATGGTCCTGGAGTGGATACATCTGCTGGTGGGGCCAGCTCCATCAAGAATTGTCTGGTGGTGAAGCACTCAACACGACTTCGGAGAATTGAAAAAGCTGATGGCGATGCACCCGATCAGCGGATCTTTCCGGTCGTGCACGGACCCGGCAGGTACAACTTGCGGCCAATCATCGAGCAGCTTTACCAGTGCGATGCACAGCAAATCATCCTTGAAGGTTGGTCGCCAAAAATCGGTGACGCACCAACGCTTGCTGAGTTTTCACGCACATTCTCACGGCTTCCTCTTATCCCAATGACCGATGTAGAGCTAAATCGCGAGAGCGGTGGCATAAAGATCCGCAGCGGACGAACCAGCGATGCGACTTACGTACAGATCATTAACAATGCTCCATGGTCCGAGGAGCTGTCCCTGCGTTTTGATTGCGAAGCCGGCACACGCGTTGAGTTGTTTGGTGGATCGCAGGATACAACACTGACGCTCAAGCGAAACGCTGCGGAAACTTTTGCAATGCGCGCGTTTGATCTAAGGGTGATTCGGATCAACGATCCTACAGCGAGAATTGCTGACGCTGTGCATCGAACGGCTACTGAAGAGCTAGTGCGGCTCGACGCTGAGCTGTCTGCACTTCAAAGCATCATTGCTCGGTCAGGTGATCCAAGCCACTACAACGAACTCACTTCGCTGGGTGGCGATTTCGAATCCTGGCAAGACACCGGAGCACCCGCTGGCTGGGCTGTTTCCTCGTTGCCACAAGCCTCGATTGGTCCCTCGGAACGCTTTCCTCGCGCGGGGCAACGTTGTGCGCTCATTACCAACGCAGGCAGTGGAGCGACATCGGCTTGGATGCAGAGTCGTGAATTTGCTCCACCCAAGACCAACCGAATGCTGGTTTCGGCATGGCTCCGCTCCTCGCCGTCGAGTCCGCCGTTGCGAGCTCGCATTAGCGTCAGCGGCCGGAAAGCCGATGGAAGTCTCTATTCGCAGTCAACCGAAGTTGGTGGGAATTCCGCCGCGGGTGGCAGGATCCCCATCGACTGGGGCCGGCGCCCGGTGCAACTTTTCGTCGATGACGTTCCAAGTGCTGAATTGCAAAGTCTATTCGTAGCAATCGAGCTCATTGGACAAGGGAAACTCTGGGTCGACGACGTGCAAGTTTTTGAGATGATCCTGCAACCCAACGAGCAGAATCACCTACGTGGTCAACTCTTGCTCGCGAAGAATCGCTTGGCCGAAGGCGATGCATTCGTAGCTGAGCAGCTTCTGAGCGGTCCGTGGGGTGATTACTTGGCGAAGCACGCGGAATTGTTCGGCAGTGCAACAGGCTCCAGAAACGGACGCTCGCCAGCAGACCAAAAGACGGCCGATGGAAGCAGTTGGAATAATCCCGAGCCGATTCTGCAGCGGTGGCGGAGTGCGTTTGAGCAGCGGCTTCGTAGATAGCTCGTGCATTTGGGTAGCACGTTTGCCGTAAATTTGACCAAAGCGATTCCAGCGTTTCTTAGCTGAAGATGCTGTATAGGCGATAAACGCTCAGCAGCGATACGCCCGTCACAACCGTCCAGCCCAGTGCCAGGCCGCCAACGCGAACTAGGCCTGAACGAGCAAGGCCTGAACGAACTATGCCTGCTGAGGGCTGTTTCACCGAAGTGGCCTTAGTGGCAGCCCACATCAATGCGGTTGCGACAACGGGTAGCAACAAGCCATTGGCGACTTGTGCGAGAACGATGGCTTGGACCGGAGCCTTTGAGAGACTTACGGCGAATGCCGCTCCGATGACGATTACTGAGATGGCAATCAGCCTGAAAATCGGTGACGACTCGCGCGAGTCGGAGTTGTGTCGATCTTCACCGGCTAAACCCAATAGCCCCGTCACTGCATATGCCGTCGCCAGCGGTGCAGTCAGCGAGCTTGTCATGCCAGCAGCGAATAACCCCAGCGAAAATAAAACTGTCGCATAGTCTCCCAGTAAAGGACGCAGTTGTCCGCTAATGCTGTTCGATGAAATCTCCGCCTGCGCATCACCGCTCTGCCCCATTAAACTGGCGGAGACGACAATCGCTCCGGTCACGATAATTCCGAGTGTTATGGAAAGGGCCGTATCCAGAAAGGCCTGCCAAAGCGCTGGCTCACGATCGACGTCTTTCCATCGCGTTGCAGCGGTGCTTGCGTGCAAGAACAAGTTGTAGGGAACGACGGTCGTTCCGACGAGCGCTAGGACTAGCGGGTAGTCAGCCTGCTCGAACGTCGGTTTCGAGATGCCTTCGAGGATAACACCGAATCCAGGCCAAGCCGCAAATGCTGACGCCAGAAATGTCAGGCTCATCAGGGCAACGAGGCCACCTAGTCCCCACCGAAGGAGTTCGATGCGTCCGCGGAATATCAAGAATGCCGCAGCGGATGCAATGGCCAAGGCCCAGAGGCTGACGCCGCCCCCAAATGCTTCGGCAAGTCCGGCTGCGGCGCCAAGAAGATTTCCTGTTTGATACGCCGCATTGCCGATTCCAATGGCAGCGATGACCAAAGCGATCATTGGCCATAGCAGCGGCGAACCCATTAAGCTCCGACGCAAATACTCGCTCAGGCCGCCCTTGGTGCGTATGCCTAGCGAAGCGGCAAAACTCTGCAGCACAATGGCAGCGATGCCAGCCAGGACGACTACCCACAGAAGACTGCAACCCGTTTGGATTCCCGCCTTGCTGGCTGTGACTACAGTCCCTGGGCCTACGAAAGCTGCTGTGACCATGAGCCCAGGCCCTAAGCGGAATCCCAGGCGTTTCTTTTCTGTCACCATTGGCAGCCCTTCTTGGGGTGCTTTCGTCGAAGCGCATTTTAAGAACGAATTCAGGGGTATTGTATAAGGCGAGCCGCGAGAACCTGCAACTCAGCTTCGCGCCACAATCAAAGCCGCTTCGAAGACAGGGGAACGAGAACAGTCGCGTCGAAAGAGCGTCTGAGAGCACCGGAACAACCAGCGGATGCACGAAAGCGACACGCCAGCGGTAAACATTGTTAAATTTGGAAATCGAACGGATGGAGTGTTGGGCCGCTGAACGGAAATACTCGGTGCACTGTCGGCGGAGTATTTTCGTCGGAGTTAGGTAAGGCTTGACGGTTGGCCCAGGTATGCCGCCTGTTCCTGCTTATCAGCCTGTGGCGGTTTGATTCGTGCGGACGTTTGTGACAGTCGATGCAATAAAGGCCGATGGACCGGCAATTCGCGTGGGATCGACTGCGCCCTTTCAACTGCTTGCCAAAAAACCAAAGCACCCGCATGGACGCGACGCAGAAAAATCTACTCGCTCGCTTTGCCGCAGGAAGTGCACGCTCGGGAGTGATCACTGCAGCTTTGTTCATGCTCGCCCTCAACTTGGCTGCAACGAGCCTTGCGCAGACGCCCAGTCATCAAGCTTCCTTGGTTACGCCGAATAGGACGGTTCGCCCCGCATCAAGCGGGATGAATCGGCCGGTGCAGTTTTCGGCCGTGTCGACCAGCCGCGTTGTTGTATACGACAATCAAGCGGGCAATCATGGGCCGTCTAGCTCGCCAGCGGCTGGGACCGCGATGGAAGTGATGCCACAACGCGAAACGGAAGGCGTATGGACGCTGGCTGAGCTGCATCAACTGGCCTTTCAATCGCATCCAGAATTACTTGAGGCAACGTCGAAGGTTTCTGCGGCCCGAGGCTTAGCATTTCAAGCCGGGTTGCAAGAGAATCCAAATGTTGGAATCGACTTCCAGCAGTTGTTCAGTGGTGGCGCGGCCGAACAGTACGGCATCAGCTACGAACAACGAATTGTTCGCCACGAAAAGCGAATGTTAGACCGCAGTGTACAAGCCCACGAGGCGCAGAGGTTGACCGAGGTCGCCGCAAAACGACGGTACCGAATCGCGAATCGCATCTCAGCGGCCTTCATTGCAGTACTCACTGCTGAAGCGAAAGTCGAAGTGGCTGAACGCCTGCTTGCGTTCAACACACAGGCGCTTGCCACAACGGAAAAGCTCCTGGCCGCGGACGAAGTTCCTAGGACAGACGTGTTGCAAGCGCGATTGGAGACGGAAAGTGCCCGGCAAGTTGCACTGACGGCGAAGAATACACTTTCTTACGCCTGGAAGGAGTTGGAGTTTGCGGTCGGACAGACGCTGGCAATTCACAACCTGGACGATTCCCTGCTGGACGTTCGAAATCCACTACCCGAGTTTGAAGGGCTGTTGAACAGCCTCCGAACCAGCAGTCCGGAGGTTGCCGAGGCGCTAAGTAGGATTGAAAAAGCGAAGTGTTTTCTTGCGAGGCAACGGGTTGAAACGAAACCAGACATCGTCGCCCAAGGTCTATTGAACGTTCGAGACAACGGGATCGGCGGCGGGGTCGACGCGGGGTTGGCAATCGCAGTTCCCGTTCCGGTTTGGGATAAGAACCGCGGCAACATCAGCGCAGCGTGGCACGACCTGAGAGCTTCCGAGCAAGCACTGCAAAAGATTGAGCTTGAGCTCGCGTCACGTCTAACACCTGTTTACGCTGAATTGACCGACGCCTTTCGGCAAGTTCGAGTGTATGAGGAGTCGATCTTGCCGCTGGCCGATGAAGTCCGTCAGTTGACTCGCAGCACTTACGAGCAGGGGGAGGCTTCGTTTCAAAGTCTTCTCATTGCTGGTCGTACTCATGCCGAAAAGCAGCTCTCCTATCTGTCAGCTTTGCAGCGGCTTCGACTGGCCGAAATCCAGATCGAAGGATTGCTCATCGACTAATGTGCCTTCTCGGACGGCCTTTGTACGCAATGTTTGTCGCCCGTTTGTCGCCGAATCGCTCCGCGAGTCGATGCGAATAACAACCGTTCACGGAATGAACGGGCGACTATCAGGTTTGGCGTCGACGCTCGCTCGGTGATTCGCGCTCGGTGATTCGACGAGCTGCAGCGGTCAAAGTGAAGAGCAAGTATTAAACTCATTTTCACTGCTTGGGCGGCTCATTCTATCGGTTTGAATTGCATTATCGGCAGAAACGCAGGCAATTCTGCTACCAAGCCCCTCTTGTGAGCTGTCTGTCGTTTGCTGCTGGTTACGAGCCCAGTTAGACTATCTTCGAGTACAAAAAGGGCTGGAAATCGCTCTAGTAGCTTAGAGGGTGCTTGGATTTGGCACTCCACTTTTCGCATTTTCGTCGGGCCTGGCCGTTATCGTGCATTGGCTGAAGGCATCGACGACTACCACTTTTCTCTTACCAATTGCATTCGCCTGGCTTCGCGGTTTGCGAATCTGAGGGGCATTGCGTTGGCAGAATTTGCGAGCGAGGTCGATGGAAGGCCCAAAACGACTACATTCTCATTCAGAGGACTGGCCCGCAAGCTCGCCTGTAGCTGCCTCGCCGATCCCATCCGGGGAAGTTCCTGCGGCAGTTGTTTCAGGGGCTCCCGTTCGGGCGGACTCTGTCCCTGACGTTGCTCCGAGGCGAAAGTGGCGAATCCCCATCGCTGCTCCAAGCTGGATGGTGAGTCTATTTGTTCATGTCGCGTTGATTGTTGCGCTGGCTGCAGTGACTCTGGATCCTGTTCAGACGGCGCTCAACATTCTCAACGGCAGCGTTAGTTCGGAAGCACCCGTCGTCGAGGACTTTAGTATTGAGAGCCCGACGTTCGATACATCTCTAGCCAATGCATCGGAGCTTGCTCCAGATACGCCGACGTTTGATTCCAGTGAAACTCTGACCAGCATTACGGCTCCCGAAGTCACCTTGCCGAGCACGTTGGCTTCTTCGTTGGAAACCAATACGCTTACAGAGAGTATTTTGCCGTCTGAGGTTCTCGGTGGCGCGATGTCACAGCTCTCGTCAGCACTCAACAGTCGGAGTGCTGAAAGCAAAAGCGAGATGCTGGAAAAGTTTGGCGGGACTGCTGCGAGTGAGAAAGCAGTCGCCATGGCACTGAAGTGGTTGGCCGAACACCAAGCGAAAGATGGTGGTTGGTCTTTCGATCACCAGGCCATTTGCCGCAATCGCAATTGTCCAGACCATGGTACCTTGGGCGAAGCCCGCAACGGAGCCACTGCCATGGCTCTGCTGCCATTCTTGGGTGCTGGGCAAACGCATATGACTGGCCAATATCAGCAGACAGTCAAACGCGGTTTAGCGTTCTTGATCAACCGCATGCTGGTCAAACCAGGCAACTTCCCAACTGGTTCTTGGTGGGAAGACGGTGGGCGCACTTACTCACATGGGCTTGCATCGATTTGCGTTTGCGAGGCATATGCAATGACGGGTGACCCTGACCTGCTTCAACCCGCGCAGCTCTCGCTGAATTACCTCATCGCTGCCCAAGATCAAGCCGGCGGCGGTTGGCGATATCGTCCTGGAGAGCGAGGAGATACGTCGGTGGTTGGTTGGTGTGTGATGGCACTCAAGAGTGGAAAGATGGGGCACTTGATGGTTCCTCGGGAGACGCTTCAGAAAGCCAACTACTTCCTAGATTTCGTGTCGTCAAACGAAGGAGCCAACTACGGCTATACGAAGCCCGTCAATAAAGAACGCGCTGCGACCAGCGCTGTTGGCCTACTGTGTCGTATGTACATGGGATGGGAGAAGGACTCCGATCCGATCAAGGGCGGCGTGCAGTATTTGAGCAAGCGAGGTCCAAAGACGAACGATTTGTACTACAGCTACTATGCGACACAAGTCATGCGGCAGTACGGCGGCGCAGAGTGGCAAAAGTGGAATCGCGGCATGCGAGATCCGCTGATTGCATTGCAGGTTCAAGAGGGGCACGCTTCCGGCAGTTGGTACACGAAAGGCCCTCACGCCGAACGCGGTGGCCGACTCATGGCGACCTCGCTAGCGACCATGATTTTGGAAGTCTACTATCGCCACATGCCCTTGTATAGCGAAAAGACATTCGAAGACGACTTCCAGCTCTAATCGCTCCTCCCCATCAGACCATGCTGTTCAAGGGCGACAGGCATTTTGGGCTTAAGAGGAGATATGGGGAGACCAAATGCGGCTGCAGTACGCCAAAGCGGGCGATGGCGGCGTTGCGGCGGTGGGCTGGCAGAGTTACATTGAAGAGATCCTTTGGGAAGGTGTTTCGCCACTGCAATCGATTTGCGTGCCGGAACCTGCACTCCCTAAGGCGAAGCCCGTGATTTGATCAACAAAACGCCGCAAGCTGTGTGCGCCGAATCGAACGCTGGCCTTCAGACAACTCCTACGCTTCTTGTCTAATCCACCTTTGAACCCCCAGTGGGTGCATAATCCCCCGCATCAATTCTGCAGGGGAGCCGATGATGTTTGATTTGCTACTCAACCTGCTCATCCAATGGCTTCGCTTTGCCCTCCGGTCGATCCGATCGGTTGGTCACGGCTTCGTTGCCGTTTCTGCAGATGCTACGCCGCATGGAAATTGTGCGGCGTCGAGTAAGCGATGGATCAGAATCGATGGCAAATTGCATTCAAGGCCTAAGCTGCCGCGTGAGCCCGACCGCTCGCAGACGCGGGAACTGCCGCAGAAAAGCAGTTTTCCTCCGACGGCCATCTGGATCGGTGACCACAAAACAGAACGTATTGCCAAGAGTTTGAATGGCCCGCATGGCGATCCTCGCTGTGCCGAAGTGTTCCTTCGACGACTCGGCTTGCTGATGGCGTTTCCTGATACGCCGCTAAGAAAGGCAAGCTGTGACTACTTATCCAAATTCAATATCTTCCTCAGGTGCTGGACTCTACAGCTTATTTGACGTCGAAGATACTTTTCTAAACGCACTGCCGCTCGCCCAGACGGCCGAGACTACCGCTGTCATTGCGCTGGTGGTGGGCATTGTACTTGGTGCAGGAATTGTCTTCCTGATCAATTACCTGCTCGGACGCGATCTTGCGGCGCAGAAACAAGCTGTTCTCGACAAGGCGAAGGCTGATGCTGACAATGTGATCAAAGCCGCCGAACTTGAAGCCAAGGACGTGGCGATCCAGCAGAAGCAAAAGCTTGAGTCGGAGGCCAATAAACTGCGTGAGCAAGTGCGCAAGCGTGAGGCGGCCCTCGATCGACGCGAAGAGTCGTTGCAGCAGACTGCACAAGATTTTCGCAAGCAGGAGAAAATGGTCGAGGCGAACCAACGTCGGTTGGCTGAAAAAATGCAAGATGCAACAGATCGAGCCGAAAAGGCAAAGCAGCTTGTGCAACAGCAGACAACCCAGTTGCAACAAATCAGCAGCCTGACGAAGGAAGAAGCTTCGCAGCGTTTGATGAGCCTGCTCGAACAAGAGCTTGAACAGGACGTCGGAAATCGTATCCTAAAACACGAGCGCCGCATTTCTGAAATCGCTGAGCAGAAGTCACAGGAGATCATCCTAACCGCAATGCAACGCTATGCATCGGCGCACACGGCCGATAGCACCACCAGCACGGTTGACATTCCCAATGATGAAATGAAGGGACGAATCATTGGCCGCGAAGGCCGCAACATTCGTGCATTTGAAAAGGCAACGGGTGTGGACGTTATCATCGACGATACTCCCGGCGTAGTTATCGTCAGCGGTTTTGACCCGGTCCGTCGCGAAGTTGCTCGGCAGTCGCTCGACAAGCTCATCGCCGACGGAAGAATCCACCCTTCGCGCATCGAAGAGGTGGTCGCGGAAACGAACAAGGAGCTTGAGAAGTTCATCCGTCGCAAGGGGCAGGAAGCTGCCGAAGAAGTCAATATTGGCGGCTTGCACGACAAGATCATCTACATGCTCGGACGACTCCATTTCCGTACCAGCTTTAGTCAGAACGTCCTCAGGCACAGCGTTGAAGTTGCGTTTCTGTCGGGGTTGATGGCTGAAATGACCGGACTGGACCCTGATTTAGCACGCCGTGCTGGCTTGTTGCACGATATTGGAAAGGCGGCCGACCATGAACTCGAAGGAGGCCACCCCAAGATTGGTGCCGATCTGCTGAAGCGAAACGGCGAAAACGAAGTCGTCGTTCACGCCGCCTTTGGCCACCACGATGAACTGACCACCGAGTATCCATACACGTTGTTAGTAGCTACTTCTGACGCCTGCAGCGCGTCGCGACCAGGCGCTCGCCGCGAATCGCTGGAGCGATACATCAAGCGGATGGAAGAGCTCGAGTCGATTGCAAAGGACTTCAACGGTGTGGAGCAAGCCTTTGCGATCCAAGCGGGGCGGGAACTGCGAGTCATCGTCGCTGCCACGCAAACGGACGATGCCAAGGCGGCGAAGGTTTGCCGCGATATCGCCAAGGCGTTCGAACAACAACTAACCTACCCTGGTGAAATCAAGGTGACCGTTGTTCGCGAATCCCGCTTCGTAGAAGTGGCGAGGTAGCCAAGACTCGTGCTTAACCCAGAAAAGAATAAGAGCGAGACGAGTGTGCCAGCGGTACAAAATTCGACACCGCCTCCCTCAAAGCCCGCCAGCTCCCTGCGCATCGTGATGATCGGGGATATCGTGGGTAAACCGGGGACGCGGATGGCTTGTGCTGCCGTCGATACACTGCGTTCGACCTACGGTGCCGATTTCATCATTGCAAACGCTGAAAACTCAGCCGACGGATCGGGGCTGAGGTGCAAAGACTATCGAAAGCTGGTCGAGGCTGGTATCGATGCAATGACGTTGGGGGATCATGTTTATCGTAAACGCGAAATCATGTTGGTCCTGGACAAGGAAGATAACATTGTTCGTCCCGCGAACTTGGCCAATGATGCCCCAGGGAAAAAGTTTACCGAACTAAAAGCTGCCTCCGGAGATAGGATTGGCATTACGTGCGCCCTTGGGCGAGTCTTCATGAATCCAGTGGACTGCCCTTTTCGCGCCGTTGACCGCAGCCTCGCTGCCATGTCGCCTTCCACCAAAATTCGCTTTGTTGATTTCCATGCGGAGGCAACCAGCGACATGCAGTTGATGGGCCGCTACATCGACGGTCGAGCTACGGCTGTCTTTGGAACTCACACGCACGTCCCCACCGCGGATGAACGCGTTCTGCCCGGCGGAACTGGATTCCAATGCGACGTAGGCATGACCGGGCCATTTGAAAGCATTTTGGGACGCAAAATCGAGGCCGTCCGCGACGCGGTTCTTGGGTCAATCCCCTTGCCCTTTCAAGTCGCCACGGAAGACGTTCGCCTCTGCGGAACTTGGTTCGATGCCGATCGCAGCACCGGCAAGTGCTTGAGGATTGGGCGCATCGAGCTGCATGAATCTGAGCTTCCCAAGGGGAATTAGATTGCCTGAGAGCAAGCTAGCGAGTGCGTCGCAGGCGAATCAACCACGGCTACATTGGTTTCTTCGCACGATCGCGGCACTCTTTGTGATCGGTCTCGTTACGTTGCTAGTACTCGCGCGATCGCTCCAACCGAACCGCAGCGGAGTCGGAACTCACCAGCAACTGGGGCTTCCACCATGCAGCATCGTTGAACTCTGGGGTGTACGTTGCCCAAGCTGTGGTATGACCACCTCTTGGGCTCATCTGCTGCGAGGCGAATTTCGGGCAGCGGCATCAGCAAATCTAGCCGGAGCAATGCTAGCAGTAATCGCACTGGCGTATCTTCCGTTTGGATGCTATTTCTCAATTGCCGGAAGACGCTCCGCAGGTGGTTGGTTTTCAACCGCGGCTGCCAGCGTTCTGGTCATCGCATGTTGCATTGCAGTTGCCGAGTGGGGTTTTCGCATCTGGCTATGAAGTAGCACAGTGCGCCCGTGAGAACCGCGGACTGCGAGCTGAAATACAAAGAGAATCGTTTCGTCTTGAAAGCAAGGATGCTTCATCGTGGCAAGAATCGTAAGCCGCCAGGGAATTTCAAAACTCGCGATCATGGCATTGCTCGTGATCGGCAATTGCGGGTGCATCAGCCTGGCCGCAAACCTGCTAGGCGTCATCAATGGCAATGGCATCCCAGCAGAATATGAAGGCTTGGAGGAACAAAGAGTTGCAATAGTATGCACAAGCACCGGAGGTTCGAAGGTTGACCCGGTGGCAACAACGCTTACGAGCTACATGCACGCCAACTTCAAGACCAACATCAAAGATATTGATTTGGTTCGCCAGTCAAAGGTCGAGAACTGGACCGCCAACAACGACCTAGACGAAGACGCGTTCATCCAGATCGGCAAAGGCGTCGATGCTGACAAAGTGGTCGTGGTTGAAATCGACAATCTCAAGCTGAAAAACGGACAAACACTCTACCGTGGACAAGCCGACATTCGCATTACGGTCTACGACATTGCCGACGGTGGGGACATCGTTTATCACAAAGAACTGCTTGAGTTCGTCTACCCACGACTCGGCGGGCCGAGCGTAACGGATACGTCCGAAACACGATTCAGAGGATTGTTTCTGAGTGTTTTGGCCGACAAAATCTCAGGTCTTTTCTATCAAATGGACGCGACGCACGACGTTGCTCTGGATGCCAAGGCTGCTTCGCTGTAGCCCGCAGCGCTCTAGACTCCAACTGAACTGCAGAGTCAACTCACAAGCCAGCGCTGACAATCAGCATTCCAATCAGCCCGGCCAAGATGACGTAGTACGCGAATACGATTAGAGTCTTGCGAATGATGATGCCTTCGCGGCCAACAATGCCCACGACGGCTGAGGCGGTGACCACGTTGTGGACGCAAATCGTGTTGCCTGCTGCACCACCGACGGCTTGCAGAGCGACGATCCACAGCGGATCCGCGCCGATCCTCAGCCCCACATCGAATTGAAACAGGGCAAACATCATATTGCTGACCGTGTTGCTGCCTGCAATGCTCGCACCTATTCCTCCGACCAGCGGTGAAATCAACGGCCAAGCTCCCTGAGTCAGACCGCTGGCGCCGTTGGCCAAAGCCGTCGGCATGGACGCATAATCGCTCGCTCCACCGGCCGAGTTAATAAAGACCTGGACCATTGGCACGGTAAAGATAAGGGCGACGGATGCAGAAAGAACCGTGCGAAAGGACTTGAGACAAGCCCGCCCGTAGGCTCGCGGCGACAGTGGCTGTGCCAGCAATGCGAACAGACTGGCGATGACGAACACCGTACCGGGTAGGTACACCGGTGCAATGCTGTGAGAAAGTTTACTGCCAAGCAGCCCGTTGATCTCAAGCTTGATTGACTTGATCCAGGTGTCGGGTGAAAAGTCCATTCCTGGTAATTCAGTTTGCCGAGTCAACACTAGGAGGACGGCGACAACCAAGTAGGGACTCCACGCTCTCCAAAGCGGCATCTTTGCGGCGGAGTCGTATCGCGCATCTGATAATCCCGGAACATCATTGCTGTGCCGTTCGCCACCATCGCTCGCATTCCCCTTCGTTGGCTTGGGGAGCCATTCGCTGGGCCAAGTCGTTTGCGTTGGGAAGCTCCAGGGGCTGAGACCGCGAACCAAGAATCCTGCTTTCGCACTTGGAACAACGATCGCCAAGCCGACCAAGCCGCCGATCAGCGATGGGAATTCTGGGCCTAGCAATCGAGCAACGGCCACGTAGGGGATTGTCATAGCTAGGGACGCGAACAAGGCAAACGGCCAGACAGCCAATCCGTCGCGCCAAGAGCGTTTCTCGCCGAAGAATCGCGTCACCACGCTCGCAACCAGCAATGGAATGAGCAAACCGCAGATGGCATGGAGCAGCGCGACGCGAAAGCCAACTTCGCCGAGCAGAGCAGATTGTGTGGCGAAACCTTCCTTCTCCATAAAGGCCTCTACTTGTGGGCTTCCGTTCAGGCCGTTCTTTACACCTACCAAAATCGGTGTCCC
>CAYPLE010000036.1:0-4757 GCA_964411445.1 uncultured Pirellulaceae bacterium
GGCTCCGACCCTCCCGGGGTGAGGGTGGAGGCTGACGCAGACTGTTTTGGCGGGTTCCGCCCCTGCCCGAAGCCTCGTGCCTCGGCTTCGACCCTCGCGAGGGAGGGTGGGGCTGACGTGCACTTTTCAGACTAAGACTTGATACCCTCTAACCACAACAACCAAAACATGTCGCTGAATCGTAGTCTACTATCGGCCTTGCTGGTGCTGTGCCTTTTGCAGGTGCAAGTGGGTGCGTGTGGAGTTTGCATTGGTTTTCCAGAGCAGACGGCGACGGATTACTTGCTGTCGGCGAAGTGTGTGGTGCTGGCTAGGCCGGACGAGAGCGATCCGTTTACGTTCAAGCCGCGGGAAATGCTAAAGGGAAGGGGTAGCGAAGAGCCAATTGACTTGTTGGTGGATACGGCGACGCGTCGTCGGCTGGCAGTGGATCGAGAACGGTCTGTGCTGTTGGTGCAATCCCAAGCGGATGGAACGTGGCGTAGCCTTGGCGTGGCAAGTCCCAGATTTGAAGCGGTGGTGCGACGAATCGTAACCGTGGCGGCAACTTGGGAAAGTGATGCTGGGGCAAACGAGCGGGCTGAGTTCTTCTACGCACTGTTCGACGATTCAGATCCAAGCGTTCGCGAGCTCGCTTACCTGGAAATGGGGCGAGCACCCTACGCAATGATCCGTCGATTGGGCAAAGCGATCGATGTCGAGGTTGTTATGCCGAAGCTCACGGACGTCAAGTTCATTGAGTGGCGGTCGTTGGCGATTCTCTTGATTGCTCAGAAAGATTCACCGGAGTGTCGTCAGCGAATCATTCAGGCTTTGCGGAGCGCGGAGCGATTTGGGCTGAACATGAACCTTGCTGCCTGGATTGTGGCTGGAGCTGAAGTGGCCCCCGACGAGACGTTTCGCTTGTTGCAAGAGAAATACCTAAGCGGCGATCAACGCAGCGTGGAAGAAATAGCGGCCGTTGCAAGTGCTTTATCGGTCATCGGATCGAATTGCAATGACCAGTGTCGAAATCAAGTCGTTGAGTGTTATCGCAGTTTGCTTGGCCAGCAAGAAATGAAGCTGCCACCAGGACTCGTTGGACAAGTGACCAGCAATTTGTCGGACTGGCAACGAGCGGACTTGGTCAACGAAGTGGCTGATTTCGAGAAACGTTCTCGCAAAGAACTGCGGCTCGCCGAACGCAGGCTTGTCACCAATTATCTCCGCTGGGCAGCGAGCCAACACGGAAAAATGCACCTGACCAAACAACCAACTCACATAGCCGAAAGCCAGACTCCGTGAGTACATCTACTGAAGAACAAAGTGCTGCATACGCGAGCTGGTCTGCTGGTCGGCTACTTCGTGAACCGTTGCTCCACTTCTTAGTGCTAGGCGGATTGCTTTTCGCTTTGTACGCGTACGCAGACGCCGGATCTGAGAGTGCGCCGGGCGATAATCAGATTGTTGTGCCAGCGGGCAAGGTAGAACACTTGGCTGCGCTTTTCACGCGAACCTGGCAGCGACCGCCAACGCGGGGAGAGCTAGAGGGATTGGTGGACGACTTCGTGCGCGAGGAGGTTGCCTACCGCGAAGGAGTTGCGATGGGCCTTGATAGCGACGACACGATCATCCGTCGTCGCATTCGGCAAAAGCTGGATTTTGTCGCACAGGACGTCGCCGATCGCTTGGAACCCTCCGACGAACAACTGCAAAAATACCTGGAAGCACATGGTGACGAATATCGCGTCGAATCGCGGCTGAGTTTCCAGCAGGTGTTCCTTGATCCGTCCAAGCATGGCGATGATGTCGAGGCGCAGGCCATTGATCTGGCTGCGTCACTTCAGGATGATCCAGAACTGGACGCAAGTGCGCAAGGCGATCAAACGCTGCTCGAAGCCGCTTACCAGGGTGTTTCGCAGCGTGAGATCAGTGGTTTGTTTGGCGAGGCATTCGCGGCAGTCGTGATTGAGCTTGAGCCCGGCAAGTGGACGGCACCGGTCAAATCCGCTTTTGGCGTTCACGTCGTGCGAGTCTCAGCGATCGACGCGGGCCGCCCACAGACTTTGGAGCAGGCTCGATCGGCAGTGCTGCGTGATTGGACACAGAATCAAAGACGCGAAATTTCGGAGCAATATTACAACGGATTGCTACAGAAGTACGACATCCAGATTGATTGGTCTTCGTTGGAGCCCGGCGATGAAGATTAAGTGCTCACGAGCGTGCCGACGAGCTTGGATTGCGTTTTTCGTGGCACTGTTTTCCTGCGAGTCACCTGCTGCGGCGCACGAGGTCCGGCCCGCGTACTTGGAGCTCAAGCAGACGTCGATCGACGAATTCGATGTAACGTGGAAAGTTCCCGCGATGGGGGACAACCTGCGTCTGGGCTTGTACGTTCGATTTCCTGAATCGACAGAGATTGCGCCCGATTCGCGTGGGCGGTTTGTGGATTCAGCGTATATCGAACGTTCGACCATTCGCGAAGCTGACGGGTTGGTCGGCAAGGCGATTTACATCGACGGCTTGCAGACAACTCTGACGGACGTGCTTGTTCGTGTCGAGCGTTTGGATGGTGCAACACAAGTCGTTCGATTGATGCCCGAGTCACCGTCGTTCGTCGTTGAAGCATCGCCGAGTTGGTGGCAGTTAGCGTGGACGTACTTTGTAATAGGCGTCGAACATATTCTGTTGGGCATCGATCATTTGTTATTCGTGCTCGCGCTGCTGTTGTTGGTTCAGGACTGGAAGCAACTGCTGAGGACCATCACCTCGTTTACGATTGCCCATAGCATCACGCTCGCGCTGGCGACACTCGGATACGTTCACATTCCCGGCCCGCCGATCGAGGCCACAATTGCGTTGAGTATCGTGTTCGTGGCGTCAGAGATTTTACGAACTCGCAGCGGGAAGCCAAGTCTAACGCAGCGAGCGCCGTGGCTGGTCGCGTTCATTTTCGGCTTGATGCACGGTCTTGGATTCGCGGGCGCGCTCAGCGAAGTTGGATTACCGCAGCAAGCAATTCCACTTGCCTTATTGTTCTTCAACGTCGGCGTCGAACTTGGGCAACTCGCGTTCGTCGGCGTAGTCGTCACCTTCATCGCCGCCGTCACCCGTCTTCACATTCCCCTCCCAATCTGGACTTCACGCCTAGCACCCTATGCAATCGGCGCCATCGCAATGTTCTGGGTCATCGAACGCACTCTAGGATTTTGGGTCAGTTGAATTGCCGTGGTAAACAGTCTCGCTGTCCGTTTTTTCCGCGTAAGCAGCCTCCGCTTGGCGGCGGATGCCGTGGAGCATTTTGCCGAACACAATGGTGTGGGCGGGAACGACCGCGTACCAATAGGCCAGGCCAAGGAGGCCGAGTGGCTGGAAGCGAGCGGTCTGATAGAGTTTTGACGACTCAGGGCTAGTCGACTCGACGCGAAACTCGAGCTCTCCGGTGCCTGGCAATTTCATTTCCGCGCGAAGACGCAGTGTGTGGGCATCGACATAGGTGACCCGCCAGAAGTCTAGGGCTTCTCCATGCCGAATCAACTTCGCATCACGCCTGCCTCGGCGGAGGCCCGGCCCGCCAACTGCTTGATCCATCCATCCTCGCAGGTGCCACATCCAATCAGCGCCCCAGTAGCCGTGCTCGCCTCCGATGTGGCGAAACGCTTGGCACACCTTCTCAGCCGGGGCAGCCACATCGGTACTTCTCTCGTCCAGAAAGACGGTGCCGCCCGACCAGTCTGGATCTGTTGGAATTTCGCCTGCACTTGCCCAACGGGTCTCTGGGCTGCCAATCTTGCCAAGCGCTGCCTCAACGGATTGTTCAACCGTGAAAAGTGGGCCTGGCATGAGTCGCTGGGCATCGTCGTTCCGGCACACTGTTTTGTTGCGGAGCCCCTCTGCAAGTGGTCTAGCGATTTTGGGTGTCACAGGTGTAACCCAGCCAATCCAGTAGGAGCTGAGTCGCGGCGAGAGCACTGGGACCGGCAGTATCCATCGTTTGCTTAGTCCTAGTTTTCGAGCCATGATTTGAAACATCTGCTTGTGCGACAGGACGTCTGGTCCGCCGATGTCGATCGTCTTCCCGGCGGTCTCGGGCACCGAAAGACAGGTGACCAAGTAGCGAAGAACATCGCGGATAGCGATCGGCTGCGTCAAGGTGCCGACCCACCGTGGCGTGATCATGAGGGGAAGGCGGTGCGTCAGGTAACGCAGCATTTCAAACGAAGCCGACCCTGAGCCGATAATCATTGCCGCTCTGAAAACGGTGACTTCGACGCCGGACTGCCGCAGCACTGCCTCAACTTCTCTTCGACTCCTCAGATGCTTGCTCAGGTCTTTCCCCAATTCTCCGAGCCCGCCCAAGTAGATGATTCGCGAGCACGAACTGTCTCGCACTGCTGCGGCAAAGTTGCTTGCAAGTTCCATGTCTTTCTTGCCAAATTCCTCACCAGCCGAGATCATCGAGTGGACGAGGTAGAACGATGCATCGACATTTCGGAGGGCTGAGCAAAGCGACTCTTCATCGGAGAGGTCGCCTTTGACGATTTCGCAGTTCTGATTATCAACGAACGACATGCCTGACAGTTTGGCCGGATCGCGAGCCAGACAGCGGACGTGGTAGCCTGCGCCCAGCAATCGTTCAACAAGTCGCCCACCGACGTAGCCCGTTGCTCCGCACACCAGAACTCGATTGACAGTCTGGCTTTCTTGCCGTTGAGGATGGACCATGAGGGCTTCGTTACCAATTGACGCGAACGTTGATAGTGGTCGGCGTTGATAGT
>CAYPLE010000036.1:4857-22022 GCA_964411445.1 uncultured Pirellulaceae bacterium
ATGAGGGCTTCGTTACCAATTGACGCGAACGTTGATAGTGGTCGGCGTTGATAGTCGGTCGGCGTTGATGTTGGGTGGCTTCGGCAGGTGGGGTGATGAAACTGCCCGGGGACACTTGATTTGCTCTACCCAGGATGCCTAGCCAGGACATAGGGTCCGTCTGGGAGCGCATCGAGCGGTCGATACATCTATACGGTAAGCATGAGGCAAGTTGCTGGTCGCGGGTTGGTGCAGCACGACGATTGAAGGCTGGCAACTTAGGGCGATACCGAGAATGAAAGACAACAACGCTGCGGCGAAATGCGACGCAGCTAACCAGTGAGCTTCTACACAACAATGCAGCAGCGAGTCGCCGCTGGGCTGTGTGGATGGCTACAGATTTCCAAATTGAGTTGGGTGGGCCGGTTGGACGAAACCAGCGCTCGCCCTGGGCATACGTTCCGTGGCAAAGTTGTTGGGTAGGCTACTGAGCTCGATCAGTTCAGTGTTTGGAGTGTCGACAGGCATGTTTGCTGGGCCGACCGCCGTTTCAGGTTTGGGGCCGGCAGGCAGGATGCTGAATCCGGTAGGAAGGAAGCGACTGGTGAAGGGAAGGGCGGATGGTTGGCAATTGACGCCGTTGCTGCGATCGCATTTGGGGCAGGGGTGTGACTGCTTCCAAAATGCGAGTTCCTCCCAGAAAGTGCGGCCTGCCACGACAAGTCTGTCCCCGGGACGCAACTGGTAGTTCGTGGTCGCGTCACCGAGTTGCGTGATTTGACGATAGCAGACTGGAAGAACGACGCGCCGCTGACAGTTTCCAGTCGGTCGAACTAGGATCATATGGCAGGGCGACGCGCTCGAGGTCAGTCCACCGGCGAGGACGATCGCATCCAGAACGGTTTCACGCCCCTTGAGATCATAGCTGCCTGGTGATCCAACCGCTCCCAGTACATAAAACTGGCTGGCGTTTGCCTCAGAGAGTTGAACATTGACGCGAGCGTCCTTGGCTCCAGTAGATCGAAGTCGATCGGCGATGACTTCTTCGATGGCTTCAATGGTTAGCCCAGCGACTTTGATGCGGCCGAATTCACCTAGGTCAATCGAGCCGTCAACCATGATCGCCTGTTCGCCGACCAACGCAAAGTCGGAATCTAGCGAAAACGGTTCAATCAACAAGCGGTCTCCAGGTTCAACGAAGTATTCAGTTAGAGCCTCCTTGGCTAGCTCGTGCTCGACACCATTGGGAATTGGAGTTTGAGCGGCGAACTCTTTAGCTTTCGGGAGCATTGGCATTTGAGCTGGCCAGAGGCTTAGCCCCAGCGAGCTACAGCCTGACGCGCTGCCGATCAGTAGGATCGTGCAGAGCCGAGCGATTCGAAGCATTTGGAGTTCTCCGTCTAAGTGATATCATCGTTTTGATTCGTCTCGCCGATAGAATGCACACGAGCTGAATCGATTTTGCAGGCATGAACGGTGTAGCCGTCAAAGTTTGCCCCACGTGCGACCGCCGATAGGAGACCTGACTTTGGTCATCAACTGCCGAATCACGCTCGTCAGCCTGTGTTGTATCGCTATGCAAGCAAATGCAAACGCAGGCCAGCAACCCGCAGGGCAAGCACGGACGGCCCAAGCCGTGGATTGGTTGGTGGAGACGCAAGACGCCACGAAGTGGCAGGACTGGCCGGCTGGTGTTCTGCGGCGTTCCGATCTGCCTCGAGCTACGGTCGGCTACGAGTTTTCGGACGTGTCAATCGAACGCATCAATGGGTGGCTGGAATGGGCCGGCGTCGAGCTGCCCGTTGAGCTTGATGGGCAGGTTTCGGGTTGGTTCTGGATGCGACGATCTAGTGAAGGGTGGACAAACTGGCGAGAGTATCGCATCGAAATCGGTTTGGAATCTCCGCAACTGGACATCAGTGGGTGGCCAATCCAAACCGCCAAACTTCGACTGGGGTACGCCGCAGGTGATTGGTACGTTGGTAGTCTGTCTGGCAATGTCCTGTCGCCTGAGAAAAAGCGGGTTGCATCGGTCGATGTGCGTGGAAGAATAACCACCAGTCAGGATATGCCTCAGGTGCATCTGACTGGAAAAGTCGAACGGGCTTCGCTGGATCATTTGTTTGAGCCGTTTGGGCTCGACGCACTCCATACTTTGGGCGCCGCAGAGCTTGATCTCCTGGCCCAAAACACGCTGCGTGAAGCTGCAGATCCGGATACTTGGCTGCTTGCGGCGACGGCAAAAACAAGCGGCATCGAAGTGTTCGGCGGCAGCGTTTCTGGACCAATGCGTGTTCCCCTACTCGATACGATTACCGCGGAGTTGAAAGTCAACCGTGGCAGGTGGAACATGGATGCGTTGGTCCGTGGTCAAAGCATCGCTGCAGAACCAGTGTCCGCAAGTCGACTGTCAGGCGAATCGGCGGTCAGGCTCTCTGCAGTTGGCTTTGGGACTACGGGCAAGACATGGGATCTTCAGGGGTTGGATTATTCGCTTTCAGTCGAAACCAAGCGATTGGAATTGGGGCAGATTAGCGAAGTCACAGAACGGTTGCCTGTCGCGGGAGAAGCATCGGCTTCGGCCCTCGCGGAAGGGAGCGTGAGAGAAGGGCTTTCTCGCGTTGCCATCGAAATTCCTTCGACCGACTTAGAAATGTATGGTCAGACCGTTCAAGGTCTTTCGGCTCGTTTCGCTTACTTGGCGTCAGAAGGCCAGGCAGGAGTGCCGCGGTTTGAAATTGACATTGATGCGATTGCAGGTGGAAGCCTCAGTGCGACTTTCGGTTGGGCGTCGATGGCCGAGCTGACGGAATTCCCCAAGTCAGGTGTGATATCGGTGCAGCATGTTGACTTATCAGGTGTTCGCCCTGACACAGCGATAGTCTCGGGACGTTTATCGTTGGACCTTGAGTTGGAGAGTTCCGCGACGGTGGATGGATTGCGACCTTGGAGCCTAGTCGGGAACGGCAATATAGACGCTTTGGCTGTCGCGGGTGTTCGGTTAGGCGACTTTGCGGCAACGGTTGGAAAACGCATGGGTGAGTCAGAGGTGCTAGGCAAAGTTGCGAGCGCGGACGGTGCGTTGAAGGGGGCCCTGCACTTCGAGTTAGCCAACAGTGCGGCGCATGCTGTTACACGATTGCGGCTGGATTTTGAATCGGATCAGTTTCAGGCAGACGTGGAGCTCAACGATCAATGGACACCCTGCAACTTGACCGGCGCGGGGAATATTGTTGGAACGCCTGAACGAGTTCTCCAGCAGGGCAACTTGCGGCTCGAAAAATTGGCTTTAGCGCTACCCGATACTCCGCTGGTGGTGGATTCCGTAGCGGCCCATTTCACTGATGACCGCATCGAATTGTCCGAAGCTACATTGAGTTTTGATGGCGGGACATTGAATGCGACGGGCGAGATTAGTCGTCGTACTGGAGGGCAGCATGCTCTCTCATGCTCGGTCAAACAACTGAACCTGGGCACGCTCGCTACGGCTCTAGGTGTTTCTCTTCCTGATGCGAGTGCGGTCTTAAGTGGGCAATTGGTTGCAATGTTACCCGCCGCTTGGCGAGGAAACACGCCGCAGTTGGACAAGGCTGTCATGGAAGCGTCCGAGGCAACCTTGGATCTGGAAGTCCATTCCATGGCGCTTAGTGGGCTCGAAATCGGTAGCGGCGAGATGGCCGGTGAGGTTCGCCGCGGCAATGTTGACTTGCGATTTTCGGCTGGCGTTTTAGGCGGGACGGCGAAGGTGAAATTAGCTGGGCCACTGTCTTCGCTGCAGGGAAAGGCATCGGGAATGGAAGCCCCGGGTTTACTTGACGTTGCTGCTGAGATCAATGGGGTCGAATTGTCAGGGTTGGTGAGTCTGTCGCAGGTGGGGCAGGTAAGTTATGCGCGTCGTCGTATTCGAAGGAGTGGGCTTGGGGGGCGTCTCGATGCAAAAGTGAATCTAGCTGGTCCAGAATTGAAGGATTTGAGCGGAGGCGTCGAACTTCGGCTCGATCGTTTGCGGTCAAACGCCCACCTCATACCTCCGGCGGTTGAGCTGCGCGGAAAAGTTGAAAGGTCCAAGTTGGTGATCTCGGACGCTTCGACAAAAATTTGCGGCGGCATCTTGCGCGCGAGCGGCTCGTTGGACTTTTCGAATGGATTTCCCTCGGGGCGACTACGGAGTGATTTGCGGGGTGTTTCTTTGGCATCGGTGAGCGTTTTAGCCGGGCAGACTGATCTTGGGATTGATGGGCGGCTGGCGATTCGTAGTGATCTTCGAATTGATCGGCAGCTTTCACTCAAGGGGACTGCAACAGTAACCGGAGCGACTGTGGATAAGTTGCAGTGTGATCGGTTGGTGAGTGATTTTTCTGCCTCTGTTGGTGCCGAAGGCTTCCGCGAATTGCGGATGGATCTATCCGGAAATTGCCTTGGGGGCAGGCTGTCGGGGCGTATCAATGTAAAGGGCGCCTCAATGGACACACGCGTGCAAGCTAAGCTGGATCACGGTCGGGCCGATCAGTTGAGCGATGCCTTGGGGTTCCCTCATATCGCAGGCCGATCCAGATGCAATGCTTGGTTAGATCTGCGATCCACTATGTTGGCCGACCCTAGCAAGCTATCTGGTGCTTTTTCAGTCGAACTTTCCGAGGGGGACGCCCGCAGCATTCCAGTTGTATCCGAGCTGACGCGATTCGTTCCACTGAGCCAATTGGCTAGTGCACAGATTGAAAGTGGTGTTATTGATGGTCGCTTTCGTGGTCGGCAGGTCCAGATACTGGATTGCTTCGTTTCAAGTTCCGCATTCTGGCTGATGGGCAAGGGCAAGGTATCGACGGCGGGGAGACTTGATTTGGAGATTCTGTTGCAAACAGGCGGAGGGCTCGAAGATCAGATTGGCCAAGTGGCCGTGGATCAGCTCTTGCGCGGAGTCTTGCCGCAGGCCTTCCTGCTTGGGCAGATCAATGAACTGCTTCAGGATCGCAGCGTGTTCTTGCACGTTGGCGGAACGACGGCCCATCCTGTACTGCAGGTTCGACCGGTGCAGTCGGCGGCTCGTAACTTGCTCAGTGCCGTGCAGCGGCAATTGACCCTTGGTGCTGAATCGTCGTTGCGTTCAAAGCGTTAGAGCTTCTAGCGTACTTTTCCACAGATGATGCTCGCGTTGTGTCCGCCGAAGCCGAAGCTGTTGTTCATCGCAGTCTTGACTTCGCGTTTTGCGCTCTTGAGAGGCGTGTAGTCCAGGTCGCACGCTGGATCAGGGTTCTCCAGGTTGGCTGTCGGTGGAACCGTGTCGTTCTGAACGGCCAGTAGTGTGAGGATCATTTCGATCCCACCGCTAGCCCCGAGTGAGTGCCCGAGGGCGCCTTTGGTGCTCGAGACAGCCAGTTTGTAGGCGTGATCGCCGTACACCGACTTGACCGCTTGTGTTTCTGCTTTGTCGCCAAGCGGTGTGCTGGTTCCGTGAGCGTTGATGTAATCCATGTCGCTTGGATCTAGGCCTGCATCTCGCAGTGCGTTGGACATCGCCCTTGCGGCACCACGGCCTTCGGGGTCAGGTTGGGTAATGTGGCCTGCGTCACCACTGGCACCATAACCAAGGACTTCACCGTAGATGTGAGCACCGCGGGCTTTGGCGTGTTCGAGTTCTTCGAAGACGAGGATGCCTGCGCCTTCAGCGAGAACGAAGCCATCTCGATCAGCGTCGAATGGTCGGCTTGCCCGGTGTGGTTCGTCGTTGCGACCAGAGAGTGCTTTCATGTTTTGGAACGCACTCAGCCCCATGGCTGTAATGGCCGCTTCGGTGCCACCGGTGATAACGACATCTGCGTCGTCGTATTGGATTGTCTTGAGTGCGTCGCCCATTGCGTTGGTCGCGCTGGCGCAAGCGGTGGCCACAGTGAAGTTGGGGCCTTTGAGCCCGTAGCGAATCGAGACGTTGCCACCGGCCGCATTGAGCATCAGTTTTGGGATGGTCAGCGGGCTGACGCGATCGGGCCCTTTGTAGAGCAATCGTTCAACTTGAATTTCGATTTCAGCCAATCCACCGATGCCGGAGCCAAGAATAACGCCACAGCGATATGCGTCTTCGCTATCGAAGTCGAGGCCCGAGTCCTCGATCGCTTTTCCGGCAGCGTACATTGCGAAGAGCGTAAATCGATCCAGTCGTTTGTTATCTTTGGGATCGACGTAGTCGCCTGGGGTGAAATCAGGGATGTCGCCAGCGAGCTGAACTTTGAAACGATCGGGTTCGATTAAGCTGAGCTTCTTGATACCGCTCTTACCATCCAGGACATTACCCCAGAGCGTTTCAATTTCGTTGCCCAGCGGCGTTACGGCGCCGAGTCCTGTTACAACTACGCGACGTTTCATTGTGGATACCCAAACCCAGTGCCACGAATTGCATGCCTAGCGTAAGCACTGGCGGCTCGTTCAGGCTGTGCGCATCGTGAACGCAGTAAGTTCGATGAAAAGGTGCTCTTGAGGGGGAGTTTCTCAGCCGGACGATCTCGAATTCATTCAAGATGTGCCTTCGAAACGCAACACCCCAGCCGAAAATTGCCCGTGCGCAGCAAAGTGCTACTTGCCTGAGGCATAGCTGGGGTGGAATGGCTCAGTGGCAACCCACTCTAGGCAGGTGTACCACTTTATGAACGGCAGGTCTAGTTTGAACGCCGGCTGCAGGAACGACAAAATTGTCCCGGCGGCAAAGCGTCAGCAACTAGGCTTGTTGTGCTTTTTCGATGTAATCGATGGCTTCCCCAACTCGCTGAATCTTTTCAGCAGAATCCTCAGGGATGCTGATATCGAACTCTTCTTCCAGTTCCATAACGAGTTCAACGGTGTCGAGCGAATCGGCGCCTAGATCGTTTACGAAATGTGTCTCGCGACTAACTTTGTCTTTCTCAACACCGAGTTGCTCGGCGACAATGTCAACTACGCGTTCCTCTACGGATGCCATGCAGTTACTCCAATGTATTGTCTAAAGGTCTTGCAAGTTTGCTTGTATCGTTCGCCATCGACTGAAGTCAGTCTTTAGCGTTTCGAATTCGTAAACATCATGATCATTCCCGGCGATAACCAGGTGATGTCATTTTGCAGTCGTTTGTCAAACCAAAGCGGGATTTTAGCCCCCTAACACAGCTACGCGACCCGACTGATGGCAAAAAAGTAGAAGATTTTAGCAAACTGGGTCAAGAGGGGGAGTTTGGCCCAGTTCTCTTGTTCTCTTCTGTGTCTAGGATGCTGCTGATTCTCGGTCGCTGTCGGCTGGGCTGTCTTAGCCAGTCACGCTTAGCCGGTCATGCCGCCGTCGACTGTGATCACTTGGCCTGTAATGTAGCTGGCTGCTGGGCTGGCTAGGAACAGAACTGCGGCGGAGACATCTTCTGGCTTGCCCAAGCGATTTGCTGGTATTCGCTTTCGAACTTCCTTCAGTATGTCATCGCCCAGTGCTTTGGTCATTTCGGATTCGATGAATCCAGGCGCGACCGCGTTCACGGTTACCTTTCGCTTGCCCAGCTCGCGTGCCAGGGAGCGGGTCATGCCGATCATCCCTGCCTTGGACGCTGAGTAGTTGGTTTGACCTGGGTTGCCCATCAGGCCAGAGACGCTGGACATGTTGATGATGCGTCCGTAGCGGGACGACATCATGATCTTGGAAGCTTCGCGCGAGAATAGGAAGCAACTGGTCAGGTTGGTGGTGATCACGTCATCCCACTGCTCGTCCGTCATTCGGGGGAGTAGTGTGTCGCGAGTTACGCCTGCATTGTTGACTAGGATGTCGAGCTTGCCGTGTGTTTCGACCAGTTTCGCAAACAGTTGCGTAACGCTTTCTCGCGAAGCCACGTCGCAGGGAGCCGCCTCGCCTTTGCCGCCCGCCGCCTCAATTTCGCTGACCGTTGTGGCCAGTTTGTCGGCTGAGCGAGCAACGCAAATGACGTGTGCCCCCGCTTTGCCTAGCTCGATCGCGCACGCTTTCCCAAGCCCTTGGCTGGCTCCAGTGACCAGGGCAATTTGCCCTGACAAGTCCGTCGAGATTCCGACGCCGTTTTCGCTCATTTTCCGTTCCTCTGTTTGTGGGTCGATGGTTTCGCTGGCCTGCAATCGTCTGGCTAGGCTGCGTGTGTTGGTCGTTCGCGTGGTGGTGTTTGCCGCGGGCTGCTTTCTAGTCGCCGGTGCTCGTGCAGGGCATTTTTCGGCTGATTCGTTTTAGCGTACCGGCGAGCACGCGGCCGGCGCCGAGTTCGATAAACTCAGAAACACCAGCGTCGATCATGTTTCGCAAGGATTGTTCCCACAGAACGGGAGCTTGTACTTGGCGAGCTAGGAGTTCCGCGATTTCAACCGGAGCTGTGTGTTCTAGGGCGTCGACGTTGGAAATCACTGGCACTTTGGTTGGCTGCAGTTCGGCCTTGCTAACGGCTGTCTCTAGTGTTGGGACGGCAGACGCCATAATGGAGGTGTGGAATGCGCCGGCGACTTGCAGGCGAATGGTTTTCATTGCGCCCGCTTCGCTGCAGGCAGCTTCGGCTCGGTCCAACGCGCCAAGGTGACCGGAAATGGCAATGTTGCCGGGGCACAGCAAGTTCGCGACTTTGACAAAGTCGTCTTCGCCGTTGGAGCAGGATTCGCAGACGTCTTCCAGCTTTTCTTGGTCCAAGCCTAACACGCTAGCCATACCACTTGGGGCGGCGTCGGCAGCAGCCTGCATCGCCTCACCACGAGCCTTCACAAGCCGGACGCCTTCTTCAAAGCTGATCCCGCCAGCAGCAGCAACAGCCGTGTACTCACCCAAGCTTAGGCCCGCTACGCAAGTCACTTTGTCCCACAAGTTCTCCTGTTCGGCCTCAAGCTGTTTCAGGGCCGCATAGCTGTGCACAAAAAGGGCTGGCTGACCGAATTCGGTGCGATTCAATTGCTCAGCAGGTCCCTCGCTGCAAAGCTTGCGCAGGTCGTACCCGAGAACTTCACTAGCGATGCGGAAAAGGCTCGCAGCTAGTTCGCTGCGCTGGCACAATGCCGCGCCCATGCCAACGACTTGGGCGCCCTGTCCCGGGAAAAGGAGTCCAGTGCTCACGGTCGGTCACCTTTGAATGGTTGCAGTTGATGTCAAAAGTAGTGCAGGGCAGTGGGGTTCGCCAAGATCGCGGCAGAAGCTGGTCGTGCAAGATCGCTGGCTCAATTCAGCCGGCGGGTGGCTGGGCAAGAAGCACCTCGCTCGAATGGGCGAACGGTGCGTGCAGAGCTTCACAGATGCGCGACTCGCGGAACAAAACCGCAAGGCTTGGGGGTCTCGAAGTGGTTGCCGGCACCCAGCTTTTCGCATTGCGCTGCCTGGATTTCAGGCGATGATTCACGCTTTGCGGCCGGAGCCAGGGCGAGCTGCCAAGGGCACTCGATTAGGCGTCAGCGTCGGTTTCAACGACAGTTCGACCCATGTAGTAGCCGCATTTTGGGCATACGGTATGGGTTGGAACGGTGTCACTGCACTGTGGGCAGTAACCGGTCTGCTTAGGCTTCGCCTGGTGGTGTGATCGGCGCTTGCCGGATCGTGAATTGGAGTGTTTTCTCTTTGGAACCGCCATCGCTGCAGGCCCTTACCTATTGTTTTCAATCGTTGACGCGAATGTACTTGGGCAGAGCCGAGTCTGCCAATGCAAGTTGACCAGTCACAATTCTCACCGCAATCAGGAGGCGAAATAGGCCTGCAACTGATGAGGGTCGTGGTCCGGTCTTTGGAAGCTCAGCAAACTATTGCGTTTTCCACAAACTGTCAACCCAAAATGCTCAGCCCTCAGGGCCACACGTTTATTCAAAGTACGATATTGTACGATGGCCTTCCAACCAAGGCCGTCGATTGACGCAAGTCGTTCGGCGACGGCCTTGGAAGGCGCCTTGGAATTGGTTGGAAGGCCATCGTACGACCTCTCCAAGGCACCGCAAATTGTACTTTGAGTTACCCCGGGCTCAGCCCTGGAGAGTTGGTCAACGTTTGAAGCCGGAGCATCCGGTACCCCGCGCACTGCGTGCTTTCTCCCGGAAAACCGTGAGCCAAAGCTCTACGACACAAAGCACTATCGCTGGTGCGCGTCGTTGAGCTCGCCCCAGGTGTCGATTTCCAATTGGTCGGTTTCGGTCCGTCTAGCCTTCAGGATTCCTCGAACGGGCAGTCGAGCTAGGTTGCGGTTGATCCAATCGCTTGTGTTCAAAACAGCAACTGTAGCCGCGGCATCAGCATCCGTGGCTGTTTCAGCCAGGACCGTGGCAGCCGCTGGTCCCGGAATTCCCCAGCCAGTCTTCGGGTTCAAAATGTGGCTTCGTCGAACCCCGTCAATGACAGCGAACTGCCACAAGTCGCCCGATGTGGCGAGGGCAACGTCCGAAACGACAATCCGCCTCAACGGCTTGCCGCCTTTCTCGATCGGCGCGATTTCAACACGCCAGCCGTCCCGGTTCGGGGGAGCTGGGCCGACGCGAATATTCCCGCTCATATTCACCAGGCAAACCGAGCACTCCATTTCTTGCATCTTCTCAAAAGCGGCGTCGACGGCGATGCCTTTCCCGATCCCACCGAAATCGAGTCGCAATTCATCGACTAGGAACCTTGCTGAGACTGTGCTCGTTTCTTCGAGCTTTGCAGCAGGGCAGGGCTTTTGCGACTCTTCTTGCGAGTCGTTCTGCTTGAGCTCGACGTTTTGCCATCCGCCATGACTCAGGGCTTGATGCACTTCCTCTTTGGTTGGCGGATCGGACTCGCGGCCCGCTCTGGCGCGTCGTCGGTGCTGCCGCCACAGGTAGGTGAGCTGGCCAAGGCTTGCGTCGAAGCTGCCCTCGGACAAGCGAAACCACTTGTCGGACTCCATAAGTGCTAGGCCTAGTGTGTTTGAAACAGACGCAAATTGCCCGACGGCCTTTTGAGTAAGTTGACGAGTTTCGCTATCTGAGACGTAGTCGCTGAGCACCGCCTGGATTCTCTGCACCTCTTTCTCGGCCGCTTGGAAGGCTGCGGTCGCAGTGGCTTCGCTTTCGCTATAGCAAATGATGGAAACCAGCGTACCCATCGCGGGGAATTGGTACTGGTAGCCCGTCAGCTTGCCGTCCTTCGTCTCGGAGTCGTCGTTTTTCGTCAGGTCAGCTTTTTTCTCGTTGGCCTCGTTTTCTTGGCCGTTGATTTCCCAGTTATCGCGGGCGGTCAGCTCTGAAAGGGCGTCGCGAGCGGTCGAGCTTGAGCCTTTTTCGATTCTTGCCTCAGGAACTTGGCCGGAGCATGTGGATTCGCAAGTTGTGAGCGTGCTCACAATCATGCAACTCAGCAAAACGGCTCGGCTCATGCAGGTAAAGTCGAGAGTTGTTCGGTCGGTTCTGCCAAGAGCCAGCCTGCGCCGTCCGTTTTGGAGATTCGTAGATTGTTTGGTGTACAATGCAGAGCCTTTGCACTCGGGCGAAGAAGTCGTGTTTCGATACCTATTCTACTGCATCGTATTCGTCGTGCGGTATTTTACGCGTGTCTGCGGGAACGCGAATTGTCGCCGGGCGCAGAGCGGGGTAGTGTTTTTCGTCGCACGGGTCAGTTCAACGCGAATCAACGCGAACTGAAATACGTGAGCGGGAGCACTGGTTGAGCGTTGTCCAGCGCATGGGGGTAGACTTGGCCGCCATGATGCGAAGTGTCAATCAAGTCGTCGGTTTAGAGAATTGCTAATGCACGTCGTCGAAAGGTCATTGCTGCTAATCTTTTTGTTGCCCACTCTGGTGCTTGGTGCTGATAAGCCGCCGGTGCTAGAGGTGAGCGACTCTGAGGCAAGCTCGGAATCGGAAATGAAGCCCTACAAAGAGCTGGTTGAGCAGGCGGGGGTGACGTTTGAAATGTTGCCAATTCCCAGCGGCAAGTTCTTGATGGGCTCGCCTGAGGACGAAGAGGATCGAGAGGACGACGAAGGGCCGCAACGGGAAGTCGAAGTCTCAGCGTTCTGGATGGCTAAGACGGAGGTTACTTGGGATGTGTACGACGTCTGGGCCTCTGACCTAGACCTGTTCCGACGCGAAGTGTTGTCCTTGCCGCCCTCGCCGCGAGATCCTTTTGCGGACAAATTTCAGATTAGCCAACCTACAAAGCCCTACACCGACATGTCCTTCGGAATGGGAACCAAGGGTTATCCAGCAATTTGCATGACTCAACATGCCGCGCGGACTTTCTGCAAATGGTTGAGTGCGAAAACGGGCCGCTACTATCGTTTGCCAACTGAGGCCGAATGGGAGTATGCCTGCCGCGCTGGCAGCACGACCGCATACTCTTTCGGTGACGATATCGACGAACTGGAAGATTATGCTTGGACGTTCGACAACACAGACGAGGGCTATGAGAAAGTCGGAAAGAAGAAGCCCAATGCATGGGGGCTGCATGATATGCACGGCAACGTGGCCGAGTGGGTCCTGGATCAATATGACGAGGCGGGCTACGAAGGCGTGGCGGAATCCAAAGATCCGCTAGTCGTGCCCACGGAGTTGTATCCACGCGTGGTGCGAGGTGGTGGGTGGGACCAATTCCCTGAGGACTGCCGTAGTGCCGCTCGTGAAGCGTCCAACGAAGACTGGAAGAAGCAAGACCCGCAGGTCCCCAAGAGTATCTGGTACCATACCGATGCACTGCACGTTGGTTTTCGGGTCGTCCGACCGCTCGTCGAGCCTTCCGATGAAGAGAAGGCTGAAAAGTGGGAAAAGTCCCTTCCGATCCAAAAAGAACGCGTCGGTGCCAAAGCAAACATAAGCAACCCAATTGACAATTGATCGTTCATGATCAAGTTTTTATTCGCGCAATATTCAATTCTCAAAAGACGGATAATAGTGTTATGACCAACAATGATTCGCGTCGTCGATTCGTAAAGACGGCAGGCTCTCTGGCTGCCGCGTCGACCTTGATCAGTACCGCCCGTGGTGCCAATGCGGCTGGTAAAGAAGAGATCCAGGTGGCTTTGATCGGTGCGGGCGGTCGCGGAACGGGGGCGGCTAGCAACGCACTGAGCGTTCCGGACAGTGGAACTAAGTTGGTCGCGATGGTCGATGTTTTTAAATCGAAGCTCGATTCAAGCTACAACAATATTTCTTCGAAGTTTCCAGAGCAGGTAGATGTGCCTGAAGAGCGTCGCTTCCTGGGCTTTGATGGTTACAAGAAAGCGATGGATTTCCTCAATCCTGGCGATATCGTCATTCTGACCACTCCTCTCGCGTTTCGTGAGGTCATGTTCAAGTACGCCATCGAGCGTGGTTTGAACGTCTTCATGGAAAAGCCAGTCACTGCGGACGCGCCAACGAGTAAGCGGATGTTGGCTCTGGCAAAAGAGGCCGATGCAAAAGGTATCAAGGTTGGCGTTGGATTGATGTGCCGCCACTGTGATGCTCGCCAAGAGCTGTTTGAGCGGATTCAGGACGGCGAGATTGGCGACATCTTGATGTTGCGTGCTTACCGAATGGCTGGCCCAACGGGGTCAGCTAGCGTTGATCCAAACCCAGGCAAGATGAACGATTTGATGTACCAAATCGCCAACTTCCATGGTTTCCTATGGCTCAGCGGTGGCGCCTATAGCGATTTCTTGATTCACAATATCGATGAATGCTGCTGGATGAAGGACGCTTGGCCTGTAGAAGCCAAGGGCTCCGGAGGCCGGCATTATCGAGGCGACAAAGTTGACCAAAACTTTGACAACTACAGTGTCGAATACACGTTCGCCGATGGAGCAAAACTGTTGCTCGACGGTCGTACGCAGCCGAATTGCCACCGTGAGTTTGCAAGTTATGCACATGGCACCAAGGGGGCTGCAACGATCTCTGCAAACGCTCACTCGCCAGCACGCTGTAAGATTTACGAAAATCAAAAGTACACCAAGAAGGAAATCGCTTGGCAGTATGGCCCGAAGGAAAAGAACCCGTACCAACTCGAGTGGAATGACTTGATCGATGCGATCAAGAACAACACTCCCTACAATGAAGTAGAACGTGGTGTGATGGCTAGCGCGGTCACGAGCATGGGCCGCATGGCAGCTCACACCGGTCAGCTCATCACGCTCGAAGACTTCATGGAAGTCGAGCACGAATTCTCACCAAATACGGAATTGTTGACTGCCGAAAGTGATTCTCCGCTGATGCCAAATGCGGATGGGAAATACCCAATTCCAATGCCAGGTATCATCACGGATCGCGAATACGCCTAGCTCCGGTGGCGAGGTTTTCGCCGAGCATCTTTGATGCTCGGCCGGATGTCAGGGAAGAAAAAAGGAATTCCTCGATGGATGGAACATCGGCGCTCGAAACCGTCAAAGAGCACTGCAGGCAGACCGCTCTACTGGAATCGACTTCGGCACTGCTGCAGTGGGACGAGCGGACAGGGCTGCCAGCGGAAGCCGGGGGATATCGGGCGCAGCAGATAACGCTGCTAGCTGGCATGATTCACCAGCGGAATACCGATGCAGCGTACGGAGAATCTCTTCAGGCTGTAGCTGAAAGCGAACTTGCGCGCTCCGACCAAGTCGTCCAGTCGTGCGCTGCCAAACTGCTCAAGCAGTTCAAGCGTCAGACCCAGTTGCCTTTGGAGTTGGTGCAAGCCATCTCGACCGCCACGGTACTGGGCCAGCAGACCTGGGATCAGGCGCGACGCGAGGACAATTGGTCTCTCTTTGAGCCAAGGTTGAAGGAAATCTTTCGGTTGCGCCGCGAGGAAGCTGGGTTGCTGTGTGGTTCAGGTGCAGCGTCCAGTAATGATCTTTACGATGCCTTGCTTGATGAATATGAGGACGGGGCCAAGAGTGGTGAGTTGACGGTCGCGTTTGCAGATCTTCGCGAAAAGCTGGTGCAGTTGGTTCAGGAAATAGCCGGCAGCAAGGTCGGTCCCACGGGCGAGGCGTTTCGCAGGCCAGTCGAGGTCGATCGTCAACGGTGTATCAGCCAATGGGTCTGCGAGAAGATTGGTTTCGATTTCAAGCGTGGGCGACTGGATGAAACAAGTCATCCATTCTGCACGACCCTGGGGCCAGACGACTGCAGGATTCTGACGCGTTACGACAAGGGTTTTCTGGCCAGCGGCTTTTTCGGTTCTTTGCACGAAGCCGGGCACGGGGCGTACGAACAAGGACTGCCCCGGGAATGGTTCGGCCTGCCGCCAGGGCAAGCGGCCGGCCTGGGGCTTCACGAATCGCAGTCGCGGTTGTGGGAGAACTTTGTTGGACGCAGTTGTGCGTTCTGGGACTGGGCAACTCCAGAAGTAGCGTCGATGACCGGTGGAAGTTGGGATGGGCTTTCAGCCGAACAGATCTACCGCGATGCAAATTTGGTTCTGCCGTCGTTGATTCGCGTGGAAGCTGACGAGGTGACCTACAATTTGCATATTTTGATCCGTTTTGAGCTCGAGCAGGAATTGCTTAGCGGTGCGTTGGACGTCGCAGATGCTCCAGCGGCCTGGGACGCGCGCTATCAAGACTACTTGGGTGTCAACGCTCCGAGTGCGGCGGATGGCATCTTGCAAGACGTGCACTGGAGTGCCGGACTTGTTGGCTACTTCCCCACCTATTCACTTGGCAATCTGTACGCCGCGCAGTTGATGCAGGCAGCAGACGCCTCGTTGTCCGGTGATGGGTTTGGCGGGGTTGAAGCACTAATTCGTGCTGGAGATTTTAAGCCCTTGATGGGTTGGATGCAGCAGCATGTGCATCAGCTTGGTGCGACCTATTCGAGTGCTGAGGTTGTTGAAAAGGCCACTGGCCAGAAGTGTTCTGCCGAGCCGTTAGTGGCTTACCTACGAGCGAAGTTGGAGCCGATCTACAATTTGTAGCGGATTGATTGGCTCGTTTTTATTTTGCGACTCGCACTCCAAAGATTGGTTTCATGCACAGATTCGTAGTGATCCTTGCCGGCGTCGTTGGAGCATTGGGAGTTATGCTCGGAGCCTATGGTGCTCACGGACTGGAAAAATCACTCGTCGAACAGACGCTTGATAGCAGTGAAATTGCCGACCGGCTCCGACAGTTCGATGTTGCTGTGCGGTATCACATGATTCACGCACTCGCCTTGCTGGCCATTGGCTATGGGGCTCCACGATCCAAACTGATCGCGTCGGCCGTGGTCTTTTTCATTGCTGGTCTGACGTTCTTCTGTGGAGGTCTCTACAGTATGGTGCTGTTAGGTGTCATGGGGCACTGGGCAATTGTCCCCGCTGGCGGAGCTTGCTTCATTCTGGCATGGATTCTTGTTGCAAGTGCCGGTTTTGTTGCGGCGCAACGAGTTGATCGAGTGGCAGGTTAACAGGCATGACCGAAGCTGCGACTACTCCACTGTCCTGCCCGGCCTATGTGCTTGCGGGTGGGAAGAGTCGCCGTTTTGGGTCAGACAAACTGCAGCATCGGATCGAGGGCAAGCCGCAGCTTGAGAGGCTGGTCGAGTCGCTTGGGCGTGAGGGGTTCTCAGTTAAGTTAGTCGCCCGGAAGCTTCCACAGCATTCGCCTTGTCCCGTCGTCGCAGACATTCAGGGCCATGGACCGATTGCCGGATTGCATGCTGCAGCCGAGGATCGCAGGCAGTCGGCCGGGGAAGGGTGGTTCTTGGTCGTACCGGGAGATCAGTTTGTTTGGCAACAGGTTTGGTTTCAGCAGTTGTGGGCCGCAGCTATTGCAAATCACGGTGCCACCCAAGTTCGAGGAGCAGCATGTTGTGCTGCGGTATTTAAAGATCCTGCCGGAAGGCTCCAACCTCTCCCTGGACTTTATCATACGAACATGCTCCCATCTTTGAATCAATCCATTGAAGCAGGCGACCTTCGGTTGGTTGGGCTTTTGGAAGAACTGGCGCTTAGAAATACACAAGCAAAAGGCAGCTCGCCAAACGTCGTGGTGGTGGCCACAAATAGCTCTCCCCAAGCGACTAGTTTTAATACGCCTGACGAGCTCCGAAGGCTCATGGAATAGGGGCGTCAAAACCGGACTCGCGCGTAGAGGATTTGGTCACAGAACCCTCGCAAAACGCCTGCAGATCAGTTGGTGGGCATGCGGTGCACGGATGTGTGGTTTTTGGAAGCAAGCGATAAGGCAGGGGGGGCCGTGTGCGTAAGCAACACGCGTCTGCGTCGGCCTTCGGGTGCGGTGTTCAATCTGACCCGCAAAGGGAGGTCGACGTAGCTCTGTCGCTATTGCACTGTCGCTATTGCACTGTCG
>CAYPLE010000036.1:22122-36105 GCA_964411445.1 uncultured Pirellulaceae bacterium
CTGTCGCTATTGCACTGTCGCTATTGCACTGTCGATTCGCGTTGGCAGAGTGAATGGGAAGCAACGGCGACTTTGGCCCGCAAGCAGGTTTCGCTCGTGTTACAATTGCACAGAATGCCGTGCTCAGCCATTGGATTTGGCCTATGAGACCATCCTTTAGAAACGTCCGCTTGCCGGAGCGGCAGCGGGCAACTTGATTCAACTTGTAAGAAGTAGTTGTTATGACGGATGCGAAATTTCGTTCTTGGTTATGCGGTCAAATTGTCTTCGCACTTTTCGCATCTCTTAGCTTTGCCGCTTTGATTGCGGCGGAACTAAACGCTGCGGATACGAACGCTGCGCTAAATCTTGTCTTGCGAACACAAGTCAAGATTGAAGACGAGAATAACAACTATCACGTTCATCAGCGTAGCGAAGCTTGGGACCCGCAACGCACTGCGGTTATTGTATGCGACATGTGGGATTCGCATCATTGTGTCAATGCGGTGCGGCGGGGGGCTGAGATCGCTCCTCGGATTGACCAGTTGGCCGACGCGATGCGCGAGCAGGGGGCAACCATCATTCACGCGCCCAGCGGATGTATGGAATTCTACTCTGATCACCCAGCACGCAAGCGAGCGTTGGGGATTCAAATGGTTGACGATCTGCCTACCGACATTGGTTCGTGGTGCGACCAGATTCCCGCAGAGGAAGCTGCCGAGTACCCGCTCGACCAGGCTGCTGGTGGCGAAGATGATGCTCCGGCAGACCACGCTATGTGGGAAGCCACGTTGAAGACTGCGGGTCTCGATCCCAGCAAGCCATGGACGCGTCAATCCGCGGCTATACAGATTGATGAATCAAAAGACTACATCAGCGATGATGGCAAAGCAATATGGAGTTTGTTGCAGTCTAAGCAGATTGACAATGTCATGTTGCTGGGAGTGCATACAAACATGTGCGTGCTGGGCCGCCCATTTGGCCTGCGGCGATTGGCTCAGGCGGGCAAGAACGTCGTTCTGGTTCGGGATCTGACGGATACGATGTACGATCCCAATCAATGGCCCTACGTGAGTCACTTCACTGGAAATGATTTAATCGTTTCTCACATCGAAAGGCATGTTTGTCCGACGATTTCGAGTGAACAAGTGCTGGGTGGCCAGGCGCATCGTTTTGCCAACGATGATCGCAAGACGCTGTTGATGATCATTGCAGAGGATGAATACAAGACCGAGGCGACGTTGCCGCAATTTGCACGCGTTCACCTTGGGCAGCACTATCGCGTCGAGTATGCGTTGGGTAGTGAAACTGAGCGGAACATCATTGTGAATCTAGAAGCAGTTGAGCGAGCCGATGCGATCTTGATCAGCGTGCGACGCCGTGCCTTGCCTAAGGAAGATCTTCAGCGAATTCGCGACTTTGTTGCTGCAGGTAAGCCTGTGATTGGGATTCGCACTGCGAGTCACGCTTTTGCGCTGCGGAAAGAAGATCCGCCTGCTGGACATGATGTTTGGCCTACTTTCGATCAGGATGTTTGGGGCGGGGCCTACGATGGGCATTTTGGCAACACATTGCAAACGACTGTGAAGCTACTTGAGCCGGAAGCGTTGCCGTTTCGAATTGAAGATCTCAGCGGCATTGTGCCCGGAGGTTCGCTCTACAAGAACGTGCCCATTGCACCGGGAACAATCGCATTGTTGGAAGGCACGGTTCCCGAGCAATCTCCCCACCCACTGGCTTGGACGTTTGTGCGGCGGGATGGCGGAAGGTCCTTTTATACTTCGCTGGGGCATGAAGCCGAATTTGAGCAACCTGCGTTCTGTGCTCTGCTGCTTCGGGGCATTGCCTGGGCGACGGACACTGCCGTCAGCGTCGACGGCGATTCGGCCAAGATGCAGATGGCGCGCTATGCAGCCGGGAAAGGCCGCCAGCGCTAGGCAGGCCGTGAAGACCGAAGCGGGCAGGCAAGTGAAAACTAAGTTGAAAGTAGCAGCGCTGGTGGGCTTTTCGCTGTTCGCTGGTGTTGTCGTGATGGTTTCGCAGGACCAGCGTTCGGTGCAGTCCACTGCGTTTTCGACGCAGGTGCAAGTAGGGCATGCTTCGCGAGTCGACGATGTCGCGTTTTCTGACGACGGGCAGTACTTTATCACGACGGCTCAGCAGGAGGCATCTGGTCCACAGGCAATATTGTGGGAAGCTGAAAGCGGACGTTGCGTCGCGCGGTTTTCGAACGCGTCAGGCTTGCGCCCGTGTTTTATGGGGGATGGAAGGGCCGTTCTGGTTGCTGGTCGCATGTATGGTACTGCTTCCGGTGCCGAGTTTGTTTGCGAGGCTCCGGCTAAGGAGGACAAAGACCGCGACAACGCGCACGGCAACGCGTCAAGTGAGGTGTTCAGGTGTGTTCATCAGGCTGTGGCCCGCGATGGAAAGACCTGCGTTGTTACAGATGGCAAAATAGCCCGATGTCTCGCCCTTCGCGGTACAAAAGTCGGTGTGGAATCCCAGGTGCGGTCTACCGGGAATGACTCGTTCGTTGCGGTCGGTTTTCATGAGACTCTCGGCCCAATCGCGGTTTCCGTGGGGAAGGGATTGCGCGTTCATCGCTTGTCCGACGCAAGTCTGGTCAGCGAAGTTGCGGTGGACTTTTGGGATGGCATTACGCTCAGTCCTTGTGGGCGTTGGTTGGTTATCCGCGAGTGGCCCGATACCGGCAGTTCGACAATCCTGCTGTCCATCTTCGAAACCAGTACTGGGATTCCGTTGCTCGAGGGGCGTTGTCGATTGAACGGGGACTCTCCCGCTTGGAGTTCAGACGGAGAGTTTTGTGCAGTCGGGATTGGCCAGATGGAAGTCAGCGTGTTTCGATTCCCCGATGCCTTGTTGGTCGGGAAATTTAGCACGGATACTCCAGTGCTGGAGCTTGCGTTCATGACTGATGGAAAGACTGTAGAAGCGCGATGCACGCGGTCCGTTTTTCGCTACTCCATTGGCAGCAAGAATTCGGCGACGTTTACTGCAGAATCACTCGGGTCAGGACTGCCAAAAACGGTGGGGCCGCAATTCTCTGGTGCTGAAACCGTAGCGCAGTTGAGCGCCGACGGGAGTCAAATGTTGGTGGGAGAATTCCTGATTCGTAAGGGGCAGCCAGCAGTCAGGCTCGCGCAGCAGCGGCGCGATGTTGTTCCCAATAGGACTCAAATGTCACCTTCGGCGGATCGCATTTTGTTGCACGGCACCGTAACGACTGCGGAGCGATCGCGCAATGCGGTCTGTCTGCTCGTCGATGCCGGTCATGGTAAAGTGCTCAGTGAAGTTGCAAGCCCAAGTGTCGTGCCGGGACGTTTGGTTTTTGACGCCAGTATGAAACAACTGATCACGCAGTTTCGCGAGGGATTCGTCGTTTGGGGGTTGGAGGATGTCCAGCGGCGTTTTCGCCTGCAGCCAGAGCGTGTCTACGGCAGTGCCTTGCGGATGAACGATGACGAGGCGCGAAGAGTTCGATTTTCCTCCAACAGTCGCTTCGTTTACACGGCAGGTTCCAACACGAGTTTAAAGGTTTGGGACGCAACCAGCGGAATGCCGCTGACGGACGAGCCCCTTGGCGCGGATTCGTTCATCAAACCTGGGGGCTCGATGGTGAGTCCAGATGGACAAATTGCGATCTCGTTTGAGGGAGGACGTGAAACCCGGCGATGGCACGCATGGGATCTGACTGCGGGCCAGTCAGTTGATTGGTTAAAAAATCCAAGGCAACAGGAAGATCTAAGAGCAATGGCTTGCTCTGCGAACTCAAAGTTCTTGGCGTTGGTGTTTTCGCGTTCTGGAGGGCCTGGATACTCAGTGCAAGTATGGGATTTGACGGAAAAGCGTCTGAAGCACAACTTGGAGGTTCCCTTCGGGGCGGAACTTAACCGTGGACCGCCTGTCGTCTGTTTTACACCAGATGCATCGAAATTGATCTTGAATGCTCGTGGTAGAATATTGCACGTCTTTGATGTTCAAACCGGCGGTATGCTGCACGTCTTGCAAGATGAGACGAAGGGAGATCCTCGGCTCGATCCGGCACATCGAATTCGCTATCTGATGGGCGAGGTGCTCGTAAGCCCAGACAATCGTATGCTGATCGCGCAGTATGGGACCGAGTACACGTTGATCTGGAGTTTGGTCGACGGACGATTGTTGCATCGGATCGATGACGACAACGGGAACATTGAGGCGAATCGGCGTTATCAATTCAGTAGGGATTCGACCAAGATACGCTGCTTGTACACTCGCCCATTTAAGTTGTTGGACGCACGGACTTGGAAATCAACTGAGATAGATGACTCTGCGGTTGATAAATTGGAAGGCTTTGGGCCGCGGCGCTGGGATGGCTGGCGTGGACGGCAAGTCGTTCTGTTACCAGATTCTGAAATCCGTGAGCTGGAGGCCAAATTGGGGATTCAGTTGCAATCCGCTGAGCGATCTGAAGACGGGCGGCGATTGTGTCTCTACCCAGGCGATCAGAGTTTCTACATTGTTGATGCGGAATCACCAGAATTGCAGTGGCGGTACTTTGTGTTGGAGCAGGGCTACAGTATGGTTGGGATCCACCGGGATGGTCGACGCAGCGGCGATGCGGACTACCTTTTATCGCCCTAGTACCATGGGCTTTTCAAAAGCCTCAGCCTGCTTGGGCAAGCCGATTGCTGGGGTGGTTTTCGCGGCTGCTTCGAGCACGACGCCTTGGGATTAATTTTATATACGTGGAGCGATCATCGTGGACTTTGATTCAATTCCGAAAAGCGTTCGAGATGAACATGGTGGGCGCATGGGGGCGGCTCTCCAATTGGCAGTGTTGGCGGGCGATTCAACGCTAGAGTTCTTTCAAAAGTCTTCGACTGAGGTGGAGATTAAGGGCGATAATTCTCCAGTCACGATTGCCGACAAAAATGCGGAGCAGAAGATACGTGCGCAGCTAGAAACGTTATTTCCGGATGACGCTATTTTAGGTGAAGAGTTTGGGGAGCAGGGCGGTTCCACGGAGTATCAGTGGATCGTCGATCCTATTGATGGTACGAAGAGTTTTATTTCGGGGGTGCCACTCTATTCGACGTTGGTTGGCGTTGTGACTCAGGGCAAGTGTGTTGCTGGCGTTGTCTACATTCCGGGCATGAAGGAGATGGTCTGCGCAGCCGTTGGCTCGGGATGCTGGCATTCGCAAGGTGCTGGGTTTGCAAAGTGTCAGGTTTCCAAAAAACCGTTGGACCGAGGCTTGTTTGTTGTTTCCCAGGTTGATTCGTTTGCTCAGCATGGGGCAGGGGAGGGGTATTTGAATGTTGAGCGTGAGGCCTTCATCACCCGCTCTTGGGGCGATGGCTACGGATATCTGTTGGTTGCGACTGGGCGAGCTGAGGTGATGGTAGATCCAATTGCCAACCCGTGGGATTTGGCTGCCGTCCAACCGGTTGTCGAAGAGGCCGGTGGCAAGTTCACTTGCTGGGATGGCAAGCCGAGTGTCTTCGAAGGGAACGGAATCGGCAGCAATGGATTCGTCCACGATCGAGTGCTCGAGTTGCTCAGAGGGTAGAGCGGTTCAAGTAGAGGTGTAGCATTTTCTGGCTTCGTCGAGTCAGCAATTCTTGGGAATAGCTGGCAGTATGTCCGTGCGACTCACGCTAGCTAGGTACTTGAGTTTCATAGGCTCGCATTGCCAGTCGCTGGACTTGAAGGCTCGGTTCCTGCCTGCTTTGGCGACGGGCGCCAGTGAAATATCGCACGTGCAGTTCTAAGAGGCTATGATTGCTTGGGCGTAGCCCTTGGCCGCTCGACCCTGACCCGCGTCACGCCAATCTTCCTTGTCTGCTTCCGGAGATCCTTGTCTGCCGGAGTTCGTTGTCTGCTCGGGAAATCACTTGTCGCCGGGAACTTGCGGCGCAGCCCTAGCGTCTGTGCTATCGGTTGCAGTCGTATCACGGCCAGCACTGTTGGCGGTCAAGGTCGGCTGCTTGCGTGGTCTGAGGCATTTGCTTGGCCGCCAAGCCAGAATTTCTTGTACTGGAGAGCTTGAAAATGCGACAATTCGGACGCATTTGTTTATTTACTCTGTACCTCTTGTCAGAGGGAGCGAATCGCTTGGATGCTCAGACTGAGATTGATTTCATTGAGGGGTTCGCGCTTGCTGAGGATCGACGTGTGGTCATTGCGGACCTCATCCCGGGCACCGAAGATTATTTTTATTACAGTTGTTTGCACCACCAGAATAATAAGCAACTGGCAGATGCAGCGGCCGTGCTTGAGAAGTGGGGGGCAATGGCTCCCCATGACGCAAGGCTGAGTCAGATGCGGCTTCGCCAAGTGATCTTGAGCTACGATGCGAACCCGGCCGAAGCAACCGCCGCCATTGCAAGTGAATTGGGGCTGATGTTGAACCATCAGCCTCCGAGCCTGGATGTGAGCGCAGAATTTCCGTCTGAGCTGGACGCGTCGAAGATAGCGACTCAGACAATCATTGAAAAAACAGTTCAGCGTGATGGTCTGCAGAAACTAACACAAGCTGGGCTCTGGCACTTGATTGGCACGGAACTGCCGCTCGAGCAAACTCGCTCTCTCATTGGTAAGCTTCGGCGAAGTGACTTAGAGGGACTCGTCGAAATCATCGCTGAGGAGTTGTCGGCAAAGGACTCGAAAGGCTTCGGCTGGGCACGTGTTCACGGAATGTTAACGGCCGATCAATTGGATGCACTGGCCAATCAATTACCTGGAGTGTGGCAGCAGGCTGAATTCGTTCAGGAATACTTGGCCCGCCAGTTGCCTAGTGTTGGTGAGTTGAGCGAGCCGTTGGTCCTCCGAGATTACCTCACTCGCATGGAAGCGATTACGCGTAAGTTGCCGCCGTCGCAAGCGAACGTCCGTGCGCTTGTTCTGGGCAATTTGCTGAAACTCAATCTCGCTGAGGGAATCTATGATGAACGGCTATTCAAAGACTATCTAGCGATACCGCGCAGGGCAGATTACTACATTCGAGCCAGAAATCAGCCCGTCAACTTGGCTGATCTCAGTTTTTCGATCTCACCAGCGGTGCCGCTCTCGCCGGTTGGAAACGATGAAGAATTGGTGCGGCGTCATCTGATGAACTTCCTGCGTGGTGCGGACAACGTCAACGCGTTCGCATCATGGATAGATCGTCGCTATCTTGAACACTTGTTTGCCGAAACGAAAATTCTTGCCGGTGTTGGTGATGCTGCGACTTGGTTTGCAAAGCTGCCTGCCGAAAAGCAAAAGGCACTCAAGGATCGCGTGGAACTGTCTTTTGCACCGGACAACGATTCTGCCTATGGTGTCGGTGATGCCGTCAAATTGAAAGTGGAACTGAAGAACGTTCCCGAGTTGACGATTCGAGTTTACGAGCTGAGCCTGAAGAACTTTTATCGCCGTGGATCAAAGCCGCTCAGTACGGACATTGATTTAGATGGCATGATTCCGGCCATCGAACAGCGCCTGATTTATGATTACGCTGCCGAGCGAAAGCACGTTGAAGAATTGCCATTGCCACAGTTGTCCGGTCGTGGTGCCTGGGTAATCGACTTGCTCGGAGCTGGGATTCGCTCACGGGCGGTTATTCAAAAAGGGCGATTGGTGGCTACAACTCGGACGAGCGATGCTGGCATGATTGTCCAAGTTCGCGGCGGAGATGGCGCAGTTGTTCGCGATGCTAGTGTAGAGTTACAGGGGGTGAGCTATCTGGCTGATGCACGCGGAGATATCATTCTGCCCTTTGCAAAAGAGCCTGTAACACGAGAGTTGCTGTTGATCGACGGTGAATTTGCCACGCGTCAGACAATACTGCACGAAGCTGAAGCTTATACACTCTCTGGGAGCTTTTTGATCAGTCGCCAGAGTTTGGTAGGTGGCAATCTGGCATCGGCGCTAATTGCAACTCGCCTGCGAATTGGCGACAGGCCAGCGAGTATCGAACTTCTCGAAGCTCCAAAGTTGGAAATCGTGGCGACGGATTTGGATGGAACCACTTCGACCCAAACGGTTGGCGATCTGAAACTGTCGGATGCTGCTGATTTTGCGCACGAGTTTAGTGTGCCCATGCGGCTGGCAAGTCTCAGCCTACAGTTGAGTGGTCGAATCAAACGTGTCTCGGACGGGGCCTACGAAACGGTCTCGATTCGACATTTTGTTGAGTGCAACGGAATGCTCAAGACTGATCAAGTAGGGGCTCCCTACTTGAAGCAGCGTCCCGATGGATATGAAATCCAATTGCGTGGGCGAAACGGTGAACGCTTGCGCTCCCGCAGGTTGACGGTTTCGTTGACTTCGAAATACGTGACCGAGCCCGTCCGCTTTGAAATGGCAACGGATTCAACTGGGGTCGTGAATCTCGGAAGCCTTGAGGGCATGCGCAGCCTTTGCGTTTCTGGTGATCAAATTCCGGATGCTGAATTCGTCATCAATGAGCCGACGCTGAACAACCAACGACAATTGCATGTTCCTGCAGGGCAAGAGTTTACCGTAGGTAGGGCGTCCGAGCTGCAATTGCCAGCCGCCAATCACGCTCAACACTCACTTTGGAGTATCGTTGGCAGGCAGAAGCGAGTTGAAGAGTTGAGCGAGCTTCTGAGCATCGAAGCGGGGCAAATCAAATGCGCGGGACTTCCTGCTGGCAATTACTTGTACCAAAACCACGACTCCGGCCTGGCGCTATCGATTCTGTCTGTTGAAGGTGGCGTTGACGACGCAGGCGAAGGTCATCAAGTGATTGTGGGCAGTCGAGCGATCGTCCAGTTGCAGGGAGGATCAAGACCGGTGATCGCCGACGTTGACGTTGGGGAAAACGGCCTGGCGATCCAAGTTGCTGGTGCTGAAATGGGGGCTCGCGTGCATGTCATTGGCAAACCCTTTCGCTCTGTTTCACGCGAAGGAGTCATTCAATGGCCCGTTCGCAATCCTGACTTGACACGCCTACCCGTTGCTCGATGCCAGTTCTTGAATTCTCTTAGGTTGGACGAAGAGTATGACTACATCTTGAAGCGGCGTGGTGCGAAGAAGTATCCAGGCGTTATGCTTCCAGATCCCACGCTACTGTTGCATCCATGGGACATCGCTGAAAGCGAAAACACGCGTCGTGACGCTCGAGCTGGAGATCCGCTGGCCGCGAACAAAATGCGAGCCGAACCGTCGGATAGCCCGATGGCACCTGAATTTGAACGCGGCGGTCGCGGAGGCAGTCTGTCAGCCAGTTTCGAATTCCTGGCCACACCCGCGGTAACGCTATTCAATTTGGAGATTGTCGACGGCAAAGTCAGCGTGCCTTCCGAAGTATTGCAGGGATGTAGTCATGTCGTTGTCCATGTGGTTACACCAGATGGGGCTGACACAGCGGAGATTGCGCTAGATTCGGAAGATCTCCAGACTCGCGATATGCGGCTTGCGCAATCGCTTGATCCAGCAAAAACCTTGTCGCAAGTTCGGCGCGTGCAGATCCTTGCACCGGGTGAGAGCTTGAGCTTTGACCGCTCGGAATCGCCGCGTTTGCAAACCTATTCGACTCTAGGAGGTCTGTTCCAGTTTTACGGTTCGGTACTTGCAGACGAACGCTGGGAGAACTTCCGTTTCGTCACGCGTTGGCATCAGCTAGACCGTGACGAAAAAATGAAGAAGTACAGTGAGTATTCGTGCCACGAATTGAATGTGTTCATCTACTTCAAGGACCGCGACTTTTTCGATGAAGTGGTGCGTCCTTTCCTTCAGCAGAAATTGAGCAAGCAGTTTGTCGATCATTTCTTGCTAGGTCATGACTTGTCGGGTTTCAGGGAACTATCGGCGTTGCGCAAGCTCAACGCGGCTGAACTTGTCTTGTTGGCCAGACGCGATGATTCCGTCCGAAATATGGTTCTGGATCGGTTGCGACGAAGTGTAGAGGTTGCGCCAGTCGACCTCAGGCTGAGACGCCAGTATTTTGACGCAGGTTTGATGGGGACAGCACTGGACCGCGCGGTGTTCTTTGAGGACGGGATAGAAGAAGACGCTTCAAGTGCAAGCGAAATGAACTTTGCTGTTCCGGAAGCGCCCGCTGGCGGCGGTGGATTCGGGGGGGGCGGAGGCGGACGCGCGAGCAGAGGCCGCTCGCTGGGGCGAGTCGACACGCGGCAGAAGTTGTTCGGCCTTGAAAGGCTGTCTAGAAAGGCGGGGCCTGGGCTTTTTCAGGAGCTCTCCACAACGCGTCGATGGGTCGAAACCAATTACTTTCGCACTCGGATTTCTGACCAGAACTCAGGATTTATCGGGGTATCCGAGTTTTGGGCAGAGTACCTGGACCAGCCGGAGATGACGTTCATTCCCAGCAACATCGAATTGCCGGTCGGCAACTTTGCCGAGGCTTTGATTGCCCTTGCGTTGATTGATTTGCCTGAAGAGTCGCAGGGTGTGAAATACAGCTCGGACCAGCAAGGTGTTTCTTTGACTGCACTGGCTCCAACGATCGTGATGCTTGAGGCAATTCGCGAAACCAAAGGCGACTCTGGCAGCGAGCCAGCACAACGCGTGTTCATTGGACAAGAGGTGTTCTCGGGCGATGATCCTGAGAATCCAGTTGATCTGAAGCGATGCGCCGTCGGCAAGCCATATACGGCGAAAGTCGTGGTGTCGAATCCCACCAATAAGAAGCGACAGATCGAGTTGTTGCACCAGTGCCCAGCGGGCGCCATTCCGCTGCGTGGTGCAAGGAGCACAGAGAGTCAAGTTGTTGATCTGGATGCGTTTAGCACTTATCAGACGGAATTCCAATTCTATTTCCCGGTAGCGGGTGAGTTTCAGCTCTACGGAGCACAGGTTTCCGAGAAAGGGATGGCGCTGGCTGCGGCTGCCGCCCAGTCCGTCGTCGCTTTCGAGCAGGTTCCACAAGGTGATTCGAAATCGTGGGAGTACATCGCGAATTGGGCGAGCACTGATGACGTCGTCGAAACCCTGAAAACGGCAAATCTGAATAAGCTCAACCTGGACAGAATCGCGTTCCGGATGTCAGCACCAGAGCCATTTCTGGCAATTACGAAAGTGCTTGCCGACCGTGGGTTCTATTCACAGACTCTCTGGGCATACGCGTGCAAACACAATGATCGTGACCGTTTTCGTGAACTGCTTGCAAACGCAGAAGGGTTGCACGCAAAGCTTGGCCCAGCCTTTGATTCCCCTGTCCTTTCAACCAACCAAGTCAGGCGGCATGAGTACGAGCACGTTGAATTCAGGCCGTTGGTATTGGCGCGGATTCATCAATTGGGTGCCAAGCGAGTGATTCTGAATTCCGATTTGGAAAAGCAATACTCCCAGCTCCTGAATCGGCTGGCATACCAAAGTCAATTGAGTTCAAGTGATCGGTTGCAGGTGGTTTACTATCTGTTGCTTCAAAACCGAATTGAAGAAGCCGTCGAACAGTTCGCATCCGTCAAGAAGGACAACATTGAGGCATTGTTGCAGTTTGATTATCTGCAAGCCTACTTGTCGCTTGCTACTGGCGAATATCCTACTGCTAAAGCGATCGCGGAACGATATCAAGACTATCCTGTCGAGCAGTGGAAGGCAAATTTCAATGCTGTCTTGTCCCAGTTGGCTGCGCGAGACGCAATGCTGGCGGGGTCGAAGGCAGTCGGTGCAGATGAGAGCGTGACAGACGCGACGATGCGACGCGATGCAATCAATGAAAGTGGTGCTGCCACCGCCGCAACGTTGGCGATGAAAGCGGATGGAGGCAAGCTGTTGCTCGAGTCCAGCAATCTTGACGAACTAAACGTCAACTTTTACGTGATGGACGTCGAGCTGTTGTTTAGTCGGCGCCCATTTGTTGGACTCAAAGGTCAGCAACTGCCAGCGATTGCTCCTAACGCAACTCTTGCCGTTGATCCATCACAACCAGGAACGCAGACGTTAATGCCTCCAGCTCCGTTGGCCAATAAGAACTTGATTGTCGAGGCAACTGGTGGTGGGCTTTCGCGAACCGCCGTTGTTACTCCCAGCGGATTGGCTTGTGAAGTTGCGGAGAGTTTTGGGCAAGTTCGTGTCCGCGCCGCAGCGACAGCCGCGCCTGTGGAGGCTGCCTATGTGAAGGTATATGCCAAGCTTCGCGGCGGCGAGACGCGTTTCTACAAAGATGGATACACGGACTTGCGCGGCTACTTTGACTACGCAACGCTCAGCACCAATGATCTTGACTCCGTTGAGCGATTTGCAATTCTCGTTCTGGATGAAGAGCTCGGAGCTGAGATTCGCGAAGCCACTCCGCCAGCAAAATAACTGTGGGGCTATGCAGTTGGGGGCGTGAGGATGAGCGCACAGAAGATCGTGGCGGCGATCATGTCGGCGATTGTGCCGGGATTGAGAGCATTGCCGCCTTGCCGCATCCTGCGATCCAGCGACTGCCACTCGCGAGCGATGCTTGGAATCGTCGTGACATCATTTTGCAAGGCAATGAACAGGTGTTCGGCGGAACGCTGTATTTCCGCGGCCTTGTCTAATCCGCATTTGCGGGCAATCAGACTGTCGGGGTGCCAAGCAAGCGCACGGATTTGAAAACGTGAAATTGCCGATAGCGGCGTGTTGGCTTCCATTTCTGCATAGAGCATTGGCAACAGCGTCTCGAAAACATCTTCAAAGCCATGGGTGAATTGCCGTGCGATCAAATCTCGCTCCTCCGCCGCGGCCATCGCGTCCAGCAGATCGGCGGGCGGCGTAGACTCTACGTCGTGTTGGTCGCTTTTTCCAAGGCCCCCCGGCTTGGCGGATCGAATCGCCGAGTAGACGTCCTGGGAATCCTTTGCTGAGAGTGACCGAAGCGCGTTTTCGGTGGCTTGCCGGAAGTCGCTGAGGTCGAACCTTGCGGCTGTTGACAGGGAAAGCGATTTCAGTTGTTCGTGGGCTGTGGCCAGTGGAGCTAGTAGGAGAATAGTTCCCAGGTGTGGGTTTGTGTTCGTGGCCGCGCGCATTGCGCGAGCTGCTGAATCGCAACGTTGCCCAATGCTTGCTCCTACGGCTGACAGGTGCTCAGCGATGACGCGGCTGCTGTCAACGAAATCGCGGAACGACATGTCGTCAAACGAGGCATCTGGGTGAACGTTGCCAAGTTTCGGAGTTGCCGCTTCTAAGATGCATGCGACGAAGATTGCTTCGCGCAGATTCCATGTGTTGCCCAGAAGATTCCGAGAATCTAGCGCGAGGATGTCATCCAGCGGGATTGGCATTGGCGTTCCGAGGGCACCCGTACTGGAGAGGCTAGGCTGGTGTTGCGAGTAGTTTTCGAATTGCCGCGATGACTTCTTCCGGGGCTTCTTCCATGACATAGTGTCCAACATCCGCTAGCTGTGTCACGCTGGCGTGGGGAAGAAGCTTCGTCAACCGCTCAAGGCATTCCATGCGGAAGCACCAGTCTTTTTCGCCCCAAACGATTTGAGTTGGATGATCCGAGAACAAATTCATGTTCTGCTCGATCCGCGATAGATCTTGCCAGGTAGCCTGACGTTTGCGAGTTGGAATATCCTGAACAAATCTTGCAACGCCGATCCGATCTCGCCAATTGCCGTACGGTGCGATCAGCCCCGATGCGACGGTGGGTTCAAGTCGCGGCAGGCGGTTGAGCGTCATCGTGAGTGCACTCTTGGCAAACAGATTCAGACCTCGCATGGCAAAGTTGCCAAACCAGGGAATGCGACATGCAGAAATTCTCCATGGGACATACGGTGGCGGAAACGCGGCCGTGTTCAAAACGCAAAAGCGCTTGATCCGCGTTGGATGTCGCAACGCTGCACCGAATCCTATGGCTCCACCCCAATCGTGAACGACCAACGTCACGTTGTGCAGGTCCAGCTTTTCGATGAGCCGCGCCAGGTTGCCGATATGCCGCTCAAGGCAGTAGTCGTACTGCTGAGGTTTGTCACTGAGTCCACAGCCAATGTGGTCGACGGCGATCACCCGCGCCTGATCGCTAACTTGCTTGAGAATTTCGCGGTACGTGAATGACCAAGTTGG
>CAYPLE010000036.1:36205-49677 GCA_964411445.1 uncultured Pirellulaceae bacterium
GCGCCTGATCGCTAACTTGCTTGAGAATTTCGCGGTACGTGAATGACCAAGTTGGATTGCCGTGGACGCACAAGACCGTGTGGTTCTCAGCGTTGCCTTGAGGAGACTCATTGCTCTGCGGAGAGTCCGCAGCAGATGCCTCGCCGTTGGCCGCGTTGCTGCTCGGGGCTTGGCCGCTGGACACGTAATGCATCCGAACGACATCCGCGGAGGCCTCGGACTTGGGGATCTCCAGGTATCGTGATTGGAATGGGTACAGCGTCTTCCAGTCTGCCATTTACGCTTGCCGTCAAAACTACCGGTCGGAATTGCTTCAGTGGGATGTGCCAGCCGACAGGTGCACTTATTTCAGGTTTTCAGATTCAGGTTGAGGCCGCTTTTTCGGGTTCAAGCTAGGAGTCTGGAGGCGAATCCCAGGCGACTGAGCACCGAAAATGAGCTCAGGTGGATTGCTGGTCTGCGTTAGAAACCGAGCAACCGTCACAAAGCATCGAGGGCAGCGAGGAGTATAACGGCAAGCCTCGGAGCTGTCTTCGGGACCAAATGCACCTCGCACTAAGATGGAACTCAAAGAAACGGTTCGAAAAGCGCACGGCTGCCGTCTCGGGAGCTTTGCCCGTTCGAATGAATACCATTGGCGACTGATTCCTTATGCAAATTCACTCCGCTGCTATCGTCTTCATCGCATTGGTCTTGGCTTCAGACTGCTACGGTCAAGCAGGCAAAGTCGAGATTGAGGTCAGCGAGGAAAAAACCGGTGATCCGCTGACGGCAAGGATTCAAGTTCGCAATGCGCGCGGGCAGCCTGTGAAGGCACGGGGCCGTCGTTACATGGACGGTTGGAATCTGCTCGAGAATTCGATTGTCTACGCGGGCAGACCTGGAGAATATCGATTCACTGTCATTCGGGGGCCTGAGTTTTCCAAGGGACGCGGCGGATTTACGCTCGACAAAAATTCGTCCGCCCTGGATGTCGTCGCTTTACCCAGGCACGCAGATTTGGTCAAAGAAGGCTGGTACGCGGGCGATCTATTCGTTCGCTCGCCAGCGGCAAAGTGGGCTCCTTGGTTGGCTGCAGATGGGCTCAACATGGCGGCCGGTATGGGGGGCGACTCGACGGTTGCCTGGACCGATGGCCGCTGGGGGGAGGACTTTTCCTACGCTGACGATCGGGCTGGCAGCGGATTGGTGCTGCATCATTGGCATCCGCCCGCTGATGTGCCGCGCGAGTTGCCCAGCACTCGGCTTTTAGTTTTAGCGAAGACTGAGGCAACAGAAGATACACAAGCAATCGTTCCGGATTCAGCCGGGCAGGGCGGAGAGCCGCAGCGCCGGGTACACGCGGAAATACGTCGCATATGGGCGCGCGATGTGCCGATTTGGCTTGCCTCCGGCCGCGTCGATTCCATTCAAGTCCTGTCTGACCAAGTTGCTGAGGACACGGAGTTTGGGAAGGGGAAGTTTCGGCCCTTTTACGATCCAGAGCCGGGGCGATTTCGTGGAGCGTTGGGGCCGGGGAAGCTCTCCGAATACCTTTACTGGCAAGTGCTTGAAGCAGGGTTTCAGCTTCCGCCGTCTGCCGGAAGCGGCTTTGGCGCGAGCAGCAATTGGCTTGGTGGCAATCGCGTTTATGCTCAAGTCGCCTATCCGGCCAACGGTGAGCGATTGGTGGAGCAATGGTGGCAGTCGCTCAGAAGCGGCAGTGTGTTCGTGACAAGTGGGCCTTTGTTGAGAGTGACCATCAATGGGCAGTTGCCGGGAACCGTTTTTCCACTCAGCAGTGACCGACCGGTAGAGCTCGACATAGCAGCCAAGTTGACGGTCTCTGAGAAGGTTGATTACTTGGACGTTATTTTCAACGGGCGGACTTTGTATCAAGCTCGATTGGACGAACACGCTCGCCGAGGAGGGCAGATCCCCAGCCTTTCGATTGAAGAAAGCGGTTGGTTGGTTGTCCGGGTGATCACGAGCAACACGGATTACTACAAGATCGCTTCGACAGCGCCATTCTATTTTGAAGCCGACGGACGGCGGCGAATCAGTCGCAAGGCGGTGCAGCACTTCTCTGAATGGCTTGATCAGGCTGCCAAATCGTTTGAGCAGAAAGGTGGTCCCGCAAACGACTTGGCACAGCCATACTTAAAAGCCGCACGCGCGTTCTGGAACGAGCGGCTTGAGCAGGCTACGGCTGAGTGAACTGATTCAATGGAGTCAGGCGGTGAAAGCGAAGGGGTGCACCTGAGTGGTCGGTGTTATTGCATTTCGTGTTCACGCAATTGGTTGCGGACGTCCATTAGGATTTGACCGAGCATATTCCGACCTTTGCCATCTCCGCCATCACCCCAGTAATCGTCGTTCGCGGTGTGTTCGATGATTTTCGCGTCGCCCGTGGCCAACAAGAGTTTCTGAAGTTCGTCGTGCTGTGTGAATTTTGCCAGCACAGCCTCGCGCATTACATTCACCTTAGCAGACTCCCAATCGCGCCGCAGCTTCCGCTTACGGTCACGACCCATGCGAGCGGCTAGCATGGGCGAGTTCGCTTTTCGAATTTCTGCTTGTTGCGATTTGTCCTTGAACTTCATTGCCTGAAAGTAGTGCTCGGATGTCGGCCACAGATGTTTGCCTATTTTGATCGGGTAGTCCGCGAAGTTCGAGAACTCACCGTATTCATCAGCGGTGCCGTAGAACTTGATTGGTGGTGTCATGACGAATTCTTTGCTTGTTTGGTTGCTTGTCCGTTTCGTTCCGTGACACGGTCGCCATATCGAGTGTTCACATTCGCTAAGGAGGAAATGGGCCGCCCGATCGTTTCTGAGGCGAAAGATCGACCATCGGTGGCAGCCAAGCCCGTTTTTGCCTTGACCCAGTGCGGTGAGCTAGAATAATTAAGCATCCGGATGGACGGATGGATGCGACCCCTGCCCCCACTTTCGGGGTGGTTGGTCATTGGATCTCTAGCTGACGAAAGCAGGCATATGGGCCTTAAACAGTCGACGCGAAGCGAGCAAGTACAGGAACTAGTCCACGAACGCATCCTGATGTTGGATGGCGCGATGGGCACGATGGTACAACGACTCGGGCTGGATGAAGCGGCGGTTCGAGGTGAGCGGTTTGCTGACCATGATTCTTCAAAAGACCTCAAGAACTTTACAGACATCCTCTGCCTGACCCATCCCGAGAGCGTCACCGAGATCCATCGACAGTACTTTGATGCAGGCTCGGACATCGTCGAAACCAACACATTTGGTGCCAGCCGGGTTGGAATGGACGAATTTGCGCTGCCAAACGAATTGGTCCGCGAAATCAACGTCGCCGCGGTCGCCTGCGCTCGCAAGGCGGCTGAGGAGTTTACCGACAAGACGCCCGACAAGCCACGTTTTGTTGCCGGTAGCATTGGGCCAACTGCCAAGCAGACGGCGATCAGCACTAAAGTTGACGATCCTGCCTATCGCAATACGACCTTTGTCGAAATGTGCGACTCGTACTACGAACAAGTGGCTGCGTTGGTTGAAGGCGGCGTCGATTTGCTGCTTCCCGAGACCGTGATCGATACTCTCAATCTGAAGGCCTGTCTATTTGCGATCGACAAGTACTTCACTGACAGCGGCAATTCTGTCCCCGTTCTGATCAGCGCAACTTTCGATGTCGGCGGGCGAACTTTCGTTAGCGGGCAGACCGTTGAAGGTTTCTGGAATGCAGTTAGTCACTTTCCGATGCTTGGCGTTGGAATGAACTGTGCGCTTGGCCCGCAAAAAATGCGTTCGTTCATCGAAGAAATGTCTGGGGTGGCGCGAGTTCCAATCAGTTGCTATCCCAATGCTGGACTGCCCAACGAAATGGGGCAGTACGATCTGGGCCCCAAGCAAATGGCTGAGCTAGTTGGAGAATTCGCCAGCAATGGTTGGGTAAATATCTTGGGCGGGTGCTGCGGTACTACCCCAGATCACATTCGCGAAATTGCGGCGGAGTCGAGTCAGTACGCACCGCACAAGCCGCCAGTGCCTGAACCTTACACGCGTCTGAGTGGAACACAGCCGCTGGTGCTTCGTCCAGAAAGCAACTTCACGATGGTTGGCGAGCGCACCAACGTGACAGGTTCGCGGGCTTTTGCCCGACTGATTCGCAATGATAAATTCGAAGAAGCCGTCGAGGTAGCTCGGCAGCAGGTCGCAGGCGGTGCGACAATCATCGACATCAATATGGATGATGCATTGTTGGATGGTCCAGAAGCAATGGCCTGCTATCTGCGCCTAATCGCTGGGGAAGCTGAAATTGCCAGCGTTCCAGTCATGATCGATAGCAGCAAGTGGGAGGTCATTGAGGCTGGGCTGCAGAACACGCAGGGTAAGTCAGTCGTCAACTCAATCAGCTTGAAAGATGGGGAAGAAGAATTTCTGCGCCGAGCGAGGTTGGTTCGTAGCTATGGCGCCGCTTGCGTTGTGATGGCCTTTGACGAAAAAGGGCAAGCGACGGAAACAGACGAAAAGGTACGGATATGCAAGCGCGCCTACGACTTGTTGACGCAAGAAGTTGGCATGCCGGCTGAGGATATCATCTTTGATCCCAACATCCTGACCGTTGCTACGGGGATCGAAGAACACGACAACTATGCTGTCAACTTCATTGATGCGACCCGCGAGATCAAACGCATTTGTCCGGGGGCAAAAATCAGCGGAGGTGTCAGTAATATTAGCTTCTCTTTCCGCGGCAACGACTACGTCCGCGAAGCGATGCACGCGGCATTCTTGTACCACGCCGTTCGTGCCGGCATGGACATGGGAATCGTCAACGCGGGACAATTGGCGGTCTACGAAGATATCCCGAAAGACTTGCTTGAGCGCGTCGAAGACGTCATTCTGAATCGGCGAAGCGACGCAACAGAACGATTGTTGGAGTTTGCTGAGACGGTCAAGTCGAAGGGTAAGAAGTCCGTCGAAGAAGACTTGAGCTGGCGTGAAGCCCCGGTTGCCGAGCGGCTCAAACATGCCCTGATTCGTGGTATTGATCGGTTCATTGAAGAAGACACCGAAGAGGCGCGTCAGGAAAGCTCCCGTTGCTTGGACGTCATTGAGGGGCCGCTGATGAACGGCATGAGCGTTGTTGGCGACTTGTTTGGCGCTGGCAAAATGTTCTTGCCACAAGTGGTCAAGTCGGCGCGGGTGATGAAAAAGGCCGTAGCCTACTTAACGCCCTACATGGAAGAGGAAAAGCTCGCCGCAGGGGAGACTGATTCCGGCCGTGGCAAGGTGCTGTTGGCGACGGTAAAAGGCGATGTTCACGATATCGGTAAGAACATCGTCGGCGTCGTCATGGCTTGTAACAACTTTGAAGTCATCGACATGGGCGTCATGGTGAGCTGCGAGAAAATCCTCGAAGAAGCCAAGAAGCATGGCGTCGACGTGATCGGACTTTCCGGTCTCATTACACCAAGTCTGGATGAGATGGTTTATGTTGCAAAGGAAATGAAGCGTCTCGAGATGACGCAGCCTTTGTTGATCGGCGGGGCTACCACAAGTGCCAAACACACAGCCGTAAAAATTGCTCCTCAGTTCGACGGAGATGTCATTCATGTTCTGGATGCATCTCGTAGCGTCGGCGTCGTTGAAAAGCTTATCAACGTTGATTCCCGCGAAGCATTTTCGAAGACGAATCGAGAGCTTCAAAGTGAACTCGTCGCCAGCTATCAGGCTCGTCAGGTCAAGTTGGTGCCGTATGAAAAAGCTCTTGCGAACAAGTTTCAAACCAATTGGGACGCAGTCGACGTTGCAAAACCTGCCTTCACAGGAACCCAAGTGCTACGCGATTTCGATTTGAATGAAATCGCACAGTACATTGACTGGTCACCGTTTTTTATGTCCTGGGAATTGAAGGGCAAGTATCCCAAAATTTTCAAGGATCCGGTCGTCGGGGATGCTGCCAAGGAGTTGTTTGACAACGGGCAGAAAATGCTGGAGCGGATCATTAGCGAAGGACGCATCAAAGCCAACGCCGCCTACGGATTTTGGCCAGCGGCAAGCGTTGGCGACGATGTCATTCTGTTCCGCGACGAGGAACGAACCAAGGAGTTGACCACGTTCCATTTCCTGCGCCAGCAATGGGAACGCAAGGGGCAGAAGGACTTCCGCTCATTGGCCGACTACATTGCTCCTCGTGAAACCAAGGTAAATGATTACATCGGCGGTTTTGTCGTCACGACAGGTGATGGAGCGGACGAATTTGCAAAGGAATTTGAAGATCAGCACGATGATTATTCGTCGATTCTGGTCAAGTCCCTGGCTGATCGAATGGCCGAAGCATTTGCAGAACTGCTGCATCATCGCGCTCGAGTCGATTGGGGCTACGGTGCGGCAGAAGGGCTCTCAAGCGACGACATGATCGCGGAAAAATATCGTGGCATCCGCCCCGCTGCTGGCTATCCAGCTTGTCCCGATCATACCGAAAAGCGAACGCTGTTTGATCTGCTCAATGCAGAAGAGAACACAGGCGTTTCCTTGACCGAGTCATTTGCAATGTGGCCGGGCGCCAGCGTGAGTGGCTTGTATTTCGCTCATCCAGAGAGCCGCTATTTTGCCGTCGATCGTTTAACGCAAGATCAAGTGCAAGATTACGCCAGACGCAAAGGGTTGAGTCTGAGGGAAGTCGAGCGCTGGCTTGCGCCGAATCTTGGCTACGACACCTAAGCTCAGTCTTATGGCTTCCCACGGGCTAGTTCACCGGCGGAGCTCGCGGATTGCATTTACAATGCACCGAATCCAGTGAAGACGACTTTGGCGGTGCGAAAGAGAATGCGAAGGTCGTTGGTTAGGCAGCAGTTTTGCAAGTAGAGCAAGTCGTAGGCGACTTTCCGGCGATACGAATCTAGGTCGTTGGCGTAGCCCGATTCGATTTGCGCAATGCCAGTCAAGCCGGGCTTGAGGCCAAGTCGTGCGGCATAGCCGGGGATCTTCGCATTGAGTTCTTCCATGTATTCAATGCACTCAGGGCGTGGGCCGACGAGCGACATCTCACCTCGTAGTACATTGAATAGCTGCGGAAGTTCGTCGATTCGCATACGTCTCAGCAGCTTTCCAACTGGGAAGACGCGGTTGTCGCCCGCTTGCGCTTGACGCGGGCCGTTTTTGTCCGATGCGACGTGCATGCTTCGCAGCTTGAAAATACGAAACGGTTTTCCGTAGGCTGGCTCTTGCCGACGGCAGTCTTGTTGTTCTTCGCTGCGGCTCGATCGTTGGTTCAATCCAACACGAATCTGACTGAAAAGGATTGGGCCAGCCGACGACAGTTTGATTGCAATCGCAGCCAGGATCATTAGTGGGATAGCAACGAACAGCATCAGAGTTGCACCGATGATGTCCAGAGCGCGTTTCACAACCCGAGTGCGGCGATTCAAGCAGCGGATGTTCTCGCGCGAGTTGGGTAGGTTCAGCTCCCGCAACCATCGTGGAGCCGGCGTTTGCGTGACGTAGTCCATCGACAGTTCTTCGGGATGGACGGGAGCCAGTAGCCCAGGTGAAAACGCGACAGAATCATCAGCGGGTGGGGATAAGGTAGTCGACATGGCGGAGCATACTTGTCTGATATTCCGAGTCAGTAAGAGGCTGTACCTTTGAATCCAGTGAACAACTCGGCTCAACAGATTCAATAGCACTGCGATTGAAGGCTAGGTCATGGACGCTCGCGTAGATTCAAAAGTTGCTCTGCAGGGGGCAGGTACGTGGTTCAAATTCGTGCACGATCCGAGCAACCGTCAAAATCCGAAAGCTGGCGGTGCGTTTGCTGACAATGTGGCGCATTAAAAAAGGCCAGCATCCGGTGGGATACTGGCCTCAGCTTTGTTTCAACGCTGTGATTTCAACAGCCGTGACTTAACGGCCCTGATTTCGAGCCCAGTGGAACCGCTGCGGGACAGTGGATCAACAGGCTTGCGTCCTGCTACTATGGTTTGTGTGGCTTGTGGCACGCGGCACAGTTGGTGGCCTTTTTGAGTTCATCTTCTGCGCCTTCGCGGCCGACGACGAGCTTCGCTGCTGCCAGGGCTTGGCCGCCAGCCAGCTTTTGCCAGGAGTTCATTTCTCCCTTGGGTGGCTTTGCTTCCAGCAGGCTAATGGACATGTCGAGGAACATTTTCTTTTCCTCAGCAGTTCCCTCACCAGCGACGAGCTTCTTCAGCAGGCCGCCTTTATGTGCTTTCATGACTTCTTTGATCGTGTGCTTTGGCTTAGGAGCCTCTTCGTCTTGGGCTCGAGACACTGTTACGAAACAAGCACAAACGGATGCAGCTAGAGTTGCCGCGACAATTTTTTTCCAATGATGCGTCAAGGTTGGGGCTCCGACTTTTAATGAGGCATAGTGTTTACTGAGTAGGCAGATTATCCGACCGCTCGAAATATCCAACTGCTCGAACGTCGGTCAATATACCCAGCTTATTCGGCAATCTGGGGCAAAAATGGCTCGCAAAATACCTATTTTCACCAAAACTCCACGCTCAGGGCCTTGGTTTTCGAGAAAGTTGGCTTTCGGGAAAGGTCGTGCGGCGGCCGATGTTAAAGCAGTCCTCTGTTGCGATCGTTTGGGGACAGATTCGGGTGCTCTGGGGAGCACAAGCCAGTCGACCAAGTGCGGATTCTGAGAAAATGACGTCCCATACGATAGCCTTGACGATCCACTCGCTCCACGGTGGTGGCGCGGAGCGGTTGATGGCGCAATTGGCCAACCGTTGGGCTGAGCAGGGGCACCAGATTCATTTGATCACGTGGGATGGCAGTCAGGATGGTTACGAACTCGATTCACGAGTAAGTCGCGTCGGATTGGGGCTGCAGAAGGAGTCCTCTGGCATTCTGTCGGGTGGATTGGCGAATTGGCAACGAACCAAACATCTTCGAAAGCACTTCCAGGGTATCCGTCCAACGCGCATTGTCAGTTTCTGTGACCAGATGAATATCATCGCATTGCAAGCGGCAAGAGGACTGGCGATTCCCGTTACCATTGCGGAACATAGCGATCCGTCGAAGCAGCGATTGAGCCGGCTTTGGGAGTTTCTGCGGCAACGCAACTATCCAACCGCGGATCGCATTGTTGCTTTGACCCCGGCGATTGCAGAATACATGCGTCCGTGGTGCACCGGTGAAATGGTGGTCATTCCACCAGCAATATCTCCACCTGCTACTGCTGCACCGGTTACTGCTGCACCGGTAGTCAGTCAGGTCACGGAAGGCGAAATGGATGGCAATTGTCAGCAGAGGACGCTTCTGTTTGTTGGGCGTCTGAGTGAAGAGAAGGGGATTGGGCTGCTGATCGAGACGTGGCGATGTTTGCATGCCCAGCTTCCGGATTGGCGTTTGCGGATCGTTGGCGACGGTCCGATGCGGGGTTTTGTGAAATCTGCTGCTTCGGAGCTTCCGCGGATTGCTGCCGATGGTTGGAGTGACCAGGTTTGGTCAGCCTATCGAGGGAGTCATTTGTTCATCCTTCCCAGCCGTTACGAGGGGTTTCCTGTCGCACTCTTGGAAGCGATGAGCCAAGGGCTTGCATGCGTGACTAGCGATTGTAGCTCGGCCATTGAGCAGCTCTCGAGTGGGCTGCGTGTTTGTGGGAATCGCAACGCGGTTTCGTTCGCGAGTGCGATCGTTCAACTGGCCGAATGCGAAACTCTCCGGCGCGAACTAGCAGAGTCGGCAGCAGCTTTGGCCCAAGATTACACTTGGCAGCGAGTGGGGCCGATGTGGGATGCTTGCTTAGAATAGAACATCCTCACACACTTTCGCGTGATCGCTGTTTGCGGCTCCGGTTGGTTACTGTGGTTCTTTGAATCGATAGCCCACGCCGCGAACTGTTTCGATGACGTCGGCGAGACCTTCCAGTTTGCGACGAATGGCGCGGATGTGAACGTCGATGGTTCTTTCGAGCACTAGCGTGTCTTCCCCGAGTGCCGATTCGATCAATTCGGAACGATCGAAGGCGCGTCCAGGTTCAGCAATCAGTGTGCGCAGCAGATTGAATTCGCTCCGTGTAAATTCGAGAGCTTTCCCGTTCAGTGTGACTTCGTGGCGGCGTAGGTCGACACGAATGCCCATGCATTCGATGTCGGTAACCGTCTGGTCTTGATTGTCGGCGGTGCTTCGCCGTCGCTGCAGGGCGCGGATACGCTCCAGCAGGACTCGGACGCTGTATGGTTTGACGACATAATCATCAGCTCCGGCCTCGAATCCTTCGATTTGGTCGACGTCCTCTCCTTTGGCTGTCAGCATCAGGATGCCAGCCTTTTGAGTCTCTTTTTGCTTGCGCAGGTGACGGCAGACGTCCATGCCGTTGATGCGAGGCAGCATGAGGTCGAGGACGATAATGTCTGGCTGCTTCAGGACAGCTTGCTCGATGCCCTCGCGCCCGTCCGCAGCTCGGAAAACATTGAAACCCTCTTTTTGTAGGTTGTAGAACAAGATGTCCGAGAGCGCTTGATCGTCTTCGACGATGAGCACTTTGGTGCGTGACATCGTTCGGTTCGCATTCTTTGGCGAATCGTGAGGGCTATTTGAAGGAATCGTCATAAGAGCATCGACTTGCATGCGCGCGGTTCACTGTTTGGGACTACGACCCTCCAACAGCTCCTCGGCCGGTGGCTTGGCCCGGCGTATAGTGCTGGTGGCGTACGATTTCCCCGCTGACCATGTAAATGACGTCTTCGGCAACACTGGTCGCATGGTCAGCGATTTGTTCTAGGTGGCGTGAGGCGGAAAAGCAGTGCAGGGCGGGTTCAACCCACTCCTGTCTTTTCTGCATCAGCGTTACAAGTTCGGCAATAACGCGGACATTGGTGTCGTCGACCGAATCGTCCGAAGCGATTACCTCAAATGCAACTTGGGTGTCAAAGTTGACGAACGCGTTGAGGGCTCGACGGACCATATCGACGACTTCCGCTGCCATGGTTTCAATGGCCGCAGGAATCGGAAAATCCTCCGACGCGACAAAGCTGCTGGCTCGCTCGGCCACGTTGCACGCCAAATCGGCGATTCGTTCAAGATCATTGTTGACCTTCATCATGGTGGTCAAACGCCGTAGGTCGGCTGCGACTGGTTGGTGGAGTGCCAACATTTTCAGGCATTCCTCCTCAATGCGAACTTCGGTGCTGTCGATCTTGCCGTCCGCTTCGATGACCTGCTGCGCAGCATTGCTGTCGCGATTCATCAGCGATTTTACGGCTAGATTGATCATCTCTTCGACTTCTCCACTGAGGGCAAGTAGCCGATGGTATGCCTCTTCTAGGTCATTTTTCAAGTGTTTTGACATTCCGTTGCTGCCCCTCAGAAACCCGATTGCTGTTACATGATGAGTTCGCCCCGTGAGCACGCCCAAGGCGGTCAGCGGTGCGGAATCCAATGTTTTTAGCAGGTTTCGCGACACGGAGATAGCGACGGGTAAATGGGCAACGAATCAGAGCCGGTCATTCGACCTACGCGATGACCCCATTATGGCGCCCCGGCGGGGGCGAGCCGCACCCCACAAACGAGAAGTTTATGTTAAGAAAGCTCCAGACGACTTGGCTGGCAAAATCACTTGAAACACGCTCCCTTTGCCAGGCTGGCTGGTTGCCGAAACGGTTCCACCAAGTGCGGTGGTCAGGTGCTTGACGATCGAAAGCCCTAGACCGGTTCCACCCGTCTCTGTCGAGCGGTCCTTTTCTGCTCGATAAAAGCGTTCAAAAATGCGTTCCAGGTCTTCGGGAGTGATGCCAATTCCGCTGTCCTCAACCGTCATTTCGATAGCCCCTTGGCCGCCGGCGGTTATCTTGCGAACGGTCAGTGAAACGGTGCCGTTGGTGTGCGTGTAACGAACCGCATTGGATAGCAGATTACTCGCGATGGTTTGGAACCCGTTGATGTCGCTCTCGATGACACAGCCATCTTCGCAGTCGACAACGAGCTCGATGTCTTTTGTTCGGGCCACCGCGCCGGCTGCGGCCAAACAAGGCTCAAGCGCTTTGATGCTGGAAAAGGTCTCGATGCGCATGCCGCTGCCCGATTCAACTCGAGAGAGCTGAAGCATGCCTTGCACCAGTCCGTCGATTCGGTCGACTTGTCCGATGATGTTCGAAAGGAAATTCTCTGCAGCATCTCGATCGTCCAATGCACCCAGTTGCAGCGTTTCGGCATACGCTCGGATGGCGGCAAGTGGCGTTTTCAGTTCGTGAGACGCGTTCGCGATAAAATCCTTTCGAATGGCTTCAATGCGTTTCAAAAGCGACTCGTCCCGCGTCGTGACCAGCACGCCAATGCGATCGCCGATGGGCAAGGGGCGGGCCGTAATGCGGAGCCACTTCGAAGTTTGATGGATCTGGACGACTTCTTCTCTTGGCGAACCGGTGCCTAGGACCCACTGGACAAAGTCGTGCATTTGAGGTGCTCGGACAACCTCAAGCATGGGACGCAGCAGATAGTTGTCCGCTGCCACGGTTACATGTTCGTCTAGCGTGCGGTTGGCTAGGATCACACGCGAATTGTCGTCGACCGCCAATACCCCTTCACGGAGGTTTCGCAGCACCAGTTCATTGCGTTGCACAGATTGATAGAGGCTGGCTAGCGAATAGTTCACTTTTTCGGCAACCATATTTAAATTGGTTGCTAGATCGCTAGGGCCCGCCAAATTGCCCAGTTGGATCGGGCTAGCAGGGGGCCGCTTCTGGACGGCCAAGACCCAGGGCGAGATTTCTTCGTGAATATGGCGCTGGTGCCACCGCCACCGCAAGGCGACGCCACCGATAATTCCCAAACCAGTAACGCCGAGTGTTAGGCATAGTGCATTCCAGGCGCCTAGGCTGGCTGGCCGGACAGGGCGGGTGAGCTGGACGGGGGTTGCGAATCGCTCGAAATCTTCTGCAGCGTCATTCCCTGATCCACTCTGACGCTCGATCCTCAGTCTTAAGTTCTTGCTGGTGACCATGCGATCGCCAATGCGACTGACGCTGGTCCAAGCTTGCGGGCCGCTCGTTGGGGCCGAAGCGTCATCGGCATGGGGGCTTGCCTGATCGCGGGGGGAGTTGTTGCGCAAGGTTGGAAGAACGTCCACCTCCATCGTCGTTTCGATCTCTGTCCACTTTGCCGATGCGTCGGGCGTGGGAGGCCAAGTGTGAACGCTTAGCAGTTGTTCAACAATCGACGCATCACGGGCAAACCGGCGGATTTGTTGATTGTCGTCTCGTTCGCGAAATACGCTCCTGCCGATGATCCAAGACGCGAAGGCGATGATGATCCAGGCAATGGCTAGGAGGCTGAACGATCTCATTTGGAAATCCGAATACGCCAAAGAATTGGTAGGTCGGATGATTTGAGGCCTCGAAAGGCCATTTCCGTGCGTGCCAGCAATGCAGGCAAAGCGCCTGACGCGACAAGTGTGGGGTAAGCAAATGAGATGAGGCGTTAGAAAAGCGGAGTGGCCAGGGGCGGGGTCGAACCGCCGACACACGGATTTTCAATCCGTTGCTC
>CAYPLE010000037.1:0-21226 GCA_964411445.1 uncultured Pirellulaceae bacterium
GGCGCGAGACGTTCGGTCGCGACATACTCGGCGCATGAGCGGCAGGCCGCGAGACAGCCCCGCCTCGCGAGATACCACCGCCGCCTCGGGCGCCTCCTCCACCGCCACCACGACCGCGGCCGTAGACCGGACTGAAAGTGGCAATGACGCTCACCACGACGATAGCTAGTGTTATTTTCTTCATCGTATATCTTTCAAGAATCAGTGTTCGCTATTCAAATTGGTCGACTATTCAGCGCGTCGGAAAGAAGCCGCGGGAACGTTTGCGAGGAGCTTGCCACCAACCTGCCTGCCAATCGAGCGATACTCGATTGTGTCGTTGTCGACGAAACGATACAGATTCGTACTCGACGCCTTGCTCCCGTCTGGAACCACATTGATGGTCTTCACGGTCCAAGTGTCACCGGACAGTGTCCAAGCACCACTTCCGAAACCGCCATCTGAGTCGAACATCCAAGAACGAATAACTTCCTTTGATGGATCCCAACCGATGATCTGCGTGCCTTCAAAATCAACCCCCGCATCGTCCACGACGCTGTAGCTCACCACTAAGAAGTTGCGGTTCGTTGTCCACCGGCAATTCAACGCCAGCGACGACTCGTCAGAATCAAGCTCCCAACTACCAACCATCGCTTCGAGTGGTTGCAACTTTTCGTAGTTGCTCGGCGGAAGATCAACGGCTGGATCGTCCTGAACTCGATTCAGCATCCACCCATTGGCACCCTTTATGTGAACAGCGCGATACGTCGCAACTTCGGATTCTTCACCGGCTGCAATGACTGCCGTCCCTGACTCAATCGCTACGCTGGGTGCAATCACATTCACCGACACATCAGTCAGTTCAAGGCGTGCGTCCGGTGCGGATTCGAAGTAGGCTTTCATGTCCTGCAGAAGTGCCTCACGCCCTTTGATGGTCCGTCCATTGGCCGTTGTTAATTCTCCATCGCTTGAAAAGTGCTGAACAACCGCGTCTGCATCATGTGCATTAAACGCTTTGGTATAGCTCGCGATCTTGGCTTCAATCGCCAGTACCTCCGCATCTTTTTCCGCCACATCACTTGCCACCTCCTGGGCCGCTGCTGCTGCCGGTTCCTGGGCAGAGCAGAGCGGGAGTGCGCCAATCAGCACCACGGCGGAGAAACTGCATAGCAGTCTTGGAATGGGTTCAAACATGAAAAACTTCCTTTGATTTACACAGGAGTATCGACTTGTATCATCCAAAATTTAATGCACTGAAGGCACGATAGACTTGTCAGCCCGAATCGGCTGGCTCACTGACGTGCTAGTTTGATAAGCTCCTTGCCTTCACCGTCGAGAAGCAAGAGTGTGTCGTCAGCAAGCGCACGAACGCCGGTTACGGATTGCAACGCGTTCAAGTAAGCAGCTTCTTGCTGCATCAGGGCTGGCGGACCAGCCCGCCGCGTCACCGCTGCCGCTCCGAATCTAGCAGAAAGACCGTCTTGGGAGAGGCTGCAGTTGAAGCGATTTACGCCCGTTGAACCTGTCGCTTTACCACTTTGGTCTACCTCAAGTGTGACGGCGGAGTCTTTGTTGACCGCCGTGCCATCAATTTCCCAAACGGTCCATTTGCCGACAAGCGAGGCGGGCTCGTTCAAGGTTGGGAAAATCTGCTTCCAGTCCTTCTTCATGTCGACAAAGGTCCAGCCCAGACGCTTGCCTTCATCAAGCCCACGGTCCAGTTTGCCGATATGGCTTTCGCGATCGTAGGCCACTTCGCGATCGTCGTCCGTGTGGTGAACATACATAGCGAAACGCGGCCCGTCCCCAGCCGTCGTCCACTGCAGCATTTCAAAATCACCGTCCGAGTTGCCAACGGCAAAGATCGGGCGACGACCGATGTGCTGCTGGATGCCAACGGGCTTACCGGCTTTGTCGTCGATGAAACCCAGCTTGGGCAAACGCACGACAACCGGCTCACCGTCGCGGATCTCAAACTTTGATTCCACACTGCTACCAACGACTTGTTCCGGCGGAATGCCATAGGTAGCATCCGTCCACGGTCGCATGAAATCGATGCCGCCTCCTGAAACGATGAACGTCTTGAAGCCGTTGCCTCTCAAGTAAGTCAAAAGCTCAAGCATCGGCTGATAAACCATTTCGTTGTAGCGTCGCTTGGTCTCTGGATGCCGAGCGGTTTCGATCCACTGCATTGCAATGGTACTGAATTCATCCGTAGTCATGCCCGCATGCGTAGCCATCGCCATCTCCAAGAGCTGTTTCTTGTCTGCCGTCAACGCGGCCCGCAAGTCGCCTTTGAGAACAGAAGCGTATGGTTCGGTGCGTTCCCATTTGGGATGCTCAGGAGCCAAATCGCGTACGCGATCGAAAATAAACGCCAATTGGGCATAAAAAGGCTGCTCTGACCAGAGTGTGCCATCATTGTCGAAAGTGGCAATCCGCTGATCCTCAGGCACGAAATCAGCGGTCCCCTCGGCTGTAACCTTGTCAACGAATGCGACGATTGCACGCTTGGTATCAGTGTCGTTCCACGATGGAAGTGGGTCTTGGGAGTTCGCGGAGCGGGGATGAAATGCCAAAGCAATACCAACGGAAAGGACCGCACAAATGCGGCTCAACTTCATCAAAGGCATGGGGCTTCTTCCTGGGGCATGAAGAATTGTGAATATTGGGCTTCCCACCGCCGCTTTCGTCGACCCGCACCGATTGCGTTCGAGCCGCCGCGCGAACTCAGGTCCGTTGCGAACGGTGGGAACAAATTGTTTAGACGCCGAATCATCTTTCGGAAGCAACCCGCAGTTATGCTGGGCACAGCCAATAAGACAATACGGAGCAGCGGAATTGACTAGGCATTGTGAACGTGAATATCGCGTTGAGGGTAAGGGATCGAGATTCCTTCCGCGTCGAAACGTTCCTTCGCTGTTTCCAACAGGTCCCAGTAGACGGTCCAATAGTCTTCGGTTTTCGCCCACGGACGACAAATGAAATTGACTGAAGAATCAGCAAGTTCATTCAGTTTGATAGTGGGGGCAGGATCCTGTAGCACGAGCGGATGGGCCGCCGTGATTTCGTTAAGTATCGAGATGACCTTTTTCAAGTCATCGCCGTAGCCAACTCCGAAGACGAGATCAACGCGTCGCGTCGAACGGGCCGTTACGTTCGTGATCACGTTGTCCCAAATTTCGTTGTTGGGAACGATGATTTTTTGGTTGTCAAACGTCGAAAACGTGGTGGAAACGAGATTCATCTCAGAGACTTTTCCGGACACACCACCTGCTTCGACAACATCGCCAACGTCGAAGGGACGATTCAGCAGAATCATCAAACCGCTGGCAAAGTTACTAAGCGTTCCTTGAAGGGCAAAACCAATGATGAAACCTGTTGCGCCCAGCGCGGCAAGAAGTGGCCCTACATCAACACCCAGCGCGGTGAGTGCAACCATCAGCCCGAGCGCCATCAACAAATTGCGTATGCTACGTGCGATGAGATCTTCAGCCAGTTTGGACATATGCGAAGTCTTGTCCAACCATCGCTTGATGAGGCGAGAGATGAAACCAGTTAGGATTCGAGTAACGAAGAGGATGAGACAGAAGTTGGCGATCCGCCACGCCCATTTCACTCCGCCTTCTTCCGATTTGAGCCATCCTTTGATGGCTGCCCACGTTGCAGCCGTGTCGGTAGCATCGATGTTGACACCTCGCTGCGCCGAAATATAACTTCGATACTCTGCAACGTCGCCCCCCTTTGCTTCGACGGAATCCAACACGACGTTCAATTTTTCAATCAAGCTCGTTTGCTGAAGCTTCAGCTCGGTCAACTCGTCAAGCCTCTGCTGTTTTTCATCAGCACTTTGGGAGTCGGAAGCCTCCGCAGACGCATTCTGCTCCTTGACCGCCAACTGGTCTGCGGCAATCTCGCCCGATTTCTCCCTCAACAGCTTGAACCACTCGTCAGCCTCAGCGGTTACTTCGTCCAGCGTCAACGGCTTGACAAGGACGATCAACTGATCACTCGGAATATCAGGATCGACTGCAGAAACCGGAACGTAACTGTCGGATGCTTCACTTACAGTGGCTTCAACTTCTGCGTCCGGCGAACTGACGACGGATTGTTGTGCAAATCCGAGCGACGCGGCACTACAACTTACCAACGCGAGCAGTGCAATGGTACGAAGGAAGCTCGCGACGTTGGCATGTCCAGCAGCTCTTTGTATCGGGCAGTCGGGCAGGATATTCATGAAAAAGCAGATGAGGCTAGGACTTAAAAATGGAGCTCTCAGAACTTGCTAGCGACGATCTTCCGATGGCCGCTCCCAAGACGGACGTACTTCTGTTAGTCTCTCATAGCCCCTCCGAAGTGGCTACCCCGCTAGAAGATTGTGGGACGCCCGTTCTGGTGGATTCTAACCTTCAGGCAACCCACTGGCGGCCCCAACGATTGCGAGAGTCCCTGGCGCTGGGAACTGACCAGACCAAAAGGGTCGGCAAGGCCAGAAACGTCGACCTCAAATGCGAAGCACCTTTTTCGCAAGTCCAAGTACTGAATGGGTTTAGAGTTCCCTGCCGTACAATTTTAGGAACCCGCAATGTTCGCGATCGTCGTACAGAATCTTCGACTCTGCTGGCAGAAGCTCTTGCTCGCCGATTTGGTTTTCAAAGCCATCGCCTTCATTCTGATTGCTCCAGCGGTCAGCATTGTCTTCCGGACACTGTTGGCCATTTCTGGTCGGCAGATGCTCGCTGACGCCGACATTGCCAAATTCCTTCTACACCCAGTCGGCCTCGGCTCCTTCCTTTTGTTTTCAGCGATCCTGATCAGCATTTTTGCCATCGAGCTCGCGATCCTGATGACGCTCTCGATTGCGGCCCACCTGCAACAACCGATCAGCATCCGCGGTGCGATGCACTTCATTGCAGCGGGGCACACCACCCAAGTATTGCGACTAGCGATGCGTGTTGTAGCAGAACTTGTTTTGTGGGCCATTCCTTTCCTGGCTGCCGGAGGCGCTCTGTTCTGGTTCTTGCTTACCGACCACGACATCAATTTCTACCTTGCGGAAAAGCCTCCGAAGTTCTGGGTAGCGATCGGCTGCATCGGTACATGCCTACTGGCTGGAGCAGCAGTCTTACTTTGGCGAATTGCAAACTATATTTTTGCAACTCAGATCCTCATCTTTGAGGATGCAAGCCCGCGCGAGGCACTTCAAATCAGCAGTCGACGCGCTGCTGGGCATCGCGTGAGAATTGCAATTTCATTGTGCGTGTGGGCTGGCCTGAATATGCTGCTGGGGTTGCTGCTGAATTTCGTGATTGGTTTTGCTGGACGCGAGATCATTACGACCGCCGCAGGAAGCATGTGGGCGCTGGTATTTGCAGTCGGCACGGCTATCGGCTTAGTCACCCTTGGAAATGTAGTCAGTGGTGCTATCAGCAACGCAACACTCGGTTCTTTGCTGGCTATGGCGTACGTGAAGTACGGACGAAGCGAGGAAAGCATCGTCGATTTGCCACGCGTGCAACAGCAAGAGACACTTGGCGGAATCAAAGTTACGCCAATGCGGGCCGCAATCACCCTGGTTGCCGCCGTTGCCATCGCGGGGTTCTTCGGGCGTCTCGTCCTCAATTCCTTCGATCTTGAAGACGACGTTGTCATTACTGCTCACCGCGGCGGAGCGATTCCAGCCCCCGAAAATACGATCGCCGCAATTGAACGCGCTATCCAGGACCAAGCTGACTGGATCGAAATCGATGTGCAGGAATCAAAGGACGGCGTTGTCCTGGTTGTGCATGACAGTGACCTCAAGAAAGTCGGCGGTCCAGCGACGAAAATTTGGGAGGCGACCGCAGCAGAACTTCAGCAGATTGACATCGGCAGCTATCACGGATCGCAGTTTAGCGACCAACGCGTTCCGACGCTGGATGATGTTCTGAAGCTCTGCCAGAATCGCGTCAAAGTCAACATCGAACTGAAGTACTATGGCCACACGCAGGAGCTCGAATCCAAGGTGGTCAAGATCGTTGAAGAGAATGGCATGCAAGATGAAATTGTCATCATGTCCCTCAAGCAGTCGGGACTCGACAAAATCAAAGAGTTGCGTCCCGAATGGACGTGTGGCCTGCTGACTGCCGTATCAGCAGGTGACCTAACGAAAGCCCAAGCGGATTTCTTGGCCGTCAACGCAGGCCTAGCAACCCGAAGCTTCATCAACCGAGCGCACGCGGCTGGAAAAGACGTCGCAGCATGGACGCTGAACGACGCTTACTCTTTGTCGTTGATGATTAGCCGTGGAGCAGACAACCTCATTACGGACGATCCAGCCCTGGCACGACAAGTGCTTGCTGAGCGGGCCGCATTGAGTCCCGTGGACCGCATCTCCCTTGAGCTCGCGTTCTACTTCGGAGTCAAGCCGAAGTCATTCGAACAATAAGGCCGCCATACACATTTTGCTTGAATCGATCACTCCCGTGACTTTGTCTCAATCTTTCGCGTCAAGATAAGCTTGCTGCATGATTTCATTTGTCATTGAGCCAATTTCGCCGGTAATCATCGGCGGACGTTTCTCAGCAATCGCCGAAACGAAATCAGCGATCAATGGAGAGTGCAGGTTTTCCGCCGGTGGATGTCGCTCCTGTTTCTCGCCTTGAGACGTCCTGAGAATCAAATCGCCAGCGTTCAAGTCTTCGACGAGGATGCGTCCATCCACACCAATGACTTCTAATCTATCGGGCGCGTCCACCGTTCCGAAGTAGCACTGCAGAACTCCGTGTGCCCCGGATGCAAATTGGAGTAATAGACTTGCCGACTGCTCCGCTTCGAAATCAGGTGACGCACAAACACTTGCCTTCACGCGTTTGACAGTCCCCAATAGCTGGAGCATGACGTCAATGCGATGGCTGCCAATATCCGCCAGTGGTCCACCTCCACCAGACTCCAATCGCACTCGCCAATCGTCAGCAGAAAAGCGATTTGGGTTGCCTGTAACACATCCAATCGAAAGCACGCGGCCAATTTCGCCTCCTTCAATCAGTTGCTTGATTCGGCCAACGACGGGGTAAAATCGCCTGTAGTAGGCTACACCAAGATGCACGCTGGCCGACTGGCAAGCCTTCACCATACTGCGACATTCCTCGCCGCTGAGCGCCATCGGCTTTTCAACCAGGACGTGCTTGCCCGTTTTGGCTGCGGCAATCGTCTGCGAACAATGGCAGTCGACAGGAGTTGCGATGTAGACAGCATCAATCCCGTCGCTCGTCAACAAGTCCTCCGCTCGCACGAATCGCTTCGCAACGTCGAACCGATCTGCGAAAGCGTTCAGTTTTCCTGGATCACGACGGCAGACGGCGACCAACTCAGAATTCGCATCGTCAATGATTGCCGATGCAACTCGCTTGTTAGCGATATCTCCAACACCAATCAGTCCCCAGCGAATCGTCATTTCGTTACTCAGTGTGTGGAACTAGAGCGCGTTCGCCCAAAGTACTGGACAATCTCAACGCAATGGCGGCAAAGCGTTATCCGCTGCACTTTGCCATATGCGGTGACTAGTGTAGTGAATTGCTTTTCGACGTACACCGGCAAACTCGGTAGCGAATTGACGAGCGCAGCCCCAGTTTGCGGCGCCATCGTTCACCGCACATTCTAAATCATTCAAAAGCACGACGGTATTCGATGCATCTAATCGGTCTAGCCAGGTGTGAAGACTCTGGCCGAAGGGAACCACGCGGCTTGACCAGGCAAAAAGTGTACTGAGTACTTCAATTGGTACGCCACGGTTGCATGCTTGGCGAAAGCGGTTGAAGTAAGCAGCTTCAGTTTCAGCCCGGGATGCAAATAGCGCCTGAACATAGCGTCGCAAGCGGGGCATCACTGCTTTACCGAACCAAACAAAGCCAGCGACCAGAGCCACAAAGACCAAAGACACCGCTAACCACAAGCCTGCAGCCCCCCCGCGGCCTTTTACTTGCGCTGCGGCAACATCGCCTGCGTCTTCGATTGGAGCGTTCACGACGAGAATGCGTTTTCCTTCCGCTATTTCCGTTTTCTGCGTCCTCGTATTGAGGTCAAACCACTCGCACTCAATTGCTGGCAGCACATACTCACCGGGCGTCTGAAACAAATAAGTGACACGATCCACCCGCCGACTCTGCAGCTCACCTCGGTTCTGCATATTGGATGACTCCGGTTCATCGGCAATCACCTTGACGCCGGTTTGCCCATCAAATCGAAGAGGCGCAAGCAACACGCTGGGAAGACCATCGGCCGTTCGTTCTACCTCTCTGCGAATTGCATCTCCTACTTTTATCGTGTCCGGCGTTTTCGACCAGTTTTGGGTGAGACCGAATCGATCGGTGACGATTTGCCCGAACGCACTAGAATCCTCTGAATTGGAAACTTGCGGCGCGACCTTGATCGTCATGGCGTCAGACTGCAGAGTTTTTTTCGATTCCTGCTCAACTGCTCCATACACCGTGTTGATCGCATACCACTTGACCGGTGGAACGATGATGTTGCCAGATCGCTGTGGGTAAATCCAAACTTCGATACGTGTCCCACTGTAGCTTGCCCCTTGAATCGTATCGTTGATCCGAGTGGCTTGAACGTCGGGCCAAAAGACGATGGCACCACTGATTTCTATTTTTGGCTTCCTCTTTACACTGGCCCAACCATCTTTCCCGAGCACATCGATCTGCCATGTGATTCGCTGTCCAACGAGTACTGCTCCATCGGGCCGCAAACTCGTCCGCAGAACAATATCATTGGCAGCTTTGGCTCCTCGAGTACCAAGAACCGCAACGCCCAAGAGCAAGAGCCAGCGCAGTTGAAAACACCAACTCCATTGGCGAAAGCAGCCGCTTTTGCTCGACAGCATCCATCCTCGTGCCGTTGACCAACTGTGGAGACTCATGGACTTCCCTCTGAATTGCTGCCAGCAGACGTTTTTGGGCGTTGCCGCGAAAGTTGAAATCCAAACTTGGCTCTCAAGAAGTCTGAGGGAGTCGTCTGAACTTCGCGAAGCCACAATCCCCGAAGAGCTTCATCCCCCAGACTCTCCCCCTCAACAATTTCCGAATCGTCCGAAGAACTGGAGGAGGAACTGGTGTCATCAAAGGCAATTTCGTCTGCGCCTAGTTTGCCGCCTGTCATTTGGCCGCCCTTATCTCGAACGCGTTCGGCTCGCCCTTTTGCAATCAGCAAGTTCTGTCGGGCGGCAGTGGAATCACCATCGATTTGCAGCACCTGCTCATATAGTTCAACGGCTCGTTCGTATTCTCCAAGCATCACTCGACAATTCGCTTGATTGAATAGCGCATCCGCCCCTGGCATACTCGCAAATGTTGCGGCGGATGTTTTGAAATCTCCGCCGCGGAACTGAGCCACTCCCTTCGAGAATGGATCCTCAAGCACCTTGGATGCTTCACTCCATCGCCCTTGGCTGCTCAAACGCTTTCCCATTTGGTCAGGGGTAACCCACGCATTTCTGCCATTCGCAACCGTGAGAAACACCGCTGCAGCTAACAAACCAATGCTCAAGAGAGTTGTTGATCGGTTCACCCAATTCATGTCCTCACACTCCATCCGCGGCGACTCCAGAACAATGCACAAATGATAAGGATGGGAACGCCCCAGTAGCCACCATCCTCCATCTTCGACGCGTCGCTCTGTTCTATATTGGTGAGCTGCTTCTTCGTCAGTCGCATCACGGAGTCGATGTCTCGATCGTCTGTGGCAAACATCCGAACCGGAAGATCGCACTGCGATGCAAAACCAGGAATCCCAGACGCCTCCAACTCAGCCGGTCCCGGTAGCGCCGCCCAGACCTGAACCCCCTGATTTAGATGGACAATTCCTGACGGGTCGGCCGACACCGAATCCGTGACAAGCAAGACAGTCCCGACGCTTGCCCCACGGTTCAGTGTATTGTGAGCTAGGTCGATCGCTTCTTTGACAGCGTCACCTTCTCGAGGCATGATGTCTGGCGAAAGCGCCTGCAACATTTGATCGATAATCGCGCCGTCGGTAGTCATCGGCATCACCAAATGTGCAGTTCCGTTGTAAGCGATTAAACCGGTAGGCGCGCCCTTGCGACGCTCGAGCAGTTCGTGAATCTTGAGCCGCGCTCGCTCCAAGCGACTCGGTAGCAAGTCGGCTGCCATCATGGACTCGGAAACTCGGACAACGACCATCAAGCCAGCCTGATCATCTGCAAAGGGATTTGGCTGAGCCCGAAATGATGGCCCGGCCATCGCGAGCATGCCAAGCATCCAAGAGACAGTTAGGACTGCACCGGGCGTGAACCTGCTCCGTCGATGCTCTCCAACCAGCAAGTGTTCACGAAGGTGTTCGGAAATCACATTCTCGAAAGTCCTGGCACCATCTTTCCGCGGTTTCAAAAAGAACATGAAAAGCATCGTGGCGGGAATCCCAAGCAACCACAGCGGCCTGAGAAAGACAAATCCTAAATTCCAATCCATCATTTTCCGGGCCTCGCTTCCAATGGAGAATCAGACGTAGCCCGAGCAGCAGACGAGACGCTTACCACCCAACCAGTGATGACGCTCAGCATGGATAACAGCAACGCCAGGCCGAGTGGCCAGTAGTAAAGGTCGCTTCGTGGACGATGTGTTATCGTCTCGATTTCGCGCGTATCGAGCCGATCCAGCTCATCGTAAACGCTTGCCAATGCTTGGCGATCCTCTGCGAAAAAGTACTGCCCTCCGGTGACTTCAGCCACTTCGCGCAGTGTCGCTTCATCAAGAAGTTCCTCCCCAGCCGCTTCTGGGTTGCCAACACCGATCGTGTGGACGATGATCCCAGAATCAGCCGCAATCTCAGCAGCTTCCACCACCGGAATCCGACTACCGGTGTCGTTGCCATCGGTCAGCGCTATCAACACCTTTTCATCAAGGTCGCTTCGTTCAAAGACGTTAATCGCCAAACCGATCGCGTCACCGAAAGCAGTCTTGGCTCCCGCCATTCGCACGTCGAGCTCGCGGAGGAGTTCTTGGCACACGGCTAAGTCTTGCGTAAACGGAATTTGAACAAAGGCTCCTGAACCGAAGACGATCATCCCAACACGATCTCCCTCGCGCCGCTGCAAAAATTCCGCTAGCACTGTTTTGACTGCCTCAAGTCTTGAGATTCTGTTCCCGGAAGCATCCTGAAAGTCCTGCGTCTCCATTGATCCAGACAGATCAATGGCTAACATCAGATCACGACTGGCAATGTTGCGTGTCACTGGCGGCAAAAGCAATTGTGGCCGCGCAACCGCAAGAACCAGAAGCGTCCAACAAAACACGAACACAGCCGCCTGCAACATGCTCCGGCGACGAACGCGACCTGAGTATTCAGGCTCAAGTCCAACGGCTTGTGCTAGATCGTCGAAAGCCGGAACTCTCAACGCCACCGCCTCTTCGGCTTGGGCACGAAATACCCATCGTACCAAAATGGGCAACGGCAAAAGCAGTAGCAACCATGGGTATGCAAGTGTCACGACTGCTCCCCGGTTCTATGTCCTGCCGCGATTCTGTGTCGCCTGATCCACTGCCGAGCCGAATGGGACAAAGCGTTCCATTCTTCATCAGAGAGATGGAGTGGATCGCCAAGAACACTGGCGTTTGCAAGCGGATTTTTCGAGCCAACTTGAAAGGCGACTCCGTTGACGGATTGCTCAAGAAATTTAACCCACTGCTCACCGGTCAGCGAAGCAACTTGCTGCCGAGGAAAAGCTACCAAGGCGACGCGTTTCAACAGTCGCGACAACTCCACCGCCTGCCCCTGCTGTAAAGACTCCAACTCGGCAAGGGCTTGGCGGCGATATGCATTTGCCCGAAACGTCACTACAAACTTCGTGGCCCAATACATCAGTTGCAAAGCCAACACGGCAAGGATGCAATACCATGCAGGGGCGAGCGGCCAAAGGCCGACTTCAGGCCCCTCTACAATGTCCACAAGTCGATCTAGGCTAAACGGATCCGGATTCATGACTATCCCCGCCCCAGCAACCGAAGCAACTGCGGAAGAACCTCGCTGCCGGTCGATAGCGGCAGAACCGGAACATCGATTTCCTGCTGGAGCTGCAGGATCTTGCGAATTCGGCCCGATGTTGCCTCCACCAGCCTTTTACGATTTCGCGTCCCGGAGATTTCAACTTGCAACTCGCCGTTGCTTAGCACGAACCGATCGGCTGGTGGGATATCACAAGCCAAGGGATCGTGGACAAGCATCCCGATCACATCGTTGCGCCGACGAAGTCGTTTCAAGATGCTTCGAGCTGTCGAGTCGAACCCGATGAAGTCGCTGACCACTATGATGAGATGGTCTTTGGGGCACACCCGCAGGGCTTTTTCCAAGACTGCCGCTAACATTCCACCATTCTCGATTACGCTCGCAACGGCACTCAACTGCTGGTTCATGCGCGAGATCGTAGCGAGTATCCTGTTGGCTGATTTCTGGCTGCGTAGGCAAGGCAAATAGACTTGTTCCTGATCGCTGAAAACGATTCCACCGATGCGATCACCTTGCTCAAGCACTTGCCATACCGCGAGCGCGGCGGCGTGGGCTGCGGTGACACTTTTCATGTACAACTGAGAACCGAAGAACATACTCATTCGCTGATCAACCAGCAAAAGTACAGGCCGATCGCGCTGCTCTGTAAATACTCGCGTGTGCGCACTTCGCATTCTTGCGGTGACTTTCCAGTCAATAGTCCGCACGTCATCTCCGGGTTGGTAGACGCGGATCTCTTCGAAATTCAATCCTCTTCCGCGTACTCGGGAAGCGTGCCGGCCAGACAGCAGACTGTGCACGGGCTGCTTCGGAGAGAAAGACAAACCACGAATCCGGTGCTTCAACAAGTTCAAGTCTCGCAAGCCAGCATAAACCCGAGGATCAGCTTCGTTTCGATTCATGCCACTGCAACCAATTGCACAATCTTCTCAATCACATCGTCGACGCTAACGCCATCGGCAGTCGCCTCATAGGTTAAGCTAATTCGATGCCGTAAACAGTCACCTATGACCACTCGGATATCATCTGGAGAAACGTGCGTTCTGCCTTGCATCCAGGCGTGAGCCCTGGACGATTTGTCAAGCGCCAGCGTCCCTCGGGGACTTGCGCCAACAGAAAGCCACCGCGCTAAATCCGAATCGATCTCAGCAGGCCGTCGCGTCGAAGCAACAAGCGCAACGATGTAATCCTCCATTGCCTCCGACACAATTACTTGATCAATCTCGCGTCTGGCTGAAAAGATGGCGTCCTGCGAAATGATCGACAGATCCTTCTTAGGCGCTTTGCCTGAGGTTTCGCCGCGGACCAATCGAACAATCTTCTTTTCTGCATCATCGCTGGGATAGTCGATTCTAATGTGCATCAAGAACCGATCCATTTGTGCCTCGGGAAGAGGATACGTTCCTTCTTGCTCAATAGGATTCTGAGTTGCTAGAACCATAAAGAGGTCGGGCATCATGTGCGTTGTACCTGCCACAGTCACATGACGTTCCTCCATGGCTTCCAACAATGCCGATTGCACCTTGGCAGGAGCACGATTGATTTCATCGGCTAACACCAAGTTTGCAAAAATAGGCCCAGGTTGAAAGGAAAAGCGTTGCTCAGCGTCTTCACCGAGGTAAATTTCGGCACCTGTTACATCTGCTGGCAATAGATCCGGCGTAAACTGAATTCGGCTAAATTCGGACTGAAGATTCTGGGAAAGCGTTTTGATGGCACGTGTTTTGGCCAGCCCTGGCAAACCTTCCAGCAAGGCGTTCCCGTTGCAAAGCAATGTCAAGAGCAGACGGTCGACGACTGCTTCCTGGCCAATCACCGATGCACACATCCGCTCACGTAGCTCTTGTACCTGAGAGCGTGGTTCGTTCATAAATTGGGCTACTTATCGAAAAACGAAAAAGGCGAGTGCACCCACCATTTAGTGCACTCGCCGTAGGAGTTTAAGGTTCAGTTATCGACGACCTACTGGCCGCCTTCCTGAAGCTTAGACATGACTTCGTCGAGATTGAAGGAAGCAGCTTTCTGACGAGGCGGGAATTCCTTGAAGGTCATCAAGAATTCACCAACATAGTCTTGAGCTGGAACAAGCAAGAAGGCTCGATCGATCAACCAATCGTAGTAGGTGTTCGAAGTCTGGTCCGCTCGCTCGTAAGGGTCCGTACGCAGATTGAAGATCTTCGGCAGGCGCAGTTCGATGAACGGTTCTGCCCAAATTTGGAGGGTTCCTGCGACACGTTGCTCCAAGAAAACAAGCTTCCAATTATCGTACCGGAGAGCGGTGAGCTGTTGGTCGTCATTGGCATATAAGAAAGCTTCGCGAGGCGATTTCTCGACTTCGCCAGTCAAGTAGGGCAACATATTGTAGCCGTCCAGGTGAACCTTATAGTTCCGTCCCATGGCGGAATGCCCCTTGAGCAGCTTTTCCTTCACGTCCGGTTCGCCAGCCATTGCCAGAATGGTTGGCAGCCAATCCAGGTGCGATACGATTTCGTTCGATACAGTTCCTGGCTTGATCTTGCCAGGGAAACGAACCATCGCAGGAACGCGATAGGCACCTTCCCAATTGCTGTTCTTTTCGTTGCGGAAAGGTGTCATCGCCGAGTCAGGCCATGTGTTCATGTGAGGACCATTGTCGGTGCTGTACATCACGAACGTATTGTCGCCGATGCCCAGTTCATCAATCTTGTCGAGGACGGTTCCGACGTTCTTGTCGTGGTCGATCATCGCATCCGCATACTCGCTCATCCAACGCCCGGATTGACCACGGCTCTCTGGTTTTACGTGTGTACGGAAGTGCATGTGTGTGAAGTTGACCCACACGAAGAATGGCTTGTCTGCCTTCGCTTGACGCTCCATGAAATCAGCCGCGCGTGCCGCCGTGTCGTCGTCAATCGTTTCCATTCGCTTTCGCGTGAGAGGACCAGTATCCTCAATGCGTCCATCGCTGAACGTGTGCAGAACGCCGCGAGGACCATACTTTTTGCGGAATGCTGGATCCTTCGGGTAGTCGGGGTGCTCTGGCTCTTCCTCTGCATTGAGGTGATACAGGTTGCCATAGAATTCATCGAAACCGTGATTCGTTGGCAACATCTCGTCTCGGTCACCGAGGTGGTTTTTGCCAAACTGCCCCGTGGCATAGCCGTGATTCTTCAGCAGCCCAGCAATGGTCGGATCTTCCTTCTGCATGCCAACCGCAGCACCGGGAAGACCAACTTTCGTCAGGCCCGTTCGCATTCCATGCTGGCCCATAATGAAGCTCGCACGTCCGGCTGTGCAACTCTGTTCGGCATAGTAGTCTGTGAACATCATGCCTTCGCGGGCGACACGATCAATATTGGGCGTTTTGTATCCCATAACGCCATGAGTGTACGCGCTGATATTTGCGCGGCCGATATCGTCACCCCAAATGATGACGATATTGGGTTTCTCAGCAGCCTGTGCGACCGCGGAAACCGCGCACACAAGCGTGAGACAAAGGAGCTTAAAACTGGATCGGGGCATACGCTTCCACCTTATTCTGGGGGCCAAAGAGAACTCTGAGTAACTAGGAGAATATTAGCACACTGGGTAGTCTGCACCCCCGCTGCGCTACGGCTGAGACTGGAATTCGTAGCAAGTTCCGAAGCCAACATCCTTCGGCGGGGGGCCTATCTGGGTGGATGCCCCCAGGGATTTCCCTAACCGAACCTGATTACTAATTTCGAAATTTCATGTTCTCGGGGATCTGTAACCAGATCACTGCGCCAGACGTGGGTGGGGCTCCGCAACCACTACTAGCATTGAGAAAGCAGCTTTGCCGGACAATCGTCTTAACCCTCAAGCTCCCTACGTTGCCAAGTCGATGATGGAGAAACCTTGAATCATCGATGGGCGGGCAAGCTGGTCTGTCCTTCATCCAACACCGGAACGCTGAAGTGGTCCTTCGAAACGCCCCAATACTGGCGATTGGCCTTTGCCTGTTGACCACTCCGCTGCTCGGTCAATTGATCGAACCTGCGCAGATGCCAACCGTTCCGTACATGGACGAAGCAACATCGCCACCGTTCTCGATCGCACCCAGCGTAAGCGCCTCGCTCGCAAAAGACCAAAGCACTTCTCCGAGCTTCTTTCGCAATGCAAGATTCGATGACTTGCCTCGCGGGATCGGTACCAACTTCACTGACTTCCCAGAGTTCGGCGACGGACTCACGATCTACGGGAACAGTGCGGCGTTGAAGATTGGTGGCTATGTGAAAGCTGACCTGATCACCGATTTCGACGCCATCGATTCAACAGACACCTTTGACACCGGAACCATACTGCCTGGAACCGCCAAGCGGCGGAACGCAAGATTTCACGCCCGGCAGACACGCCTCAGCTTTGACACGCGTTGGCGCGTCAACCAAGAAGTCGCTCGTGCTTTCATCGAAGTCGACTTCTTTGGTGACCGAACTGGAGCGAACAACTCACTACGCCTAAGACATGCCTATGGGCGGCTGGGCAACCTTACCGTCGGGCAAACGTGGACGACCTTCACCGATCCATCAGCAGTTCCACAGACTCTCGATTTCGAAGGCGCGGTTTCCAATGTCAATCGACGCCAGGGCCTCGTGCGGCTTCAAAAGCAACTTCCGCTGGACGGTTTTTCCCTTGCCGTCGCTGTCGAAGATCCACGCATTGATCTAGAGATTCCATCCGGAATCCAAGGGGCAGCACGGACGGAAACGCCTGATTTTATTTCTCACCTGAGATACGAACAGGATTGGTGCGAGTTTCAAATAGCCATGGTGCTTCGGGAACTCGGATTCCAACCCGTTGGCCAACGCGTCCAAACCGGCACGGCTTGGGGATTCAATTTTACTGGCTCAATGAAAGCTCGCGATGCAACCAAAGCCTACTACCAAATCACGTTTGGCGAAGGAATTGGTAGCTACCGTGGATCTCCCGACGTCGTTGCCACCAGCGCAACGACGGCCGAAATTCTGCCAGTGTTCGGATGGATGGTAGGACTGAAACAAAGTTGGTCGGACCGCGTTTCATCCAATTTGACCTACAGCGAACTCTACGTGGATGCAATCCCTGGGCAGTCGCCAGACAACCTACTCGACACGTCCTACTTCGCTGTCAATCTCATCCAGAACCCCTACGAAAGCGTATTTTGGGGGGTTGAGTATCTGCATGGTACGCGTCGCAATCAATCGTTTGCATCAGCAAGCGCGAGCCGCGTTCAATTGTCCTTCGGGTTCTTCTTACCGTAACAGAACCAGTGAGGATGCTCAGTCGCTTTCGACGTTTCGCCTCGCTCGCTCCACACTCTGGCAGCGTCATTTACCATCCGATGCAGCTACACTGTCTGCCAATGGTGGCGTTGGTTGGGGCGTCACCTAGCGAGCTGGGTTTACGCAGCGCGTCGATAAACGAGTCGCTTGTAGGCTACGAGCACCTCGTAAAGATCTTGAGGCACGTCAATCGTGTCGTCAGCAAAATCTTGCAACCAGGCTCGGTTTGTAGAAATAGCATCTTGCAGCAACTCAAATACTTCGCCACATGAAACAGAAACGCGTTGGCTGGCGACCTCGGGTTCTTCAAGCTGTTCCATCATGTGACGCATACTATTGGCGTCTTCCGATTGGTCACCGTTGAAAATGCGAAATTGGTTTACAGGCGGCACACCGTGGCTATTTCTCATCTCAGCTGTCGATCCATCGTGCGAGAATACAAGCGTGCTGGCAAGGGGCAACAGGCTCGCAAGAGTGTTTCAGGTTTTACGTGGTGGCAAGGCCACGTCCCTCATACTCCTCAACACGATTGTTGCTGCCACCGTGATTTCGCGTGCGCGGTGGTTGGAGATCAGAGTCTAAACTCCTGCCCTACAAGGCAGTTGAGCGGCGGCGGCACCGCATCCTGCGGATTAGATCCACCGCTCATGCGTCTGTTATCGGACTGTTAAACTTTGACGGTTAAGAAAACTTTACCGATTACTGGAATTCAAAATGCCAGCCGCAATGCTAGCTTTCGACATCAGGACTTGGCGGATCGTCCGGCTCAGTAACAGCAGGAATAAATCGCGAAAACTGCTCATCGAAGAGCCTGCGGTTTTCGTCCATCACGCTGCGGCAGGTCTCCAGTAGATGGTGAACAGGATCTTCAGATCGCGCAGCCAGCCCACCCGGCCCTGGCAACCCAGACTGCCCATCATTTAAATCACGCCAAACTTCGCCAGCCAGGAAGGCAAGCACCTCTTGAGCGTCGCGTTTTCGCGGGATGTCGTGCCGCGCTGACGTATTCAGCAACCGCAGTGCTGACTCCAATCGGCGAAGGAAACTGTAGTTTTTCGAAAGGCGGTTAGCAGCCTGGGAATCGATCATTCCCGCTGAACTGAGCCTCCCCAAGGCTTCAATCGTGGATGTACAAAGGCAATCAGCCCGAGCAGCGTGCAACTGTAGCATTTGCGTGATAAATTCGACATCCATCGTGCCTCCGGGTGAACGCTTCAAATTCCAAACACCCGCGTCCCGCTCAAGTTCTTCGCGTTGTTTTAGAATCTCTGTTGCCGCATCTGCATTGATTTGGCCGCTCAGCAAAATATCCTGCACACACTGCTCAGCTTCGCGACCAACCTCTTCACTGCCCCAGATCACGCGAGCTTTGCTAAGCGTCATACGCCGCCATATCTCTCCGGCATCCGAACCAAAGTGGCGTTTCAGCTCATCAATCGTGATCACCAATTGCCCGGAACGCCCAAGCGGCCGGAGACTCACATCCACGTCGTACAGCCTTCCACTTTCGACGTAATTGGTCAACGAACTGACAACGCGTTGCGACAACTGATTGAAGAAGTGGCGGTTGGACGTAGGTTGGAATCGACGACCAGGGATAAGACTGCGTGTTTGTCCGTCTGTGTCGAAGAGAAAAAGCAAATCTACGTCGCTGTGATAATTCGGCTCACGACCTCCCAGCTTTCCAATTGCCAGCACCACCAATTCCGCGTCACGAACTTGTTCAGACTCTTCGATTGGGGCACTCGGCATACCAAGCTTGCTGACCAAGCGATGAAATTCGTGCTGAATGACCCGCTGCACACAGACTTCTGCGATGTCGGAAAGTGCTCCGTGGATCGTCGCAACGGAGTCTTTCCGCACAATGTTCCTGACGCCAACCCTTAGGTGCATCGCATTTTTAAAGTTGCGTAGAAGAGGCGCGATGTCCTCGGCCTCGCGACAGAGCTCATCCAACTCCGCAGCCATTTCCTCTCGAGACGGCAGCTTGCGCAACATGAGCGAATCCAACAGCTCATCGACCAATCCAGGGCTGCTTGTCAAAAGGTTGGTCAAATAGGGGCTGGTAGCGCACAATCGAATAGCCAAGTCCATGGTTGCTGGCGCCGAAGCGAAAAGCTCCCACAACACGGCTTTACACCCAATGGAATCGCTGACCCGAGCAAGCTGGATCAGTGTATTATCCGGCTTCGGCGTACTAGCGACTCCCGACAACAATTTGGGCACAATGCGAGAAAGGAAATGCCGACACCTGCGCGTTGAGAGAAAACTCACCGACTCTCGGGACAAACTCTCGAGGTTTCGCCAAGCCGCTTGGACATCCTGGAATCCGTACTGACCGAGAATGCGGTTTACAGTTTGCTCATCGGGCGTGGGATTCAGCAACAAGTCCCCTTCGGGCGTCGCCTCAGCTCCATCACTGAACGCTGATTCAAGAAGGCTACGAACAATGCGTTGATTATCCGCGTGACACGACGGCAGCTTTTTGAATTTGCTCGGCAAGCTACTTTTCACATAGCGCAGCCACTGGTGCAAATCCGCGTCCGACTTCAAACTTCCGTCTGAGGCAACTTGCATTGCATGTTGACAGGCTAATTGCGTGAGGAGATTGTCTGCGATTGCCGTTCGTTCATCTTCACCAATGATCTTGGCTGCTTGAAGAGCCTCCAACAACTGAAATACGTTCTGCCGTCGCAATTCAGGATGCTTGCCACCGAAGGCCAGTTGCAAGAACTGCAAACCTTGAACGACCGCATCGAAGGACTTTCCGGGTTGGTGAGGAGCAGCGTCGGCAATGGAGGAAAGCAAGCGACGTTGCAGGGCAGCCAAACCAGACTCATCGGCTCGCATCAAGAATCTACGATGCACCCAAGCTTGCACGCCACCGAGGAACACAGTGCCAGTTGATTTATCGCCGGCGACAGGACGCGCCTTGGTAAACGATTGTCGTTGCCAAGTTCGCCCGCGAGCATCGTAGGATTCAATTGCCTGCTGGACGGGCAGAATCAATTCTCCCGGTGCTTGGTTCGGAACGGACTGCAGTGCGACTTCGTAGCAAGTCTCCGCTTCGGGGCCACCGCTAAGCAACCGCGTAAACAGCTCAGCGGTTCTACCAAGCACATCGCTTCCAAAACGCTCCCATGCATCCGCACTGCAGACTATCAACAGCTCAACATGTTGTCGGTAGTCCATTTCTTGCCCGCCGAGCTTTCCAAACCCGATCACCGATATTTCGGGTTCAGAGAGCAAGTCGCCTGCGGCTTCGGCAGTTGGTGCCGGGGATCTCCGTTCAGATAATTGCAAAGAAGCGGTGACCGAAAAACGCAGAGCGGCCGCTAAGATAACTTCGCACAACTGCGTCAAAGCACACGTAGAGACCTGTGGCGAATGACCACCGATTAACTCACCGTACGCAATCCGCATGCATTCCCGCACTCGGAAACTGGACAGAATCGCCGCGGCGCTTTCCCAGCCGTCAGCAGCATTCAATTCCGAAGTAAGCTCTTCGGCCAGGATATCGCGAGAAACATCAGCTCCTCCAGTCAACCGGAGCATTTCGAAGGCATCGGGATCGGCCACCAAGTGGCTATAGAAGAAATCCCCGACGGCGAATAGTTGCGCAAGAACCTGCAGCGTTTCTGGTTCACGATCAAACAGTGCAAGCCAGGAAAGCGGGGAGCGCGAGCACTCGACGAATTCTACAATCCTAGAGAGAACTTCCGACGACTGTGGGCACTCTTTCAGCAGCGTCGGCAAGCAGTTGCAGAGAGATTCAATCAAGTCTCCCGGCAAGCGCATTTGCTCTAGTCGCTGGATTTCGGCGACGACTCTTGCGACGTCGCCGCCGATTTTTTCTGCAGTAGCCTTGATGACCGAATCCATAATTGCCACTGCAGCCTGCGAGCCAAACAAAATCCTTGCAAGAGCAGGCGAGGCTGCTTCCTGCGTCATGCTGGTAGTCTACGGTGACTCCAGCGTTAGGT
>CAYPLE010000037.1:21326-49005 GCA_964411445.1 uncultured Pirellulaceae bacterium
CCAGCGTTAGGTGTCGATCGTTTCGACGTCGGTATCGAAAGCCTCACTGTTCTCTTCGGTTTCTTGGAGCTCACGCCAAGGCTTGTCCTTTTTGTAGCTTTCGAGCTCCTCTTTGAGATGCTCAAGCTGTTCTTTGTCGTCGCCCTTTTCGCCAAGCTCGACGGCCTTCTTCGACCACATTCGCGCTTTCTCGAAATCGCCAACTTCAGCATAAGCTGCGGCGAGCGTGCTGAGAATGTGCGCCGCCTTGTATTCGGTCATTTCGCAGGCGCGGAGCCCAAGTTCTACGGCTCGATTGCCATCACGAATTTCATCTACGGGACTGGTCGCCAACACCCATGAATAGTTATTCAGCAAGCCACTCAAGTCGACTGTATCATCATCGACCTTGCTCTTTTCGGCCGTTGCCACAGCAGCATCGTAACTCTCGATTGCTTTATCATGTTCGCCAATGCTGAGGTAGCAATCGCCAAGCAAGCGTTTGGCTTCCCAGTTGTCGGGCTCCTTGGCGAGCAAGACCTCGAGGATATCCATCGCCTTGCGAGGTTGTTCGTCGATCTGATAATACTGAGCTAGGCGCAGCACCAGAAAACTCTCGGGTGCCGCCTCGACGACCTTTTCCAGATCTTCGATCGCTTCGCTCATGCGGCCATCTGCGGCAGCGATCATCGCCCGGCTCAGCAGACTTCGGAAATTCATACCAAGTGCAAGAGAGTCAGCGATATCGCGCTGAGCTTTTTCGGTGTCTCCTTGTCGGAAGTACAGCTCAGCACGCATCCGCAGCGCTTCGGAGTCTTTTTTGTTCAGTTCGATGACGCGATTGAGATCCGCCAGCTCCTTGCCTTCGTATTCGTCGCGCTGCTCTTCCGTTGCATCTTGGTCGAATGACAATTGTTCGTAAGCACGAGCACGAGCCAAGTACAGGGCGGCGTTGTCGCTCGACTCACCGATTCGTTCAGAAATCAGCTCAACGGCTTCCGTATATTCCTCGAGACGAAGCAGCGAATCAAACACCGCTTGAAGAGCAAACAAATTGTCGCTGTCGCGTTCGAGCAGGACCTTCGCGTCCGCAACGGCTTCTTTGAAGTCACCTTGTTGCATACGGAGCACAATGACGGCTTGCCAGGCATCTGTATTGGTTGAATCCACCTCGACGGCTTTGTTGAAGTCGGCCAGCTTCTGTGCTGGATCTTGCTGCAACTTTGCTCGCAGAATGTAGGCCTTCGCCAACTCGGCGGGATTCTGATCCAACAGCTCGATCGCTTTATTGACTGAGTCGATCGCTCCGCTAACGTTTCCGTCAATTCCTGCTAGCACCTCTGCTTTGAAAGTGAAAGCATTGTGCAGCTCAGGATTCGCTTCGATGGCATCATCAAGATCGCCGATCACCTCATCACGTAGCTTTTTGACGGCCCGCGGATTTCGCGCTAACGCAGGAAGCTGTTGCCACAAGCCTTGGGCTCGCTGCATTGCGGTTGCGGCCAAGACACGCTTCGCGATCGAAGCATTCGTTTCGTCCAAACCATCCTCGATGGCCTGCTTGCACAAATCGACAACTTTCTCCAGATCAGCAGCACTGCGAGCAGTTAGCTTCAACGTGGTTGCTTCATCGAGCTTATCTAGGCCTTCGTTTTCCGCACGTGCATTACCGCCAATTAGGCTTGCCAAAACCAGCAGCAAAATGGCTAACGGACTCTTCTTCTGATGCACTTTTGAACTCCAGTTATGTGAATTTCGCTGGCGGCTGCCAAGCACACCGTCAATATACCAAAGTTGGGCCAAGCCAGTTACGTATGGCGCGACGTAATCATGTTACGAGCTCGCCCATGGGGGCGTTCACTGTGGCCGCTCACTCGTCCGAGCACTCGTCCGCTCACTGTGGCCGCTCAGTGGTGCGAGCAAAACCAGCTCCGGCCAGTGCGAGCAGCAATGCTACGAACGAGTCGCCAAACGCTCCTGCACGAGAAGATCGTTTAGTTCGTCTTCAGCGGACGCTTTTCCTGGAAGTCGCGACGCGTCACGTGCCGCCTCAAGTTCAAGTCGTAAACGTTCATACTCGGCTTGCAAAAACTTCCAAGACAGTCCTTCGAAACGATCGATGTCGAGAGGATCTTTCTCGCCCCCAGACTGCTTGGCAGCAATCAGTTCGTCCAAGTAGGTTAGCCGAGCGTCCACGTTGAGTCGCGACAAATTCGCTTCGATCTCTCCGGATCGCATCAAGTGGATCCCTGTCAACAACGTTCGAAATGTATACAGCAGCGGCTTGACGCGTCCGACCTTCGAAGATGCCTGGGCATCATGGTCTGCAACAGCCGCATCGGAACGCGATCCCGCCGCCTCAACTGTTGATTCCCCGGAAAACAGTCGCCACTGCGCTGCCGCAAAACCAAGGTAGTGATGCGCATGATATTTCGTCACACAGCGTGGCGCAAGCCGGATCAATTGTTCGTGCACGCCCGTCGTCAGCATGACCAGTGGCGAAAGAACCTGCTCAAGAACGTAGCCGTTGCGGCGGAGCATGAGCCGAATGAACTTCTCCAGGTCGTGCGTCACCAAGTCGATTTCTAAACCACCGTAGATTCCATCCTTCTCGACAGTGTCATCTGAATCCCCCAGCCCAACAACTTGTTCAAGCGGCAGAACATGAACGCCTCGAATATCGAAGTCCGAATCGCCAGAAGCAAATCCGTACAGGTGCGCGCCACTGATCGTCGCGAAAACCAAACGGTGCGGGTGCATTTCGATGTGCTCATTAAGCTCTTCTCTTGGCAGATCAAGTATCGTCATTTTCGATCTATGTTTTGTTGAGTGGTCAAAAAAGTTCTACAGCGCAGAGCCTCGTTCGCCAACGCTCCAAACATCGCGGATCGACCGGCTCCAATAGGACTCAAAGATCGCAGCCGCGCATGCCTCACCGACTTCACCACGCCTAGCGCGGAACGAGTGGTCGCTAGTGAAGGATGAATGCCACCACCAATTTGTACCGAGCGCAACCAGCGCTCTACGGCAATTGCTCCGACAGCGCGGCCTCGCGAGCACGGACGAGAAATTCCCCAGCTCGTTCGTAGTCCGGACGTTTTGGAAGCGGCGTCACCTTAAAAGCTGCTTCAAATTCATTCTGCCAGTGACTTCGAAGTTGGTCAGCTTGCTCGAATGGCATTTCACCACTTCGAATTTGCAACAAAACACTTCGGTGCTCACCGACATCCACAGCCACCTCGGCCTTATTGAGGATATTGGTTCCAGAAATCAGTAGCCGAATAAGATGCATCACATGCTTCCATTTCACATTGCCATGATTGCGAATATCCGCTTGCATCTTCTTAAATTGCGATGCGACATAGCCTGAGAATGTCTGGAAGACCAATTGCGATAGAAACCTCTCTCGAATGCTCAGCAATTCGGCACCAAGTCCCGTCTTGTATTCCACGAGCGGAGAATAGAGGCATTCAAGCACATTTGGGTTCGCCTTGAGTGCCAAGGTAATGAACTTCTGCAGCTCCCAGTAGACCTCTTGCGTCTCCTCGTTCTCCAATTGTTCTGGTACACCGCACAGCGACCAGTGCTGCCGAGCAGTGGGCAAATAAACCCCTCGACGATCGGTGTCGGATTCCTCGGTCTCCAAGCCATACGCCCTCGAGCCGATAACACACCGCAGAATGACGCGACTGTAGAGTCCGCTGCAGACCGTTTCCTGCCCACCAAGGCCAACATTCTCTCGCTTGAAATTTGCGAGTGTCTCAATTTGCCGATGCCCGAGCGCGGCCTCATAACCATCGGCAAATCGCACCCTGTATGCATGCGTTTGATCAACGGGGGACCGCACGATTACTCCAACCGCTCCTTCTGGATGAGCAACTTTGTCACTTTGCCCAAACACAGTCTTCAGTGAGACGACTTGCGTCCCCACTGGATAAATAAACTCACCTGCCACCGTAGTCCCGCTTCCCAGTAGTATGAAAAAGTGTTTCCGACAACACTCGCCGCCCGAAAACCCAACGTTGGCAATCAAGGCTCCTACTACGCTGGAGGGCGGCCTTTTCCTTCAGCAATATGCTGCTGCCGTCCAGCCGCATGATCGGACTTGCGTGGGAATTCGTCTTCCAGCCAGGCGTCAAGCTGATCACCATCGACGGGAATCGTCGACGATTTCTCCAGGATGCGACGCATCGCGCCACGGCACCATCCACAACCGGTTCCCGCCCCCTGGCATTCTGCCAATTGACTGGCCACGCGCACTCGGTTGATCCTTGCGAAGTTGATTACCTTCCGCCAAGACACATGAAAGCACAGACAAAGTTCGTCATCAGCCTTCATTTTCAATCACGCCTCTCGCAATTTGGCAGGCCGCGTAGTAATCGGGCAGGTCCAACCATTCGTCTTTGGTGTGAATTTCACGTTGTCCACATCCCAGCGTGACAGCCGGAATGCCATGAGCGTTCAGCCAATTTGCATCAACGCCACCGTTGCTGACTGCGAAAGTCGCCTGTTGACCAGTTTGCTCAATGGCACGAGCAACTCGCTGAACTTCATCACTCTGGTCGGACAAGCGGAAGGATTCGTAGTCGACACGTCTTTGCACATCAGCTTGCACCGCCACGCCATCGACATTGGCAACCTTGGCTGCTGCTTCGATAAACGCATCTTGAATGCGAGTGGCAATTTCGTCTCGAAACTGCGAATCATGACTCCTCGCCTCAGCGGCCAATTCGACGTGGTCCGTCACCACATTCGTAGCCGCCCCACCTTTGATAACACCGATATTGCTTGTTCCGAGCTTGCGTCCCTTCTTAACGGCTCCGAGCCACCCCTTTGTCTTTAGGGATGCAATTGCCAGTCCGGCCGCTTCGATAGCGCTAGCACCAGCCTGCGGAGCGATACCGGCATGAGCGGGCACGCCGCTCAAGTAGATCTTCATCCGTTCGCCGCCGGTCGCGCCGATGGTCAGTTTGTACGGATCGCCGCCGTCGAAGTTCAACGCCATGCTCGGTTTCCCAAGCTTAGCGACGTTCATAAACTTGCTGCCGTGCAAGCCGATCTCTTCTTGAACGAAAAAGCACAGTGTGATCGGCGGATACGAGGCGCCAGATTCCAATGTCTCGATGACGGCCACCAAGGCAGCCGCAACCCCCGCTCGGTCATCACCACCAAGCCCAGTTTGCTTGTTGGCCGAGACGATTTTTTGCCCGCTCTTCTTTGGCTCACAGCCTTCGCAGATTGGAACGGTATCCATGTGCGCTGACAGCATCAATCGAGGCTTTGAATTGTCACCAGGCAACTTGACCACCAAATTGCCAACCGCGCCGCCTGCGGGAGATTTACGATGCGCTGCATCATGCACCATTAGTTTCTTGTCGACGCCAGACTCCGCCAGAATCGCTTTTACCTCGTTCGCTATTAACGATTCCTGGCAACTAATTCCAGGGATATTGAGAACGCGCATGAGGATTTCGAGCGCACGTTTTTTGTTAATCTTCTTCAAAATATTCACCAATTACATATCGAGCATTCGCAGTCATCTTTCCAGCAACTGAACACGAAAAACGTAGCCGCTGGGACGGTTGTGTGGCAAGCGCCACCCTTGTACGTCGAGCATATCAGCGCATATTGATTGCTGGAATCAGACGCGTCGGAGCTGATTTCTTTTTCAAACTAAAAACCGAGCCGACCTGAACCCACTGCCAAAGAAGAACCATTGCCAAAGTCGTTGGTAGGGCAGGGCGGCCGCTTCACCCCGAAGAGCTGACACGTGAGAAAAACTCGTAATCGCATCGGAATCTTAACAGGCGGCGGAGACTGCCCTGGACTGAACGCCGTTATCCGCGCCGCGACCAAATCCGCCATCTTCCTTGGCTACGACGTGGTCGGATTCCGCCGTGGCTTCGAAGGCTTGGCCGATCCTGTGCAGACCATGGAACTGACGATCGAAAATACAGCCAATATTCTTGATCGAGGCGGAACCATTCTTGGGTCAACCAATCGCGGCCGATTCAGTGCCAAAGTTGGAGCCGACCAGTCTAGACAAGTGCCCGCTGACTTGATCGAGCAAGTCAAGAAGAACACCTCCGAACTGCAAATCGATGGGCTAATCTGCATCGGCGGAGATGGGTCGCTTTCGATTGCCAAGCAGTTGTTCGACGCTGGCATCCCCGTCGTGGGAGTCCCCAAGACCATCGACAATGATTTAGCATGCACAGCGTTCACATTTGGCTTTGACAGTGCAATTGCATGCGCCGCCAACGCGCTTGATCGCTTGCACACAACTGCAGCCAGTCACGAACGCGTTATGGTTTTAGAAGTCATGGGACGCCACACTGGATGGATCGCGCTGCACGCGGGACTTGCTGGCGGCGGAGATGTCATTCTCATCCCCGAAATCCCATGGACGTTTGAAAATGTGTGTGCCAAGATTTTGCAGCGCAAGCAAATGGGCAAAGACTTCACGCTAATCGTCGTTGCCGAAGGAGCCAAATTGCCTGGCGGGAAACAAGTTACGCTGGAGAGTATCGCGAAAGATCGCCAAACGCGACTTGGCGGCATCGGGCAATTGGTAGCCGATGAAATTCAAGCACGCATGCAAACGGAAACACGTTCGGTAGTCCTCGGTCACTTGCAACGGGGCGGCAACCCGACTTATTTCGACCGCTGCCTTTCAACTCAGTACGGCGCTCATGCAATTCGATTGATTGAAGAGCACCGCTTCGGTGAAATGGTCTGTTACGCGCCGCCGAACATAACCAATGTTCCACTTGAGCAAGCCGTAGCCACACTTTCGACCGTCGATCCCAATGGCTCGGCCGTGCAAGCGGCCAGGGCCATGGCGGTCAGTTTTGGAGATAGCCCGAGCTTCTACAACCCATTTCCGAATTCGCAGGTCAATGCAAAGACGATGATCGAAAAATTCGATATTCCGCTATCTTCATTGAATGAATTGCTCGAACCCTGATTGCGAACAAGCCGCGTCCCCGGCGAAAGCCAATGCAATCCACAAACAATCTCTAGGATTGCACTTTTCGACGATTTTCTTCGTTGTCTGCAAGTGTAACACCTCGCAATCTTTGCCTGCGTTTGACGCCTCTACCGCAACTTTTAAACTCATCGATCGTTGCACTTTAGATTGCCCGCTGGACGTGCCGAGTTAGTCCTGTGTACGCACCCTGCCGCAAACCTTTGCTAGCAAAGATAGGCGGGTCAAATTCCACACACCAACCTGCGAGCAATCCGAGCCATGAAGCTCCGCTTGGCGTCCCCGCTCAAACTGCTTCCCTGCCAAAACTCACCTCGTTCTGCCGATGCATCAAACATCGCAATGAAGCGAAGAAGGCTAGCAATGCTGCTTGTCAACGGGCTCAATTCCCTTGCGCTTGCAGGGATTGTCAGCATCCATTCGATGGGGACCCCTGCGCTGGGGTCTCCCCCAATTGACGTTGATGCCAAGCCAGCTTCATCGCCTCAGCCGGGCGGGGTGCAAATCAAATTGATGCTGGCGCCGAGCTTGCCGGTTAAGCAGGACGCCAAGACTCAATCGGTAGTGGTTCAAAAGGCGATCCATGGGCAAGAGGGCGCAGCACCGATTCCCACAGACTACGCCGCACAACGCGACGCAATTCGCCTTTCATCGGGAGATGAACTCGAACTAGCGGGCCCCGGGGCATCAGCCAAGAAGATCAAAGCGTCGACCAGCGTAAGCCTTCCTCTTGAGAACGTTCAAAAGGATGACTTGCCAGCAAACCGTAAACCTGCACCATCCAGTGTGGTCGCATCTCCGCTCGCCCTAGATGCACCGGAATCAAGCGAAGCTGAGCAATCTTCGGTTGTAGCCGAAGAGGCTTCCAAAGAGCCGGCGAGGATCGAGAACCTGGGAACCGATTCAGTATCTCGAATCAACTCACGCCCCAGAACAGCCTACGGCGGTGCCGCCCCAGCCCCATTGCCTCCTGGAGCCAAACTGCTGGGCAGCTCGAATGAAGACGCCCCAGCAAAATCCAACGCTCAAACAATCGAACCCAAGCTCGAGTTGTCAGAACCGAAGGCTGACCTAGACCTACCAACTGCAGCCAAACCTTTGCAACTCGCGGAGGATTCCGTAGAGGGTAAACACAGCACAGACGACGCGGAATGTCCCGGCTCTCCAGAAAGCAAAGTTGCTGGATCGGGGCCACAGCCTGACGATATCCCACTCACAGAGACCGAGCGGCCCTACGATGCTCCCAAGGCAGAGCGGACCGTCAAGCCAAAACAAATAGAAGCTCCTGTTGAGCAGAGCATTACTGACGAAGCGTTCGCCGCCAAGAAATTCACTGCTCGCGAACTTCGGATTGAACAGGGTATCAATCGAACGCTCCAGTACTTCATCGCCAACCCAGAGAATGTCGTTCGCCGAGGCCCATGGGCGTTGATGCATGCGACACTGCCTTTTGGTGTCGAGACAGAAGTCCTCGCCGGTCGAAAAAGCGCCAACGCGATTGGCTGGATGTGCTTCAACGGTGTTTGCGCTAAACAACGGATGTTCCAACCAACTCGCACTGGCTTCCGCCCCAACCTCGGTCCTGGAATGCAGGGACACGAAGGTCAGTTTTTGGCAATCCTTGCCCAGTCGCAAGTCGGGATCGACTATCCAATTCAGATCGGAAGACAACGCTACTCAATCCAAGACCTTGTTCGCTACGAAATGGCAACCTGCCGCGAAAAGAGCGAGCTCACATTTAAGTTGATCGGACTCTCTCATTACCTGCCTGGCGATCAAGTTTGGAGGGACAATCGACGTCGGTCTTGGAATCTAGAGAAGATTGTTGCTGAAGAGTTGGCACAGCCTGTAATTGGTGCTGCTTGCGGTGGCACCCACCGACTTATGGGCCTTAGCTTCGCGCTCGTCCAACGGCAGCAAGACGGATTGCCGATGACGGGCCACTGGGTTCGAGCTGAAAAGTACGTCAACGACTACATTAACTACGCGCTGAGCCTGCAGAATCCGGACGGTAGCTTCAGCACCGAATGGTTTAAGGGCCGGGGAATGGACCGGGACGTTGAACGTAAGGTTCAAACCACTGGTCACATTTTAGAGTGGCTGATTTACTCGCTGCCTGATGAGCACCTTCGAAGCGAGCCGATTCAGCGCGGCGTCGAGTTTCTGGTCAATTCCGTTGGCCGAAACCCTTCATATGACTGGCCCATCGGTCCTCGCGGGCATGCCCTTCGAGCCTTGGTGTTGTACAACCAGCGTGTCTTCGGCGCAGAGGTGGGCAAGATGGAACAACATGTCGCGAGCAAATTGAATGTTCACTCGATCCGCTAGGCCGGCGTTCTTCCATAGCACGCGAGGCTGGCGAGTTGGGCGAATCAGTTCAAACACATCAGCGAAGAATTTTCCTGGCACAGAACCAGCAGATTTGGCTCGTCACTCCCGTTGCGGGCAATGAAGAGCCTGGCTGAACGAGCCGAATGCAGGCAGAACACTACGATGCGTGACCACTTCGCTTGCGCACCCGGTAGTACTTCAGACCCGGAATGAAGAAACAACCGGCAGCAACCAAGCCGAAAACGGTGTGCGCGAAGTCCGGTAGCAGAGCCATCACAAAACTAGTCGCCAGCAACGCCGCAGCTTGAGCGTAGAATGCTCCCGTCAGAATCCCAGCTTTGACGAAGAACACCATCGCGCCAACCAACCCAAGGATGGGTGAAAGAGTCAGCGGTTCTAAGCCCAACAGCCATTCCAGGGGCGTGAGCGCGGCGATAACAACCAGACTCGCGCCCCAAACGTGCGCAATCTGACGCTCCACGAATGTCACTGGCCCCATCCGCCGGCGTAGCGCCCAGAATACGCCTGCCCAGGTCCCTAGACCGAATACCCACAGGCCAGCGTAAGCAAATCGTGTCGAGATGCCCGCCCAGTGAAACGCCTCGGTTGCCAGGCAAACAATGATGAGCACCAAACTGTGCCACATCCAGAGCAGCCCCCAATTTTCGAGTACCGCCGCGTGGTGCGTTTCCCGCAACCATCGCGCTGCAACCTGTGCAAGTTTACCACTTCGCGCAGACACCGGTTCGTCTCGCAGAAAGCACTCGAGATCGTCCGCCAATTCTGCAGCCGTCGCATAACGCAAATCCATTGGCTTTTGAATGGCACGTTGCACAATCATGTCGAGGTCTGGATCGACCCTGGGCTCGAGAAATCGCGGCAACGGAGGATCATGTTCCAAAATTTGCAGCGCCAACTGCATGGGCGAATCAGCGATAAACGGCGGGCGACCAACCAACAAATGGTAGAGGACCGTCCCCATGGAATAGACGTCCGACTGAGGCCCAACCAGAGTCGAACGTCCCGAAGCCTGCTCTGGCGACATATAGCTGGGAGTTCCCAGGACGGTGCCGGTGTGCGTGATACGATCTGCTGAATCGGTGAACTTCGCCAATCCAAAATCCATCACCCGCACGCGTTGATGTCCGTCGATCAAAATGTTTGAAGGTTTGATATCGCGGTGCTGAATGCCTTGACTATGCGCATAATCGATCGCGCGAGCGACCTGCACCATGTACTCAGCCGCCTTGCGTTGCGGCAAGGGACCTCGCTTCAGCAGCTCAGCCAGTGTTTCGCCATGAACAAGTTGCATGCTGAAATAGGGATGCCCCTCGTGCTCGGCAACCTCATAGACAGCAACGATCCCGGGATGCTCCAAACGCGCCGTTGCCTCTGCTTCGGCGAAGAAACGCCGCAAGTTATCCGTCGTCGTTGGGCGGCTCTCGTGGATCATCTTGATCGCCACTTCGCGATTCAAGCTAATCTGCCGGGCACGGTAAACAACCCCCATGCCACCTCGACCAATAACCTCAGCGAGTTCATAGTCACCAATTTGGCAGGGCAAAGAACCAATGGCTGGAGCATTGGTACTGACGCTTTCCCCATCGCCTGCCCCCATCATCCGCGTGGCGTCTATGGCGGGAGTTGACCTTGCGTTTGCCGCCACAGCTTCCGTCAGCAGAATGGCGCCCCAAACTTCACGAATCTCCTCGGCGTGTTCAGGGAATTCGTCAACGGCAGTTTCCAACCTCAGTTGCTCACCAGCCTGTATCCTGTCAGCGAGGCTCGCAATCACATCAGCCGCATCTTGACTCCATTCATTTGAGTCATCTGTGGTTGCGGGTTGGTTGCGGTTCATGAATTCAATTCTCAGTCTTACTGTGCGTTCACTTGTCGTGCGCACCGAAAACACACACACGCAACAGTGATAAAAACATTGCCAAACGTGCGACTAGTACATATCTGGCTGGGTGATCGCTTCCCATTCTGCCGCAATTGCGATCGCCAACAAAACACTGCACAATGCAATGCTCACACCGATTGGAATGAGAATCATCCCCCAAGACTTCGTCCACTGGGAGAGGCGACGCTCGAGCAGGATACCCACCACGCCCGTCCATGGCAGTGCGGCATAAGTAAATACAGGAATCGACGACCAGGAGTTCAGCAGCCCGGTCAGCAATGTCGCGGAAAGCACCCAGGCCCAAACGAGACCACCACCTAAGACTGTAAATTCCATCCTCTTGCGACTTGGGGAGCAGAGCAGTGCAAGCAAGACACCTAGGCCACCACCGGCCAGGCAAAACGCAATCATGGCGAAACGCAAACTACCGCTGAGAGCGAGCACAGGAAAGGCTAATGCACTAGGCACAAGCAGGCAAAACAATTGAGTTGCCTGGGAGGTTAGCCCGCCGACCGCCGAAGCCCCATCGTCTTCTGTGCCGTCACAGGTTGTCCAAACGAGGACTCCGGTAAGCGCAATTGTTAAGACGCTCCATGCTGCTTGATACAACGTGCGAGTTGTTTTCAGCGTCTCCCAGTCTGGCACGAGCAAAAAAGCGAGCAGAGTGATCGCTGCAACCGCTCCTACCCAGCCAATCAACTGCAACCACCCGCGGTTGGCCAAAAAGCTAGAGAGAAGCAAAGCCAGGACGCCAGCGCACGGAATCCATTCACGATCCATTGTTGGGAGGATTGGACCAAGCTGTAGCGTGAAATATCCAACAAGTGTTCCCGTGGCCCACGCTACGGCTGACACCACGGCAAGCCACGCGCCAGCAAGCTGCGTCAGTCGCCGCACAACCCAAAGCACCGAAAAAGCGACCGCCGCAGGAAGTAGGAATCCGAAGAGAACATCCGCTAAAGTGAGCAGCATGAAGAGCCCCTACATGCCAACAGTAACGGATAGCTCCACCATCTTTTCGACCTTGCTCGGGTCGTAGTCCATTCCCCACAACGTTCGATCGATCTCGAATTCGGCCGTCAGCGAGGGGCCCTCTGCAGAAAATTGTGCGGGAAACGTAATTGGCTTCGTCTCTCCGAGCAGCGTCAAATCACCGCTGATTTCAACTTCCCCGCTATCCAACGCCTTGACTGAAGTCGACCGGAAAGCCGCCGAAGCGTGGCGTTTTACATCAAAGAAATCCGCTGCCTTCAGGTGAGTCGTCAACTTCTCAAATTCCGTTTCAATACTGTTGGTGTCAATCGTGATGTTCAGCCCTGCCAGTTGCCCATCGACAATTTCCAGCTTTCCATCGAACCCGTTGAACGTGCAAGTTCTTGGCTTCGGATCGTCGCCTGTGTGATTGCCAACGAACTGAATTTTTGTGTTATCCGGCGTGAGGCTGAAGCCATCGCCGCCAGCATCCTCACTGGATGAGCCTTCGTCCGTTTCGGTTTCAACAGCAGCCGCTTCCGCCCCGTCATCGGTACCGTCAGCCGGATCGTTCGTTGGACCACAGCCTGTCAAGACCATAGCCCCCAAGCACGCAATCGCAACATAAGCCTTTAACCCGTCAAACTGCAGCGCACGCTTCATTTCTGTTTCCTCATTATCGTTGGGCAAGCTGACGCCAGCACTTCATCGGCCGCCGTTTGGCGTTGCGAAGGTAGTACCGCTGAAGCCCTAGCTCAGACATTCGAATTCGTAAAATCACACCAAATGACTATAGCAGTCCGGCACCTAGCCGCAGCCTCCCTGCAATGCTACTCCCCACATTTTCGCTTAGAACTCATCGCAGAAGCTCGGCAGGAAGTGTCGCCGAGCAGGCTATACCGAACAGGAATCGCCGCGCACTTTGTTCCAGGGCATTTTGGAGAGCATCATGCCCATCCCGCAAGTGTCCGTAATTCCAGCAAACATTAGCCCAGCGCCGATGAATGCCGACAGCCCGATGAAGTACTCGTGGACGAAGAATCCAAGCACTGCTCCTAAAAGAGCTAGGAATCCAGCCAAAATTCGAACTTGCCGTTCAAGTGACATTGCCTTTTTGCCGCGTTGAACCGGTAGACCGGCTTCGACCCAAGCGTTCGTTCCGCCTTCGACGTTGATCACATTTTCGATCCCCGCGTCGAGGAACTTTTGCGTTGCCTTTGTGGAACGACCGCCACTCTTGCAAATCACACAAATGGCTTTACCCGAGCCGTTCGCATACGCTTTCGCGACGCTAGCTGGATCAAGCGAATCAAGCGGCACGTTCACCGCTCCCTGTGCATGCACCTCACGAAACTCTGTCGGCATTCGAACATCAATCAGCTCAACTTTGCCCTCTTGCTGCTGTCGCGCAAGTGCGTTGACGTCAATCGTCTGCATTTCCAGGTACTCCTTTGCAATTCTCTGAAATACAACCCCTCGAAACATCAAGAGGTTCTGATGTATCTTTGTAAATTTGAGAGCAGCGAAATGCCGCTGCCCGCTCTGTTATTCGTATTCTAGGTGCGACCGATGTAGTGATTCCATCGATCGGATTAGTCCGATGGAAGAAAACGCCCTTCGATACAAGCCATCAGTTGTTTTAGATGTGGCTCAGCAACCCGATAGTAAACACGTCGCCCGTCACGTTCACTGGTCAAGAAACCACAACGCTGCAACAACCGCAGGTGGTCGGACATCGCATTGTCCGGAATCTTGCTATCTTCGGCCAGTTCGCCAACCGTGAATCGACCGTGCAACAACATTTGCACAACGCGAAGCCGAACCGGATGCGCAAGGGTTTTCAAACACTCAGCCGCCGCAGCAAAGTTCTCCACTTCGCCAGGAGGCTTTGCGGCCTTGGATTTCGTTTTTGCCTTCGCCGGCTTGATAGCCATTATTCACCTCGATAGTTAAACCGAACACCTTCAATATATCGGAACCTCCCGAGGTGTCAAGCTATTGTTTTTTGGAGTTTTACTCTATTCCTGTGTCAGGGGCAAGTCAGCTCGTGAAACGCATGTTCAGTTGCTTCAAGCGATTTCGCAGGGTTGGCCGACTAATGCCGAGCCGACTGCTCGCTTCACTAAGATTGCCGCCCGTTGCGTCAAGCACGCGAGAGAACAAAAGCCAATCGATTCGGTCAGCTATCTCGTCGTTGATTAAATGTGACCCCGAGTCGATAAGCCGGTCAACCTCTGCAAGAAAACCACCTTCCCAGGCGCAAGGCTTTTCAAACGGCTTGGTTTCCTCGACGCCGTCCTGCAGGAACGCTGGCAGGAATGCCGGGACGATTACGGGCCCGCTTGCCTTGAGCAGCGTCTGCTTGATCACCCCCTGAAGCTCGCGAACATTTCCAGGCCAATGGTGAGCACACAAGCGTTTCATGGTCTCTGGCGCGATCGAGACGAACTCTTTTTCCAAACGTCTCGAAAACAGGTGAAAGAAGTGCTCGACCATAATCTGAATATCTGATCCACGTTTTCGCAGCGGCGGCAACTCGATGGTGTATTCATTCAAGCGATAAAAAAGGTCGCTGCGAAAAGTGCCGTCAGCAATGGCGGATTCCAGACTCCGGTTCGTGGCGGCAATGATTCGAACGTCAGATTCGATCGTCTTGGAGCCACCGACACGTTCAAATTGCTTTTCTTGCAGCACTCGCAGTAGCTTTGTTTGCATTACCGGTGACATGTCACCGATCTCATCCAGGAACAAGGTGCCCTTGTTGCAGATTTCAAACTTTCCGACTCGCCGCTGGTCTGCACCGGTAAAGGCGCCTTTCTCATGGCCAAACAACTCGCTTTCCAGCAAATTTTCTGGGATTGCCGCACAATTGATCGCGTGAAATATCTGTGGGTATCGCTTGCTATGTTGGTAGATGGCCCGAGCCACGACCTCTTTTCCAGTCCCAGTCTCACCCAAAATTAGCACCGCAACATCGCGAGATGCAACGCGCCCGATGCTTCGAAACACCTCAACCATCGCATCACAATTGCCCAGAACCCGATCAACGTTATTTGTGGCGTTTGAATGCGCAATCGTGTCACTCGGCAGGAGGGCTGGCTGCTTTGCCATGCGGCTCGTTTCGAGTGCTGATTCAATTAGCGGCAGAATTTCATCAGGCTCGAACGGCTTCGTGACATAGTCAAAGGCCCCGTTGCTCATCGCCGTAATGGCAGTTTCTGCGGTTCCATGTCCCGTAATCAAAATAACGGGGGTCCGGGGATCCAGTTCTCGCATATCGGCCGCTGCAGCCAACCCACAGCGGTCGGGCAACTGGATATCGCATAGAACAGCATCAACTTGCTGCTCCTGGAAGAGTCGTAGTCCAGCTTCGGCTGTACCAGCCGTAAGCACGTTGTAGTCCGGCTCAGGCAAACACAACTGCATACATCGCAATATCAATGGATCATCGTCAACAACCAGTAGTTTTGGTGGATTCATTTCCGAATGCTTCGCTTAGCTGACTGTAGGTTTTTGTGTGGGCAACAATACTGCAATGGTGGTCCCTTCTCCAACGACGGATTTCACATCCATGGCCCCCTGGTGACTCTTCACGATTCCCAAAGTCGTTGACAATCCGAGCCCAGTACCCTGTCCTCGCTCCTTGGTGGAAAAGAAGGGGTCGAAGATCCGATCACGCTGCTCTGGAGAGATACCTCTCCCATTATCACTGACGGCGACGCGGACGTAGCTCCCTTCACCGAGCGTTGTAAAGGCAAAGTAGCTTTCCTTTTCAAGATGGACGACCTCGGCAAGGATGCCAAGCCTGCCACCATTGGGCATAGCGTCGCGTGCGTTTATCGCAAGATTCATAACGACTTGGCTTATCTCAGTTTCATCGCCATGAACAGGTGGAAGGCTGTCATTGATCGTCAATTCGAGCTTGATATCTTTGCTAAGCGTCCGTTGCAAGATCTTTGCGGTATCCTGAAGCACGGATGCTAAATCCAGCGTTGTGTGCTGGCTCTCCCCTCCTCGAGCAAACAGCAATAGCTGCTCAATCAACCCCGCGCCACGGCTGGCCGCCTGCTCAATTGTGTCGATCAAGCCGTCCCGATCTACTTTGGCATCTCGCCTGGCGAGCATCTTACTGCTCATCAAAATCGGAGTCAGCAAGTTGTTAAGGTCGTGTGCAATTCCACTGGCAAGCGTCCCCAGAGCTTCCAACCGTTGACGCCGGCGGTTTACAATCTGGCTACGCTTGCGTTCGCCAAGATCAAGGTCAAGCACCACGACGCCTGCGACTTGAGCACCCTCCATGATCTTCGTCTTGCGTCTTTCAATATGCAGCGTTCGGCCGCACGCTCCGGCTGCGCGCATCTCTCCTTTCCAACGCTGAGCAGTCCGGTAGTCATCTGAATGCTGGGATGAATGGCTTGGTGACACTGGATTCATTTCAAAGACTTCGTCCGCGATCTTCCCAACCATCTTCGCGGCAGACTTTCCATAGAGTTTTTCCGCTCCGGCATTCCAAAACACAATGCGACCATCGCTGTCTTCAACGTATATGGGCTCAGGAATCTCAGATAACATCATGGCGAACCGACGCTGCTCGCGTTCCGCTTTATTGCGCAGCTCGTCCTCAGCACGCCGCGACACATAGATTAAACCTAGCAAGCCAAGCATCACCAGTTGGCCATAAATCAGCAGTGATCGAATGAGCTTGCGACCACTTGTCAGCTCAGGCTGCCAACGGTCAATCCGATTATCCAGCTCCCGGATGACTGCCAGGGCCTGTTGCCTGATCTCCTGCAACCTCGAAGACGCGACTTCAACACGATTCTTGCTCGCCGAATCGGTTTCGCTTGCAATCAGCCGTACCGCGTCCAGACCAACTTGCGCCTTGCTGGGGTCAAGCCAATTGTCCAACCCGAACCGAACCCTTTGGTCTGCCGATTCCAAATCCAAGAGTGCCTGCCTAGCCTGTTCCAAACGTTCCAGGGCAAGCGTTCGGTCGGCGTCATTCCCATCGGCTCGGAATTTCCAAGCTCGAGTTGCGGAAGCGAGAAGCGCTTCATGGTATCGATCGATCGCCTGCCGATATTCGCGGGCCGCGGTCAGTTGGCTTTCCAGTTCATTCGCATCGCCGATATTCCGCAAACCGATCCAAAGCGACAATACGATGTAAATCGTCGCAAAGACAATCGAAGCAGGGAAAGCAAAACTTCTAAACGGCATATCCGAGCTCACGACATGGCACAGCGGCAACACTTGCGGGAGGTTATAGCAAATTCACTCTAGGAAGGTTCTCAGCGAGCAACAGCCATGCCAACAAGGCTTCGTTGTGAGAGGATTTCACGAATCAACATTTTGGGCACGCAGTTTGCCAGCCAGGGTCGGAAGCAGGCATTTCCTGGTGCGGAACAGTCCTTGGAGACGGTAGGCATGAACGATGTAAACGACCCATTGAAAGTTGTCCCTGAGCAGTCGCGGCCTTGTGACCCTTGGACGGGATGTGACTGGCCAACTGAGTTTGGTCCCATGAAACTTGACCTGAATGGCATTCGCAGTCGTCAAGCCCTCACCGTCGCAAGCGCCACGCGCGGTGCGGAGTCTGAACAATGGAGGTTAGCAGCCATATGGCTCGCAACGGTCGAGTCCGACGCGGCTCGCGCTCGAGACATTGCTTTGCGGCTCGCAGAACTGGGACAGCAGGGCTTCCCTGTGGAGTCAGACCGGCTACGACTCGAACTGCTCGAGCTAGAGAACAAATATCCGCAACGTCGTGGAAACTTAGTTGCACATGACCACCATTTGACTGTTGAAACTCCCGGCAGTGCTTAGGAATTTTTTTCCAAGCGGGTAATTAGTTTCCATGGCTACTCCCAGCCAACCAACTGGCTTCCATCCGAATTAACTGGCGAATCAAAGGATCTTTCGATGCTCAAGCCTGAGCCAGGCTCTCCTGAAAACACCGCGGACAACGCTTTAGAGGTCGCGAGACCGACTCACGTCGTTGGCGTCGGCGCCTCAGCAGGTGGCTTGGAAGCCCTCGAAAGCATGTTTGCAAACATCCGCCCAGACACTGGAATGGCCTTTGTCGTCATCCAACACTTGTCTCCAGACTTTAAAAGCATGATGGACGAATTGCTTCGTCGGCGGACGCAGATGAAGATCCATCGTGTGGAAGACGGGATGACTGTCCAAGCCAACTGTATCTACCTGATTCCTCCCAAGAAGGAGATGATCATTTCAGGCGGCAACTTGTTGTTAACCGACAAGGATCCAGACGATGGTTTAAGCCTTCCAATTGACACCCTTTTTTCGGTCTCTCGCTCGAGACTGTGGTGAGTCCGCGATTGCAATCATTCTGTCCGGCACGGGCTCGGACGGATCACGCGGCTTGGTTGACGTCAACGATCAAGGTGGGCTTGTGGTCGTCCAGACCCCGGAAATGGCGCAGTTCGATGGCATGCCGAAAGCAGCGATCGATACCGGTTGTGCTGACATTGTCATCGATGCAAAGGCCATTGGCGCAACGCTAGATCGTTTTGTACATGGCCGCAAACTGATGACTGCGGTCGGGGGGGCCGGACGATCAAGTAGACCCAATGCTGCGAATTTTCGCATTGCTTCGCGATAGATTCTCGCTGGATTTCGCCGCATATAAGACAAATACAGTTGCCCGTCGCATTCAACGTCGTTTGCAAATGATGCGGGACGAAACTCTCGACAACTATGCGAAACGTCTTGAACAAGACGAACAAGAGCTCGACTCGCTCTATCGCGATCTGCTGATCGGTGTGACACAGTTCTTTCGCGATGCCGACGCTTTCACATCGCTACAGCGGAGAGTCATTAGCGAAGTTGTCAACCAGAAGAATGGCACGAACGAGATTCGAGTTTGGGTTGCCTCTTGCGCTACGGGTGAAGAAGCATACTCGGTCGCCATGCTTTTGGACGAAGAAGCAGAGCAACAGGGCTTCCGTGGCGAAATCAAAATCTTTGCAACCGACGTCCACCGGGGAAGCATCGAATTTGCAAGCGAAGGGAAATACAGTTCTCAACAACTTCAAGGGTTGAGTCGAGATCGGCTCGAAAAGTACTTCACTCGAAATGGAGACATTTTTCAAGTAACATCGAAGATTCGGCAGATGGTGATCCTTGCCAGTCACAATGTTTTGAGAGATGCCCCCTTCACCAAGGTCGACCTGGTCACCTGCCGAAACATGCTGATTTACCTCCGCCCCGAGGCGCAGCGAAAAGTTCTGTCACTCTTTCATTTTGGATTGCGTTCTGGTGGATTTCTGATGCTGGGATCGAGCGAATCGCCAGGTGATCTGAGCGATGAATTTGAAAAGCTCGATTCACGTTGGAAGATTTATCGTAAACGCCGAGATGTCAGCTTGCTGTCAGACATTCAATTGAGCGTACCGCGAAACAGTTCTAACCCGACCTCTAGGGAACGCGGACGGGGTCAGCAAGTTGCATCAACCGCCCGCCTTAGTGAACGCCAAGTCATTGCTGCTTACGAGCTACCCAACAAGTGGAAAAATTTTTTCCAGCACAGCGTTCGCAGGCGAAGCAATCGGCAAAGAACCTACCGCGGGCGATCGCTAGCAAAACCGGCTTTGCGTCAGTTACAGACCAAAATAGTGCGATATTTCCGCAAGTCATCACGAACACCTACCTGCACCTCAACAACGAAAAGCGAATGCCAGACAACTCACATGATGCAAATCTGGATGGAAAAAAGTTGTCAGCACTTCCGACAGAAAACACTTCCGACATGGCATCAACGACTTGGTTGCCAATCCGCAGCCTCGTACCAAAGCCGCTTGTTCAAACAGAATTGATTACATCGGCCCCTTTGGCACGAGCCATGCTACACAAGCAAGCCCTCAATCTGATCGGCAACTGCTTTGCCGCTCGGAGCCAATCACAACCTCCGTAGCACTTGCTTCAATTGGACTCGACAGACAATGTTTGGCGCCCAAGAGAACATGGACGACCAAATATTGGGAATCCGTATCCAGCCGCAGCAAACCCAAACGAGCTGTGGGGCGACTTGCCTTCAAGCCATCTATCAATTTTGGAACGCGGATGTTGATGCCAACCAGCTTGCAGTTGAAATCAAGGAGCTTGCTGGGGGCGGTGTTCTGTCGGTTGAATTGGCGTGCAACGCGCTTCGTCATGGTTTCGACGCGACAATCGTGACTTTCAATTTGCAGCTATTTGACCCAACTTGGTTTCGACAAGACGGCCGTTCTGTCCCGAAAGCAACTCTAGCAAACAAGCTACGGGCCCAGGTCTCGGCTAAGCGTGGTGTAAAAGGTGTCGATTTTGAGCGTTTGGTTGTTGCCACCGACGCGTATATCAATTTCTTGGAACTGGGAGGACAATTGACGACCCAGCCGCTGGAGCTTCATTTGTTGAGCGATGCTTTCGACCATGGGCTGCCGGTGCTCTGCGGCCTCAGTGCAACGTATCTTTATCAAGAATCACGAGAACGAATGGCTTTACGCGATGGTAACGTTGTGGCTATCAGCGATGACGTTTCCGGTGAGCCGCAGGGGCATTTTGTTGTCTTGCACGGCTACAACCCCGAGCGTCAGACCATTCATATAGCCGACCCATTGCAGCCGAACGCTGTCACGGAGGACGGGCACTACGAAGTCGAATTCACGCGGCTTGCAACTGCAATCCTACTCGGGATCGTCACCTACGACGCAAACCTCCTCATTCTCCGCCCTCGGTCAACACGTTCATGAATACTATTCTCGTCGCCGAAGCTTCTGACGACTGGTTAGGTGACTTTCCTGATGTTCAACATATGGACGCCCGCGACTATTTGACGAGGGCCGACACGTGTCACTCACGCGGCACTCGTGTGTATAATCTCAGTCGCTCATACAGCTATCAGAGCATTGGCTATTACGTTTCACTTTTGGCTGAAGCTCGTGGGCACCGTCCCATCCCTGATGTTTCCACGATCCAAGACTTGCATGGATCTTCTGCCGTTCGCTTGCTCCCCCCGGCTCTGGATGAGCTAATTGAAACATCCCTAAAGGGTCTCACTGGGGATGAATTCACTCTGAGCGTTTACTTTGGAAAGAACCTAGCCAAGCGCTACGATCGACTTGCACGAGAATTGTACGGGCTGTTTCAGGCTCCACTCATGCGATTTCAATTCAAGCGTGGTCGCAAGTGGCGGCTGCGAAGTGCCTCGGCGATCGCGCTCAAGCAGATTCCTGAACAACATCGCGAATTTGTAGCAGAAGCAGCCGCTCGGCACTTTTCGCGAAGAAGTTCTCGACGGCTAGCTCGTAGACAAATGCGTTTCGACATGGCGATTCTGCACAATCCAGATGAAGGAGACCTGGCGCCGTCAGATGAAGCTGCGATCAAAAAGCTCATCAAAGCTGCAGCGGGAGAAGGCATCGCTGCAGAGCTGATTACGCGAAACGACGCGGGAAGACTATTAGAATTTGATGCTCTCTTCATTCGCGAAACGACCGCCGTCAATCACCATACTTATCGCATGGCGCGGAGAGCTGAAGCCGCGGGCCTAGTCGTTATGGATGACCCGCTTTCAATCCTCCGATGCACCAACAAAGTTTACCTTGCTGAGCTTTTGGCGCGAGCCAAAATTGCCGCTCCACAAACGTGGATCGTGCACCGACGCAACACGGATACGATCGCTAGCATGGTCTGCTTTCCAGTTGTTTTGAAACGGCCCGACAGTGCGTTTTCCAAAGGTGTCGTCAAGGCGAATGATGTCGCAGAATTCCACCAACGATTGAACGAGTTCTTCGAGGACTCGGAACTTGTGATCGTTCAGCAGTTTTTACAAACTAGTTTCGATTGGCGGATCGGTGTCCTGGATGGTCGACCGCTGTTCGCTTGCAAATACCATATGGCTCGCGGCCACTGGCAAATTGCAAAGCACTCAACTGAGGCAGGCGCAAAGACTAAATTCGGTAGGTGCGAGACGATCCCCATCGAGACTGCTCCGCGCCGAGCCGTTTCCATCGCCGTCAAGGCTGCTGGACTCATCGGGAATGGCCTTTACGGTGTCGACGTAAAACAAGTCGACAATCATTTTCTCGTCATTGAAGTCAACGACAATCCGAATCTGGATTCTGGCGTCGAGGATGCAATTTTGCGCGATGAATTGTACCGCAAAATTATGCACTCCTTTGCGAGCAGGATCGAACAAACCAAAGTTTCCAAGAGCACTAAATGGAGAACACTCTGAACGCACCACTGCATCTATTCGAAGCGTTTGGCATCGAATTGGAATATATGATCGTGGATCGTGAGACGCTGGATGTCCGTCCTGTTGCCGATAGCTTGCTTGCCATGCTGGCAGATGGACACATCGCTAGCGATGTCGAAATTGGCCCCATAACGTGGTCCAATGAATTGGCGCTCCATGTCGTCGAACTCAAAACAACCAAGCCATCTTCGAAGTTTCGGCCACTCCCATCTCAGTTCGAGGAGGCAATTCGTGCTCTAACACCGCACCTAGATAGACTAAATGCTAGGCTGTTGCCCACCGCAATGCACCCCTGGATGAATCCAGCCCGGGAGACGCTCCTTTGGCCCCATGATAACTATAAGATCTACCGAGCTTACGATCGCGTATTCAACTGCCGGCGCCACGGGTGGGCAAATGTCCAGAGCGTTCACCTCAACCTGCCGTTCTGCGGGGACGAAGAGTTTGCCAGACTGCATACTGCGGTTCGTTTAGTGCTTCCGCTGTTGCCTGCGCTAGCGGCAAGCTCTCCCATCTCGGAACATGCCTACACCGGATACGCTGACACACGAATGCACCATTACGCGAGCCACGCGGCTCGTGTTCCGAGCTTGACAGGACAATTGATTCCAGAACCGATCATTGATGAAGCGACTCATCGCAAGACGGTGCTAGAACCCATTCGCGAGGCGATGACACCCCTGGATCCAGGCTGCGTCTTAGAGCTCGAATTCTTGAACGCTAGGGGAGCCATTGCTCGATTTGATCGCGGTTCGATTGAAATTCGCGTTATGGATGTTCAGGAATACCCGGGCGGAGACGTAGCAATTTGTGCTGCTGTAACTGCAATTGTTCGGGCTTTGTCGGAAGAACGCTTTTCTTCACTTGCCCAACAACAGACGCTTGGGACCATGGAACTTCGCGGTATTCTCGACCTTGTATCCAAAGACGCGGAACGAGCCGTCATTGATAATCCGAAGTATCTTGCCGCCCTGGGTGTCAACGAACCCAAAAGATCAGCCGGGCAAATTTGGACGGCATTGTTGGACCGGGTCATCCGCAACGACACCGGGCTATCTAGTCTATTTGCCCCACTTGAGATTATTGAACGTCACGGCACGCTGGCGTCGCGAATACGCCGTGCCCTTGGGAAAGACTTCTCGCGTGAAGACTGCTTGGCAGTCTACGGAGAGATTGCAGACTGCCTAGTCCAGTGGGAACCCTTTGTTCCGTGATTAGGCAACCCCATATCGTTCTTGTGTCTTGTGAGCACGGTGGCAATACTGTTCCCAAGCAATACTCAGGCCTTTTCAATAGCAAGCACGCAGCGCGCATGCTTCGTAGCCACCGCGGCTATGACCCCGGAGCGCTACAGGCGTCTCGACAGTTCGCAACGGCGCTGCTGGTTGACTGTCCAGGCCCAATCGAAAAGTGCGACGACTGGATCACTTCCCGAACAACAAGGCTACTCGTCGATTTGAATCGCTCCTCAGACAGCTCCACCATATTTTCTGAGTTTACTCGATCACTTGACGATTTGGCTCGCGCTACCCTCATTAACAAATTTCATCGCCCATACCGCGAAAGAGTACGTAGCAGAATCGCCTCGCACATCGCTGAAGGAAAACGTGTGATTCACCTTTCAGTGCACACTTTCGTTCCTAGGCTGGCGGGGGTTTGGCGTCCCGTTGATGTGGGCTTGCTTTTCGATCCGGATCGTCGGTTCGAAAAAACTCTTTGCGATCACTGGGCGGCTGCAATTCAGCGCGAGTCGCCAACGCTCCGAGTTCACGCAAATCAACCTTACGCTGGCGTTGACGATGGGCTAACTACATGGCTGCGAACCTGCTTTCATGCCAGCGATTACATGGGCATAGAGCTCGAAATCAATAGTCGCTTTTACAAACGCGATGCTGTTGTGCAGCATAAAATCGTAAGCAAGATGCTAGCCGGATGGAGTACTGCACGTGATTCAATCTGAAAACGATCTCGGCGCCTTTTTGACTCTGCTACGGTCCTTGGTGAGAGAGCCATGCATCGTCGGAGTTGAAGACGCCTTCTTCCAAATCGTGAGGCGTGAACTCGAAGACCTAGGCGTCAAAGTAACGCAGTACATGGGCCTGCTAGTCGCTGAAGGCGTTCATCCAACTAGCACTTACTTGTCCGCCCACGTAGACCGTCATGGGCTCTTGTGTACCGGCCCAAATGAATTTCAGTACGCAGCTTTTATTGCAGGAAACCGAGGAGAACTCAACGGCGACTCAGTTTCCGAACAACTGATGGACATGATTGCCGGTCGTTTCCAAGGAGCACGTGTTCAAGCACACACGGCTCGATCAGGCACCTATCTAGGTCAAGGCGTCATTATGGGTGCAGCCATCTGCCCTCGCCGTCGCAACCTATTTTTCAACGTTGAAGGCCTTGAATTTCTCCCCATCGGTACACCGGTTTCATTCATCGATCGCCTGATCGTAAACCGCGACACCATTTCGGCTCAGTTAGACAATGTCGTCACAGTTGCAATGAGCATCGAGTTGTTTCGTCGTGGTTTTCAAGGTACAGCATTCTTTACCGCCGGCGAAGAAGCTGGGAGAAGCTGGCGTTACCTGGCCGAGTGGTTTCAGCGCAAAAATGTGCAAACGGAGAGACTTCTCGTTTTAGATACAAGCCCCTTTCCCGACGCAACAGAACTAGCCAATCAAGATGTGGTGCTTCGTCGTCGCGACGCCAATGCCCAGTTCAGCCAACCGCTAACCGAACAACTTGGCGAAAAGTGCGAGCGTCTCAACATCCGGTACCGATTCAAAGACGAGTATATCACAGACTTGAATCAACGTCGCGAGAAGCCCCTTTCACTTGGTAGAACTGAGTTGGGTAGGCTGATTGAGGCAGTCCCAGAGTTCGCAACTGGAACAACTCTACAACTGCCAACGATGGGATACCACACCCAGATGGAAACGGCAAACATCTCGGCGGTCGAGAAGATGCTGCTACTCCTGGATGCGTTTCTTAACGAAACTCCACGCAAAAAATGAACCGGCCCGAAATGAACACCGGCCCACACTCTGAGTTAAGCTTCTTCGTTTCCTCTGCACCGACTACTGAGATTCGTCAGTATCGGAAGACAATGAATCTAGTTTGATATCATCATCAAGTACTTCAGCCTCGGAACGCCAGTCCTTGCGTCTGGGTTCATCACGTTCACGCCGGATGTGCCTTCGGTCGTCATCGTTGTTGATGTTATCATCGTCGTGGCCTCGGTACTTGGCCGATCGCTCTCGCGAGTCTCTGTTCATACTTGCTCCTTTCATGGGATCTTCTTACTACGTTGAAGTGGATGTCGTTTGGAGATTGTTTCGGGGCAGGGCGTTCCAGTTTCCTTGCATTCGCTGCAGAGAATGAAATCACCAAGCAAAATCAGATGATTACTGCGAGATCGTAGCGGGAGTCTTGTCGCGGGTGCATTCAACACTTGCCGTGATCGGGGCAACAATGCTTCCCGCGCCTGGCCTAACCGATAAAACTCGTGTTGCAATGAATCGTATCTGACTAGACGGCAATATGAGCCCAAGCAAAAGACCAAGGCATATCATGCGCCCAATCGAAGAAACTCCGAAGAGAATGTAGTAAGTTTCCTGACACGATCCATAACACGTCAAAAGCGAAGCACCGGCAAGCGCCCCGATGCATATTGCAATGGATGATGCGAAGTTGTAGTAGGTCAGAACTTTCGTTCGCATCTGCGGTGGCAGGGAATCGAAAAGTGTAAGGAACATACCTAGCTCATAGGCTGCCCAAGCAAAACCACTGACGATTTGTATCACGGCAATCCACCATAAATCGCCTGACAAAATCCACATACCAGCCAACGGTACCAAGCCGAGTCCACCAAACCATAACACCCGCGTAGATCCGTGCTTTTCCGCCACACCGGCCCAGAAGCTCATCGAAGCGACCTTGGCAATAAACGCCAATGAAATCAAACCGACGTATGCAGCGTAGCTGAGTTCCAGCTCGTTTAGCATGTACGGGACGAAAAATGGCCCACTCAATTGGATGAAAATCTGCATACTAACTAGATAGATCAGCAAGCGACGCGCTGTCGCAAGAGTTGATTGATGCCTGCGATAGCCATCCAAGGTCTGTGACTCTGCAACTGCCGCACTTTGATCCTCGCAATCATTTTCAGTCCTGTGGACCAGCATTGCTGACAAGAATCGCGCCGCCCCTGCAATTGCAAACAGGATCGCAAATGCTTCCAGCGTGCGGCCATAGCTTGTCGCAATCGAGAGCACACAGCCAGCAATCATCAGGGCGACAAAAGTTGCAATTTGTTGCAATCGCGTCCGCCGAGAGAAGAAGCGGACCCGACCTTCCGAAGGCACGACGCGCTCCACCCAAGCATTCCAGGCTGGCCCTACCGATAAGCCTGCAGTCCAATAGAGAGAAGCGATCACAATGATCGCGAGAGGGGATAATTCGCCTAGAAATGCGGCATAGATCAACGGAATAAAGGAAGCCGCTTGCACGCAGGCACCCAACACAATCCAACGCTTTGGCCCGCCAAAGCAACGGACCAACCGCGGCGTGACGAGTTGCATGACTCCGCCAATCATGATAGGAACGCTAGCTATAATTCCAGCTAGAGCCTCACCAATTCCAACCGCAAGTGCAAACGCGGCAAAATAGGTTTCACCAAAACCCACCATTCCACCAAAGCAGGCGGCGTCGCCCAGGCTTCGGTTCAGATTACGCCGTGTAACATCAGAAGGACGCGATTGAAATTCGGTGAGCATGATCACACTACGGATAAACGGTAGCAATCACTCCCCAACCGAGAATCAGAATTCTCTTGTGTCAGTCGGTCACGATTGGAGATCCAACCGCACCGCATTGGTTGTGCCAATTGAAGTCAAAATTCAATCCTGCTATCAAGAATCGTTCAATCGCTTTGAAATCCTGCTTGTTATGGCAGGGACTAGTCAGGGAAGTGGCAAGTTTTTTGCCACATGGAAAATCTTGGCTTGATCTCGCGCTCATCCTCCTCCCAACGGTCTCGCAGGGCGACCGATGAATCGTTCGTTTTGCCTGGGCGATGGTCATATCACGGCTCCGAAGGAGCCCGCGTGATTAGCTCGGGGCGGAAGCCCCGAGATGCGGGAATGACCAATCTTTCGCCCCGGAGGGGCCGACGTCGCATGTTGGCCGTGCTGGGTTCGTTCGGTGTTTGACTAACGACGACCAGCCACAAGAAGGACAAGGAACACAA
>CAYPLE010000038.1:0-48377 GCA_964411445.1 uncultured Pirellulaceae bacterium
CGAGGTTCTAACCATTCATCCCCCAAGGATAACCGATCCGCTTATCGAATGTTTCAGAATTCACGATCGCAGTCGATACAGAGCTGCCAGTGGAAGAACAAGCAGGCTCATCATGACAAAGACGCTGCAGATGGGCCAACCGGCGGAAGAAGCAATAGCTTCGAAAACTTGGTAGAGCGGACCGGAGATCAGAATACCAACAAAATTAGCTTGGTTCATCGTTGCAATCATCCGCCCCTTGATACTCTCAGGAGGACGCGTCTGCAAAAACACTTGGATCGGAATAGCAAAGATGGCTGCAAATACACCTAGTAGAATCAGAGCAGCAACACTGCCGCCAAATCCGAGGACATGTGTGGGTGACTCGCCAGGCAACCACAGACCAAGCACCACCAGTACACCAAAGATACCAAACAGGCCAACCGTAACTGCCTGATCTCCTTTGCCGATTCGACAGAAATAGCTGGCAACCAGCGCTCCAGCCATGATTCCAAAGCCAATCGAAGCGGTCAACACACTGGTCATCGTTGCACCGACCTCCAACAGTTCCAAGCCGAGACGATTGACGACCGGTACCGCAATCCCAGACACTAGCCAAAAAACACTCGACACCAACAGCGCTTTTAACAAAACAGTATCAGTCTTGAGCACTTGCCAAACGTCGCTACTGACCGCCCAAGAGTCGGGCTTGAGTTGCAACTCAGGTTTCGCTCGTGGCACCCATCGAATCAATAGGCTTGTTACCGTCCCCAGAACGGCGATGCCGGCGCATAACAACAGTCCCATCCAGAGCTGACTCATATCCCCATCTTTGCCCGTCAGCATGTCTTTCAGGGCACCAGCGAGAACCGTCCCAAAGATGATCGCCAGAAATGTGGTCATCAAGATGATTGCGTTGGCCCGCGGTAGGTCTTGTGGCCGAAACAACTCTGGCAAGATGCCATACTTACTCGGCCCGAAGAAAGAGCTCTGCGTGCCCATCAGAAACAGAACGATCCACGTGCCGGCGGTTCCAAACGTGTCGAAGTAGTAGAAAGCGGCCAAACCGAGGAGCATGACGACAATTTCGGCGGCTTTGCAAAGTACGATTATCGGCTGCTTGCTGTATTTGTCCGAAAGGTATCCTGCGATACCGCTCAGCAAGACAAACGGCAACGAAAATACGAGCGTCGCCCATCCTTGCACATCACCGCTGCTGACCTCGTTACTGGCGACACTGGTCGCAGCCACCGCAGCCGGAATCGCCAACAACAGCATCAACTGTTTGTAAAGATTATCGTTGAAGGCCCCCAAGAATTGAGTAACCGTCATTCCCCAGAACGCTTTGTCGGCCAACAACGCTGGACGTTCTGAGTCTCTCTGCTTCTGTTCGTCTATAACTGGGTCCAAATCGGTATCGGGCGTTTCATAGGGATTCGCGTTGGAGTCTGTCATGCACTCGGCGCCTTGGTTTCGATTCGGTTCTGTTCAGCTTGGACGTAGATTCTCAGGTGAGGTAATACCGCAGGAGTCAATCGATCGCGAGAGGAGATCCCTGTGGCCAGACCAGCTTAAAGCTCTTTTTCACATGATGCTCCCCCACCGGTGGCATTTCGCGAAATCTACCAACTTTTTCGCCTCGCTTGAAAACCGAGCCAGTTCCGGCTGGCTTCGTGGCCTTCAAATTGGACACACCGGGCAAAAAGCGGCCGATATCAATTGAAGAGGCTCCCCCGACGCGGATACAATGCGGGGGAAGCAGAATTGATTCAAGTGCTGAGCGTTGGTGCTCGCGAAAGGTAAACAAGATGAAAACCAATCGACGACGTTGCATTCAAACGATGCTCTCACTTGGCGCGGCCAGCGGTTTTATGGGGTCTTGGCCGAGCCAGTTGGCGGCCAGAATGAAGGCAGCCGGCAGCTCGCGCCGGCTGGTGGTCCTTTGGATGCCGGGGGGACCGTCGCAAATGGACACGTTTGACCTCAAGCCGGGACACGACAACGGCGGGGAATTCAAAGAAATTTCGTCCAGCGTTCCAGGTATCAAGATCAGCGAACACTTGCCGGGTGTAGCAAAGTGGATGGATCACCTGAGCATTGTTCGCAGCATGCAAACCAAAGAGGGTGATCACAGTCGTGGAACTTACCTCATTCGGACCGGCCAACGCCCAGGTGCACCCGTGGGTTACCCCGCAATCCCGGCCGCGTTGGCAAAAGAGCTGAGCGATCCCGGCGCGGTGATCCCAGGTTACGTAAGCATCCTACCTAACTCGTTCATTAACCCACCCGCTTTCAGCGCCGGTTTCTTGGGAGCATCGCGTGAACCATTGACCGTTGCCAGTACGGCAACTTTCGATCCCACGCAGCTCGCCCAAGGAGCAGCGATGAATGATGGGCCGACGAACCTGCGGGTTGACAACCTGCTGCCACCGTCTGGCATTGACAAAGAGCGCCTCAAACAACGAAAAGCGTTCTGGGAGGTCCTCCAAGACAATTATGGTGCATCCAAACGCTCAGGCTCTCCTTCGACGCACGACACCGTTTACCGGCGTGCCATGCAGTTGGCGGAAAGCGAGCTGGTTGAAGCCTTTGATTTAACCAAGGAAAACGATGCCACTCGTGCGAGATTTGGCGCCGACGGATTTGGTCAAGGCTGCCTAATGGCACGACGACTCCTCGAGCGCGATGTTCCGGTTGTAGAAGTAGCTCTAGCCGATGGCCCCGGCGGACTTTCTTGGGATAGCCATGCTGAAAACTTCAGCACAGTGAAATCTCTAAGCGAGCGGCTCGACCAATCCTGGAGCGCCCTGATGCAGGACTTGAGTGAAACCGGCCTACTCGAATCTACGACGATCGTATGGATGGGCGAATTTGGCAGAACACCGCGCATCAACGAAAATGGAGGTCGAGACCACTTTCCCAATGCATGGTCCTGCGTCATCGGTGGAGCCGGAATCCAAGGCGGCTCAGTCGTCGGTAAGACCAGTGAAGATGGCATGGAAGTCACCGATCGCCCCGTAACCGCTCCTGACTTTCTTGCAACGCTCTGCCAGGCCGTTGGAGTCGATCCGGAAACGGAAAACATGGCCGATGATCGCCGGCCAATCAAAATATCCGAGGGCTTGCCTATCAAGGAAATCCTTGCTTAGAAAAGGCAGATGAAAATCGCCCCGCCCTAACCTGCTTCCCCGCGAATTACCTTTCACACAACTCGATCGAATCGCTCCCAGGACCAGCACCTTGTTTAATCGATGGGTACCCATTCCAACTGAATTCCATTCACTTTATTTCGAAGGACCATTCACGCGCTGCATCGACTGCGACGCGGACCTCACCCAAGCCGACATTGGCTATTCAATTCAACGGGCGTTCAAAGGCACCGAACCGATTTTCGAAATGGCGATGTGTGACGATTGCCACACGCGAATCGCCTCAGAATTATCCAAGGAGTCCTCTCAACGAATCCAAGCCTACGTTGAAGAGCGCGTCGACCTGGAAGAGCGACTGCGTGAGGCCCTGCTGTGGGACGAATCCAAACTTTCCGAGTGGATTGGTCGATGCACCTTGTTGAAAATCCCCTTGGAAGACTGCCGCGAGTATCAAATCACCGCCCGCTGCCGCGGGAAACTCATGTCATTGGATTTCTTGCCGCTGATGATCTCCGGTGAAGCTTCGCGAGAAATGCAAAAACTCCTGAGCAAGAAATCGCGTGATCGATTGGGCGACCTCGTTGAAGAACATTTTGGTATGCCAGGTGAATTCGCTGACGGTCCAACTCCAATGCTGATGTAATGGCTAGCATCTAAGTATCGACGGAGCTCGAAACTACCAGTCGACTCTACATCCCTTACATTGTTGCATTTCCACGCGAGCCGCTTTGTCCGCCACCGACGAGAGTAAACACCCAGTAAAGCAACTGTCTTGAACGCGAGCCATTCGAATGGCCCAGGGTGACGCGGTTACGGTGATCGAGGCAACGTTGAGTCGCGAGCAGTCTTCAAAGTCGAGCGCGGGTCCGTCATCAATCCCACTGATGTTCAGCCCCGTGATCGTGCACGCATCGCAGTAGCTCAACCGGACCAAGTTCTTTGCATCGGCGGTATTTCCGTACGCGTATCGTGGATTGCGATCCATGTTATTTCCCGAAACCACCACGTGCTCACAACGTTCAAGAAGCAAGTTGTACTCAAAGCCCATCCAGAACGTGTTGGCTGAAATGGTCACCCCACGACAGTCTGCCAAGTGAACATTGTGTTGCACATCACTTAAGACGTTGCCAACGATAGTCACGTTACCTTCTTTTTGCGCGGCCCCTTCTTTGTTAGTCGTTGCGCCCAGAATTCGAATATTCGCTGAATCCGGTCCGTCATCGTTGTGCTGAATCGTGCACCCTGTAATGGCCACTTCGCCAGTACCAAATTCACTATCGCGACAGTCGATCAATACGTTGGCCGTCTCGGGGCCAGCTTTGGCCATGTTGCTTTCAATATCGCATCCAGCAATATGAATATTCCGTACGTTTCCTCGTCTTGAAACAATGCCTCCACCATCGCAGTAGCTAATGTGCGAGCCGACGATGTTGGATTGATGCAAGTTGACGTCATCGTAGAAAATGCCAATGCCGCTCAATTCATAGAAGTGGCAGTTCTCAACCAGGAGATTGCGGTTGTTGCCGATCAAGTGCAGACCATGATGCGTCTTGCGAATGTGCATTCGAGAAAGGGTCAACTGGAATGTGCCATCGGCTTGGATCGCGTTTGCCTGGCGATGCGTGCCTCGAATTCCAAAACCCGCAATGACCGGCATGCGTTCGTTCTTCCAGACCTGCGGATCGACGCCCTGCGGTGCTGCCGATTTCTGATGCGTCCCGCGGATACGAATCGCTGGCCCCTTTCCAACCATCAACAACTCCGTCGCCGCACTGCCGCGAATCTCTCGACACTTTGTCTTGGACAAATCCCATTCCAGCGGTCGACTGATCTGCGAGATCCCGTCAGGCAGCACCAGCAACCCAGTGCTGTTATCGATAAGTGACTGAAGCTGCTGCGAGGCGTCTGGCGCGTTTTCCGTCGGTTGCTCGGCTTCCTGACCAGCAGCCAGTGGTTCCTGGCCAGCAGCCAGAGACAAGGAGGACAACTGCTGCACCAGCAGCGCAAAAGAAAACACCACGATTCGCCATCGGTGCACGGGATTCGCGGTGTTCATCAATCCATCCTCCGGTTTCATTGCGTGCTTGTGGGCCAAGCACGCATTCTACCGTGGATTCGGTTTGCTGTGTCTCGACACGACGATTACTCGTCGGTCGCACCTCGCTCGGTTGCGTAGATCAAATCGATCTCCGGTTCGCCTTCACCAATATCCTCCAGGAGGGTTTCGACGGCGGTTTGCAACTGCCGATCTTTTCCGCTTGGAAGCTCGCCGGGAAGTGGCCAAACAACAACATCAGGTTCGCAGCCGTTCATCTCCATGTCGTCACCAGTACCGAGAACGAACCAGCCTCGGAAAGGCACGCGGATCCGACCGACGTCATTCACCGTTGCAGCCCCTGTACTGACAACGCCTCCCGCCGTACGGACTCCCACGACTTTTCCTCTCCCAAGCGTTTTGATCGCATGGGAGAAAATTTCCGCGTTACTGTAGCTATCTTGGTTACACAACACGATGATCGGTTTGTGCCAAGTCGCGTACACGGAACGGTCTTGCGGATACCCTCTGCCGCCGCCTCGTGGGACTGTAATAGCGTGCCGCGGTTGGGTAAGCGCCGTGAGCAAACGGTCCGTCGTAGAGCCTCCACCATTGTCTCGCACGTCGATTACAATGCCGTCTCGCCCGTAGCCAACATTGTAGAGCTCGCGTTCAAAGCGATAGAAACTTCCCATGTCCATCGCTCGAATATGCAAGTAACCCAGGCGGCCCTCACTGGCTTGATCAACGGCCTGACGATTGTCATCAAGCCATTTGGAGTACAACAAACTACGTGCTGCCCCAAAGCTGATCGGCCGAATCGTAACATTGATGTCTTGCGATTTTCCATCCTCGCCAGCGCGCGAGACCAGGACTTCGATATCGCGATCGAGCCGCCCATTCAGCACGGTGGTCAAGTCCATAGCCGGATCGACGGGGGTGGAATCAATCTGCATGATGACGTCACCGGCCAGTAGCTTACTACCGACTCGGTCCGCTGGTCCCTCGGGGATTACGTCACGAACCTTCAGACCTGGACCGTTGAAGCCATCGTCAAATCGGACGCCCAGGTGCGCGGTAGTATCCCCCCAGCCTTCAACGCTGGTTCCAGAGGCAGTTCCGAATGGAGTGAAGCCAAGGTGTGATCCGTTGAGTTCGCCAAGCATAAGCTCAACAACTTGTGCCAGCCCAGCGGTCGAATTCATCGATTCGGCCACGTCACCGTACTTGCGACGAATCTGGTCCCAGTTGCGATTCGCGAAGTTCTCGTCGTACCAAACTTCACGCATCACAAGCCAAGCTTGCTCGAATCCAGCCCGCAACCATTTGCCACGCGACTGCACCTGAGCGACGTTGAATGTATAAGATTCGGTCTTACCCGAAGTCTCAAGCCGGGTGGGCGTTCCGCTGCGGTTCATCAGGATCGCCCCTGCCTTTTTACTCCACACCGGCGACGTCCCCGTTGTGGATGTAAAGAACTTGGGGGAGAGCTCGTTTGGGAAGGTTACCGTGTACCAACCTCGCTTGCCACTGACTGAAGCCGAAAACGCCAGCTTGCTCCCATCGGGCGAGAACAGCAGGCCTGTCTCGAAACTATCTGGCACCGAGATGCGACGAAGGCGTTCATGAATGCCATCGAAGTCAATTTCGACAAGCTCCTCCGCTTTATCTTCGTGTTCGCTCTCTTTCGAGTCGCTTTTGGCACCGTCCTCCGATTTATCTTCAGACTTTTGTGGGCGTTTCTTCTTCATCAAATCCAACGCTTCTTCCAAGCGACGATCTCGAGATGTTTCCTGATCATTTTCATCTTGCAAGTAAACGTAGTAGACGTCAGTCTCAGTATCGTAGCGGCGTCCTGTGAAGGCCAGAATCTTGCCATCAGGCGAAAACCGAGGCGAGTAGTCGTTGTCAGGATGTCGCGACACGTTGACAGGCTTTTGTTTTCCAGCCAGGTCGGCTATCCAAATTTCTGTGTTGAAGTTGTCGTCTTGCTTGGAATACGAGATCCAGCGACTGTCAGGAGAAATATCGAAGCTAATCGAGCTAAAACCGTCGACAAGCGTTCGCTTTTCCTTCGAATCCAGATTCATGACGACCAAATCGCCACGCCCTTGCTGAAAGACCAGCGACTTTCCGTCTGGTGTGAACGTCAAGTCCGCTTCAACGTGAGTGTCATCGGTCACAGCGGTGATGTTGAATTCATCCGACTGCCACCAGTAGAGCTGATCATCCGCGCGAGTCGCCGTGAAAATATCCACCTTGCCATCAGTGACCGAAGTAAACCAAAGTGCATTCCCATCGGGCGAGAACACCAACGATTCTTCGTAACCCGGTGTGCTGGTTACCTGCCGCGGCTCACGCAACTTGGTATCCATCACCCAGACGTCGCCACCTGCTATAAATGCGATATCCAAACCATCATCTGAAAAGGCGACCTCCGACGCAGAACTTAGCTCACGACGCTGTTCGTCGTTGGGCAAGTCGATGTCGCCATCAACGGCAAGCTCAATCTTCGTTGGCGTTGGATCTTCCTCAGGCGACCAAGAATATAGGTCGAACAAATGCCGAAAAACGAGCGTCTTTCCATTTCGAGAAATTGAAGGATAGACGATCGAATCGGCATCAAAGCCAGCAACCCTCTTCTGCTTCGGCTTGCCATCCTTCTTTTTTGCAAAACGATACTGCCACAGGTCAAAGCCGTGCTTTGAGCCTTTGGTAAAGTAAAAGCCGTTGCCACTGGCCATCCAGTTCGGCCACATGCACTCAACACCCTCGTGCAGCAACTCCGTAAATTCCCCGCTCTCCAAGTCCAGCATCCAGACCTGAGCAGAACGCTCACCGGTGTAGCCCTTCCGCCACCAACGCTCTCCTTCGCGAGTGAACAGAACTTTCTTTCCATCTGGCGAAAGCTTAGCGTCTTCTGCCATGGCATCAGCCAATACGATGTCACTACGACGCTCGCCCAAGTGAACTTTCAGTAACCGAGTCGAATTGCGGTGGTAGTGGTCGCGGCTTCCCGTCGCAAGCAATGCCTTGCCATCCGGAAACCAATCTTCCAGCGAGTAACCTTCGGAATGATAGGTCACTTGTTGTGGTGCATCCCCATCACTACTCATCACGAAAATTTGCCGCGAACCGGTCCGGTCGCTGACGAACGCCAGTCGCGTTCCGTCCGGAGAAAACAAGGGCTGTGAATCGCGAGCGTCATTGTTGGTCAAGCGACGTGCGTCGGTTCCGTCAACCTTGGCGGTCCAAATCTCCCCCATCCACGAGAATGCGATGTGCTCGCCATCCGGTGAAACGCTGGGCGTCGAGACCAATTTCAGGGGCTGCTTTTCGGCTCGCAATGGACCGCTGGACACAGCCAGGGCGAATATGAACAGAGGCACGAACATGATGCAGAAACGTTTCATAATCCACTTCTTGCTAGAGGCAGGAGATCGTAGAACGCTAGCCGGAGACGCACCGAATATATCGTGAGTCATCCATTGCTGGCAGGATCAGGCGGGTGATCGGTTCGATCGAAGGATTCGATCATGACCTAAGCCGTCGGGCTTTTCAAGAAGTTTAGCCATGCGGCGATCGATTGGCGCCAACTGACACCACTTTACCGACGGGAAACCCAGCCAAAGCCAGGCCAGAACGCCACACATCCAGATCTGAACGCCTGCCGCGTTACGCAGCTCTTCGACGTTGGCGGGTGAGGATGGCTAGTGGGGCGAGTGTTAGAAGGAGTGCGGAGGAGGGCTCGGGGACTGCGGAAATGGTGAGGCCAGAAAGTGCGTAAGTGCCAACCGGCTCGGGCGTCGCAGTTGTCCAGCGAATCGCTTGCCCCGCTTTGAATACGGTACCCGGACTCGTGAACTGATGCGTGCCGAGTGCTTCCACAAGTGGTTGACTCTGACTTTGAAGAGCTCCCTGCGAAAGCGTGAACGTATCGCCAGCCTTTCGCCCCGTCACCTCGCCTAACGTGTAACTATTCAGTTGAACGTCCTTCGAAAAAGTCAGGTCGATGTGTGGCGAGAGTCCGCCATCAACCCGCAGACCGACGTCGATAATGTGGAACCGGTTGAACATCGCCAAACCGGTTGGATTGTCGATCGTCAAGGTTAGGCCGTCACCCAAGTCGATCAAGGTCGTTGTTGTATGCTTCACTTGGTGCTGCGTGAAATCGATTTGAATGGGGTCAGCGCGAGCTTCCGTTGCACAACCAACAAGAAAGCAAGCTACCAGCAGAAACCGTAAGAACCACATAACCGTCGACCCAATGTTGAAAACGCATATAGCAAAACCTGAAGGATCCTCGACCGACGCGCGTCAGCGCCCCTGCAGGACGAACCGAATATACCCACGCAGAGGTATCATTCAAGGGATTCTGTGACACATTTTTCAGCCAGCAGAACGCAAGCTCCGTGGTCGAGCCTTCAAGGGTGTTCGCGACGGCGACTCACAAAGCACCTCACTACACCTGTGCAATTGGGCTAGAGAGCGATGGCCTTTCGGTACAGCCACTCGGCGATCGAGATGTGGCGACGAGCGATTCGGACGTAGGCGCGCTGGCCGACTTGAAGAATCTGACTGTGCGCTGGGGCGAGTGGTACATAGCCACACAGATGCGGCTCCGTCAATTCAAACAGTTCGTCCTCTGGCTGACTAGCTTCCCCAGGCTCAACGCGTTGCACAGTCAATCGTCCGCCGTTGATGGCAATTAGCTCGTCGGCGGGTACCGCGCGACTGGCTCGTTCGTCAAAGTGTGAAATGCGGCCAGCCCAACCTGGCACGCCGAGCACCGTGACCGACAGTGGTCGCTTGGACCATTCCCGCCTACTGCTTGCATCTTTCTGGTTGAGCACCAACTTGAGTCGCTTTGAGGATTCATTCCCAATCACGGCAAGCTCCTCTCCGCGACGCACCCAGCTACCAACTCGGTCGGCGAGATCGCGGCCAAGCACTCGCCCACCGCGTTTGGCTCGTACAGTCAATCCTTCGACACGCTTTTCGAGCTCCTTGATCTGTGATTCCAAGCTGGTCAGTCGTAACTGTGCATCGGCAAGCAACGACGGCTGACCGTTCCAACGAGCGGATCGAATCTCCTGCTGCGTCGAAGCCAATTCAACTCGCGAGGTTTCGAGTTGCAGAAGCAGTTGCTCGTTGGCCAACCGAACAATCGGTTGCCCCAACTCAACCACTTCGCCATCGACCACATACACTCGCTCAACGAACCCCTCGGACATCGCCCGAACGTACGTCGGCGGATCGTATTCCACAATCGCGGGAACCGTGCTTCGAAAATCTGCCGGGAGAACGAACATCATCCCGAGCAAAAAAGCGACGAACAGCCCTAGTCGAGCACTCAACTTCCACAGCAACAAGTCCCGCTGTCGATGAAGCGCAACTAGGCTTCGCGCAAATCGTGCTGCAGGCAACGCAAAGAAGACGAGCGTACCGGCGACAGCCAAAATCACGCCCGCTCCGTAAAACAGCAACTCAGCCGCAACAATCAGTGCAATCACAGTGAATACGCGATAGCAAGCTGCGGCAATTCCATAGACTCGAATCCAAACTGGAAGCTTCCGTCCGTCGCGCAGCCGAGGCAATTGTTCGCGGAGGCCGAAAACGTAGCGTTTGCCAAAGTACTTGGCATAACCGCTGCCGTAGCTGTACAAGTTGTCGCATCCAGTCAAGTCCGCCAGCGCGAAATAGCCGTCAAACCTCAGCAGCGGATTCATATTGAAGGCAATCGACCCAACGGTGGCGAGCAAGATGGTATCTGCGGCTAGCTGCAACGCGATCGCTGACTCAGCCACGTGCCAAACGACTATGGCGATGGAAGCAACTGCCAGTTCGGCCGCCAAACCAGCGAGAGTGACGTGCAGTCGTTGCCAGCGACTGGCGAAACGCCACGCTGACGACACATCAACGAATGCAATCGGCAGGAACAGAATCATTGCGATTCCGGCCGAACGCACCTCGCCACCGTACCGCTTACAAGTTACGCCGTGCGCAACTTCGTGAATCACTTTTAGCAGCAACCAGATTGCGAGCACACAACCGCCACGCCAAGCGGTAAAAAGATTCGCATAGCTGTCGGCGAACGCCGCTGCCTGCGGAAGCAGGGATGCCAAGCAACACAAAAAGACGCAACAAATTGCAAACAAAGCAGTCCAACTGCTAAGTGGTCGGAGCAGTCGGTAGACTTGGGTGACCAACCAATCTGGATTCCCGAGTGGTAACTGCACGAAGAAGCAACTTGAAATCACCTTCGTCAGTCCAGCGCCTATAGTCGCCGCGTCGCTGCCCGTTTGCTGCAAGAGCCGATTCATCTGCAACCACTGCAACATGGCAAGTTGCTGCGCGGGCGGCAGTTCCGACGCTTGCGCCCTCCGGTAGCTCTCGGCCGCTTCGCCCTTTGACGCACCGTCGTGACTTGCCTCCCAAAGCAGTTGCACAAAATCGTACTCGGCCCGTCCAAGGCGGAAGAACTTGCCAGCCCCAGTATCTTCGACGAGGCCAGTTTGAGCCGCTTGGTCGAACGGATGCATTCGGATCGTGTCTACCAAGACTGGCAGACGGGTTGATTGTTGTGCTGCTTCAGTCATTTTACCAGCCAATCACGGACCGCAGCGCGTTGTAAGGCCGGTCAAGCACAAGCCAAAAGATGCTTCGATACCCGGCGCGAATCTTGGCGGTACCCTGCATTCCCGGACGCACCTGCTCAGGCACTTCAGGCAAACGCACGTCTGCGATGAAGACATTTTCATTGCCCCGAATTTCACTTCGTGCGTAAATCTTATCGACCTTGCCCTCCAGGGTTGCACTGCCGAGGGCGTGGAATCGAACCGATGCCTTCTGCATTTCTTCAGCAAACATGATCTTGGATTCCGGAATCGCCAGCTCCGCAACAAACTCCCGCATCGGCGTGACTTCGAACAAGCAATCACCCTTCTTTACCGGAGCTCCACTCGCTCGACTCAGATCTCCGCCAACAATAATGCCTGTGATGGGTGAACAGATTCGCAGTTCACTCTGTTTTTGGTCGATCAGACGCAGTTCACTGCTCAGTCGATCCATCTCTAGTTTTTGATGCGCCGCCTTGGAACGGTCGCCCGCAGAGAGCGCCGCCGATCGAGCTTGAGCCGCTTGCGCCAACTCTGCTTCAAGCGCCGATCGCTCGTTGATCATGTGGCTACCGTCGAGCAAGGCTAGACACTCGCCCTTTGAAACCTGATCGCCTGACGTCGCAAACGCCTCAGCAACGATGCCGTCGTAGGGCGCGCACAAATACCGCTTCGTCGCGGGCTCACAAATCGCTTCGCAGCGAATGCTATGGGGTACGGGAATTGCCGTCAGCAGGATCGCACACACCCCGCCGAGCACCCACCACTTAGCCGCGTGAACCTTAGAAGCAACGCGTTGCGTCGTACGAGCAAAGTTTGGCTGGCGCTTTATCGCATGATCGCAGACATGTTTTCGCAGCACGAGAGCGGTCGCATCTGCAGCCGCCTCGTTCGCATCTCGGTGAAAGGATTGCAGATCTGCCGGGAAGCTGGCGACCACCGCGTCGTCGCCCATGACGCTGGCGACCAACTTCACCATTTCTCCATTGTGCAATACCTTGCATTCGGGACGACCACTCTGGCAAGCTGCCGCAATGGCCGCTTGATGCTTCGAAGTCGCTGAGGACACTTCGCCACAAGACTCTCGCAGCATCCACACCTCGCCCGCCTTGCGGTAAAAGTGAACTGCGTTGGCTTCGCGGCAGAGAATGAGCCACTGCGGGGAGTGCAAAACACACTCTTGCGTCTGTACAACCGCATTTTCGACGGAATCATTCCGTGGAATGCCGCTTGAATCGCTTCTCGCAGGTCCACCAGTGCTTATCCCATTGTGTTCGGCTTCGGAAACAACCTCCGCCAGCGCAGCACTCGAGCTCACAGGAGTTACCTGCACGCCTTCGATTTGCATTCCTGTGCTCGCGTAGTCACCTGCGAACTGCCCTGCGCCAGTGGTCATATGCGTAAGCTACTTTTTTGATTAGGTGATTGCTTGCCAACAGCCTTGCGCCAAAACTACTGCCGATTCTGCTTCGATGTAAACTGATGCTTTTTCGGCCCCTCTGGGCGCAATTGGCAAAGCTGCCCTGCCTGCAGAGTGCGCTGTGAGTTTTCGACCACAATTTTGACGGTGAAGAGATTGGTTTCGCCGTCGGGAAACGGTGAAATGTAGTCGACAACTCCACCGACCAAGTCACGCTGTCGCACGAAGCGAACTTTCGTTTCTTCGCCCAGCGTGAGTTGATTTCGGATCGACTGAGGGACCAAGAACACCACCGACAACTTATTGAGGTCAGCGACGGTACAAACATCCGGCTGTACCGAACTGACAAATTCCCCAACGCTTCTGTGATATTCCACAACAACCCCATCAAAGGGCGCGGAGATCGAGAACAACTTTGATTCTGCTAATAATCTCCGGTAGTCTGCTTCGCGTTGTTCTCGACGTTCGTGAATGACTGAAATTTGCGCATGTGCCCGAGCGACTTGCTCTCGTGCGAGTTCAAGCTCCGCGTCGGTTGCGCTATCGCGCCGGCTTAATTCTTCCAGTCGATGCAACCGACGCAACTGGGATTTGAGTTCGATCTTTGCCAGTTCTTCGTCGCCCTTTGCAATGGAACTGATTCTCGCTACCTCCATCGCTTGAAGGTGGACTGAATCATCGATCTTTGCGAGCAATTGCCCCTGAGTTACCTCCGCACCCTCGCGAACGCTGCGCTCGGAAACAACACCACTTGTTGGCGCAGCGACGACACTGACTCGGTATGGCTGGCTGAATCCATCCACGACCGAAGGGCCGCTGTAGTCTTGCCCGGTGGCCGTAGACCATTGGCCGAGCAATCCGAATGCAATCAGGGCGTTAACCCACGTCAGTTTGTATTTGGCGATAGGACACATGGTTACGTTTATGATTCTCTAAGTTGAATAGTGGAAAAGGAAGGCTACGAACCCGCTGGTTGAGCGAGGGTTTCGTGTTGTTTATCTTTTTGCATCAGCTTGTTATCAGCATCGTCGATTTCATCGTCCAGACGCAGGGAAACTGCTCGGACATCACGACATGCGGCGACCAGTTCGAACGCGTTGTCCAGTAGATCGTTCAACTGGGTAGCTTCACTCGTTTGCTGGGCCGTTTTCTGAGTCGCTTCCACGATACTGGCGACGTTTGATTTCTTGGCGAAGTCGCAGAGCCTGTGAAGTAGTGACTGAAAATGCTTGGCGTTGCCAGCCTGAGCCGCTTCAATCAAACTCTCCAATTGCCCGCCAATACAGATTGCCATTTCGTGAGGAATCTCGGATTGAGCATCTTGCAGTTCGCTTTCGATACTGCCTGACTCGATCATCTCAATAAACTGCTCGACCAAGTGCGGATCAAACTGCTCACCGGCACATCGCCGCAATTCAACTTTCGCTTCTTCGATGCTGCGTCCCTTGCGATACGGTCGGTCAGAAACGATTGCATCAAATGCGTCGACGAGCGTCAGGATGCGAGCACCGATGGGAAGAGCGTCTCCATAAAGCCCATCTGGGTTGCCTTGCCCGTCGTAGCGAGTATGGTGCAATTCGATGATCTCAGTCAACCGCTTGTTTTGGAACGCTTGGCTGACGATTTCAACGCCGATACGATCATGCTTCTCCATCACCTCCCACTCTTGCTCAGTTAGGCGATCAGGCTTGAGGAGAATGGAATCGGGCACGCCAATCTTGCCGAGATCGTGCAACAAGGCTGCGATTTCGATGGTGTAAACCTCGCGAGGCCCCAGCGACTGCTGTGCAAGCAGGGCTGCATAGCGAGAAACGCGTTGGGAGTGCATTCCCGTCTGCGGATCGCGATAGGTCAACGCTGAACACAACGCTGAAACGGCAGGAAACGGAATCGTCTTCTCAGTTGGAACCGCTTCCGGAGCCTCTTCGCTAGACTCCGTCGACTCTTCAGGCAGCAAATCGTAGCGTTCGACTCGATTCCGCCCGCCTCGCTTCGCAACATAAAGGCTCTTATCCGCCTGTTCAAGCAACTCGTGCGAATCGGCGGCTCCAAACGACAACTCTGAAACGCCAAAGCTGGCCGTGACCTGAAAGTTCTCGAAGACCATCGATTCGATATGCTCTCGCACGTAATTCGCTAGCCCACAAGCCTCTTCAACGCTTGCGCCTGGCATCAAGATACTGAACTCTTCGCCACCGTAACGACACACTACATCTGATTCGTCGTCCGTCAACGCTTGCAGAGCTTCCCCGACACCGCGGAGAACAAGGTCGCCGGCGGCGTGACCGTGTGTATCGTTAACGCTTTTGAAGTGGTCGACGTCCAGCATGATGACCGACAACGGCGTTTGCTTCGATTTCGCTTCGTTCCAACACGTCTCGAACGCTTCAAAGAAGGTACGACGATTCATGCATGAAGTGAGTGGGTCACGCGTTGCGTAGTAGCGAAGCACTTCATTCTGTTTGCTAATCTCAGACTTGGATTCCTTCAGTTTCGCCAGCGAGTCTTCCAGCTCGATACGATTCATTTCCAAAGGAGTCACGTCGGTGAAGACGGACATAAGCCCGTGGAAGTTGTCCGCATCGTCCGTAACCGCCGTAACGTTGACCGAGAACACAGATTCCACCTCGCCGTCTTCGCTCAACAGCTCCATTCGCAATCCGCGCAGAGCTCCTAGCTTTTTTTCGAGTTGAGCAATTCGCTCGCGGTCTTCGGGCGCGATTCTGAGGCGTTGCTCCCAGAGTATTCGGCCGACGAGATCACTGTTCGATTGACGTAGCTGGGATGCAAACGAACTGTTCGTCAGGACAATTCGATCATCCTCATCCAACAACACAACTCCTTCGGAGAAGCTATCAAGCGTTTGTCGGACGCGTGGCGGAACTGCTTTGCTGGGGTCCAAGTACTGGAAGATCTGCCTCAACTGCATGAACGCCATGATGGCCATGAAGGGACCGACGATGCCGAGCATCTTCAGCAGGTTGACACTAAAAAACTGCGAGAAGCCAACGTACACTGGTTTGAATCGAAATTCTGCTTCTGCCCAACGTTCGCCGTGCAAATTGATCGGCACGATGTAGCAGCCGTCGGCGTTGTTCGTAAAATCGTCTTGCCAGGTTTCCGCGTGCGTCTGCGTGGCAGCCACCAGCTCGCCAGAGGAATGCCTCAGCCCTGCAGAAATCAGATCTTCGCGTTTTCGCGCAAGCCAATTGAGGTGACGTGCTGGAATGTCGTAATTACCAGATTCCACGTCGAATGCGATGGAGGAAGCGACTGATTGGCAGATTTCCTTGCGCGATTCCGAAAGCGTCTGCCGCTCGTCAGGATAGAGCCCCAGCGCTGCTGCGACCAAGATGGCGGCAACGCAGGTGGTCATCAGGCAAAGTGAGATCCTTATCAGGCTTTTCATGACACAATGGGTATTCGGAGCAAGGTTGAGCTTGAATTTATCGCGCACACTCCTGCGGGGTTCGCAGGCTAAACTCTAAGTCGCGCTAACGCACTTGGAGCAGTTGGCAAGTCGTCGAGTCTGAGTTTGCGGGAACTACGATGACCGTTCCTAACAGCTTTTCACGCTAGTGCCTCGACAAGCTGTTTGCCGCGTGCGATCCCAGCAGCACAGAGGCAACAAGCTTACTGCTTGCTGCCTTTTTCTTTCTGGATGATCTCGGCCACTGAACTATCTGGTTCGCTCAGTTGTGCGAGTGTGCTGGAACGAAGGATAAAGATTGGATCAAATTTGGCCCAAGCGGGAGCCGACGTAGAAAACAGCGTGACCAAAACAGAACTGCTCATCATCCAAAATGTGCTGGAGACGGCAAAGCCGACCGCCACACAAGTGGCCGCTTCTGTAACCTTCGATTGCTCTTCTTCGCGAGCTTCGACCTCCTGATCCAAACTCGCCAAATCCGCTTCCATATCCTGCAGTGTCGTTTCACTCAGCGGCTGGTACTCGAAAGCGAGAATGTCAATGTTCGTAAACCCAACTCGCAAACCCGCCGTGTTGCCGGAGGCGTACCGGTGAGCAAAATCCCAACTATTGGCGCTGTCGGTGAAGCCTGTCGCGGCGCCATCGTTGTTGCCGGTTGCTACAACAAGCTGCGTAACGGTCGCTTGCGAGCCGACCTGTGAAGTGGCGCCGTCGGAGCTGGACGCCGCACCAGCCGCACTTCCACGAACAGCCCCTTGCACACCACCGACGACTTGCTGTGTCTCCGCACCATCGCCGCTCACCTCAGCTCGCCTGCCTTGCGCGCCTGCCTCGCTCTGGCCACCCAAGCTCCCAGACTCCGAAGATTCGCCAGACGTTGATCCTCTATCTTGCGAGTTACCATTGTCGGTCGAGGCTCCATCGCTCGCGCCTTCGTTGCCAGTGCCAGTGCTGTTGTCGCCAGCGCCTGTGCCAGAATCGCCAGAGCCATTACTTCCAGCCCCTTCTCCGCCACCGGCTTGCCCACCCGAGCCAACTGTAGAACCAGACGAAGGAGGCGGTGCTGCGCCGATTATGAGTTCGGAACTCTGACTGTTGTACACAGCAGAACTAACTGCAGCATCTGAGGCAATGATACTCCACTGAGGTGCGTCAGTACCAAAGTCCTGCGCAAAGACCACTTGGCCAGCAGCGATCTGCGCCTGCGTGAACTGCGTAATGGCGGCCCCTGGGGCTGAAGCAAACTCGAACTGCCCGCCCCCAACGTTACTTACCGTGAACGTCAACGCGTCGCCGTCGACGTCAAACCCGCTAATGTCCGAGGACGTGATTGTGGCCCTTTGTCCAAGCACAAGAGACACCGAGTTATTCACCATGATCGGTGCGTCGTTCACATTTTCTACTGGCTGCGTCGAAGCTGACTGCAACATTTCTTGTGTTCCATCACCGTCAACGTACCGCACTTGCACCGCAATGACGGATCCGCTGTCGTTGTCGCCAAGCGTATAATTGCTACTCGTTGCTCCCGAGATCGCCTGCCCATCGCGTAGCCATTGATAGCTGAGCGGCCCCAATCCATCCGCGTCGGCAACGGTGCTCGCGTCCGCCGACAGCGTTTCGTCTTCACGAACCGTACCAGCAATTGTGACCGCCCCCGTTGGAGAGGCAAAGCCGTTTGTAACAGTCCCCGTCTGGGCGGACGTCACCGATTCAGCAGTTCCCAGTCCGTCGGTGTAGCTCACTCGTACAGAAACCCGCGTGCCAATGTCGGCTGCAACAAGATCATAAGTACTGGTTGTCGCCCCAGTGATCGCACTGCCATCGCGGAGCCACTGGTAAGAGAACGCCCCAAGTCCATCGTTGTCGCTAAGGGCCGCCGTATTGGCCGCAAGCGTTTCATACTCTTGAGCTGTACCACTGATCGTCAAACTACCGCCGGGAGCATCGTTGACATTCGCAACACTCGACGTTGGATTCGAAGTAACCGTTTCAAGCGTGCCGTTTCCGTCTGTGTACCCAACGCGAACGCTGACTTGAGTACCCACGTCGGCATCACCGAGCGTGTAAGTACTAGCCGTTGCTCCTGAAATACTGACGCCGTCACGCAACCACTGATAACTGAAACTACCCAAACCGTCGCCATCGGAGATTCCAGAAGTGACCGCAGTCAGTGTCTGATCCTCTGCCGCAGTGCCAGAAATCGTTGGCAACCCAGACGGCGTATCGTTCACGTTGGTTACCGCAGCCGTTTGGGCGGAAGTTAGGGACTCACTGGTGCCGTTCCCGTCCGTGTACGAAACGCGAACGCTGATTTGTTCACCCACGTCGTTATCGCCCAACGTATACGTGTTGGCCGTTGCCCCCGAGATAGCAACTCCGCCTCTTAGCCATTGGTAGCTCAAACTGCCCAGGCCATCACCGTCAGATATCCCAGTCGTCACCGCGGTCAGCGTTTGATCCTCGGTGGTCGTGCCAGAAATGGTCGGCAAACCCGATGGCGCATCGTTCACGTTTGTTACCGCAGACGTTTGCGCGGAAGTCAAAGTTTCGCTTGTTCCGTTCCCATCCGTGTACGAAACGCGAACACTCACTTGAGTACCTACGTCCGCGTCGCCGAGCGTGTAAGTGCTACTGGTTGCTCCTGAAACACCGACGCCGTCGCGCAACCACTGGTAGCTAAAACTTCCCAAACCGTCGTCGTCGGAGATTCCAGTTGTGACTGCCGTCAATGTCTGGTCCTCTGCCGCAGTGCCAGAAATCGTTGGCACACCAGACGGAGTATCGTTTAAGTTGGCGACCGCTGCTGTTTGACTGCTAGTCACCAATTCGCTGTAGCCATCGCCATCGGTGAAGCTAACCTGCACACTCATTTGTGCGCCAACGTCTGCGTCGCCCAGCGTGTACGTTGTGCCTGTTGCACCCGAAACCGCAACTCCATCACGAAGCCATTGGTAGCTGAACGTGCCGAGGCCATTGCTGTCGCCGATCCCAGAACCATTAACCGAGAGCACACTGTCCTCTGCTACCGTGCCCGAGATGACGGGCTGCCCAGTTGCAGCAAACTGTGCAACCGTAACGCTCGACACGTTGAATTCTGAAGTATTTCCGCTACTGTCGGTAGTGGTGAGTGAAAGCACTTCTGAACTCGTAACGTTTGCGCCTGAAATATTGGCAACGATAGAAGAGTCACCGCCGTTCACATTCAGGAAGCCTAGATAGCGCTGCCCCTCTATCGCCCCTGCATCGTGAGCAGCAGTCGCGTACAACTCTACTCGGTAGCTACCCGGTGCAAGATCGCTCGCGTCCAGCTCAATCGACAAAGCGCCTCCGCTAGTAGATTCTGCTGAAACGAGATGTGCGTAGTTCTGACGCTGATTGCCGCCACTATCCAGGTCATCAACATCATTGCCTGTCACTCCATCGTTGCTCGTACCACCGGAGAGATCGATGCCTAGCCCAGCATTGGAGTAAAGCGAGTTTCGGCGAATTTCGACCTGCGTTGCCCCAGAACGCACCGCTACACCTGCGGCTGTTGACAAAGCAGCACCGTTAAAGGCGATTGTGTTGCCCAATCCAGCAAGCGCCCCACCAATATCCACACCGGTCACCGCGCCTTGAAGCAAGACACCATCTTCGTCATTGCCAAGGTTTAGGGTGCCCGTCGAATCTGTGCCGATACTGTTTCCTCGAATGATGGTATCGAGGATAAAGTTGGAAACTCCGCCATCCAACTCGATACCGGCAGCGTCGGAACCGCCAATCACATTGTTCAGAATCTCTGTTTGATCCGCACGTTGCTCGACCAAGATCCCGACGCCGTTCGAGCCCAACAACGCAGATCCAGTTGCGTCGGTTCCGATGAAGTTGTTGAGGACGTTGGTTCGATCACTTCCCTCGCCGGTAATGCGGATTCCTTGACTCGCTCCGCCGACGATCACATTGCGATGACTTGTGGTGTTGCCTCCAATAATGTTATCGGCTGCACCAGAGATATCGATGGCTCGACTTCCGAATCCAATTGCCGTCGTCCCGTCGGCCGCCGTGCCAAGGTAGTTGCCACTGACCGTATTGCCTGTCGCCGAAGCCCCCTGAATCAAGACGCCTACGTCTGCTCCAGCAATGACGTTTCGATCCGCCGCCGTGAAACCACCAACGGTCGCGTTGGCCCCTTGAAGCGTGACTGCGGCGCCCGTGATTTCTTCACCGCTGGCATAATTGCCGCTGGTGTCCAGTGCTCCGATGTAATTCCCTGCAATCGTGATCGAATCGGCACCAACGTCCGTAGCTACTCCGTGTTCAAAGTCTCGAATCACCAGCCCACGGAGGGTACTCCCATCGGAATTGGCACCAAATTGAAACGCAGTCCCGGATGCTCCGTTGCCATCAATGACAACAATCGGCCGCGAGCCGTTGGACACAAAGCCATTCTGCGTTGTTCCATCAATCATGACGGTATCCGAAATGACTGGCAAAATGTCAGCGTTGATGAATTGCGTGCCGCCTCCATCAATGTTGAATCGAATCTGATCCGCCGCCGTGATGTTGGCCGTATTGTTCGAAGCGATAATCGCCTCTCGCAATGTGATCAGACCGTCGGTCCCTCGATTGCCCAACAAGGCCGTAATGCTACTGGTATCACCGTCGATCGCGTCACCGGTGCTGCTAACTAGCAATACCCCCGCGCCATTGAAACTAGGGCTAAACTGGCTTGTCGTTCCATAGCTACTTCCGCCAAAATACTCTGTTGCTGAGGCACCAACGTTCGTCACACTGCTGGCCGTTGTTGACGCGAGCGATGTTGAGAAAGTCTCGTATCCAGCGGCGCCGGTAACAGTAATATTGGCGAACCCAAGGAATGTCTTCGCTTCAGTGTTGCCATTCGCATCGACTCCATCGGGATTGTCAAAGAACTCAATCCGATACGTTCCTGCAGCCAAATCTACTGCGAAGTCGATCGTTAAATTGCCACTGTCCTGCACCACATTCGTTAGTACTGGCAGATTGAGCGTTCCGCCCACGTCCTCCGAGTCATTGGCTTGGATAATCCATGGACCAAATACGACCGCGATATCATGTTCGTAGATGGAATTGCCTAGAAAGGTATTTGAGCGAAAGCTATCAGACCAAATGCCATGTGTCGACGAAAAGCTCTGCCCACTGAAGGCAATCGTATTTCCATCGCCTGCGTTCGTCCCACCAACGAGAGTATTGACTACGCTGCCACTACCATTGTTATCAAGCAAGATTCCAGAGTAGCCCGTCCCCCAATTCTGCGTCCCCGTGGCATCCGTCCCAATGATATTCCCTTGGATAACGTTCGCGTTGCCCGCTCCCTCAATCTCGATACCAACAAACTGCGTTGATGCGATGTGGTTGTCGAGCATTTGATTGCTGTCACCACCGCCACTAAAAAAGATACCGCCGGCTTGCAAACCGATGTCGTTGGTACCATCAGCCGACACACCGAATTTGTTATGCTGTATCAAAGTGTTCGACGAATGTTGATAGAACTGAACTCCATTCCAACCCGCAACTACGTTCCCATGCGCAGCGGTAGGACCACCAATCGTATTCCCGTCGGCGCCATTGATGACTGAAATCCCGTTGCCTGTCGAAGCACGGTAGCTTCCGCTCGCGTTGACTCCGATGTAATTGCCCTGAACGACATTGTTGTCGCCATCGATCATGACATTTGTATTGGTTGGTGAAAGGATATAGTTCCGATCAGCGAGGGTTGGACCACCAATGATGTTGTCAGTCCCTGCAACCCAGACCGCCCCAACTCCACCGAGCTGGGATGTATCAACGCTTCCACTAGTGCTAAAGCTTCCGATGTAGTTGCCGACGATTGAGATCCCCGTCGCGCCCGCATCGATATCAATGATCTGATACGCGAAGTCGCGTAGCATCAGCCCACGAACAACGCTGTTATCGGCTGATGAACTGAAAAACAGCCCATCCATCGATCCACCACCGCCATCAATGACAACGACAGGCACACTACCAGCCCCGGCGTAGTCTGGCTCTGTCGTACCGTCGATGAATACAGTGTCGGTAATGTGCACGAATGACGTCAGATTGATAACATGAGGTCCGCTGCCTGCAATGTCGAACCGAATCGTATCTGCTCCCGCCGAATTGTTTGCGTCAATGATCGCTTGACGAAACGATCCAGCACCGGCGTTGTTGGTGTTGGTTACGAGGAACACCGGTGCATCGACAACCGCGGATGTGGACGCGGAAATGACTGATTCACTGTTGCCACCGCCATCGGTGAACGAAACAGCAACACTGATTTGGGCGCCCACGTCGGCGGCCGTCAGCATGTATTGGCTGCCAGTTGCAAGGCTGATCGGCGTGCCATCACGTCTCCACTGGTAGCTGAACGCTCCCAGGCCATCCGCATCGGCGATACCAGAAACGTCGGCCGTCAAGGTTTCGAACTTCTCAAGAGTCCCCGATATTGTCGGGGCACCCGTCGCGGGCTGATTGGCGATACCGTAGTCGTTATAGAGCTCGGTGACGTCGGAAGCCGACAGTGACCGGTTGTAGACGCGGACTTCATCCAAAGCACCGCTGAACGAACTACTTCCCAGCTTAAGACGTGAAAAAGGAGAAAAACTGCCGTAGTTGCCCGTTTCCGTATCGGCAGACACGCCGTTGACGAACAGCTCCATACTGTTGCCAGACCGCACCATTGCGACGTGATGCCACCCTCCGTCTGTTACTGCCCCCGATGCAGTAATAAGACTATCCCCCTGAAGGGAACTGGACGCGGAGACATACAGAGCTTGACTCGATGTAATCGAGAAATCGACGCCCCGCGAACTACCAGAATGGTCAATAACCTTGCTGGTCGAAGCCGGATCGAGGGTCGTGTTGATCCAGAACGAATAGCTGAATCCATCAACAGCGAAACCGAACGGGGGATTGCTACCCGCTTCAGCGCTACCACCTGAGAACTGATACGCCACCGACCCGTCGCGCCCCGTTGTGGATGAAACGGAACCGCTGATGGTTAGATCGTTGTTCTCCGAACTCGAATCCGAGACAGTGCTCCCGCTGGTCGAATCGAATGTATAGTGCCCAACCAAGCCCGATGTGATGTCCAGCGTGTAATGCCACGACTGCTGGAATTCTTCGGATACCAAGTCCCGAGTCTCGATCGCGCCCACCATGAACTCGAATTGCCAGTCTCCACCCAATGCCGAGTGGCCTGTCAAGTCATCGCTGGCGGCAACGTCGCAGTCGCAGAGCGCTGCCAACTGTTCCACAAGCAACCGACCGTCGCTTGAGGAGGCGAGATTACATCCATAGATCAGCAGATCTGCGTCAGCATCCAGCGACGAAGCCCAAGTAGCAATTTGTCCTGCGTAACCACTAACGCTGCTCGAATCCAATCGAGTGGCGCCCAACTGGATCCCCTGGTCATCGCCGTGTGCAATCAAGTGGATCGCATCGATCCCTGAGAATTCGCTCAGCGCCTGTGAAATCTGTGCAACGCCGTCACCTCGTGCGTCGAGCATCACGATTTCGAACTCTCGAGTTCCGTCGGAGTGCGCTATCAAATCGTTCACTAGCTGTTGAGCTTCCCCTACGCCTGGGTCGACCACGACTAGCTCGCGGCGAACCACCTCCGCTGCATCTTCATGATCCAACCAGGAATCCACCATCCAATTTTCGTCAAGACCGCGACTTGCAAAACCGTCGGCTGGATCCAGTGTTGCTACTGATGTATCAGCATGATCCACTGCATCAAAGTCGATGGGAGAAGCGCTATACAGGATGCGACTCTCCAGCGCGATCGCGTCCACCTGCACTTGCCCAACCCCGCCCTCGCTCAACGGCTGCGTGCGCAGAGTATCATCGATGCTTTTCGCCCAACTGCAAATCTTCTGGTACATTGCTGCCCAATCCCAGGAGTAAATGTGCGACGCCACGCGCGTCGTACGAACGAGCACGCTGTTGCAGATTGAAACAGAGCCAAGCAATACTGACTCACCAATCGCAACAACACGTCGCCTGATGCTCGAAAGCGTTCTAGACCGCTACATTTGAACCCTAGGGTGTGACCGCATCAGTGCTTCTATTGCTAAAGCCTCTGGTTCTTGGTTGCGGTTAATACGAAACAGTTGTGCAAGCAATAATGTTTAAACGGGGTAAAGCCGCGCGATTGCGAGGATTGTTCCAAGTGCAACTCTGACACGATCGCGCCAGCACCTGACGCCGTTACGCCAAGCTCGGGCGGATTACCGCAATCTGGGGAACCTGCATCCCCAGAGGAGGCATGGGCTGCCGACACGTACGAAAGACTGCTTTTGCTCGGCAGAAATAGGAAATTGCAAGACGGAACAGTCAAGACAATTCGGGAGCCGCTGCCAAGCCCCTTCGCCCTGTACCCGACCGGCCCAATGCACATCGTTCGCCAGTTCAGTGGCCATTGCCTCGCTTTCGCTACCCACGTGGTTCTGATTGCGTACGCGCATGCGCAGCTCACCGACTTGCCGAGTCATCATGGCAGTTCACGAAACGATGCCCGAACGGCAACGCTGATTTTCCCCGCTGACCTACCGCAGGTTGATCACGACGCAATTCCGCGTTCGGACGCCGTTTCGCCACTTCCCACTTCGCCCTCAGCGGAGGCCGCTGTCAGCCAACCCATGAGGTCGGCGATCCACGATGGCGGCATCGTCACGGATCAAGCCATCAACCCGCTACCGTCTGGCGATCAGATTAAGGGACAGGCAGGGCCTTTCGTTCCCGACTCAGTCTTTTCGCAATTGAACGAGGACCAAGTTGGAATTCCAGTCAGCCTGGATGGTCTATTCATGATGACCGCTCAACATTCGGCCAGGGTGCAGTCGGTGAAGCTCACGTCTGCCATCGCGGCGACGCAAATCAACCAAGCTCAAGGGGCGTTTGACCCGCAGTTCTTTTCCGAAGGTAGATTTGATAGCACCAGTGATCCGGTTGAGAACATCCTGGTCACCGGAGGAGCTCCGCGGCTGGAGGATGACATCGCTTCTTGGCGAGGTGGACTGCGTGGTACGACGCGTCGCGGCGAATCGTACGAGCTTTCCCAGCGATTGGGACACAAAAACAGCAATTCTGATTTCTTCCTGCCGAACGACCAAGGCTCATCACGACTGGCAGCATCTGTCACCAAGCCGTTGATGCGAGATCGCAAGATCGATCGCTCGAGAACGTTGGTGCTAACGGCGACTTTCGATTCCGAAGCGGCCAAGGCGCGTTTTTCGAGCACTCTGCAGCAACAGTTTGTCGAGGTCTCGGATCGTTACTGGCGATTGTACCAAGAGCGATGTTTCTTCCTTCTGCGACAACGCCACCTTCAACGCATTGCAGAAATTGCAAAACGGCTAGAGCTGAGAGAGTCGCTCGACAGCAATCGCAGCCAAATCCTACGCGCTCGAGCCGAAGTGCAAAACCGACGGACCGATCTGATCGGCTCATCCAATAGTGTGGAAAGATCACAACTTCAACTAGAATCGCTCGTCAATTCACCTGAATGGGAAACGCGTCATCCGAAAGAGCTGATTCCGATTCAACCCGCTGATCTTTTCGAAGATGCATTCGATGCCGAAACAGAAATTGCCACCGCGATTCGCAACCGCCCCGAGATCAAAGAACTGAAACATCGTGTTGAATCAATGCGAGTCAACCTGCGGCTTGCGGAAAACCAACTTGCGCCGCGATTGGACTTGGTTTTAGAGGGCTATCTGGCCGGCTTGCAAGGTTCCAGTGACGTTTGGGGAGCATGGACAGACCAATTTGAAACCGGACGCCCAGGTTTTGCTGGTGGTCTTCAATACGAAATCCCCTACCGGGGCACTGCAGCGAAGGCTGTTGTGCGGCAACGACAACTCGAGGTCCGGCGGCTCGGCGAACTGATCCGCGAGCAGATCGCGAACATTCGAGCAGAAGTAGGCATTGCGGTCCGCGACGCGGCCGCAAAACGCGACGAATACATCTCGCGTCTACGCGGGTTAGAAATCGTGGCAAGCGAAGTAGCCTACCTGCAAGATCGCTGGGAAACACTCGGTGCAGACCCGCAGCTCGGGCGTCTGCAACTCGAGGACCTCCTCTCGGCCTATGACCGGCAACTTGCCGAAGAGCTTTCTGTTGTTCGCGCTCTCGTTGAGCACAACATGGCTGTTATACGCGTGCAGTACGCAACCGGTATGCTGCTCGACTTTGCCGAAGAGTGAGCTGAGGCGGCTTGAACGGCTACCAAGCTCCACTGGCAATTCAACTACTGCCTTGATAGAGATTCGCCGCGCTGATGTAGGCACTGGTCGTCGGATGAACCATGTACCTCAGCGGCTGGTTGTTGAGTACTCGTTGACGAATGCTCGAGCTGCTCAATTCGATCTGGGGCATCGTCAAAATGTGCTCGTCGACCTGGTCCTTGCGATCTGCAGGCAAGTAGCGTTGCAACATCTCTCGGTCGGGCTCGGGCGATCCCCCGCGATGCAGAACAGCTACATGCGCCAGTTCGCAAATCGCCTCTGGTTCACGCCAACTGTCCAACTGAGCCAGTGAATCGGCGCCCATGATGAAAAACAAGTCCGAATCGCTTAGCTCTGCAGCAAGCTCGCGAAGCGTCTCAACGGTATAGCTCGTGCCACCCCGGCGGATTTCGCGGTCGTCAACTTCGAAAAGCGGATTTCCGGACACGGCAAGTCTGACCATCTCCAGTCGCTCCTTCGCAGCCGCTCCCTTGTGCCCTGGCTTGAGCGGGGATTGGGCAGCGGGAATCAGAATCAGTCGATCCAGCTTGAGCCCTTCAGCGGCATATTGTGCGACCAGCAAATGGCCCACATGAATCGGGTCAAATGTGCCGCCGAAAACTCCGACTCGTTGGCGTCTAGCTCGCTGGTCCATATACTGCCCCAATTACCATGCCCTGGAAAAACGGCTCTCGAACGAAATACTGCCCTTAAAATCGTCAGCTCGTTTTACGGCCACTGACGTGAAGCACTTGAGTATATGAATTCGTTGCCGTTTGGCAGCGCGTATTCCTTTTCAAAGTCCGCAATGCCTTCCACCAACCGACTCGCTTGAACGCATGAGCCAAGGAGAACTGTTTTCGCAAGATGTTCCGCCCTGGGAGCTGGACGCTCAGGGTGAATGCCGCGTTGCGCGCGTGGTCTTCTCGGAGGCGCCGCACGGCCCACTGGACTATCGCGTGCCCGATGAATTTTTGGAAAGCGTTCGCATTGGTGTTCGAGTTCGCGTGCCACTGGGTAAGAGCAACCGCCCCATGATGGCCTATTGCGTGGCAGTGGAAACCGCCGCGCGGCCGCCCGAAGCGTTCAAGCCAATTACCGAGGTGGTTGACGTCGAACCGCTCTGTACGCCGCGTCTGCTGGAGTTGTTTCAGTGGATGAGTCGCTATTACATCACCCCGCTGGGGCAAATTTTTGAAGCCGCCATTCCAGCCGGCGTGCGAGCAAGTGCTGGAAGCCGCCAAAAACGTCTCTACTTTCCGACCGACCTGGCCAACAATGCTGCCGCCCTGGACAGCCTCACGTCTAAGCAACGCGATGCACTCAAGGCGCTCGTCGTAGCCGGAGAAGGGCTAACCTCCGACCAATTGCAAAAACTAGCGGGGTGCTCGTCAGCCCCGATCAAGGCGCTTAAGGATGCTGGCGTTGTTGAGACTCGCACGATTCGTGTCTTCGAAGAAGCTCGGGGTGCAAACATTCGACCAAGTGGTATTCCGCTTGCCCTCAGTGGCGACCAACGGAAGGCATTCCAGACGATCGTGAGCGCACTCGAAAGCGCAAAACCAGAGACGATCCTTCTGCACGGTGTTACCGGCAGTGGCAAGACGGAAGTCTATATGCAGGCCATCCACGAGGTGCTCTCGTACGGGAGGCAAGCCATTGTGTTGGTCCCAGAGATCAGTCTGACCCCGCAGACTCGCCGACGCTTCCTCGAGCGGTTTGGCAACGTGGCCGTCCTGCACAGCCACTTGTCGGACGGACAACGCCATGCGCAATGGCGAAGTATTGCATCAGGGAACGTGCCCGTCGTCATCGGTGCGAGAAGTGCAATCTTCGCGCCTCTACCTAACCTCGGCTTAATCATCCTCGACGAGGAACACGAAACCACTTTCAAACAGGACACTCAACCGCGATACCACGCACGTGACGTGGCATTGCATCGCGCTCACCTGGAGCGAATTCCGTTGATCCTTGGTTCCGCAACGCCAAGCTTGGAGACTTGGAACCGTGCCAAGAACGGCGTCTATACGCTTGCCAGCTTGCCGCGTCGAATTCTCAACCGCCCAATGCCACAAGTAACCACGGTAGACCTCCGCAGTGAGCAGGTGGATCCCAATCGCGGTTCACTGTCGCGGCAATTGAAGATGGCGGTCAAGGAGACCATCGCCGAAGGCGGACAAGTCATGCTCCTGCTCAACCGACGCGGATTTGCGACTGCCATCCAATGCCCGGCTTGCGGACACGTGGAAGCTTGCCCCGATTGCGACCTTCCCCTAACGCACCACCACGACGGCGGGAAAGCATGCTGCCACTACTGCGACTACCAGATCCCAACACCGCCAAGTTGCACGGAATGCAAATCAAAAACAATTCGCTACGCCGGACTTGGCACCCAACGACTTGAAATGGAAGTACAGCGGGCGTTCCCAAACATCAGTGTTGGCAGAATGGACAGCGATACCATGCGTCGCCCGGGAAGCCACGAGCGAATCCTATCGCAGTTTCGCGAGGGCAAAATACAACTGCTCTTGGGAACGCAGATGATCGCCAAGGGGTTGGATTTCCCGAACGTGTTGTTAGTGGGTGTGATCAACGCGGACACCGCCCTCCACTTCCCAGATTTCCGTGCCGCAGAGCGTACATTCCAGTTGGTCACTCAGGTGGCTGGCCGAACGGGACGCGGCGAGAAGGCGGGGCACGTTCTAGTGCAAACATTTTCACCCGAGCACCCTGCAATCGTGGCTGCCTCCAAGCACGATTTCCTTGGCTTTGCGGCTCAAGAATTGATCCAAAGAAAACAGTACACATACCCTCCCTTCGGTCACATCGCCCGCGTGATTATGCGAGGCCCTAATCAAGACGAAGTTGAGGGCTTTGCAGAGAGCGTCGTCCGCCGGCTCAATACTCAGCGGGAGATCATGGGAATCGAGTGCCGCATTTTGGGGCCAGCCCCTCCTTCGCTACCTAAGTTGCGAGGCAAATTTAGATTCCACTGTCTTTTGCAAACGGACACCCCCGAGCCGCTCAATCGCCTGTTGGTTAAGACAACCGCTGGGTTGAAACCTCCCAAGGATGTTCAGTACGTCATTGACATAGACCCGATGGACACGATGTGATCAATGGCCGAGCCAAAACAGGCGTCTTGAATCGGCGGCGCGCAGGGGCTACAGTGACCCGATTGGCGGAAGCATGCAAGTTTGTAGTCGGTGACGAACGTCGCGGCCAAACGGCAACTGATATTCTAAACGAAAGCACGAGATGTCTAGTTCATCATCGTCTGGCGCATCCAAACTCGGCCTGATCCTGTTCGCGATATACACACTCTTTTATGCCAGCTTCGTCTTGGTGAATGCTTTTGCTGCCCAGTGGTCGGAATGGAAACCGCTTGGCGATCTCAACTTGGCCATCCTCTGGGGCTTTGGTTTGATCATCGTCGCCTTCATTCTTTCGGTCATCTACGGTCTTTTCGCGCCCAAGGAACCTGTCGGAAATGGGGATGACGAGTAATGAATTACGAAACATCTCCAATCGCCGTCATCATCTTCTTCGTGTTTGTCGGAATAACGCTCGGACTGAGTTTTTTCCTTGGCAGCCGAGCTAAATCTTCCTCTGGTTACTTTACCGCGCACGGCCAAATCCCCTGGTTCGTCAATGGTGTCGCGTTTGCGGGCGACTATTTGTCTGCTGCGTCATTTCTTGGCATCTGCGGCATGATCGCCTTCTACGGCTACGATGGATTTCTCTATTCCATTGGCTACCTAGCCGGGTGGATCGTAGCCTTGTTCGTGGTCGCTGAACCGATGAAGCGGCTGGGCAAGTTCACCTTTGCAGATGCACTCAATTCCAAATTTCAGTCCAAGGGGATTCAGCTCGCAGCCGGCATCAGCACGCTTGCTGTCAGTATTTTCTATCTGATCCCGCAGATGGTCGGTGCCGGAGTTCTAGTTCAACCGTTGCTCGGATTTCCACACTGGGCTGGCGTGGTCATTGTCGGAGCGGTGGTCATTCTCATTGTTGTAACCGCTGGCATGGTCTCGACGACCTGGGTTCAGTTTCTGAAGGGTTCGCTGCTCGTCATCTTCAGTGCGGTACTGACCGTTGCAATCCTGAACCGAGGCTTTGAAACGACCGAAGGTGGCCTTGATGGTCACCAATTCGTTTCGCTCGAGCTCGACGAAGGCCAAACGCCGGAGGAACAGATAGCTGCATCAGGATACCAGCTTCAATTGGCCCCCGAGTTCGAAGACACGGCCTACTATCGCGTGACAAACAAAGAGAACCAGCCACTAGTGCTTCGGCTAACGGATGAGAAAACATTGCTCCTGGAGTGCCAGGAAGTCCGCTCGGACGCGAAAGCCGGCGAGGAATCAACGCTTCACCCGATTGGCCACATTCGACGGCTGCCTGGCGACGAACAGGCAACCGGCCCGGTCGGCCCTATCGAGTTCTTCAAAGTCCTTGACGGCAGTGAACTCATGCTGTGGAGAAAAGACAAAACCAGTTTCACTCTCGAAGATGATGTTTCCAGCACGATTTACTATCCTGAAATCACACCAGGCGATCGCGTTCTACGCCCTGGCGAGCACCCTAAGTTCAATGGGATTCGCAAAGACGATCTGTTCGGCAAGTTGAATTTTCTATCACTGATGTTTGCACTGTTCTGCGGAACCGCTTCGCTACCTCACATCTTGATTCGCTATTACACCGTCAAGGACGTTGCGGCCGCGCGGAAAAGCACAATCGTCGGCATTGCTACAATTGGGTTCTTTTATGTGTTAACCCTTTACTTGGGTTTGGGGGCGATGACCAGCGGTTCTCTAGATGTAACAACCAGTAACATGGCCGCTCCCTTGCTCGCGCGAAGCATGAACGAGTGGCTTTTTGCCATTATCTCCGCCATTGCGTTCACAACCGTACTCGGCACCGTGTCGGGGCTAATCCTTGCTTCCGCAGGTGCCGTCAGCCATGACATTGTCAAGAATGTGCTTGGCAACGACATGAATGACGCCGCTCAAGTACGTGTCGCTAAGATCACATCCGTCGGCGTTGGCTTGATTGCCATCGTACTTGGGATCGTCTTCCAAGGCTTCAACGTGTCCTACCTGGTAGGGTGGGCGTTCAGCGTGGCGGCAAGTGCAAACCTTCCGGCCCTGGTCATGCTATTGTTCTGGAAAAAGACAACGCAGCAGGGAATCATCGCTGGCATTTTGATCGGCATGGCCAGCTCGCTAGGGTGGATCCTCCTAAGCGCCGACACCTTTACCTCGGTTTATCACACGAACCGGCCAGAAATCCTGGAAACGCTTGTACCCTTCAGCCAACCGGGCATTGTGACGATACCGCTGTCGTTCCTGACACTCGTCGTTGTTTCGCTGGCCACCCAGCCCAAGGACGACAACCGCTAAAGCGACTCTTGTTGCCAGCGTCCCTGAGCAGACAGCCCAATGGAAAGAGCCCCTACGGAGCCAAGCGTGATACGGACCAGGCTTGTCCGTCGCGCTCATACAGAAACCGGTCGTGGAGTCGGCTTGGGCGGCCCTGCCAAAACTCAATCCGAGTTGGCTTGAGAACGTAGCCGCCCCAATACTCAGGCCGTTCCAGCACCTGCGATTCAACTTGTTGCTCGATTCGTCCAACAGCTTCTTCGAGCACGTGCCGCCCTTCGATCACAGCGGACTGAGGACTAACTGCCGCGCCAATTCGACTTCCGATCGGACGCGCGTTGAAGTACTCATCACTCAGCTCGCGAGTCGCCTTTTCAACCGCTCCTTCGACTCGCACCTGCCGTTCGACATGAGGCCAGTAGAACATCAGGCTCGCCTGAGGATTCACTTCCAATTGCTGACCTTTGAGCGAGTTGTAATTGGTGAAGAACGCAAACCCATACTCAAGGACTTTTTTAAGCAGCACGATACGCGCACTAACACGCCCATCGCTGCCGGCCGTCGCGAGAGTCATAGCGTTCACCTCAAACCATTCCGGCGCCTCGGTCGATTGGGCGTGCTCAAACCAGCCGAGAAACATCTCCATTGGATCATCCGCAAGATGCTGCTCGTCCAATTCATTGGCTGTGTAATTTCGACGTAAATCTTCTAAACCCATTTTTCATTCTCAGCTTCAAGAGCCCTACAATTGTCGAGACATTCGGCAGCCACTCCCAGGCGTGACCACGAGGTCTCACCCCGCCAGACTGCCTGTATCAAATCGCATTTGGGAAGCCGCGTCCCCCCGAGGTTCCGACTGCAAGCTCTTAAGTCTTGCCACGTAACGGAACCCGCGTGCTAGATTGAAATGTAACGCGATTCGAAAGTGGCGAAATTGGCGCGGATTTTGCTTCGCACGTCGTTATAAGATTACCTTGCCAGCTTGACAGCCACTAGGGTTTCTGAGCGTCATTTGGTTGGGGCTGTCAAACGTGCATTTTTTCTGTGGAGGGCTGAATAGGGCATGAGCGGAAGATTTGGGGCAGATTACCGAGTTGATCTCTCGGGGCACGCGTTGGTTGCATCTCCTAGCTGGGACGATCATGTCTTCACACGGAGTGTCGTGCTGATCGTTCATCACTCGCCGGATATGGCGGCTGGGATCATCCTGAATCGCCCGGCTAGCAAGCTTTCTCCGCATTTGTCGACTTTGTTCGGCAGCGGCAATACTCTGCGGGAAGTCTATCTGGGCGGCCCCCACTCTGGGCCCATCGTTGCCATCCACCAGCAGGAAGCACACAGCGAGTATTCGCCCGTCCAGAATGTGCACTTCGCTGCCCACATCGACAATTTGAAAGCCGTAACCCGCTCTGCGCATCGGAATCTGAAGATCGTGGTCGGGCAAGCTCAGTGGCCTGGTGGAGAACTGGATCGACAATTTGAAACAGGTGCCTGGTTGCCATTGCCACTTTCCGAAGACCTTATTTTCGGGGATCCGGAAATGCTCTGGCCGCTCGCAATGCGAAAAGTTGGCAATCGGTTTGTCGCCTCGATTACTGGAGCTTCCGTCCTGCCACCGAGCTCCCTTTTGAACTGACCGTTCGCAATCGGTGCAGGCAGGATGATTGATTTGCGCAGAATCGAAATTTCGGCTGGGAAATTCGTGTCCGACCAGTCAGAATTGGGTTCGTTGACCCAACATCAGGGTCGCCTCCGTACCTTTTGAGAGTCGTCGATCGATGCGAATCGGAAAAGTAGTCAAAGTCCTACCGGAAAAGAAGATCGGCTTCATTCGCTCGGCTGACCTACGTGATGATGTCTTCTTCCATTTTTCGAAGGTTATCAAGGTCGGCACAAAGAACCTGGAGGAAGGCGACGAAGTGGAGTATGAGCTGGATGAGCTGGCTCGAATCGAAAAAATCGACCTTCGCGCCACCACGGTCCGTCGGTCGGTTCGCCCCCTGGAACTGAAGCTAGGCCCAACCGATGCGCCTCATTTCAGGGCACAACACCACCAAAAAGCTCGACGAAGAAGGCCAACTTGGCGAGGCGGTTCGCGTGAGAAGGAAGCCCAGGGCGAAAACGACGCGTCAGGTGAACAAGCTGGCGGGTCTACCGACAGCTCGACAAACGAATCATAACACCCTGTGCTGGTTGCTGTGGTTAAAGAATAGGACTTGCCTGAAGAGTGCCAGAGCCTAGCGACGCCAGCTACCCGTCGCTGGCGGCAGCGTTTCCTGCAGGGTTCTTTTCTGCTTCCTCGACAACCTGCGCCGCGTTGTCAACGACCGAATCTTGCAGATACTTTTGTAGCAATTCACGCGTCGTTGCAAACATTCGATCGATTTTGATGCGTGTGTAGGCAGGTAGGTCGGTCTGATCATCTCCCAAGAATCGACGTTGAATCTTGACGAGCCCGTCGGACATCTGGGTGTAATTCTTCAATCCCCTCAGACGATTCAACTCGTCCTTCGCCTCTTGCAGCTTGCCTTTGTTGACATACAACTGCACGCGAGCCGCTAACAGACGCCTGCGACCGATCAGTTCGATGACTTCGTTTTGATATCCCTTAACAAACGCTTCAATCTCAAGACGCAGGCGGTCGTCGAGCAATTCTGCAACTTCGACATCCTGTAGCCCTGGGACAACGGAGAGATGCGCCATGACGAACTCTCCGCTCTTAACGTAGATTCGCTTTAAGGGCGACCTTAACGGCACCTCCCACTTTGAGGTATCACTATAATCTTCAACATCTTCCTGGGTCTTTGGCTCTGGGCTACTATCTCCCGAGGACTCCGATCCTTCAGCGGGAGTCGTCTCTCCATCTTTGGAACTGCTTGCACCATCACCGGCGTTCTCCGCAGCAATCCGTTTTTCTCGCATCGCCTTGAGGCGTTTTTGCTTAATTTCGTCAGGCAAGAATGTGCCGTAGTCATCCGGAACGGGAATCGAGATTCGTCCTCGCCAATCGGTTCGACCAATGTACTCAAATTTGTCCGTGATCAAGTCACGTTCATAGATGAAGCAGCCCGATTGTGGCGTTCCATCCTTGGCAACAACCACCTGAATGTCTGTCGCATCGACTTGGGGCCGAACTCGCAAAACAACACGTTGCGTTCGCCGATTGGCCCGTCCCCCCAGCCCTGAGCCGCCAGAAAACGAATAGACGTTTGCAAGTATTTCCTCGCCATTGACCTCGCTAATTGCAGCAAAGGTCCAAGGCTGCGCCTGCAGTAAAACTGGCATGCCATTGCGGTCGTCCTTGCGGACCACCGGCTGTAGCACTTCGCCAACGTGCATCTTGGCAGGATTTTCGTCGTCGACAATCAAGCCCCCAGCTTTGAGCAACAAATCGGCCGTCGTTCGCGTCGAGCGTTCGATGCGGGCGATCGGCGCGAAAGCTCGAGTGATCACTGTCGAGGCGATACGCGGGCCTGCACTCCAAACAGGGAAATCCCCTGTGAACATTGGTCCGTCGAAGAACATTGGACAATCGATTTCTTTAGCGCGAACATAGAAATCATCACCTTCTTGCCCGACAACCAAGAAGAACAACTTATCGTAGTCGCGGAGCATACTGCCAACTTGCCAGGGCAAGTAGAGCGGCAACACCCGCGCTGCTGAGCTATCCAGGTCAGCCGTCGCACTACGACGCATGATGGCTGCGGGTATCTGCGTGCCCACATTTTTGACAGCAAATTGCGCAGGACTTGCCTTTTCAACAAGTTGCTGCGCGAGAGGCGAGTCGGCGTAACGGATCGCCGCATTTTGCAGTGCTCTCAGGTCTGAGTCACTGATGGCGAAATCTGCAATCTTATCCAGAGCGATTTCGGTTGATCGAATGTTCTTGGTTGCGTCCTGTGTTGAGGAAACGACCAGGACCAAGTCTTCCTCGAGCAACTGCTTCGCGCGAACGTCCTTCAATTGCCGAACAATCTTCGGCTCAAGCGTCTGGGGGAGAGGCGCAAGAGAAGTTCGCCAGGCAGACCGAAACGTCCGCTTCAGCTCGTGCTTTAGATCAGCCAGAAATTGTTCTTGCAGTGCTGGCGAGACATCCACGGATGCTTCGAAGGTGTAACCAATATGAACTCGATAGGGTTCATATTCATAGATTTCCACTTCGTCCTGGGCAATCCCAGTCACAGCACCTACGGTCGCAGCGAAAACCATCGCGGACAAAAAGGCGAACGCCTGGCTGAATTTCCGGAACACTGTTTCAAACATAATGTTTCGCTAGATTAGTTGCCCTGCGACTGATTGATCCGCCACCGAGAAATGCTCTCGTACAGCGACAGCGGTTCGCCGCGGATTCCTTCAACGTATTTGTTGACGACAAATTGGTCCTTCACTTGCCAAAGCGGCATGACGGGCAAGTGATAATCAACCAGTTGGTGCAGCTTTTGAAGTGCGTCTCGCACCTCGCGCCAATTCGATGCGTTTCGCAATTCTTCAAGCCCTTGAACGACGTAGGGATCATCCGTGGAGGCTACACCGTCGCTGCCAAGCAAACGTTCAATGTCACTCACTGGTTCCCACAAAGCGGCAACCACGTACAACAAATCCAGCTCAACACCATCCTTCGTAAGTCGTCCTGGAGGAAGAATCTCCACCTCCGCCTCGACACCAATGCTGCTCCACTGTTGGATCATGCCTTGGACTGCAACGCGTGCAAATTCATAGTCAGGGCAGCCAACGACCAATTTTCGCCGCTTGGGCTCCGGTTCGCGCTTGCGTGCAGCCGCGTTTCGAACTTCATCTTCTGCCATCACAACCAATAGCCGAGCCAACGGTGGACTATAGTCGATCGGTGGAATCTCTGGATCATAGGCATAGGCCAGCAGGTCATTTCGCCCGTCGCCAATCGGAAACGGCCCACTAATCAACCGACCATCTTTTTCGTCTTCGCTGTTAAGAATCTCGCCTTGCAGCATCGCCTTGCGATTTGTCGCAAACATCAATGCCCGCCTGAATTTGGCACTTCCCAAGAAAGGGTCATCAGAGACCGGGATTAACATGTGTGTTGAGGGTAGAGAGTAGCTGCTGATGCGGAGGCGAGGATCGTTTGCAAGTTGCTTTGCATCAGCCGGATAGACTTGATCCAGTACATCAATATCCCCACGCAACAGATCGTTCACCGCTTCCTTTGGGTCATCATAGAAGACCTCGACCACCTCAACAGGTACGCCCGTGGCTTTTGATTTGTCCAACAGTTTGAAGGATGTCTCGCGATCATCACTGCTACTGACAACAAACTCCCCTTGAAGGACAAAGTCTCCATTGTCATCCCGCAGAACCCATTGCATGATCGCCTGCGGCAACACATTTGGCTGCCTCAGAGAAACCACTACCTGCGTTGAACTGGCCACAGCCACCGACTCGACTAAGGCAGCCCAAGAGGAATCGTACAAACTGTCCTCGGGGTTGGCGCGGCGAAGTAGTTGCTGTGCTAACCCAAAGGCGTCCAAGCGGCTGAGTTGGTCTGCATCCAGATTGAGAAACAATTGCTGGCGATCGTCCGTAAAGCGAAATGAGCCCAGGGCAAACTTGTATTCACCACCCTCAGAACCGGTCTTCTCAAACTTCATCAAAGGTTCTGCAACCAACGCTCCGGCCCGTCGAGCGGGCCAATTCACCAAGCTGGACGGATCCAAATCACCGCTGCGCTGCATCACGCCGACGCGGACCATCGGGTGGATCCGGTTGATCTCATTGATCAAATTCTGGCCTTCTTTGAAATCAGGCAAGATGCCAAGCATGTCAACGGCCGCTTGCCGAGCTTCTCGAAACTTGCCCTGGCTCATCAGTTCCTGCGCGAGCTTCATCTTTGCTCGCGCCATCTGATCCAAGCGTCCTTTCCACTGCGATACGACGGGAAGATTCGGATCAATCTCCTTTTCAACGCGTGCGAGAACTTTCTTTGCGCTCGTCAAATCACCTGCCGCCTGATACTCCTTAATGAGAGCGTCGGCAGATCTGCTGAGCCCGGTTGCGACCGTTGACTCGCGGTAATCGGGCGCCAGTTCACGGAGCGACTCAAGGGCAGAAAGCGTCTGGGCAGCCCCGCCGGCTCGCAGTCGATCTGCGGCACTCAAGAGTAGAAATTCCCGGTGAAGCGCGTCCAAGCCATCCATTTCAGGATAGGACTTCAACAGAAACGACAGGTTTTGAAAGGCCCCAATGAAGTCCTTTTCGGCCATTCGCGTTTCGGCCTCTTTCCGAATCCGTTGCTCGTAGAACTCAATGCGTTCCACATCCCGCCAGAGGACTTCGTACTTTCGTTCTGGAAATCGCACTAGAACCAGACTTAGACGATCTGTTTCCTTAACATCTGCTGGCTGCCGCCGAAAACCAAACGGAAACACCTTGACGCTTTCACCGGTCTTCAAAACCAGCAAATCAAAGGGCTCCTGATCGATTAGCTCTGGTTCCTCTGTCTTGACTCCTTGAGCCAAAAGGGCGCTAGCCGCCAGCGATAAGCTGAGCGTAACCAGGAGAATCAACAGACCTCGGCACTTGGCACTTGGCATCCTTACTGTCCTCCTGAGGATACGGTCGTCGGCAACGGCAGCGCCATTACAGCGCCTTCATCACTACCGATGAACACTCCACCGCGGGCTGGCACAGGCTTCGACGTGAATGCCTGACGCGTGTCGGAATCCCCAAGGATCTCACCGCTGCTTGCGTCAATTACAAACAGTTGCCCCTGGCGGTTAGTCACCACAATCTTCCCCTGAGCCTCAAGCGGTGGCGAACTAATAGCTGAACGCGGAAACTCGGACGACCACACCAACGATTGATCTGCAGCAATCATCATCAGCTTGCGATCGGTTTGAACCAGGCAACCACCTTCGGTCGTGAATGGCCCTGCAACCACATTGCCTTCGATGGGAGATGACCCCACTGCAGCGAGCGAATTTGCGTTGAAGAACAGCAAGCTTTCACCGCCACCAGTGTCGGCAACAGCACAAACGGAATCACCGACAGTACAGAGTGGCCCGCGAAGCGGCGACTGAAGGTCCGCCTCACTCAACATTCGCAAATCACCAGAGGTGCCCAGTCGAGCCAATTTCATGCGATCGTTAGCAACGATCAGCGTCTTTTGGTCTTCTAGGTAAACCCCACGATTCCAAACAACTTTCTTACTATTCGGCTCTAGAGCTGGCTGGTAAGGCGCTCCTGCTCGAACGCCCGTCGTCGGATCCACCAGCACAAATTGCCCGTTGTCCAGACCAATGCCCACGAGATTGCCCACTGCAACGGGATCAGAACTCAATTCCGCCTGCCCAAGACTGGTGCTTAGGACTTGCAGCTTGGTTCCGGTTGGTGAATAGACCATCAACTGGTTGGCACGCGAGCGATTGATCATGACAACGCGACCGTCTTGCAATGCTACCGGTGCATCAAAGGTCATATTTGCTTTGCCGCCTCCAGGATTGAGATCGGCGTTTTCGAAAATGCGTTTCGAGCCATCGAACGAAAAGTAAGCCCCCCCGCTGTTCACGACGTCGTACTGATTTCCACCAGCAGGAACAACCATGACAACAGGAACGCCTAAGTCCACGGACCAAAGCTCGCGATCCGCTTCCGCATCCATTGCAGTCACTCTCACGCCTCGGTTTCCACGCAAGCGACGGGAATGGATGATGACGTCGTCAAACTTTTGCAGCGGGCCAGTGAAGACGTCACCGTCGTGAATGGTTGAAATTCGATCTAGACGTTGGCTGGTGACCTGCAAATCGAATCGCGTCAACCGCTCATCCGCCAGCCAAAGCTTGCTGCGATCTGCGACCGCCCAAGATCGCGTTGGTTGTGCTGCGTTTTCCGGGATCGTCGCAATGACGGAAACACGATCTGCATCGGCGTTGAGCTCTACATCTAGCACTGCAATTGCAGACAGGTCCGATTGGACGAACAGTCGTCTTCCGCTGATGGTTGGCGGGACAACAACATTGCCTCCGATCTGTACGTGAGGCTGTGTCTCGCCGGTGACTTGCCCAGCTTCATCGACATCCAAAAAGCGAATGTTCGAAACATCGGAGCTAATATTGTCAAAGACAAACAGTTGGCCTTGGAAGAGAACCGGTGCAACGGCGAGTGCCCCCGATTGATGGTCCATGTAGTGGACTTGCTCGCACGCGCCATTGTCACGCGAGAGCACGTACAGGTTGCTGTGCTGTCCGGGGACGTAAAGTTGCGATCGGCCAAATGCGACCGTTGGACCAACTGGAACAGGCTGCGGCAACTTTGTCGCCCAGCGTGTCTGTCCGCCGGCAGCGTCTAAACAGATGATCGAACCATCATGTGTCGCAACGAACACGCTTTCGCTTTCGTAGACTGGCACGTGAATCGACGTGCCAAAATCGACACTCCAAACAATATCACCCGTCTTCGCCGCAACTCGCGAAACCACTCCGGTTGCAGGATCGGCAAGTGCGAAATCAGTCCCGGGGCCGTCGCCGAGGGGAACAGGGTAGCTGTCCAAGCCGCGACCAACAAATTGTCGCCAAAGTACTGAACCCGACTCTCCGTCCAAGCCATAGATCGAACCCTTGACTCGGACAGTGACGACGCGTCCGGCCAGCGAGGGTGCTTTGCCGCCATAGCGGTTGGCGATCACGATTCGCCCCCCCTGCTCTGCTTCGATGGGGTTGTCGATCATCCGCGGCGAAATCGAACTTGGTTGAACGAGCGTTTTCTGAATGCTGGTCGCTTGTTGAACGCGTGTCAGTAGTTCACCGCTGCTCTTCAGCAATGGATACTGATCAATCAGTTTTTCTCGAACCTGATAGGCTCCCATCACGTCCTTTTCACCCAACTTCCCATCGATTTCCACGAGTGCTTGAGCGAGTTCTTCGTCCCGTGAAATCTCACGAAGGATTCGCTGCCGATCTTCCAGAATCCGCATAAGCGTGGGACGCTGGATTTCACGCTGTGCGTTCGCAACGAACTGGGGATTGTTGATCATCTCCAGGAGCTTATCCATCTCATCCATCAGGAGCTTACGCTGCGAAATCTCCGATTCAGCGTCAGCTCGCTCAGTAAACTTCTCAGCCAAACTGATAAGTGCGCCAGCTAGATCGTTGGCTTGCCCTTCTTCGCGCAGTGCATCCTCTGAAGCGATTGCGGGAAGAACCTCGAGGGCCGTCTCTAATCCCTTGACCGGGTCGGGCACTTTCTCGGCGGCGTTGCGGAATTTTGCGAGAGCGGACCGAACTTTCGCATACGACTGCTGCTCATTGGTCGGATAGTTGACGATGAAGTCATCATAGGCCTGGAAAGCCGTTTCGTACGAGCGTTGCTCATAGCTTGAATCGGCTCGCTCAATAATTTTCTCAGCATTCTCGTAAACGAAGAATCGAACCAGGAAGAAGCCCGCGATACACACGAGGACTAAGATGAAAGCTACGCCCAAAATCTTGAACGAATCCCATGGATTCGATTTATCGACAGCTTTTGCCGGACGGACTGGCCTGCGCGGAACGTCTGCACCAAGATCCGAGTCTTCCGTTTCGGCAACACTCTCAAAACCACTCACAGCGGTTACATCGAAGATTTCTTCTTCAGCTTCAACGACCTCGGCCGCTTCAACGACTTCGACAACCTCCGCCTCTACACCCTCTTCGGGCTCATCCAGAATGATAGCCGCAACGCCGTCTTCGGCAGGTGGCTCATCCCCTTCGGGTGCAAGGCCAAGTTCATCATCGGCATCTGCTGAACCGCCAGCTTGGACTTCATTGCCGTCGCGAATTTGCGACACCAGCTTCGTCGCCTGGAATTTCGTAAGGTGTCCGTTATCCACCAGTAGCTTTGCGAGAAGCTCAGGCGAGAGCTTCCCCTTACTCTCGGCAACCTGACGATTCAGTTCCTCTACGATTTCCGGCGCAAGGAGATCCTGCGAGACGAGGAGGTCTATAAAATTCTGAGCCTTCGACATGGACAAACTTTACTCTTCGTTGAGCCAAAATTCCTGGATGAGTCTTGACGTTTTACGTTCTGCTCGACTTCGCGGGAGCACAAAGCCTACTCAAACTCTTCTACTGTACTGACCTCAAAAGTCTCAAACTCGGCCTCGCGTCCTGCGTCCAAAGCAGCAATAACCGATGCATGAATGCAGTCTTGGTGCGCCTTGATCACAACCTTGCCAGCCGCAGATCCCGACCGGGCTTGCTCCAGAGCAACGATCAGATCCTGCTTGCTGGCCACGATGCGTTCGCCCTCATTGGTGATCACGTTGTAGGCGTTGAATTCGTCAATTTGAACCGTGACGGGATCCTTGTCTTCTTCGATATCCTTTTGCACAGCGTTGACACTCGGGTCTTCTTCGCGCGGCGGCGGTCGCGAGACACTTTTCTGCACACTGAAGGACGCTGTCACCATAAAGAAGATGAGCAACAGGAACGTAACATCCACCATGGGCGTCATGTCCATGTCCTCGCCACTGACTGGCTTGGGCTTGGAGAAGCTAGCCTCGGCTGCCGCTAGATTCTTTTCTTCATCGTGTTCGCTGTGACTTTTCGCAGGCTTACTCTTGGATTCCGCCCGACGCGTCGCCGCCTGGAGGGCCGCCTGGAGACTGGCCGCCGATTTCTGCTGCTCGCGACGTCGCTGAGCGGCATCAATCTGCTCTTGCGTGGGCAACTGGACCGGGCTTCCACATTCTGGGCAAGCAATCTCCCGACCGAGCATCCGCGGATTGATGGCTTTTACCACCTTGCAAGACGAGCATTGGAATTTGACGGACATGCTGATTCCCGAACTTCAATCGACCTGCCAAAACAGACTCACACAACACTCTAACGCACCAGTACAATCATTCAGCTCGCCACGCCTCCGAGCCTACTGCGACCTAGTTCTGTTCCATGGTCGCAAAGTTAATCAGCTCACCTTCGGGCATCGATTGGCCGATTGCTTCACTCACTCGGCTGATCTCCCCCTGCCTGACGGACTCCTCGGCTCGAATCACCACTTTTAACTTTCCAGCATCAAATTCCTGCTGAATGTACTCAGCCAACTCGGAGTTCTGCTGTTCGATATTCTGAGAAAATCCGCCACCGTCTCCCTTGGTCACCTCTGCCTCTTCACCGCTACCACGCTTCATCACGATGACAATTGCATCTTTGTCAGGAACGACATTCCCGTGCCTGGCCTTGGGCAGATTCACCGGCGCCTGCTCGTCCATCTTCGAAGTCACGAGGAAGAAGATCAGCAGCAAGAATGTGATATCAATCATCGGAGTGATATCCATCTCGTCATCGTTGTCGGGGCCTCGTGGTTTCACGAAGTCCTCTTCAACGACCTCACCAAGTTCGTACTCTGATTCTGTCGGAGCAGTGGACAAATCTCAGCCCTCAATCCCTAGTGAACACAAACTATGGAGTACCGTAACGAACGACCACACATTTTGCCGCGTCCGCGATATGGCTAACACAAACGTGCCGCGATCAGACAATCGCCGAGGCGTTAGTTTCCGCGGCGCTTTGCGAGCCCGACGCGAAAGCCTTCCAAGAAACGCGTCACGCCAGATCCCACCAATTCTTCCATGTGGCGAATTCGATTGTTCACCGCATTCAGAGCCATAACTAATGGAATCGCGATACACAGACCGATCGCGGTCGTGTACAAGGCGACGTTAATGTCCTTGGCAAGGGCTGTTGCTTCGACAGACTGCGCGGCAGCCAGAGTAGCAAACGCGCCGATCATCCCGGTCACCGTCCCGAACAGACCAAGCATCGGAGCGGTCTTGATGACTGTTGTGACCCAGCTAATATTGGTTTCCAAGTCTGCCAGCACGTCGCGTTGGAATCGCTCCATCAGCAAGTGCTTGACTTTGGCAAAGCCCATCTCATGATTCATCACGCCAATGTTGATTAACATGGGAACTGCACGCGGATCGGAGCTACAAGCCTCCTCGACAGCTTCGAAGTTCCCCGCTAGGAGATCAGGTTCGATAGAATCCAGAAAAGCGTTCTGCTCTTCCTCAGACTTGAACCACTTCTGCCCAACCCGCGTCCAAACCAGATAACAGCAAAACGCACCGAACAGCGCAACGGAAGCAAGTGCACAGTAATCGGCAAGGCCAATCCAATCGTAAACCGACTGAGGCATTTACAGGGTTTCCTTTGTAGAAAAGCTCAGGAGGGTGAACACACCCGAGGAACACATCCACGACTTTTGAACTGTGAGCGGCGAACATCCGCCGGGCCACTTGGGCGGCCAGCGGCAGCCTGCCACGAAGAGCGAGATTCTGCGCGCGTCATACCTTTGAGGCTTCTTGGGGCTTTTGGCCCCGCGGGACGAGCGACGAACGAACCATTCTCACTTTGATAAGACTCTTATGATAACCAGAGTTGCCCAATTCTTGCAGGCTTCCAAGCCCATCTAGCTCGAATTCTCAGCGGAAGCTACTCGTCTGCGAGCACATGCATGACCGGCTCGCACGACCGATCGCAACCATTCAAGAGCAAGCAGGCAACCTTACGAGCTCGTCAGCTTGGCCTGCTCAGATCGGTTCGCGGGCTGTTGATTTTGTCACCACGCTGCACATTTGAACCAACACCACTGCGTTAAATCAGTACTCGGAGAGCAAGGAAGCATCTCTGCAGCAGACAAAACAAAGCCCCCGGCCAGCCATCCGGTTATTTGGCGGGCTCTCGATACAGTTGCTCAATCACGACGAATTCATAGCCACCGCTAGACGCAGCTCGGGACTCGAAAACGGTCTTGGCGACTTGCTTAATGGTCGTCTTTCCTTTCGACAAGAAGTAGCGTTTTTCCACCTGCGCCAATTCATCCTCGAGCTTTTTGGGGATGAACTTCATCAAGATACGACCTTGCGTATTCACCCCAGCCTGGCTCAACAATTGACGATCAAACTGCTTGAGGGGCCCCTCTTTTCGCCACATGAAATGAAGCCGACCGCGCTTATTTTCGACTGCACTGGTATCCGACCGCGTTTGCGGCGACGCACCAACGTTGAAGGCATAATCGACCATCTTCGACTTGCCGCCGACACATGCCAATTCAATCTTGTAGTAGTCAAGCTGTTTTGCGTAGGCCTTGAGCCCCTTTGCCTGGAATTTCAACTGCCAACGTTCGTACCGCGGAACGATATCATCCCCGTCGCCAAGCGGACCAGGCGGACGATGATCGCCGCGCGCATTCGAATTGGAACTTGACATGGCATCCGACTGCACCGAATCCAAAGATGCAGCCACACTCGTCGCCGCCTCTGTCACCGCCTCAAGTGTTTGCTCGAGTGTTGGCTCGGTCAGCTCCTGAACATCTTCCGCGCCTGGCGGTTCGACGTCCGTCTCAAAGCCTGGAGCATGGTCACCTCGACCGGGAATCCGCTCGTCTTCAATATCAAGCTTGCCTGGACTCCACGTGAACGTTTGCGTCAACCAAACGACGAACAAAAGAGAGACGATCAGCCCGAGGACCATCAAGAAGGCCATCAACAGACTGGCGACCACATCGACCTTTTGAGTCTTGAGACTGCTGGTCCCGCGAGGAGTTGAACCGACGCTACTCATATGCCAAAGCCCTAAACCGTTGGAATGCCGACTAAATGCTAAGAGAAATCCCGACGCTATCGTTCAACAAAAATGTAATCAGGTCGAAGCCCCAGGTACCAAGTTTTCCAAAACTTGATCGCTTTTGCCCGTGCTTCCGAGTCAGGATCAAGCCCCAATTCCCCAACAGTCAGCTTTCGACTTATTAGACGCAAGCTTTCTTCTGCCAGCATCGGCACTTGGGAATCCGGATCGGTCAAAGCGAAGACAAGGTCCGGCACGACGTTTAAATCGTCGCTGCGACCTAGCAGTTGGGCTGCCTTTCGTCGGGCAAGGGCGTCTTGGCTAACCAACAGTCGCGACAACCGAGCGACCTGCTCTTTGCGTTGCTTTGGATCCTCGTGAAGCTTCAGATTCTTTGGCAACAAGGAAATTTCAACGCCTGAAACCTCATCACCCTCAAGCATCGCCAACAAATTCTCGACCGACTGTTCTTCGTCGCTGACAATCTTCCCTCCAACCATTTTGATATTACTCAGGTCGGAGGGAAGACCATATCCTCCAAACGCCAGCCCTTCGTCCAGCGTTCCGATCGATTTTTGGGTCGAGCGAATCAAGAACAATATGGAGAAAGCTGTGCAGACATCGGCCGGGTAAAAATCTCTCCTACCAGTCGAGCCCCAAGAGCCTTTTTCATCCTGCGCCTTGGCTAACTCCTCAACCCCTTGGTTGTACCAAGCAGGGCTCTTTTCCTGTTTCCCTTGCACTATTTCATGGAAGCTTTCATAACGTTCCTGAGAGTATCGCCAATAGTAATACCAGACCGCACCGGAGAACTGCGAATTGTTTTGATATTGTCGCGCTCGATTGATCATGGGTTCAACGTCGTCCTTTTTTAGCGACGTCTTCCCCTTTGCTCGACGTGCAAGCAACAGATCAACACGCTTAAGCGCGTCGGGAATCCCTTCTGCTTCATCTTCAGGCGTCTTCCGTGCTCCGAACAACTGCAGAATATCCGCTCCAATAATCAATGCCCCGACTCCAGCCGTTCCAAGCGACTTGGAAACATTTTCCTGCCGGACCAACCTTCCACCGCTCCCGATCACTCCTTGGTAGCCCCAAGTTCCACTGGGATCCATGGTTGAGCGAATATAGTTGATACACCTTTCGACGGGCTCATCGGGGATGTCCATGCCAGCCTGAGCCATGGTCCAGAAAGCCAGCATGACGTACTGCACCTGAGAAGTATCCCCAGTTGGCTTTTCCAAGTAGCCGAACCCGCCATGCGGCTTTTGCACTTCCAGCAACCACTCGCGAATCGTGACCAACTCTGGCTGGTACTTGGCCATATCCACCGACGCCAGCAACACGGCTGCAACGGAGACTTCATAAATAATTTTGCTCTCACCAGTCTCACGAAACGAAGCCAAAGACCTAGCCAACTGCTGCGCGGCCTGAACTCCCTGTTTGACGTTTGGCAAATCTGGGTCACCAGTGGCCTTCAAAAGGGCATATCCCACCAACGCTCGACTTCCTAAACCGAAGCCACCACGGGGCGAAGGCTGAGAGCTGTTCAGAAACTTCACGCCCTGGTCGACCATCGCCTGCACTTTGGGGTGCGAAGGCGTATATTGGGCGAGAAGGCGAGCACTGCCAAGAATTGGAAGGCACAGACCGAGTAGACAAATGCACAGCCGTACGCGTCGATTCATATCCTTGCTCTCCATGAAAACACTTCGTCAACGCCCATATCTGCGCACTGAGATCGCACGCCACAACAATCAGCCCAACTAAAATAGCCAAAGGCGGACAAGCTGAGGTCTTCCCCAGTTTTCGGCGCTCCCCAACTTGAAACCAGCATGTCACTCCGGGCCGTTTCCGCCGCCGAACAGCTATCCGGAGAATTTCGTCGAGGATGAGCGTCAGAAGAGCAGATGAGTTGGACTGTATTCTAACCGATCAGCCCCCAAGTTTGTCAAATCACTTTACAAGCGATCAATACCACAAAAGGCCACTGGCGAAGCTGGTTTTGGCTGACCAGAGACTTTGCATCGGCCGCTCCTGAGCCATAGACTTTCGAAAATGGAAGAAGTTTTTCCATTCTCCAACGCTGTATTTCCATTGTCCTCCAAGCATCCATGCCCTAATTGACCGTACGATATCCTCTCGCTGAGAGATCTTTGAGTCATCCCCAAGAAACAACCGAACAGAACAATCACTTTAAGGGACGTGAGATAATGAAGAAATACAAGCTCGAATCGCTCAATCTACTACTCCAAAGTTTTCGCCGAAAAGGAGCATATCATCGAGGCGTCTTCGAAGGACATCCAAAGCAAGCTCGATGAGTATGCCGCGAAGGGCTGGAGACTCGTCTCGACCGATGCGACCGACTTTGGCTTCGCTGTCTACATCTACCTGTATTTCGAAACCGACGCGTAGATCCCCAGCGTCGCATGAGGCCACCCCCGATGGATTTCGCACTGAACAGATAAGTCGGGTTTTGCGGTCGGGCGACTATAAATCCTTGGTCGTTGCCAAGTATCCATGGAGTGCTCGTTGACACTGG
>CAYPLE010000039.1:0-42921 GCA_964411445.1 uncultured Pirellulaceae bacterium
TTGCTCCCGTAGAGCGGTTGTCCCCAACCGCTTGCTCCCGTAGAGCGGTTGTCCCCAACCGCTTGCTCCCAGTAGAGCCGTTGTCCCCAACCGCTTGCTCCAGTAGAGCCGTTGTCCCCAATCGCTTGCTCCCGTAGAGCGGTTGTCCCCAACCGCTTGCTCCCAGTAGAGCGGTTGTCCCCAACCGCTTGCTCAAGTTGTTGTCCAAAGATCGTGGTGCTAACCCTTAGTGAAGTAAGATCAGCACAGGAGCGGAATGGGGCTGTTGAAGTCCCGCTATTCCAAGTCGCAACGCGACAGCATGATCTTGCCACGGGTGTAAACCGGTGAAAAACCGTGGTTGCGATCGACGTGCGTCCCAATCAGTCCTGAAGGGTCGGCAGGAAATGCGCAACATCAATCACCGAATCCTGCCGTACCTTCTGCACTCGGGTAAATTGACGGTCCCAACCACCGACCTTCGGCACTTATCGAGCGCAGCTTCAAACCGGCCGCAGCGTCAGGAATAGATAAAGAGAAGCGGGCGTCGTAGCGAGGTGATGGGGCAATCAATAGGTGTGCGTTGAGGGGCCGAACCGGCTCTCACCGTGAATCTTGAAGTCCTGAGGCAAAAATTGCAGCCGGTTATCACGCTTCAAACGACCACCCCAGCGACTCATTCGGCAGCCCACCCCCTCTACAAAGGGTGGTGCAAATCCGCGATTACTGCATTTCAGGGCAGCAAGGAATGCAAAATAGTGGTTTTCTAGGATTTTTATGACGCTTTTCCGTCACGGCGCAAACCTCGTGCTAGGTTTGGACAATTCGTTGAACCTTAACGAGCAAGTGGAGAGGAGCCCGCACCTCGAAAGCCATTGCTTAATGCCCGTACAGATAGAGAAAGTTCTCGTCATGTCAGTCACTACAGCAGAACAACGCAAGGGCTTCACGCTCATCGAGCTAATTGTCGTTCTGATGGTCCTTGCTGGACTCGCCTCCGTCTTGATCCCGGCCGTTTCCGACATGGTCGCACGGACCAATGCCGGGACCGCTTCAGCAAACATTGCAGAGGTTTCCAACTCGATTCAGCGTTATGAAACGCTGTATTTATCGTACCCCGACAATTTGGATGGTCTCATGACCGACTTGATCGGGACAGACCTTGACACGCTGACACCTGGCCTGACCGCTGTCACGGCAGACGTTACGTTGACGGCTGGTACCCTAGCACCACTGAACGCAGCCGGCATCAGTACCGTTGGTATTCACTCTGCTGGCGACACAACGTTTGACTTGCCCACCCTTACAACGCTGACGAATACAACCGTTATTAAAGGCTTGTCTGCGGCGGCACAAGTCTCAATGGGACTGGAAACGTCCGGTACCCTTGGCAAGTATGTTTGTTTCGGCATCGGCACGCTTTCGGAGATGACGGGATCGACGACTATCGACGCTCCAGTGTATTTCCCAGAGAACGACTCGCTCAACCCAGAAGACGTATACGGCCGCTACATTGCAGTGTTCCAAATCACCGATGGCACTGATCCGCTGGAACGTGCACGGCTCAAAACTGTCATCACGCCAACGGGAACTACACTCGGAACGAACATCGCAAACTACTTCGAAGCAGCATCTGACAACTAACCGTAGGGCTGGAAGTCGAAACCTATCAAGCGTTTGCCAAGTGCACCAATCGGCAAAACGCTTCGATAAACAATCAACCGAACAGGGCAGTCCAGCGGGCTGCCCTGATCACCTTTTTCCGCTCAGGCATTCTCCCCCCGGCCTCGCCTGAACGCGCTTTGAAAGCACCAAGCTGAACCGTTTGTTAACTCGCTTCACGTCCCAAACGAGTGACAACGCAATAGCTTGATACCCACGTTGCCGGGGAATCCAATGCTACGCCGCTCAGCATTCACGCTCATCGAGCTGACAGTCGCTCTTGCCATCATTGCCGCACTCTCGGCAATTGTCGTCCCCGTTTTTTCGGAAACGCTGTCGACTTCTCGCAACAAAACAACACGTTCTACGCTCGCGGTACTCCGAACTGCTGTCTTGGATTACTGGGAGGACACCAAGCACCTCCCCATGGATGGCGTGACGACCGCCGCGACAGAAACGAACCGTGTCGAACTGACTTGGCTATTCAAGAATCCGACCAGTGGTGATGAGACCGTAGATTTTGATTCGAATTCCAAAATCGGATGGCGAGGCCGATACGTGGCAACGTCCACCGGCGACGAAGTTACCGCCGGCGCAGCCTACTTGATCGACGCTTGGAACAACGAGCTAACGATCCAGGATCCCAACCCGTCAACTTCACCTCGAGACATCCGAATTGTCAGCGCTGGCCCAAACGGAAGCGTCGATATTCCAAGCGGAACGCCCACAGCTTCTTTGACCGCCGCGGATCTGGGAGACGATGAATATGTCGCACTCAGCCTTCGCTAGAATTCGGACTGCCCCGTCCCAAACCAATTGCCGCTCCGGCATGACCCTGCTGGAGATGGTTGTTTCGTTGGCAATTTTGGCGGCCTTGTCGACGATTGCCGTTCGTTCCATCGCTCCGCTTGCCGACCAAGCACGTTATGAAGCGACACAAAACGTTTTGAACGAATTGCGCGAGGTCACAGTCGGTGCAACTTATCTGCGTCAGCCCAATGGACAAGCGATCGTCAGTGGATACATCGCTGACACCGGTTCGTTGCCTACTGCGCTGGTCGATCTATTTACTCAGCCAGTTGGATTGAGTGCGTTTGCTTCGCAGACATTTGATTCCGACCGAGATGGCACGGACGATATCAGCCTTTCCAGCGGGTGGAACGGTCCGTACATGCAGTTGGGCGCAGGTGTGGACTCGGTTGTCGACGGCTGGGGGAATCCAGTTCTGATTGATCCCGACGCGGGCGTTTTTGACTTTACTTCGTACGGTTCCGACGCAGACTCGGCGGTTCCGGAAACGGGCTATCGAGCTGATTTAGTGGTGGAGATTCCAACGTCGAACTACCAAGGCGACGTCGCGCTGCGGCTCTTCGAAATTGACGGAACCACCCAAACTCGCGTCGATCCCTCCACAACCGGGACCGAACAGCTTGGCGTCTTGTACTACTGCGTCAACGCTGCCGGGGGAACTACGGGAGCAATCCAAGAAATCTTGCTGCCCGTAGACGCGGCTGGCTCGTTTGAAACAACGCTGTCCAATCAAATCCACGGTCTCAGTGCAGCTCGCGGTATCAAGTGGTTAGATGCTGATGGAGATGATGTTCTCGATGTTGGTGAGACGATAACGCTAAAGAGCTTCGTCCACTACTTTACGGTGACGAGCCTTTCCAACTCGCGTATCGAAATGGAACTGAGGTAATCGGCCGTGTCGAAACTATCTTCCACAATTGTCATCCAGCTTCCCGGGCGGATTCTGCGCCTGGATGTTGATTCGGAATTTGGACGCGACAGCCAAAACCATCGCACTACCAGCGAGGCGTTTGCTAGCACACCAGAGACAAGCTGCGCACAAGCACTTTCGATTTGCTGTCAAACGGGACGTCCACTTCACAAATCGACCCGTTTCTTCTCGCACCATTGTTGGGCAGGACAAGTCGAACTCAGCCCGAGCATTGCCAACGCGTTAACCAAGTCGGAAGTTCCTCAAGCCATTGCGGCTGAAGCTGAGTTGCAATCCGCCCTGCCGCCCGAAACAACGCTGACAATCGTCTCCAATACAGGCTCCGCGACCTGGAATGTGACGCAATGCGATCATACCGAGAAACAATGCGTTGAGTCTTTTGGTTTGGCCCATGCAGTCAGCATCGACTACTTTGGCGCTATCCCCAGTGACATCCCTTCCGATCTCTCTTCGGATGATCTGGCGAGCGATTTAGTCCTGGAAGCACTGGCTGAGCATACGGACCTCTACCCGACTGTGCCTGCCAATGAGCCGCGTGAGCAAGCTGCCTACAAACGGAGCCTGGTGGCAATTTGCACGGCTGCTCTCGTGCTGGTCGGCCTATTCCACACTTACCTGTCCGCTAGCCGAACTGGCTTGCGCACCGAAGCCAATTCGGAAGTGCGTGAATTTAAGAAAATTAAAGAACAAGTAGATGAGTCCCAGGCACAACTTCTCGTCCGTCGTGCGGCCGCCGAGCACGCCAGTCAAATGGCCGATTCGCGAACCAGCGAACAGGCGCGTTTAGTCGCTCGCCGCGAGCGTGTTTCGCAGAAGGCGGCCATCGCAAGGATCTTAGTCGACAGCATCGCCGAGTGCGCGGATGACAATGTATGGATCAAGGAATTCGAATTCAATCAGCCTGTCGGACCGAACGATCCTTCCGAAGATGGCAACGCAACAATCATTCGGGGAATTGCCACCGACACACCTGTTTCTGTCGCTTTCGCAGAGGCTTTCTCGGATGCCTTACAGAACGCCTTGTCTCGCCAGCAATTTGGAACCCAAGCCCAAGCCGTGCTGAATAGGACCAGCACGCTAGACGATAGGAAAACCTGCGAATTCGAGCTCTCAATCTCCTTCCCTCCCTCGCTGGCTCTTGATGGACAAGGAGTGCAACATGATTGAGAACCAAACAACACTTCGCACCCGGACCGCAATCCATGGGGGACTGATCACCGCAGCAGTCTTGCTCGGCTATTTTGCGTTCTTTGGTTATCCGCTGTTGTCGGAGAACAAGTCACTTAAACAAGACATCGAAGCGACCTCGAGACAGCTTGCTTCAGCATCCACGCAGCTCGTTCAGCACCGCAATGAACTGCAACATATCGATGCATCTATAAAGGAACGAAGTCCCACCGCCCATCATCAGTTTGCGTCGACCAGTTTGTCCGCGGTTGTAACCGATGCGTTGCCTGCGAAGTCCCCGCATGCAAGTATCGTTGACGCGCTCCGCTCTGCGCGATTGGTGCCTGATAGCCTGACCACCCGCAGCGAAGACGAAGGGCTCCCCAGTTTTCGCGTCGAATTTCAGGGAGAGTTTTCACAAATGCGGACGTTCATCCAGCAAATGGAAACTGGCTTTATCTGCAGTAGGCTCCACGGCGAAGCGGACATTTTCGGAAACGGAAAGTGGTCCATCGAATTGGCGCAAAGACCGCGGAGACTCATCCAATGACTCTTCGCGAAAGCAACTCCAACCTACAAGTGGACGACGCAGCCACGCAGATCGATTTGGCACGCATTAAGCCGAACCCGTCTACCTACGTCGCCACGCGGCGGCAAGTCCTGAAGCTCCAAACAGCCCCGGTGTGCTTTGCAGATTCACATCTTCACGCTTTGACCGCGTTGTCCCCGGCGGACGCTTTGCGAAACGATGCAACTCGTTACTTTCAACAAATCTTCGGGCAACCTTGTGCATTCCACCAAGTTCCCCAAGCCATTTTTCGCAACTGGCTTCGCGACTGGCTTCCACATTTTGTGGGAGATCCTAAAACTTCTAGCGACGGACAAAGTGCGACAACCCACTCTGTTGAGAGCTTGATCGCGATTGCTCACAAACTGGGGGCGACGGACATCCACTTGGATCCTAAACCGGCGCAGGTCTCAGTTCGCTTGCGGATTGACGGCGGTCTAGCAGACTACAGCCCTTTCGAATCCCAAGACTACGCGACGGTCGTCAATCGCATCAAGGTCCTTGCGGGTCTGGACATCGCGGAAACTCACACTCCGCAAGACGGAAAATTTCAACACGCGTTCGACAACGAACGACTGGAAGTTCGCGTTTCAGTTCTCCCATCGCAGTTTGGACAACGTGTTGCACTCAGGCTCTTGCCGCGCGGGCAAACGCCACCTTCGCTCTCACAACTTGGCTTTACACCAACTCAGCAAGTCGAGATTCGAAACGCCTACAATTTGCCAGGTGGGTTGATTATCGTGGCTGGCCCAACCGGTAGCGGTAAATCAACAGCACTCTTCTCGATGATGTCCGAGCTACTTGGCGGTCGCGACCGCTGCGGCCTGACGGTCGAAGATCCTGTCGAGTATGAAATCCCTGGTGCGACGCAAGTTTCACTCGGCGGCGAATTGCAACTCAGTTTCGCGACCGCTTTGCGAACTATGCTGCGTCACGACCCAGATGTGCTCATGGTCGGTGAGATTCGCGACGCCGAGACAGCCCAAATCGCGACCCAAGCCGCCATGACCGGGCACCTGGTACTGAGCACCGTACACACGCAAAACGTTCACGGCGTTCGTACTCGCTTGGTCGATTTAGGTGTCGAAGAATATCTACTGAACGAAACGCTGCGTTTGGCGATTGCTGGGCGACTGGAAGCCCTGGCTTGTGGCGACTGCGCTGGTGTCGGATGTCTGTACTGCGCTGGCACGGGGCGTTCAGGCCGAGTAGGAAGGTTCGAAACGCTTCAATTCCAGCCTGAACAACGGCTCCTCCCCAGTGCTGGAGGCGTCTGAAAATGCAGTTTCAAGTCGTTGTATTGGCAACCGATGGCCAGGTCTCAAGAATGTCAGTTGAGTGTCCCTCAATTCAAGCCGCGCGTGAGACGTTGCGTGGCACAGGTCGCATTGTCAGCATTGAACCGAAGCGTGACAAATTCTCTGTCAACGTACTAGCAAGTCTCGAGAAGTACTCAGCGCGTTTGACGTCGCATTTTTTGCAGGTGAACGATCGCGATGCATCGCGGCTCCTTCAATCGCTGGCAGAGTTGCTTGAAAGCAAAATCCCACTTGCTGAAGCAATCCTAGAACTGATCAGCAGCGGCGGATCCAAGCGAACACGCGGATCACTTGCAGCGCTTCACCGGCAAATTTGTGCTGGCAGCAACGCAAGCACTGCTTTGCACACCGTAACCAACAACCAAACTGCGTTGCAATTGATCGCACTCGGGGAACACTCTGGCAAGCTATCTTCTGCACTTCGCAAAGCCGCTGAACACCTTCGCCAACAAACGCAGATTCGCAACCAAATACTCAGCGCGCTGGCCTACCCGACAATTGTCGCCGTTGCGGCGTTGTCCGTGGCCGCTTATCTGGTCACCACAGCACTCCCAGAAATCTCGGGCATCTTGGCAGCCGCCGATCGTGAAATGCCGCCAATGACGAAATCCCTGATATCACTTTCTGAGTGGTTCGTCGACTCCTACCAGACGTTGATTCCAGCGTTGGCGTTCATTGCGGCCCTCGCATACTTCGTCTGCAGAGTGCCCAAAGTGCGGCTACACGTCCACCGATGCATCCTGAAGACTCCGGTTATTGGCCAAGTTCTGCGAATGCGGGAGACACAACGGTATGCTGCTTCCCTCGCATCACTGTTGGGAAGTGGAATGCCGCTGCAACGCGCCATCGAAAACTCAGCGAATGCCGTTGGCAACGCTCACATACGTCAATGCGCGGAGACCATTGCATCGGCTGTCAATCAAGGCATTGCTGCGGGCTCGACAATCGACGAACAACATTGTTTTGCTTTTCCATTCCCGAGCCTCATTCGCATCGGAGAACGATCAGGCAACATTCGCGAAGCCGCTGTGAACGCGGCGGTCACACTCGAGCAAACACTCCTTGAATCACTCAAGCAAGCGATCCGAGTCATTGAACCCGTTTTGATTATCTCCGTTGGATCAATCGTCGGCTATGTTTACATCGCTTTCGTTCTGGCTCTGATGACGGCAAGTGGGGGCCTTAACTAGAAGTCGCACCACAATTCATCAGGTTTACTCTAACCTCACCGATTCTCGCAGACTAAGAACCCGAAAATGACCACTGATCAACCAACGGCTGCTATTCGCCTAGCCAGCCGACTAGCAAAATCGACTTGCATCGTTGCCACACTCGCTCTGCCTGCGATCGCCGAGCAGCCTCAGGAGGCAGGAGGCCTTGCGAAGGATACCGAGGTAGCGAGCCACGCTGATCCGAACCACGCTGAACCGAACCCAATGTCGATCCGAGGGGAATTGCGCGAAAGATTGTTAGCCGCACAACCGTCTGTCACGCTGTCGAACAAGCAGCAAATCGTTGCAGATGAAACGCCGCTTCCGAGCGTTGTGCTACAAGCGCTCGTGCTGCGCGACGGCCGTAGCGGACACGCATGGATTCGCATCAACGGAGCCAAACGGGGATTCATGCTCCCACTTCCCGCTGCTCAATTCTCGGACAATGATTCGGTCTCGATTGCCCAGCCAAGCCAAAGGGCTGCGGTCATGATCTCTGTTAATGGCCGTAACCTGACGTTGGTCCGTTGGTCGAAATCACATATCGAGTTTGTGACAGAAGACGGCAGCAAGGTGCTTGCTCGCTAGCTCTGAAGCGCTATTTGGCAACATCCTTCTTCATCGCACTCAAATCACCGAAACGAACAATTGCTCCTGTGCTGGCAGCGGCACTGGGCACTGGCCTATCATCAATCACTTCTCCGTAGACCTCGAACACGCCATCTGACCAGCCGATCAGGCGTTTGCCGTCGAGCACAATTTGCAGCACATCGCGAGCAAGCCCCAACTGTTCCGCAACGAATGCGGATCGTCGCCGGAGATATGCTTTCGCGTCACTTGGCAGGCTCGCATTTTTCGTCATGTTGTCCAAGCTTGCTTCTTGCTGGGACAGCGTTCTGAGCACGTTCATTAGCATCGTCTCAGCTTGATCAAGATACTCCCGATAGAGCGGCAAGCGAAGCATCGGATACTTTTGAGAGCGCAAGACCACGGTCCAACGCAACGTCCAAGCTGCTGGCATCAACTCAGCAACCACTGCTATTTCGGCATCACTCTCTAGGTCCGCGTCCGCTGCGGTGACTCGCCAAAGGACTGGCTCTCGAGGCTTCAAAGAGACGGCCTCCGTTGGCGTGACCTCCAATTCCTCTGATGCTAACAACGTCAATTCCCAGCGAGGTTCCCTGACGCGTACCGCCCGCGGAACATCCACTCTTTGCTTCTGAATCACTGGAAAAACTTCAACGGCAAGGGGTTCCAAGCGTGAGTCGCCGCCGTCAGGGTAGGGGACCGCGGAAATCTCGTTTTGGTTTGTGTCGGCAACGTCGATGTTGCCAAGCTGCTCCATGACATCAAACGGCTCTGCCGCAGCGAGCTCGTCCAGCTCAGGCGGCAAGGAATCCGGAACAGTTGAGATTGTGGCTTCGTTTCCTCCGCCTGCAGTAATCTGGGAGTAGGGATTGTTGGCGTCGATTTCCAAGTCAACTGGCTCTGGCTCGGACGAAGGCGCGAAAGGCGTAGATAGGCCCGCTAGGACAGAAGCAGCATCGTCTGGGGTAGTTTCAGCCACCAGATTACCGAGGGAATTCGCGTCAACCTTCGGTGCATCCTCAAGTTCGACAACATTTCCCCCAGGTTCTGCTATCTGTGAGTCAACAGAAGTGCCAGAAGGTTGACCAACTTGTGTGTCCTTGCTCGCTCGAGCCTTCTCAAGTGGCGACTGTTCAGGCGGCTTGTTGAACACAAGGACCCAACCTCCCAATCCCACGATGACAACTGCGGAGGCAATACCAAAAATCCAGAGTCGAAGCGACGCGGTTGCCAGCTTCGCGTTTGGTGATTCTGCCACTTCAGGCTTCGCCAACTTCGATGCACGTCGCTGTTTCCCTCGCAGCGAGCTGGCTTTGCCTGCAAGATTGCGGTTCGCTGGTTTAACAGCCTTGGACGGCGTTGCTCCGTTTGCATTTGAGGCGATTAGAGGTTGTAGTTGACTGGCTAGTTGCTTGAGCTCCTCTTTGGACGAGCCTTCTTTGGATTTGCAGGACTCCGCCTGCATCGACCATTGGAGCAATTGCTCAATTGCGGAAGCACAATCCGTCGCCTCAGGAACAAACAGATTCCCGTGTTGGTCAACGAGGATGCTCGAAAACGTATCTGCTGAGGCCTGGGAGCTGGACAGGGCTTTCGGCAACTTCGCAGGCGCCTCTGCGACAGCTTGTGCCTTTTCACTGGCCTCGCGAATTTGAAATGCCCAGTCGAGGCAGACATCTGCGGGCGGCGTACCAAACCGTTCGATCAACTCAGCCAACGTGGGATCTGTTGAGGCTTGCTCTTGAGTCGACGGCAAGACAATTCTCCTCAAGCAATTTAAACCTGAACGCCATTGAAAACACCACGGTCAGGATCGCCACGCAATCGAGCCACTATAGGCGACAGTTGCTGATCGTGGTCTGAAGGATGGCCGATGCGCCAATCGCCTCCAATTTTTCCATGACGGTGATGACATCCTTGCGTTTCACCATCGTTCGCACCGAACACCACTGATCGTCTTCCAGTGCGCTGACCGTAGGAGAATTATAACCTGGCGTAATCTGCTCTGCCTCAGCCAAGTGCTTGCGCGGCACATTATATTCCAGCAGTGAGTAATCGCGGGCAATCACGACGCCTTCCATCCGCCGAACCACTCGATCGACGATTTCCGGATGCCGTGGCTTCGCATTCTGGATAAGGACCGTCTCGTAGCTGCCAATATCCTCAAGCACTCGCAAGCGATTCGCGGCCAGAGTACTGCCTGTTTCAACCAGGTCGACAATTGCGTCCGCGACGCCCAGCGAAATCATGATTTCGACCGAACCGGACAACTCCACCATATGCGCTGTCGCATCATTGTCTGCCAAGAACGCCTCGGTGACCTTAGGAAAACTGGTCGCAATGCGACTTCCGTTTAACTGGTTCGCGGACTGAATATCGGAGTCTTCAGGCACGCAAACACTTAAGCGACAATGCCCTACGCCTAAGTTCATCCGCGTCGCTACATCAGCTTGGCTTTCGGCGACCAAATCGCTGCCTGTGATACCAACGTCGATGGCACCTTCTTCGCAGAGAATAGGAATGTCATCGGTCCGCAGGAAAATGATGTCGATGGGAAAATTCTTGACACGGGCAAATAGCGTCCGTTCTTGTCGTCGAAACTGCAGACCGGCTTGGTTCAGCAGGCCAGTAGCCAATTCGCTGAGCCGACCTTTGCTGGGAACACCAATTCTCAAGTTTTCGCTGTTTGGCATGTAAACGGTATATAGAAGAAGGGATTATTGATCGAAGGGCAGTCAAGGATCGAGACTGCACGCGTGAATCATGGCTCGAGGTATCGTCAATCTGCTTTGTTCTTTCGAGCTGCTTTTTCTTCCAGCCCGGAAGTTCCTTCGCGGCGCTCCAACTCACGACGCAGTTGCTCAACTTCGATTCCACGACTGCCGAGCAGAACCCACAAATGGTAGATCAAGTCACACGCCTCGTAGACTAAGTGACTTGGATCGGCCGGATTATCATTCTCGGCCGCATCAACCACTTCAGCGGCTTCCTCAGTGATCTTAGCGCCCATTTTCTTGGCACCGCCGGCGATCAACTTGGTGGTGTACGACCCCTCAGGCATCTCCTTTGCCCGACGGTGTACTTCAGCCATCAACCGGTCGAATACATCGTGAGAAGTTTGATTGGCCATGCGCAGGGACAGCTCTCTTGATATGGATGAGCGTAATAGGTATTCAAACGCGTCAGATAGGAATTTGACGCAGACATGATAATATTCACGAGAATTTTGCACGACCCGTCGCATTCGCCTGCACTGAACGGGCAATTCGCATTTGAACACAATCGAAGACGTACTTTTCAACGGTTTCGTTCGCATTTTGCCGTCGAGAATCACAATCCCCCGGTTTTCGTCGGCAAGAACCGTCTTTCGATCTTTGCCCTGGAGGGCGGGGTTTCCGCACTTCGGCAACGGTACCCGCTTCGGAGCGGCCCGAGTGTTTTCAAATGAGCCCAGAACCTTGCGAAGCCACCGATAGAGAATTTGACTGCTGAAATGGAAGCTGAAAATACGAAGTGGATCCTTCCGCCGCTCAAAGGATGTTTTTTCCTGACGGGCCCAACATCCAGTGGAAAAACGGCGCTGACCGTCGATCTGGCGACGCGGCTGAATGCGGAGGTCATTTCGCTGGACTCCATGGCAATTTACCGTGGAATGGACATCGGTACCGCCAAGCCAACGGTCGAACAACAAGGCGGCATTGCTCACCACTTAATTGACATTTTGGAACCAACTGAGTCGTTTAGCGTTTCGGCTTACGTTCAAGAAGCACATCGCATCGCATCGGAGATAAAGCAGCGAGGGAAACATGTCCTCGTCTCAGGCGGCACTCCTCTTTATCTGAAAAGCCTGCTTCGAGGCCTATTTCTGGGGCCCGAAGCCGACTGGGAATTTCGAGACGCGGTTGAACAAGAGGTTGAGCGCAGTGGCGAAAAAGTCTTGCGTGATCGGCTCGAACAAGTGGACCCCTTGCTTGCCCACAAACTGCATCCCAACGATCGTCGCCGCGCCATCCGCGCGCTGGAAGTCGCTCGCATCACCGGACGGCCACTTAGCCACTGGCAACAACAATTTGAAACACCAGCGTCCCGCGACGACTGCCCGGTCATTGTCCTTCGGCTCGCTCGTAGTTGGTTGCATGAACGCATCAACACTCGCGTAGATGAAATGATTGCCGATGGGCTTGTCGATGAGGTTCGGGGCTTGTTGAACAAGTATTCAGCCCTTGGACGGACGGCAGCCCAGGCCGTAGGGTACAAAGAGGTCATCTCGCACCTCAGCGGCGATGTCACTCTGCCTGAGGCAGTCGAGCTGATCAAGGCCCATACTCGGCAATTCGCTCGTCGCCAGGAAATTTGGTTCCGCGGACTTTCAGAGCTCCACGGACTTGAGGTCACGCCGGAATCAACCGTCGAACAGCTCGCCGACGGCGCGGACGAATGGTTCACACGCAACTCCAACGACTCCGATGGCCAAACATCATGACGCAACACGAGATCTGGTCCATCGCTTGGTGCCTTGCACTGGTCACAGCAACCGTTTTCTACGCGTTTCGTCTGGGCCGAAAAAGCGACTACAACGCCTGGGAAACATTTCTATACATTCCGACGTATCTGATGGGCCGCTTGGTGTGGCGAGTCCACTTCAAGAACGAAGCTCCAGATGAAATTGCCACTGGCGGGGTCCTGGTTGCCAATCACCGCAGCAGTGTTGACCCGTTCTTCGTCCAGTTGGCTGCGAAGCGTCGCATTCACTGGATGGTCGCTGCTGAGTACTGTCGCCACCCAGTATTCGGATTCCTGCTCAAGCAGTTCGAAGTCATCCCGACCAATCGATCTGGTGTGGACACCGCATCGACCAAGCAAGCTATCTCGTACGCCAAACGGGGCAGCCTAGTCGGGATGTTCCCAGAGGGACAACTCAACCACACCAAACTGCCTCTTCTACCTGTGCGGAGCGGGGCGGCAACAGTTGCAGAAAAAGCGGGTCAGCCTATCATCCCGCTGCATATCGAGGGTAGTCCGTATTTCAGGACGGTTTGGAGCCCCGTATTCATGAGAGGACATGTCGGCATCACCTTCGGCAAGCCCATTTGGCCACAGGATGAACACGCGGAGGATGAACGCACCGAAACACCAGCATCGTCTTCGGCAAGCAAGGCTGACACAGCCGATCCGGCGCAGGCGAATCGACAGCCAACTGAACAACTTGCACAATCGGATCGAATGATCCTTGACTGGGCCCGTCAAGTCGTCACGCTGGGCGGTGCCCCCAAATTCCCCGTTTCCCTCGCCTCCCGTCGTAAACGTCGAGCTGGCAAGCGTCGGCGAAGCTAATGCGACTCGCTCATCCAAGTACCTGCAAAGAACTAGAACCATGGCCGAAACGGACTTGCTACTCAACCTGACGAAGTCTCTGCTTGATGCCATCGCCGGTGGCAATTGGTCCGTCTACGAAGAGCTATGTGATCCAAGCCTAACCTGCTACGAGCCCGAAGCGGTCGGAAACCTCGTCGAAGGCATGGACTTTCATCGGTTTTATTTTGAACAATCAAGCCCAGAGAGCGTTCGAAAGAACACGACGATGTCCTCCCCTCACGTGCGCATCATGGGCGATGTCGCTGTCGTTTCTTACCTGAGGCTAACGCAGACGCAAGTTGCTGGTGAGGCGCCAACGACTGCTCGCGCGGAAGAAACACGCGTTTGGCAACGACAAGACGGGCAATGGAAACACGTCCACTTTCACCGAAGCACGCCGGCATCATGATTCCAAGCGACACGAATCAGGGCGGAATGAATCTCGAATCACAGACGTCAGAAGACGTCCTGTATTTGAGCGCAGCCGATGAGCGGGCCAACACGATTACTCACGGTGTTGGTTTTCTGCTGAGCCTGGCGGCATGCCTGTATTTTGCGGGCCTAACTTCTGCTTCGGAGCTGGGCCTGCGAGTCGCGTGCTGGCTCTTTACGATTTCGATGGCGGTCGTCTACCTGTTTTCCACCCTTTCCCATGCCGTCATGCAGCCGAGTCGCCGACAAGCGCTACGGGCCTGGGATCAAGGAACCATCTACTTCTTAATCGCAGGCACCTACTCTCCGTTCATCTGGCAAGGCAGCCCCGTTGGCTGGCGAACCGTTGTATTTACCGGTGTTTGGATCGCGGCAATCGCAGGTTTCGTTAGCAAAGTAGCCTTGGGGCATCGAATCAACGCGATCTCGACCGCCACTTATATTTTACTTGGCTGGATCCCAGCCATGATTCTTTGGAAGCAGACACCGTTGGTGTGTTTTCAGTGGATGCTCTTTGGAGGAATCTGTTACACCGGAGGTATTTTCTTTTTGAAGAAGAGCCAACAGTGGCGATACTCCCACGCGGCCTGGCACATCGCGGTCATCTGTGGTTCCGCCTGCCATTCGTATGCTATCTGGCAATTGCTGCAGTTAGCTAATTGACGCGAATCTGCAGCAATTCCAGAATTGGAATCTTAGCCGAATCGCTCAGCGATGAGTTAGATGAATGATAGTCGCCGAATCGGCGATTCTCTCAGCGATTCGATCCGCTCACGAAATACCCGACCGCGGAGCGGCCGGGCGACAATCAATCAAACAAACTTACCTACATTCACGGCGCCAAGCCGCACACTACATAACGATTGGCTTGCCAGTCTTGCGGCGCACGATCACGAACTGACCAGCGTGCATCATCGGGTGGTTTGCAATCAGATTCAAAACATCGCCTTTTGTCGGAGCGAACGGCCGCAATTCCTCGGGTGCATCGGCATCCAGCTCACTATCGTCCATAGCGTCTAGAGCAGCAATCGATGCTTTACGGACAGAATCGTACAAATCCGCGTACTCCTTGGCCGACAAGTACTTGGATGCATCGTCACAAGTATTGTTTTCTTTGCCGTATTGTTCGGCAAATCCCTCAGGAAGCGTGGCAGCACCGCTAGTAATGCTCGACAACAACTGCACTTCCGATGCAATAACGTGCCCAATTTGGTAAGCGATATGATTGCAGCCTTCCGCCGGGCGCATCATCAATTCTTCGTTGCTCATGTCGCCAAAATAAGCCTTGAAAACCAAGTCGGTTAGATTGAAGGTCGAACGAATCGCTGCTTTTGCGTCCATCGTGGTGGTCACTTTCGCTGATAAGGGAGTTTATTGAAATTCGTATTGAAGGTGCTTCGACGTCGAAGCGGTCAACGGAGGTGGGCAATCTAGCTCCGCGTCTACCGATACAAAAAAAAGTGGCTGACCTGAACGAGTCCAAGTCAGCCATTTCGAGTTTATCATCAAGCTTCGAGTAAAACCGTCGGCTTAAGTAGCTTTTGCTTTTGACCGTGCTTCGCGAAGTCCTCGACTGAGAATGTCACGGAGCATCGGCGAGTAGTCTTCGTACTTGGCTTCGTCTGGAGCCCCGGACGCAAACTGGAAGATCGCGTCACGTGGTTTCGGACTAAGAGCGATCAACGTACTGCTGACCGTTCCGTAATCGTTCCCCCGAACAACCATGGTTGGCCGTCCAGGAGGCGATGGGGAGCGAGCGAATACTTTGCTTGCTACCGCCAAGAACTTCACTGGAGAATCCAACATTTGTAGGGTCAACAATCGATGAGCCAGTCGGACACGTTCATCGGTGGGATCATTCATATCCTGATTCCCAATGATGTTCAGGCCTTCTTCCAAAGGCGTGACCTCTGGATCTTGGTCTGCATTGATAACCCAACCACTCTCGGCATCGCATATCACCATGTTGAGCGCTTCATAACGTTCGCTCATCATTTCTTCGACGGCTTTATCAACACCCTTGCGAGCGCTGCCGGTGCGAAGGACTTCGCGTGCTAGCAACCCACGGCTGCGTGCCCCGAGTTGTTCATTGTTGCTCCGTCGGGCACAAACGCCGACGAACATTCCATGTTGATTGACTCCTAACCAGGTCCCTCCTGCTCGTTGATCCAGGCCACAAAGAACGCGTGGTTTGCCGGATTGAATTGATGGTGGCTGTGATGGACGGTCGTAATATTCTTCCCTATTAGCAGCAACTAGAATCGGGCTCTCTGGAACAAGGCGATAGAGAACGGCCAGTAGACACATCGATATGCGGTTTCTCTCTACGAGTTAGGTGGGCCTGCCAAGGAAGGCTTCCGAAGTCGCCTCCAAACGACGCACACAATCTAACGACGCCAGAGCCAACAAAACACCCCCTGATGGGGTAGCCCCTCTGATATTTGGGCGTATACGATCGTTTGATTTCCGATTAAGGAAGCTTTATCCGCCCTTAGAACCCAATTTTTCCGCAAATTGCGGATCGCCGCCGCGTTGTGAAAACTCCCCATGTGGAAAACTGCTGGGGCAGACCGCAACTAACGATGGTAGTTTCCACACAGAATTGAGTGCCGTGTGCCTAACACAACGCCTCTGAATTCGGCGAATCGGCCGGTTGCTAGCTACCAACTCCAAGCCCGTTTTGCTGGCATTCTCTGCAAAGAGACGAGTGCTAGCACGGCAATAAGGCCGCTGGCCATCGCGATCCACTGGGAAATTGTGAAGCTCGTTCCGAGTTGCCCTGCTTCGTCGCTGCGCACCCACTCCAACACAAAACGGGAAACGGCGTAGCAACCGATCGCAACCACAAATGCAACTCCGTCGCGCTTGGGGAGCGGCTGCAAGTGCCATATCAGCAACGCGAGCAGAGCAGCATTGATCGCCGCGTAAATCTGAGAGGGATGAACCGGCAACGACCACTGAGGCATCTTGTCCGGCGGCACAAAAACCGATCCTGAGTCCGTCTTGATTTCAGCGACGACAGGAATCGTAGCAGCCGGGTCGGTTTCATTTTGGTCGACCATGCCATGCGAGAGAATGTTCTCGACGCGATCTCCAACCTGCAGGTGACTGGCCGCCGCCGGGCTGTTGTCGACAACGGATGTAACGGTCGATGGAACTTGTCCACTCTCCAGGCGAAATCCCAGCAAACTGCCGTCGTTCACCTGAGCTTGATAGGGCACGCTGCCGTTCGGAAAAGTGATCGCAGGCAAAGGCGCTTCGCAAACGCCACCAAAGCAACATCCGTGCAATAAGCAACCGATTCGCCCGAATGCTAGGCCCACTAGAAAGCCTGGCGCAATCAGGTCGGCTGTCGACAGAATCGGCAGTGAATGCTTGCGACAATACAACCAGCCTCCGACGAGTCCGCCGATCACGCCGCCGTAAATGACCAACCCGCCCTCGGTGACTTTCAAGGCGTCGACTAGCTTCTGCCCAAACGTTTCGCCAGCAAGTTCATTCCATTTCTGTACGACGTAGAATACCCGCGCTCCCAAGACGCCGACAAGCATCATCCAGAAGCCGAGACCAATGACGGTATCGGAATCGATCCCAAGTCTGGAACCTCTCAAGCACGTAACGCCAACGCCGCTCAACAATCCGACCAGCACCATCACACCGTAGCCGCGAACAGGTAATCCAATGGGAAGTCCACTCTGATCCGTCTGTTCGATGTTTGGGACCAGGAAGACAATCGCCAAAGCCATAATGCCCCATATCGGCAGAGTTGCCATGGCGTTGGAGAGTGGCTGTTTACGAGCCGTGAACCAGCCTAAGTAGGCAACCAATCCAGCTACCAGCAAACCGAGGGCGATACCCGTTCCGAAAAGCGGAATGCCGCCGACGCTGTGTGGAATAAAGAACAATATGCTGCGCACGAGCCGTTACTTCCTAATCAAACCACATCCAAGTGCGGAGTGTCGCTGGCACCTGAAAATCATGAATGTTCATCGTGATCTACGCAAAGATTAGAGCATTGGCGGCGTTCTTGCAGCGCCAGCCGTGAAAGTTGAATGAATCCATCGGTTGTAAGTCGCTCAGCTACCGGTTTCCTGCATGTATGGGCAGATCCGTTTTTGGAACGCCAAGCGATGTTTGAAAATTGCCGGGCGTCGCCGAAACCGTTTTACTTTGTTAGACTTCGAACGTAGATATTCTATTCGGCAGTCATCATAAATCTCGGTTCAGGCAATAAGCTCATGGCGATCGACCACTATTCTCTTTGTCCCTGCGGCAGTGGAAAGAAGCTCAAATTCTGCAAGTGCGTAGACAATGTGCAAGATCTCGAAAAGCTCGTCAAACTAATTGAAGGCGGGCAGGGTGTTGCCGCTTTGGACCGCATCAATCATCTACTTGAGAAGACTCCGAACGCTGCTTGGTTGCTGGCCATCAAGGGCGAAGTTGCCCTGCAACTGCGGGAATTCGATACTTTTCGTGACAACGCCAGTCGCTTTCTGAAGCTGAAACCAGACAATCCGTTGGCGCTTGCGATGCGAGCCCTTTCGGGAGTCTTGGGTGAAGAATCGCCTCAAGAAACCGTTCGGTATTTCTACGATTCCATTGCTGAATCCCGTGAATCGCTTCCCGGCATGTTACCTACAGTAGCAAACGGGCTCGTCTCGCAGTTAGTCCGCTCTGGTAGCTCCAGCATCATTTCAAAGCTACTCAATGCCGTAAGTTCGTTCGAAGGTTCCTCGCAAATCGAGCAAAGCCTTCGCAGCGATCCAGCTCTGCATACGATGTCCAAGATTGAACCTCCCACCGAACCGGGGCCAGCGGACCGAGGGTGGAAAGAACGATTGGCGGAGGTGAAGGCACTTGCCAAGTCATACCGTTTCAGCCAAGCCGAGTCCAAACTGCGCTCCATCCTGCGTGACTTCCCGAACGAAGCCGAGCCACTTAGCTGGCTAGCCAACACGCAAATCGCGCTGCTGGACCATTACGCAGCATTTGACTCATGCAAGAAACTCTCCGAATTGGAGAGCCTCTCGGAAACCAACCGCTTCGTCTGGGGCGCATGGTCGATTCACTTGGATCCAAAGCACCAATTGGGAGAAATGCCTGCGTACAACGTGTATCGCCAGATTGAATCTGCTGACACGGCACTCGAAACCCTGCAGTCTATGGAAAACATTCTGATCGTCACTGCAGACGGCTCAGAGACCGATGCGTTGCTGATGCACAAAGCGGCTTCCGTTGGCGACGAAGTACCCGCCAAAGCAACCGGGCTCATTTACGACCGTAGCATCAAATTGGCTGACGGTGAAGAAGAAGCTCAAACGGCCGTTGTTGGGCAAATCACTCTCTTTGGAAAGCAGACGGACCGACCAGCTCGAGCCCTGGTGCAATGCTGCGATATTGCCGTAGCCCGCGAAGCGGTCGATGCCGTCATTGAGAAACTGGATCTTCAAGACCAAATGGATTTCGAGCTCAACGCTCGAATCACCTACGCGGAATGGGCCGGTCGCGACCGTTTCCGAATTCTGCCCAACACTGCTCGGCGACCACTGTCGCCCATCGATGCACAAGAACAAGTCGTTGCAGATTTGATGGCTTGCCCGCTCTCCGCATTAGACGGAAAGTCGCTCTCGGAAGTCAAGGATTCGACAGAACATCGCAACATCGTTGGCAGCATCGCTGTCCACGCTGCTCTATGGGGTCGACTCTGCCTGACGCCTGAGACGGTTCGCAAGTTGTTTGCTGACCTGAACATCACACTGCCTGCAAAGGATGCTAGCTCCGCAGCACTTTCCTGCTTGAAGTCCATCGCGGTTGATGCGGAAAAACTCGGCGACGATGACCTTGCAGAAGTAACCTACGAGGCTCTCGAAATGGGCCACCCGGCTCTGATTCACGACTGTAGCAAGCAGATTTTGTCGCGTGACAGCTTGGCCGAACGCTACGACTTACGTTTCGTAGCGGCCCAGGCATCGCTGCGAAATGCGACAACTGCAGATGAAGCGGAAAAGCTGCTTGACGTCACCATCGAATGCCTCGACAAGCTTGGGGGCGAAGTCGGGCAAGCCATCCTGCAAAAGCTCAGCTTGCTAGCCGAAAATGGCCGCGACGAAGAGGCGCGTAACTTGATGAAGGAAAGTATGGAGAAGTACCCCAATGATCCTTCCCTGATGGCGTTCATTCAGCAAGTCATGGCGGGTTCCCAGCAACCCGTTCCCGCTGGTGCACCACCTCAGCAGAGCGGCAGCAACCTCGTCCTGCCGGGCTCGGAGCCCCAAGCCCCGCAAGGCGGTGAAAGCAAGCTCTGGATCCCCGGCAGTTAGCCTCACGCCACATACAGATCTTCGTAAACTGCGTAGACCGTAGAGGATCTGGTCGTAGATCCGAGTGTCCTCACGTCGATTCAACAAACCCGTTAAAGCCGTTCGTATAACCGATTGGCTGGCACAGGATCTGAATCAATGGCAATGGCCCGCGTGAGACGTGCATGCACACCATCGAAATCTGCTCTGGACCGAGCATAAACGGTCATCAGCGGCTCGCCGGTCACGACTTCGTCGCCAACCTTCTTGTGGATTCGCAGGCCGACATCGTGCAGCACTGGATCGCCCAGCTTGCTTCGCCCACCGCCCAGCGAGATTACGCTGTTCCCAAGGCTAACGCCGTCGACACTCTTCAAGTACCCAGATTGCTTTGCCTCGACGGTGTACTCACTTGCGCAAGGTAGAGCATCTCGGAACGTCGCTCCTTGAGCTTCAACCATATCCTTGAATCGCTCCAGGGCTGTGGCATTGTTCAATTGTTCTTCAAGCGATGCACTGGCTTGATCGAGATCACGGAAACGGCCCGCGGCCACTAGTAAATCTGCGCACAAGGCTACCGTCAGCGTTCTTGCATCCTCTGGCCCACCCCCACGCAAAATCTCAATTGCCTCATTGACTTCGCACGCATTGCCAACCGTTTGCCCAAGTGGTTGCTGCATGTCGGAAAGAATAGCACTGGTCTTCACGTCCATTCGACGCCCAGTGGCAACGAGGCTTTCCGCCAACTCGAGAGCATCTTCTCGATTGGTCATGAATGCGCCCGAGCCGTATTTTACGTCCAGGACCAGCGCATCCAGGGATGCGGCCAGCTTTTTTGACATGATCGACCCGGTGATTAACGGCACCGACGGGACAGTAGCTGTTGCATCACGCAACAAGTAAAGCCGCTTATCTGCAGGTGCAACTGTTTGAGTCGTTCCAGTAATTACGCAGCCAAGTTTTTTCAACTGTTTGTCAATCTCGGTTTCGGAAAGGTCCGTTCGATAGCCGTCGAAGGCCTCCAACTTATCCAGTGTTCCTCCGGTGATCCCGAGTCCTCGACCGCTCAGCATCGGAACGTCGACCTCGAACAAAGAAAGCAGTGGCGCTAGAATCAACGAGACTTTATCGCCCAGTCCTCCGGTGGAATGCTTGTCGACTCGGGGACGCTCGGTAGCGCGACAGAGCCGTGTGCCACTGGCCAGCATACAGTCTGTTAACGTGGCCGTTTCACGCGTCGACATGCCGCGACACAAGACTGCCATCGCCCAAGCGGATATTTGATAGTCGGCCAGCGATCCATCGGTAATACCGTTGACGACAAAGGCGATTTCATCATTCGTCAATTCGATGCAGTCGCGTTTTTTCGCAATGATTTCCGTAATCAGCATGAACGCTCACTTTCCGCTTAGTAAAGGTCAATAACGGCTTGCCTCTCTTGCCACCAACGATGATAGTAGCTTCGCGGGAAATGATAGGTATCGCCGAGTGAAGAAAACAGTGCGATTCCCCCAGCAGATACGCTTCAAAGCCGGTTCGTGTTATGATTTCAAGAATTGGAAGTAGGCTACCGTGGATCCAATCTACCTGTCGATCACTCTGTTTCTAGTCGGAATAACACTTGCCTTTCTAGATCTATTTATCCCCAGCGGCGCAACGCTGTTGGTTATGGGGATCATAGCCACGATCGCAAGCATCTTGTTCGCGTTCCGAGTTAGCTCAACATTCGGAATGCTCATGCTGACGCTATCCCTTTCCGCTCTACCCGCGTCGCTCTTTGTAGCTGTCAAGGTGTGGCCAAGGACCTACGTCGGCAAACGCGTCATTTTGCCTCCGCCCCAGCCCAAGCCAGAGGTTTCCGAGACGAATGACTCAGCAGCGTTTCCCGTCGGCGAAGTCATTAAACTGGACGCACCGCTGCTACCAAGCGGAGCCATTCGGCTGAATAATCAAATCTACAACTTAGTCGCTCAATCAGGAGCAATTGAAGCTCAGACGCACGTAGAAGTCATTGAGCAGCGGGGAAGAGAGTTCGTTGTCAAACCGACCGACGCTCCGCTAACTTCCTCGCGTGTTCCCCGCCCGGCGGAAAGGGGAGCTTTGTCGGAACCCGAAGGACTCCTCGACCTCGCCGCCGAAGACCTAGGACTCGACTCAATTGACGAAGAAGACAGTTAACCGAAACCAAGTCCCATTTCGGCATCCCTCGCCACAAAATCGCATTCAATCCGTAAGGTCGAAGATGAAATTAGGGTCTCAAGCGATAATCACGACATAAGGCGGCGTTTACTTCGCCTGGCAGCTTGCAAAGAAGCTTGTAGCTCGATCGACGAGTTGTTGACGGTGCTCAAGCAAGAACGCTGTGTGATCGCACTCTGGCCAGTATTCACTGGTCACATTCGGAGTATTCAGACTGGGGAACATTCTCTTGAACTGACCAGCGTGATTGAAGTATTCACCAACGCCACCGGTATAAAACATGTTCACGCGAATACCGCGCTCCCCCAACGCCTGAAGCTGCTGCTCAGCGACCTTGCGCTCTGGGAACTCACGAATATCGTCTTGCAACTGCAACGAACTTGGCACACCATTTCTCGCCTCAGACGCGAACTTTGTCGACAGGAACGAACGCCACCGCTGCGCATTGAAGATTTTTGGAAGGTAATAGCCCGCCATCCTTTTCCAGTAGTATCCCCTTGTTTTGTAGCCACATCCGTCAACTGCGAAGATGGCACGAAAATCGTCACTCTGCGTCGCCGCGTAGATTGCATCATCGGCCCCCGAGCATAGACCAAACAGCCCAATGGAATGCAAATCGTGCTCGTCGCGCAGCCAGTCTGCCGCCGTGGAGATTTCAGCAGCCGCTCGGTCGAGTGATGCCAAGGAGGTGCTTCCGGCAAGACTTTCGCCAATTCCAGACAAATCGAATCGCAAGCTCGCGATGCCACGCTGAGCCAGACTTACGGCCAAATCAGCGTGCAAGCCAAAAGGTCCTGGGCTGTGCAACATGCCCGCGGTCACCATCACGACAGCAAACTTGCCGTCCGCGCTGGAACTTTTTGCAGAATCCTTCCCCTGGGCTGGCGTGTAAACACCGACCAAGTTTTCATCAACGCCAAACAGGGCGGCCTCGGGGCCATTGGAAAGTGACATCATGGAGATCATTAGATTCTCGAGAACCTCTGTTAGCGAGCAGAACCGTGTGAAGAATCACTAAGCAAAATTTTCTTGATCGACGAAGCCACTTCGCGACTGGCGAATGCTCGCTCCGCAAACTCAGGGTTCTCCCAGTAAACCTCTTCGTTCGTTTCAATCACTCGCGCGTTGACGAATTGCCCCTCTGGAGTTCCCGTCAATCCCGCGGAGCATTGACTAAAGACGACTGAGGTAGCAATCCGCTGCCCAATTGTCATCGGGAATGCCGCCTCGGCGAAGCTGCGTTGCTGGTCTTGATCGAAATGAAAACCATACAACTGGTCTCCGCTGGCATCGCGCCTCCGTCGAATGAAACGCGTCTGGGATTGAAGAGCGTAGGTGTGCATCGAACGAAGCAGATCAACAAAGGCGCCTCCATCCAACACAGGATCCCAAGCGATCAGACGAATCTTCGGATCGTTGAATTGCTCTAGCGCGTGAGCTGCGACAGTCGCCCCAAAGCGAACGCCGAGAAGAGTCACGGAATCGAAAGCATCACTGCTGCGTACATCTCGTAGGACTTCAAGCGTATCCTCCCGCATCGTTTCAAAAGAAACTTTGCGACGTTCTCCAGTCGAATTCCCGGTACCAGAGTAATCAAACCGTCGTGTCGTCAACCCATGCCCAGCCAACTGAACACCAAGTTGCTGTAGATTGCGGTAGGACCTAACGTATTCGTGCCCCCAAGGGTGGCAAACAACCAAACAATGCCGGACGTCTTCAGCGGTTGGGCGATAAGTCACCTGAAAGAGCTGGTCGCCCATCTCAGTTTGCAAAAAGCTGGGCTCTGGTTTAACGGAATTGCGATGGCGTTGGCTATTGGTTGCGACGTCACGTGCATTGCCGAGCAGCATATCAAGGTGGTCGGCTGCGTCAGCCAAAATCGGTTTGGCGAAAAAATCGCGAACGGGCAGCTCTACGTCCAGAGATTTCTTGAGCTCCGAGATCACTCGAGCCGCCAACAACGAACTGCCTCCGAGATAGAAGAAGTCATCATTGATAGCGATGCGGGGCACTTGGAGCACTTCTGCCCAAATTCCTGCCAATTTAATTTGCGTGGGTGTCTCAGGCGGTTGATACGCTTCGTCGGTTGGCACGATTGCCGTCGCCGGATCGGGCAGTGCATCGCGATCCACTTTGCCGTTAATCGTCTTCTCAAACTTAGCGACGACGCAATATCGATGCGGCACCATATAGGTCGGCAAATTTTCTCGAACATGCCTCGCCACGTCCACCAAGTCCAAATCGCTCGGCGAAGGGTGGACCACATAGGCGACAAGGTACTTCTGCGATCCAACTTGCTCGTGCAGCACAAGGGCTTCTAAAACATCTTTGTGCGCTGTTAGCCCCGCTTCGATTTCACCTGGTTCGATACGGTAGGACCCAAGCTTGATCTGATGGTCAACGCGTCCACCAAACTCAATATTTCCGTCCGGTAGCCAACGCGCAAGGTCTCCGGTGCAGTACAGCCGTTCACTTCCATCAGGAAGCGACACATTCACAAAGGCCTTTTCGGTCAATTCTGGACGATTCAAATATCCAAGTGCCAAGGCTGGTCCGCCGACAAACAGCGTCCCAGTTTCACTGGCCCTGTCGGTCGGCACATCGATGGCTCGCATATCGCGATCTAAGATGTAAGCCGTGTAGCCAGGCAACGGTTTGCCAATCGGCATAGGCTCTTTGTCAAAGTCTCGGTCAGGGACGAAGACGGTTGCAGATACGGTCGCTTCCGTTGGGCCATATGCGTTGCACCAGAGCACTTCATGGTCGCACAAGTCGATCCATCGTCGATAATGAGCCGTTGAGACTTTTTCACCGGTGGCAATCACTAATCGCAGACTTTGGGGAGCACGATCGCCCGACGCGACCATCAGATCGACCCATTCGTGCCAATATGCGGTGGCAAGGTGCAGAGCAGTGACTCCGTACCGATTCACAATTGCGGAAAGCTCATTGGCCGAATCAGCTCGTTCACTTGGCCGAACAATGATCGCACTACCGCTGACTAGTGGCGGAAAAATCTCTTCAATCGCAATGTCAAAGCAGAGCGTCGAGAACTGCAACGTACGGTCATCGCTCTGCAGTTGATAGACTTCGACGTCAGCACGGCAATAAGTCGTCAGCGCACGATGGTCGATCAGGACGCCCTTCGGCTTCCCAGTCGAACCAGATGTGTACATGATGTAGGCCAGATCGTCTGCTTCACAAGGCTGCAGAATTTCGCCGACCGAATTTGCCACTTCTTCGCAACCGATTCCACGAACATCCATCGTCTGCGCTGTGCAATGCGGTGGTACGCGCCAATCATCATCGACCAAGATGATCGGTATTTCGGCGTCCTCTAGCATGAACGCGATGCGGTCTTCCGGGAAATCCGGATCCAGCGGAACAAAGGCAGCCCCCAATTTAAAGGCCGCCAGCATAGCTGCAATTGCATCGGTGCTGCGTTGGAGCCGCATGCCAACTCGAGTGTGCTTGCGAACGCCAGCTTCGTAAAGCGCCCACGCAATCGACTCCGCTCGGGAGTTTAGCTGCGCGTAGCTAGACTCTTCGGCGTCATGCACGACGGCCAGGCGATGAGGGGCTGACGCAACGCGCGCTTCAAATAGTGAAAGCACGCTCGCTTCTGCAGGATCAAGTTTTAGATTTTCGCCAAGCAATTGAAGTTCAGTTCCGCTTGCGGTGCTCAAAGCTCAATCCCCATTGGCACAGATGGCGCAGCCCCTTCAGTTGCAGCACCACTCTGGGTTGGAAACGTCTTGTACTTCGCCGCAACTTTCATCAAGGCGTTTCGGACGATCTCAAGCCCTTCGGTCAACAATTCTTCGCTCATGGTTAGAGCCGGCATTACTTTAAGCACTTCGTCTTTGGCTCCCGATGCTTCCATCAACAGCCCGCCAGCAAAACAATCGTCGATCACTTCACGAGCGACCGCGCCACTGCCAACGTCAATCCCCTGAATGAACCCTCGGCCTCGAATTGAAAGACCAAAGGCAGTTTCAAAGGACTGCAGTTCGGTCGTCAGTCGTGTTTCAAGCTGCACGAGATGGTTCAAGAAGTTGCGATCACTCCAGTGCTCAAGAAGCGCTGTCGCGGCCACGAATGCAAGATTGTTTCCTCGGAAAGTACCAGTGTGTTCGCCCGGCTTCCACGCATCCACTTCTTCATTGATGAGCACAACCGAAAGCGGCAGCCCACCTCCAATCGACTTGGACAGGCAAACGATGTCTGGCTGAATGCCGGAGTCTTCAAAGCTGAAGAAATCTCCGGTGCGTCCGTTCCCAACTTGGATATCATCGACAATCAACAGAATGTCGTGATGCCGACAGATGTCTTCGATAGCCAACAACCATTCCGGTGTTGCCACGTTGACGCCGCCTTCCCCCTGAACCGTTTCCAAAATGATCGCTGCCGGCTTAGGAACCCCACTGCTGGAATCGGACAGCATCTGAGCCAACAATTTAGCAGAATCGAGCCCTTCATGATATCCACAGTACGGCAGGTGCGTCACGTTATTGCGTGAACCGTAGTGTTCGTCATGATAGTATTCGTTGGCTGTCAGCGCAAGAGCGCCGAGAGTATGACCGTGGTAGGCATGCGTGAAAGCAATCACGTGGCTACGCTGCGTATGCTTGCGAGCTAGCTTCACCGCAGCTTCGACAGCATTCGTTCCGGTCGGGCCAGTGAATTGCATTCGGTAACGCAAGTCTCGCGGCTGCAGGATGATGCGGTCAAATGCATCGATAAAGTTGGCTTTGGCAAGCGTTGCCGCGTCTAACGAGTGTTGAATCCCATCGCGGTTGATGTACTCAAGGATGGCTTCTTTGGCGCGACGGTTATTGTGTCCGTAGTTGAGGCTTCCAGCGCCACAAAAGAAATCGATAAACCGCTGGCCATCGACATTGAAGACTTCGGAACCAACAGCACGATCGAACAGCGTGGGAAACAAACGGATGTATCCCCGAACATTGGATTCGTGCGAACTAAACGGATCAAGCATGGCTTATTCCTGCATCGTATGCGGGCGTCTCTAACGCGTTCTCAACTGAATGAACAGCCAGCCGTCTTCTCAACCAGCGTGAGCTGACCGACAAACAACCCGCTCGTGCGAATTGCGAAGCCCCGCAGTTGCGAAGCCTCTGGGCTGACGTACTGTTAAACGTAGAATGCGTTCAAGCACAGGAATTGGGAAACTACAACGAATGCTCAAGTTAATTACACCCTCAATTGAAACGTTGGACACTATAGTTCAGATTGAGCGAATTGCGCCGGATTTGAGGGCATTCCAGCTTTCGAGCCCATTTATGTCGCCCACATGGCTGACCGCTTGGCTGCGATCCCACTCGCCCGAAGGATGCGCCCCCCGCATTTTGGTGGCACGCCAAGATGAGAAAATCATTGGGTTCTTCCCGCTCATGATTGTTCGGCAGCGAGGAGATGCGATTCTACAGTTTATGGGCAGTGGGAGCACGTGCCCAGATTACATGTCACTGGCCACTGACGCCGAACACTCTGAAGCAGTGCTGCAGGCCTTTGCATCCGAGATCCTGAGCTGGGATGACTGGGACACCCTCAAGCTTGATGGCGTGGCAACCGGTGACGAAAACGTGCGTCGGTTGGCTGAGCTGATGCAGGATGCGGACTGCAGTGTTTCGGAACGAACTGCCTTCAACTGTTGGCGGTTGGAGTTGCCGGGCAGCTTGGATGAGTACTTGCAAAGCGTTTCAAAAAACCATCGAAAGAAGGCACGTCGCAAGCTGAAGAAAATCGAGTCGGGCGAGTTCGCCTTCAAAGATGCAATCGACCCGGCCAGCTTGGCACAAGGCCTAAGCATCCTTGAAGACTTACACCAGCGGCGACGCAAAAGCCTGGGTGAACCTGGCTGCTTCTCCGACCCAAGGTTCAAGTCTCTGCTTGAAGGTGTCAGCACTCAAGCACTTGAAAAAGGCACTCTTCGACTCTTTTGGTTCGAGCACGAGGGGCACCCCGTTGCTGCTGATTTTGCACTCGTCGAAGGAGCAACCGTATTTGCGTACCAGTCCGGCATCGCCCCCGAGCACTTAGAGCTCGAACCAGGCAACGTCAACAATCTGTGGCACATCGTTCGTGCCATAGAAGAAGGCCAATCCGCCATCGACTTTTTGCGCGGCGATGAACCGTATAAAGCCCAAATCGGCGCGTTACCGATGCCACATGTCAATTTCCGAATTTCAAGCCCATCACTTCTTCCAAAAATCAAACATCAAGTCCTCGATGTTGGATTGCGAATTCGTGATTTTGTGACGCCACTGATTCCGGCCACGAAATCCTAGAGCTCTTCAAGTGTTGCGATTCTTCGCCCTTATGAGTCGACGATGCATAGGTTGTAACACGCATTCAGTTTGCAACTCGCCATAGAGGTCACAATAGTCCAGGCCGCAAATTGGTTTGCCTGCATTCCAATGCGCGTGATTCGCGCAAAAGTGAATTGACTTTGCGAAGTGGCGAACATCTGTATTGGCTGTGGCAGAAGGATTTGATAACATCCGCCGCGTGAGAAAGTCGGCAGCGAAGTCGGCTGAACATTCGCCTCCGCAACATGATGAATGTGGTGGCGAGCAAGACGCTTTCGCCCGAACGCAAGCGAAAGGTACTCGGAGGGGACTACCAGGATGCCACTGCAGAAAAGCAAGCAATCGTCATCAGCACACATTCGTTGGATGATTCGGCGCGACATGCCGAACGTGCTGGCGATCGAGGAAGCAAGCTTCGAGTTTCCGTGGTCAGAAGAGGAGTTCATTCGCTGCCTTCGCCAACGCAACTGCATTGGAATGGTTGCAGAATTGGACGATGAAGTGGTTGGGTTCATGATTTATGAACTGCACAAAAACCGACTTCACCTGCTCAACTTCGCCGTCGCTCCCGAAATGCGTCGAAACGACGTCGGGCGAACCATGATTCAAAAGCTGGTTGGCAAACTCTCTAACGAGCGTCGCAACCGAATTCTCTTGGAAGTACGCGAAACGAACCTAGAAGCCCAACTGTTCTTCAAACAACTTGGGTTCCGCGCTATTAGCGTTCTTCGTGATTACTACGAAGACACGACGGAAGACGCCTATTTGATGCAGCTTCGCTACCGCCCGAGTGCCGAAGAAGTGCATGCGACGGACACCGAAGGCCGCCGACTCGCTAGCTAAACAACTCGTCATTGAAGTGCACTGACGACTTGCCGCGCTGGTGAGGTTTTTTGCTTCTCTGCGGCTTTGCTTCAATGGGGCTCTTGCTGATCGAGAATGCTGGCCATTGAAGTGAATGCTCGAGTTTCGCTGCGAGCATCAGTTGCTTGCATTTGGCGAAAATAAGGCGGAATAGCCTATCTGGACTGGTGTGGTAATTGGCGTATCCTGTAACATCGCGGCAGCTTTCCATCCAACGTGCTTGATTGACACGTTCGGTTTGGATTTTGTGCTTGCACGCGTTGACGAAAATGAACCCATCGGTTGCACGGTTTGCAACCACTCTGATTAGCAAGGAGGAGCAGCAATGTATGTTGCTGTATCAACGGATTGTTTACCCGACCTTCAAATGCCCGACGTCATCGAGGCTTTTGTTGATCTTGAATTCACAACGGTCGAACTGGCCCTTCGTGAAAACGGTAGCCCTCTGAGCCCAAGTCGCATCGACGCGAGTTTCGACAAGGCAATTGCGCTAGCGAAACACAGTCACCGCCTAGAAGTTTGCAGCTACGATGTACACATCGATGCAACCGGCGATGAATACTTGGAACAGTTTTCTGCCATTTGCCGACTTGGCAAAGCCACGAAGGTCGTCACGCTGACGGTACCATCCGGCGAACTCGGCACACCATTCAACGAAGAGGTCGAACGACTGCAACGGCTTGTCGACATCGCAACCGACGAAGGTGTTCGCGTTGCGATGAAGAGCCAGATCGGCCGCTTGAGCGAAGACCCCGAGACGGTGAAGGTCCTCTGCGACAACGTAAAGGGACTTGGCTTAACGCTTGACCCTAGCCACTATCTCTGCGGGCCATACCCAAATAAGAATCTTGACAAGATCATGGAATACGTCTTCCACGTTCACTTGCGGGATTCCAAGAAAGACCAACTGCAGGTTAGGGTAGGGCAGGGCGAAGTGGACTACGGCAAGATCGCTCTGCAACTCTCTCGCGCCGGGTACTCACACGCACTGAGCGTTCAAATGAGCCCTATGCCCGAGTTTGATCAACGCGGCGAACTGAGAAAACTTCGGCTGCTGCTGGAATCACTGCTGTAACAGAGTTGCTCTACATTCGAGTGTTTTAAGCTCGCGGGTAGCGATTCTACGCCAATTTTCAGTCGGCGATTCACTGAGTACATCACGCTAAACGTCCGTCGACTCGCACTCGGGTCACATAAACAGTGCTTCAACGCCAAGCGTTCAAGACGCTGCGTAGCATGGCAAGACGCCGTTGCGACGCAGCGTTTAATTTTGGCTGAGCCGACAATTTTGCGACTTCTGATTCAAATCGCCGTTCAGTCAGTGTCTGTTGACGGCTGACAAAATGTGGCCCAAGCGCGAGTGCTGTGTCGACATCGATCCCCATGTCGACAAGCCTCTGAGAGTGATAAGCCGGGTCAACCTGATTCGGCCGCCGCTCTAGCGAGACGATTTCATACCACCAACGCCCAGACACCTCCACCTCGTCGATCAACCAGTAGCCTGACTCGCGCGCCCAGATACGCAACATCTCGGATTGCCGATTTGCCTGCAGCACAACTCGGTCGGGAACGCGATCCGGATGAGCGTTCAAGATCCGAACAATCAACTCGGCCCCCATCCCGGAGATCGAAAGCGAGTCCACTTCGCCGGCAGCCACCGGCCCGAGGCCATCGCCCAGTCGAACCTCAGCCGCCAACCCCGCCAACGCCTGGCGCGAATTTGCGTGCGGAGCTGGCTTGTTTTCAACCGCGATTCCAAATTCAATCGTGCGCCGAGTCAGCAAATCCCGCAAAAGATAGCCATGATCACTGCCGATATCGCAGTGTCTGGGACCTCGGATCATTCGGGCAATTGCAAGCAGTCGCTCTTCCATGGCGTTCTTCGATAACTGTGAGACATCACAAAGGTCGTCACGACTACTGGGCAGCCGTCGCTGCCATCGATTCTAGCTTCGCAGTGTAGCGGATGAGAGCCCGCGTGATGGTTCCTTTGCAAGTCTTTACAGCTAAAGACTTCGTGGAATCGGCAGGCAAACCGTCCAGTTTACTTGCTTCCGTCAAACCATCTTTGGCTTTGGTTAAGAACGCAAGGGCTTGTGCCGCATCGCCAGCATGCGTAAGAGCCACAGAATAGAAAAGTGAATCCACGAACGAGCGTTCTCCGCTGGCCGGTACTTCCGCCAAGACGCCGAGTGAGCGTTGGTAACTGCCACGCCGAGCATCAAACCATGCCGGGATGCGAGAAAGCTCAGATGATCTATCGCGACGAAGCGAAATCGTTTCCTTCAGTTTTGCTGCAGCAGCAGTGTGGGCCTCGCGCGGAGAATACAACAACCAAGATGTGTAAAGCACTTGCCACGTTGGGTCACTGACGTTCACAAACCGTTCATCGGACAGCAACGCGCCCGGTTCTGAATACTCGCGATTCGCCAATTGGCTGATCACCAACAGGTAAGCTAACTCCGACGAATCCTGGTGTCGATCAAGTGCTTGAGTCAAGATTTTGCTGGCTCTCGAATACTGTCGCTCGGATACCATCCTGCGACCAATTCTCAAGACGCCATCAAGCGCATCCTGCGTCTCATCTGACAAAGTACTCGCGTTCGCCCCAGTGGGCGCCTCCGATTCACCCTCTCGCTCAGCGGCAGTTCCCTCGTCCGCATCCGTTGAGCCCTCGCGAATCGGGGCGTCATTGCCCAAATTCGCCAAGCGATCCTCGACTGAGTCGGTCTCGAAATCTGCCAAACTTGAGGCACCGCCGCCGCTTGCCCCGATCGCCGGAGTACGACTTTTCGATTTCGGTAACCAAGAACTGGCGAAATATATACCTGGAATAAAAACCAACAAACCAAGAATCACCAATGGCAATAGCTTTCGGTTCACCCACAGCCAGTGCTTCAAGCCATCGAAAATGTTGCCAGCGATTCGCCCGATTCGAAACAGATCAAGAAACGAACGCCGCACCCCACCGCCCACAAAACGGAGGAAGTTCGAAATCATGCTCTCTTGACGAGAATAATCGTCGCGTTTGGATCGACGCCCCGACGAATGGCGTCTGTCACGCTTGCTCGATTCTGATGAGCCCCTGGGCAAATTACGCACTCCCAATCAAGCTTCGTCACGGGAGGGGCGCACATCCAAAGACGTTCCCGACGACAAGCTCTACAGCCTTTGCTTCGTTCCCCACTCTCAGCTTCTGATTATCAAGCCTTCACGTTCCTACTTCAGGTAGGACAGCGATAGGGAACGATTTGTAAGATAAGAAATCCGAATAGTACCGAGTGATCCTATTTCACGCCAACCAGATGTTCAACCTGCCAAGCATGAACTGGCGGAGAAATTCACTCGCAACCACAAGCCGTTGGGCTTGTTCTGTAGTAATCGCCACGACCATTCGCCCTTATGGGGGATGAGCAGGGGAGTCCAGCGTGTAGGGGTAGCGACGAGGCCATTTGAGCGGCCTGGCCAAGTGCCTCTGTGTGTCCGCCGGAATGGATGTGCAGGAACACCGCCCAACAGCTTGGAGGGCTTTGCCGGTAGAATCAAAGACGTTGGCACCAAAATCAGCCAGCATTGCCATGCTGATTTGAAACGAGACCGAAATCAACTCCAGAAGCTGCTCCCGAATGAATGGTGGCAGAGGTTGAAACAAGGATTGAAAATTGAAGACCGCCATTGCTACTACGAAGTGCCTTGCATTCACGCGAGCTTTTCCATACATAGCCCTCGCGCTCCTGGCCACACTCCCACAAAAAACCACCAAAGCCCAAGTGAACTCCTCAACCACGCTGCAAAATCAGGCCACTGCTGGGGAGCAAAGCACTCATCGAAAACCACAGCCGGTCCTTCCCAAAGGCCACGCACATAACGACTACTTGCACGAGCGCCCGCTGCTGGACGCAATCGACCACGGCTTCGCCAGCGTAGAAGCGGACATTTTCCTCGACGATGGAAAACTACTCATCGGCCACGATAGATCGCAACTGCGTCCCCAACGCACTTTGGAATCAACGTATTTGCATCCCATTGAGTCTAAGGTCCGCGAGAACGACGGCTTTGTTGTACATCCTGACGAGCCATTCTTGCTGCTAGTCGATATCAAGACAGACGCCCTGGCGACTTACAGAATCTTACACGACACTCTGCGGCAGTACAAAACGATGCTGACGGAGACGACGAAAGGAATCGTGACGCAAAGAGCTGTTACAGTGATCGTCTCCGGGAACCGCCCCATCGACTTCATCAAGTCGCAATCGAAACGCTGGGCAAGCGTCGATGGTCGGCTTCCCGATCTTGCTGGGGACTCTCCCAGCCATTTGATCCCGCTGATCAGCGATCATTGGGGCAGGCACTTCGTCTGGCGAGGCCGCGGCGTTTTTCCGGCTGATCAGCGAAAGCGTCTCCATAATTGGGTTGATCAAGCACATCGCCAGGGGCGGCAAGTGCGTTTTTGGGCCACCCCCGAATCTCCAATCGTGTGGCAGGAACTCATTGAAGCAAAGGTCGATTTCATCAACACTGACAAACTGAGCGAGCTTTCAAACCATCTTCAACAGCAAAAGAACGCCCCGTGATCTAACCGCACAACGTTATAGAGCAACAGCAAAAACCGTACGCGTCAGGCTCGCGGCAAGCTCGCCAGCCCATGCGGCTCGCGTCGCTCCTCAATTTTCGCACGGCAACTGTTGCAGCGAAGAGCGTCTACTACATTTCTTCAACGAACCTCTCTCGCTGGTTCGCGAATCAGGTCACGCAATGTGAAACCTGCCTTGCGCTGCGTCGGCTCTGACAATGATCTCGATGCGCGAGACGCCCCACTAAAGCGGGGAGACTTCCCCCAACAGCACCACACAACAACCGATCAGCGACAGGCCGCGAAAAAAAATTTCCGACAACTTTGGACGGCCTCTTGCTCCGAATAATTCGCTCAGCACAAGTTGGTTAACGGGCAATTCTTAGCCATTGTTTCCTTCCACTCAGGTGGATCCACCAAGGGCATTTCCCAATGCTTGTATCAGCCGCTGTTTGCAAGCATTCGCCTCCCTGCCTCACCAGCGTTCGATTGCTAGCCAGTGTGATCAGGGGCAGGACCAGGGTTTCGCCCCATACTCTTGTGCTGTTTCCCTGCTCGTTTTCGTTTCGCCAAACTTTCGCCAGCCGTTCGCCACCAAGCTTTCTAAGCATCAAATTGCGAGGTGAGACAACTACATACTTTTCGCCAGTTTGCTGCTTGGCCCTTTCATGCGCCGATGTTTCTTCCCCATCTCACTCCATATTTAGATTCGCCGGCAACGCGCAGCCTTGATTCTGCGCGGCCGCGGGCATTTGCTTTCAATTCAGGGTCCCGTTCAGACCAGTCAATAGAACTGAACACTACGGGGGAACCAGCCACCTTAGCACGACAACCTTCGCTGTTCAAAATCAGCCTGATCCGCACAGCGAAGGCCACCTTACGGCCTCTTTTTGACTTCGCATCAACCACCGTTTCGGTGCAGACTTTCGTTTCAATGCGAGCATTGTCGGTGATGAATTTCTCTCAAGCTACCTTCGCCGATTCGACGATGCCAAGCTGTGTCGCGGCAATGGTTCACCAACGGCAGCGACGTTTCCGAGACTTGCAATATCGTGCGACGAAACTTGCTATTCGATGCAAGACTGATGGCAACTAGTCAACAGAGAGCTACTTGCCCTGCGGCTCTTTGTTCGATTGCCTCGAGCTTCACGGCTCAAGCCGCGTTGTCGAATCCATGCGTTCGATAGAGCGGTACACCGCGCAACAACGCGGGCAGCTGGTAACAACTATGGGGCTAATCATGGTGTCCGGCTGCCCGCGGTTTTATCCTCGCCCTTCGAAAACGCGTTTGACACCTCAACACCGACTGAGTGAGGTAGAACGCCTTGATGTCTGTGTCCTGCGCCGACGCCCTCGAAAGGCCTCTCTTCGGCGCATCACGATGCTCAATGGAGGTCCGAACGGGCTCCTGGTCAGCATTCTCGCGACGGCTCCAAGGTTCGCAGAGGAGTTTTTTCGGCTGTGTTGAAGCCGTGTCTTGATCATTCGTGTGCAAAGAATCGCTGTTCCGCGCCCCACGAACAAGGCAATCGAATCACTGGTTAACCGTTCGGATTAACGCACCACCGCAAGGGCCCCAGAACCAACACTACAAGGCAATAACACGAAGCCGCCGCCCCTTCGCCAGCATGCCAATTCTCTGGCATGCAAATCTTCCCACGCACTCCTTGCCTGCCGCTGACAGTAACTTGATTTCGGTTATATCTAAACTCAAAGAAGTTTGCCTGAGCGGATCGCAGTCGGCGGCCCAGAGCCCTCTACTCCAACACAACCAACACCATGACCAAACTAACGATCGTCGGCGCTGGCCAAGTAGGCGCGACCACTGGATTCGCTGCTGTCATCCGAGAACTTGTCGACTCTATCGTCATCGTCAATCGCACGCGAGAGAAGGCTGAGGGCGAAGCTGCGGACCTTCGTCATGCGGCTGCATTTGTGGGACGCTCGATTCGTATTCAAGCGGGAGAGATTGAGGACTCGCGTGGGTCCGACGTGATCGTACTGACCCACAGCGTGCCTGCTACACCTGGAGTTCGATACGACCGCACCACTCTAGCTGAAGGTAATGTAAAGCTGTTTCGGCACTGGATCCCGTTGCTTGCGCAGGCCAGCCCCAATGCCGTCTTGATCGTCGTTTCAAATCCAGTTGACGTGATGACTTATGTTACTTGGAAATTGAGCGGCTTTCCTGCTTCGCGAGTGATAGGGACGGGCACGCTGATCGACAGTGCTCGCTTTCGATCGTATCTTTCGGATCACCTACAGATTCACCCCGATGATATCCGCGCGTACATTCTCGGAGAGCATGGCGAAACACAATTTCCGGCCCTATCGATGGCGGCCACCGGAGGTCGCGTGCTGGACGCCGATCCGACCATTGAGAATTTCTTCTCCCGGACGCGCGAGGCAGGCATCGAAGTCTACAAGCGAAAGGGCTACACGAATTACGGAATCGCGATGGCGACCGCATTGATCATTGAGACAGTCGTTCGTGACAGCCGCCGAACGCTTCCGGTGAGCACGCTGATTGACGACTTTCATTCCGTCAGGGACCTCTGCTTGAGTCTGCCCGCTGTTGTTGGAGCCGGCGGAATATTGCGAACTCTCAAACCAGCCTTCAGTTCGACTGAGATTGAGCAATTCCAGCAATCAGCCTCCGCAGTCCGCACCGTCCTCAACCGCTGCTGGCACGACGCATAACTCGCCTCTCACCAAAGTAGCGGGTATGGTCTGTCGAGCCGTCTGGCGGAGTGGAAGCTTGGAGTTTGCTGCATGCTGGCTATTAGCGATCAACTCGTTTCGGGCCAACCGTCTGGGTGAGCCAGCAAATAGCCAATGATCGCTAGCTCACAGGTGTCATGGAAAACCGGATGTTGCAGGGACGTCGTGCGCGTCGCGTCTAAGCCAGATCTGACTTCGTAGCTCCACCTTCACCGCTTGCTTGCGAAGGTAACAGGGAGCGAGCGGGAGGGGTGACAGACTTTGCGACCGCGGCAAGGTCACGTCCAGCCAGATTCGGATCAAGAGGTTGATTAAATCAGTCAACAGGACCTTTGCATCTCCAGGTTCACCGGTTGATCGGCGATATGGTGTTCTTCAATATACCCTAGTCTGAGCAGCACCGAAGAGATCGGAGGTAGACAAAGCTCCTGTTCACCAAGCAACACCGCCACATCTTGTCGCGTGAGCAGTCCTAGTGAACAAGCAATTTCTCCAAAAGGCATACCTGGTGATTCAGCTTGCTGGCAGAGGATTTGCATTGTGTCCCTCACTGTTAGCAAGCGTTTTTCTAATGCGATTTGACCGATTGGCTTCCTGAGCCTGGATTGCTCACAAAGAGATTCAGCAAGTTGTTCTGCTGAGATTTCACCTTGTTTGTACAAAGCTAGGGCGATTCTCATGATTCGTTTCCTGCGTGATTTAAGTTCGGGCGGTCTCACAATCACGAGCACAGTGCTCAATTTGAGCATAGCACCTGCTACAGTCTCGGCGATGAGCAATCAGAATTTTTCACACATTCAGAATCAAGAACGGTGGGTGCTGAATGCATGGAAACGCCAGATCATACGATTGGCCCCATTACATCATGATGAGTATTTGCCCTCGCTGATTCCGACCTCCACTCGCAAGCCATCATCGCCACTAAAGCGTATGACATAATGTGTCATATCTGACGCAAATGCGATATTGTGCCCAGCGCCCCAAACGATTGTTGGCAGCCCAAGTTCCAAGTCATCGAATGGGAGCATATCTTTAGCTGAGCCAACCAACTGATTGGCAAGCTCGCCCAGTGTATCGTGTAAGTCCTCCACCGAGGCATCGCAATTCGCCGTTAAAGACTCATATGCCCGCCGACAAAATCCACTGGTAGCATTGACCGCAACTGTAATGTCCCTCGCACCAGAAATGCAAACGACTCCACTCATTTCGAGACGATCAACTGCACACTCACTAGAAATTGATGGCTCGCCTAGATCGAGGTTGCAATTCAATCGGAAAACGTCATTGCTCGCCCTAATGCAACATTTGATAACATCGGAGTCACGCCAATCCTTTGACTGACGATCGCGCGGTAATGGGCACGGTGGCTTCACTGCAGCATCAAGAATTGACTGTGCGGACAAATTTTCAGGCATTGGGAAACTTTTCGCTTGGACGACAAATGGAATAGCTTTCTGTAATGGCAACACGCACTAAGCTGGAACATATCGGTCTAGTTTGTCTTGTAGGTCTTCTTGTTCGAAGGGCTTACAAAGATAATCCGTCACGCCTGCCTGGATTGCTTCAATGACTTTGCCCTTCTCGCCTTCTGTAGTCACCATAATCACAGGCAGGTCGGCACCGGTTCCTCGAATTGCTTTCAGGAGTTCGAGACCCGTCATGTTTGGCATATTCCAATCAGTTAGAACCATGTCGAAGCTGTCGGTTTGAAAGAGCTTCCACGCTTCGCTACCGTCTGCGGCTTCCGAGATCGCGGTGACTCCGCATGAGTTCAATCCGCGAATAATGATTTTCCGCATCACTCCCGAGTCGTCTACTACCAGTACTTTCACGTATAGATCCTTTCAGATTTGAAATGGAAAAGGAGGTCTCAGTAGGCCACACTTATGACTGATTGAGCGTGATCCACGCTGGTCGGTCGCTACAAGTGACAACAATTGTTCGCGAATCCCTAGGTGTCAAGTCCGCACCTGCGCTCGGTGGAAATAGACGTTCTGGAATGGACAATACGGATGGTCCAGGCAACAGACTCTTGATGTTACCGCCGACCATGTTTGTCAACTCACTCATGACTTCATGCATGTCGTCATCGGAGGTTTCCTCGAGCTCGATTGAGAGCATACTTGAGGCGAGCGCTCGTGCCGAATCACTACCAAGTTCAACAGTGACACTACCATTGAATGTGCCCGAAATTTCAACTTCGTAGCCGCTGAGGTCTTCCGGCCGGGGGTGAGAATCGGAAGGTTCGACCGAAACATTGGTCATTTCCTTCACCACCATTTCGACAACAGCGTAGATATCTTCACTTGCAATCATTGTGTTCTTGCCTCAATGTTGATTCAAAAATTTGTTCAGTTCGGCCGGTAGCAGGTTGCTCGACCGATCTGTTCGCGAGTGAACGGAACATCGAGACTGATCGTAGTTTCGGCAGCTCCCAGAAATAGGCAGCCGTCATTAGCGAGCTGCCCTCGAACTTTCGTGAGAATTTCTTGCTTCGTATCTACGCCAAAGTAGATCAAGACGTTGCGAAGAAAGACTATGTCCATTTTGGGTAGCGTCGCAGGCCAATGCTCAACTAAATTGAGCGGACGGAAATCCACCATGCGGCGTATTGGATCACCAATGCGCCAGTGAAGCCCCTCACGAGTAAAGTGTTTCAGAACCATAGGCATCGGGAGCCCACGATTGATTTCCGCCTGGGAGAAAATCCCTGACCTAGCTTTCTCCAAAATCTTCGAAGAAAGATCCGTGGCAGTTAGTCGGATCCGCCATCCTTCAAGTTCTGGAAAGTGTTCTCTCAACAGCATTGCGATCGAGTAAACTTCCTGTCCGCTAGAGCAGGCCGCTGACCAAACGTTAAGAGTTCGGTTTCTTGAGCGGTTTTCAATGAGGGTTGGAACGATTGTCTCGCGCAATGCGTTGAATGGATGAAGGTCCCGGAAAAAGCTTGACTCGTTGGTCGTCATTGCATCAATGACTTCATCCGCTAGCTTCCTCGAACCGGGGCGGCGAAGTGCATCGACGAGCGCATCGATGCCGTCCAATCCGTTGTTTGTCGAAACGGGGTTAAGGCGAGATTCTATTAGGTATGACTTTGATGAGTCGATAACGATTGCGGATCTACGAAGTACGAGATCGGCAACAAACTCGATGCTGCTTTGAGAAGCTTTTTGCTTTGGAAGCAAGCCTACTGACATAGAACTGCCTCCACTTTTCCACCCCGGGTTGGTTGGACGATTTTCAGAATTTCTTGACACATCTGATTGAGCGGGACAACCGCATTGGCAAGGCCGGACTCGGCGACTGCTCGAGGCATTCCCCAGACAACGGATGTAGCCTGGTCCTGGGCGAGAACTTTGCCACCCGCAAGCCGAATTGCCTCAGAGCCGCGGAGTCCATCTCTCCCCATTCCTGTCAGCACCACCGACAGTGTGTTCGGTCCAAATACGTCTGCACAGGAACGGAACAACACGTCAACCGCTGGACGGCATGAGTTTTCCGGAGGCCCTTGATCAAGCCGGAGCGTCAAAGACTTGCCAGTCCGCTGGACCGTCATGTGCGAGTCCCCGGGTGCGATCCAAATTCCTCCCGGCCCTATCACATCTCCATGTTCCGCTTCTTTGACGGACAAAGTAGAAATCTGGTTCAGGCGGTTGGCCAGGTGTTTGGTGAACACCGGAGGCATATGTTGAACAACCAGAATCGGCACTGTGAAGTCCGCGGGAATTTGAGCGAGCAATTCCTGAAGTGCATTTGGGCCGCCGGTCGAACTTCCTACAGCTACTACGCAAGTGCGCGGACTACTAGTTAGACTTGACTTTGGCAGCTGCCGAGCCGTGCTTGACAGCTTCCCAGACGCATTTGAATGACTTTCCTGCTCAACAATGCTACAAAGGGCTTTGATTTTGGGAACAAGCTCACGCTTAATGGACGCGATTGCTTCAGTGACACTTCCGACATTCGCGGGCTTTGTAACGTAGTCGCTTGCTCCAAGTGCGAGAGCCTCCAATGTGGATGACGCTCCCTGCTGCGTAAGCGTGCTGAACATCACGACTGGAAGCTTCGGGTACGTCTTCCGAATGGCACGAAGAGTTTCCAAGCCGTCCATTTCTGGCATCTCCATGTCCAGTGTGACGACATCGGGATTCAGTTGAGGAATCTTCTGCAGAGCAATTCGCCCGTGCGCAGCAATCCCGCAGACCTCGATCTGTGGATCTGCCGCAAGCGCTTGAGACAATATTTTTCGGATGACCGTGGAGTCGTCTACGACCAACACGCGAGCGGTTGTCATAATTAGGCTCCCACTCCGAGTAACTCAAGTTTCTCGAGAATCATGTCGCGGCTAAATGGTTTCATCAAGTATTCGTTGGCGCCAGCTACAAACGCCTGGGCCATGCGATCCATTTCCGTTTCTGTGGTGACCATTAGAATCGGGACGTTGGAATAGTCAGGCTTGCAGCGCAGCATCTTGATCAACTCAATACCATTCATCTCAGGCATGTTCCAATCGACAAGAACCACGTCAGGAGTGTCAATTTCCTGCACGCGCTGAAGGGCTTCACAGCCGTTCCCGGCTTCGCTTATCGAATAGCCTAACTCGGCAAGCATTCCGGCTATGATGCGTCGTATCGCTCGTGAGTCGTCAACAATCAGTGCACGCATTCGAATTTCAATCTTCTATGGCTAGTGGCTGAAGTGGGGCGCGAGGCGTATTTCGCGCACAAATGAAGAGCCTCCTCAGACGGCAATGAAACCTGAGAGGCGAAACTCCGAGCTACACCGTCTGGAGTGCGGCGGCGACGTCATCAAACGATGTTGTGCGCAAACTCTCCAGGGTAGAGCGGTCAACTTTGAACCGATTCACAAGGTCCTGCAGCTCGGCCGCCATTCGACTAAGCTCGTTTGCCGCTTGTTGGCTATTGGCTGCCCCTTGAGTTGTATTGGACGCAGCAGAGGCAACCGATGTAATGTTCTCTGCAATTTCACCCGTTCCGCGTGCCGCTTCCGAAACGTTGCGGCCCATCTCATTTGCCGTTGCCGTTTGTTCCTCGACGGCGCTCGCGATAGTATTCGAGATATCGTTAATCTGATTGATCACCTCGCTGATTTCGCGAATCGCTTCCACAGCGCCTTGCGTATCAGTCTGGATCGTATCAATCTTCAAGCCGATGTCCTCGGTTGCCTTGGCGGTCTCTTTCGCAAGTTCCTTGACCTCGTTGGCAACAACAGCGAAACCTTTGCCAGCTTCGCCAGCACGAGCTGCTTCTATGGTTGCATTGAGTGCAAGCAGGTTGGTTTGCTCTGCAATTGAGGTGATGACCTTGACAACTTTCCCGATTTCTTGGCTGCTCTCACCCAATTTAGTAATTGTGTCATTCGTCGTATCGGCTGCTGCAACAGCTTGTTGAGAAACTCGTGCGGCTTCAGATGCATTCTGAGCAATTTCACGGATCGCAGCATTCATTTCCTCGACACCCGTCGAGACCGTTTGTACGTTTGCACTCACTTGTTCGGAAGCTGCTGAAACGACATTTGCTTGCGACGATGTTTCTTCCGCATTCATACTCATTTGTGAACTGTTTGCAGATAGTTCTTCGGACGCGGTCGCCAGCGAGGTTGCATTTTCTGCAATGGCGGAAATGCTTGTGCACAGGTCGTCAAAAAACTTATCAAGACCACCTCCAAGTTGACCAATGGCATCGTCACCTGAGAACGGGACGCGCTGCGTTAGGTCACCAGCGGCGGCACTGCTGACGACACCAAGGATATGGTCCACTTTTTCGCGTAGCGACGCAGCTTCCCGTTGCGTCTGCTCGGTGCTGTTTCGAAGCGCAATTTTTGCTTCCGTAACGTCGTACGCGAATTTGATGACCTTCACAACCTTGCCCGTTTCATCCGAAATCGGGTTGTAGGA
>CAYPLE010000039.1:43021-48127 GCA_964411445.1 uncultured Pirellulaceae bacterium
CAGACCATCCCATTGAACTTCGTCGTGCCCGAGAGATCTGCGAATGGATCCAACCGACTGGTTTAGCGCCTGGGCTAGTTGCCCGACCTCGTCGCCGGATGTCACATCTACGTTTGTTGTGAGGTTGCCGGACGCAAGTTCTTGAATTGAGTCGCGAACGGCTACGATTGGTCGAGTGAAACGTGTAGCGATAAAGCTGCCAAGAAAGGCCAGTACAATGGCCGCGACGGCTGTACCGATTGAGAGGCTGACAAGAAATGCATTCGCTGTAGCCGTTGCTTGGTCAACATTTCTTCGCATCAGTATTCCCCAATCATAACCAGGGAATCCGAGAGAGCCTTGGGGGAGTGTTGCAAAGCCATTGATTAAATCTACACCTTTGCGTGTGTGCGTTTCGATTGTGTACCCTGACTTTCCATCGGCGATCTGGCGGACGCATTGCAATCCCTGATCCGCGAGATTGAGACTTAGGTTGGCTGCGGGATCGTAGTCATCCAGCACAAGTCCGTCTTTGCTAATGAGCTGCATCTCTACATCGACACCGGTTGTCTTGAGCGCTGCCCGCTCAGCTTCAATGATCTCGCCAACGATACGATCAACAGATGCTTGGTTGAGCCAAGCCCCGACAACTTTCCCTTCGGTATTGACCAAGGGGGCAGCAAAAGCAAGCGTCCGTCGCGATTCACCGTAGACTTCGCCAACAAATTTGTCGCAGGCCATATCGCTGTAGTAGGATTCGCCCTCTCTACGTTCGTCTCCCATACAAAATGTAAACCAGTCCTGCCCCTTTACATTGCGCCCAATCAGAGCAGATGTATCGAGTTTCTTCCCTGCGTAGTCAATTGTGTTCGCTGCAACGATCTTGCCCGTGCGATCAGCGAGGAGCATCAGATCGTAGCACCCATAGGTCTTGGTAAAGAAGTTAAGCGCTTCTTCGGCTTCGGCCGGTGAGCTCTGAGCCTTTGGATTGAAAGCAAAGGCCTGTACATCGCCGTATCGTTCAAACAGATTGCGGTAGATCTTGTCCAGTGTGGCTTCTGCGCCGTTCTTGAGCTTCTCGCCAGCGACTCTTTTCGCTTCGGGCAACGACGTGTAATAGCTGGAGAGTCCGACCGCTACCATTGGAAGCAGTCCCAGGAACAGAAAACAGGTAATCAACTTTGCCTTTACGGACTTCGGTACACATCGGTGCAGAATGGCTTGCATTGGTCTTGGCTCTACTAATGACGAAACTATGATAAGGTTGAAAATTGAAGAAACTGGTTCTTGGCTACGATTCATCACTGACGCCAACGACTGCATCAATGTCAAGAAGGAGGAGGAGCTCGTTTTCGAGCTTGAAAGTCCCTTCCACGAACCGCTTTAAGTCCTTGCACAAAGTGCTGGGAGCCGGTTCGTAGCTTGACGAATCAACATCTGTGACGTCCCCGATACGATCTACTAACAGGCTTACGGGACCGTCGTCGGTACGAATGACAACGTTCATTGGTAGCTTGCCGTCTGGAAAGTCTGGAAAGGAAAGGCGTTTCCGCATGTCAATTGCTGTCACGATTTGACCACGTAGGTTGATCAGGCCACAAACATGCGGCTCTGTTAGCGGTACTCGGGTCATGTCGTGAAAGCGAATGACTTCTTGGACACGTTGCGCATCAACACAGAACAAGTGTTCTTCCAGCTTGAATGTGCAAAGCTGATGCGATGCGATGGCAATTTCGGATTCTGACATCTCGCGGAGCCCTTACGTAGGTTGTTGGTCAGCAGTTCACGGGTGTGGAAGCGAATAGGGTCGCCAGGTCGATAAGGTCCGTGATCTGCCCTTGAATGACCTCGACGTTCTGTCGAGAATTTGCTGCGTGTGCAGTTCCGTGTTGCGCAATGTCAATGATTTCGTCGACAACGATCCCGATTGTCTTGCCCTCTTGCGTGTAAACCAGAACACTCAAGCGCCCCAATAATTCAGGTTCGCCATCTTCAAGGCCTAAAGCCGCCGCGAGCGTGTGTAGTTCAAGGATCTCACCTCGATATTGGATCACCGCCCGGTTGCCGGACCATTCGATATCAGATGCATCGATATTCTCGAGACGCGTGATTTGAGAGAGTCGGACGGCAAATCTGTGTTTCTTGCCAACGCGGGCCACTAAGATCGATTCTTGCTCTCCAAAGTCGTGTTGGGTTTCTTGGGAGGCTTCACGGGGTTCAATGGTCTTATCGCCACCGGTTACTCCGGCCGAATGTGACAGTCCAATGACATCCAATATCATTGCAACACTTCCGTCGCCCATAATCGTCGTCCCGGAGTACACCTCGATGTTCTTAAGGTGATCGCTTGGCGGTTTGACAACGATTTCTTCGGTGTCAATGATCCGATCGACCACTAGCCCGAATTGCCGGTTCTCAGATCTGAGGACTACGATGTTCAGGTCGTCAGACGTGCTTGACGCGTCGAGTCCGAGTTGGTCCCGCAAGTAAACGAGCGGGAGAAGTTGTCCACGCAGCCGATAAACGGGAGTGCTCTGAAGCCATTCCACTTCTTCCTCTAGCTGCCCTGCATCTAGTCTCAGCAACTCAAGTAGATTGACTTGGGGGATGGCGTATCGATCGCCATCACAGGTGGCTACTAGAGCTGGAATAATGGCAAGCGTTAGTGGAATCTTGATCTTGATGGTTGTGCCAACACCCTGCTCAGAATGGAGATCAACGGTCCCGCCAATCTTCTCGATGTTTGTCTTCACAACGTCCATTCCGACGCCACGGCCGGATACGTTGGAAACCTGCTCGGCAGTGGAAAAGCCAGGCAAGAAGATGAGGCCAGCCGCGTCGCGGTCCGGAAGTGCAGTTGCTTGTTCCTGAGTTATCAGGCCGCGTTCCACCGCTTTTTCTCGAACTCTTGGGGCGTTGATCCCGCCTCCATCATCGCAAATCTCGATGTTGACCTGCCCGCCCTCGTGAAACGCCCGAAGCAACAGAGTTCCTTCAGCAGGCTTGCCGGCCTTTACGCGAATATCAGGCGACTCAATTCCGTGGTCAACGGTGTTTCGAACCAAGTGCGTGAGAGGGTCCTTGATAGCCTCAATAATGGTTTTGTCGAGTTCGGTTTCTTTGCCTTCCATTTCCACGCGAACTTGCTTCTTGCAAATACCTCCAAGGTCCCGAACCAGCCTTGGGAATTTACCCCAGACGTTTCCAATCGGCTGCATGCGTGTCTTCATAACACTCTCCTGCAGCTCACTTGTAATCAGGTTTAATCTTTGAGACGTTCTGTACAGCTCCGTTTCAGGCTGACCTCCGGTGACTTGTAGAATCTGATTGCGTGTCAGCACAAGTTCACCGACGCAGGTCATTAATCTATCAAGCAGAGCAACATCCACGCGTAGAGTGCTGTCCGCGACGCTCGTCTCGGCCACTGGCTTGCTAGCTGAAGGCGTTGTGGTTGTTGATGCCGTGCTGGGAGCAGGGGCACTAGTTGTCTTGCTCTCAGCAGCGATAACAGGTTTGGCAACTGCAGCTCCCCTGTTTGATTCGGCGGGCGGAGTTGGGGCTTCGTCGGAGTTCCTTTCACTTGCGTCAGCCTGTGCGACCTTTCCAACTTGTTTGACGCAATTGCTCGCTTTTGATGTAGCCCGTCGTTCTTTCAATATTTCGGTCGGTAGGACCATCTCGTGAAGTTTGCTTAGGGCGGTTGACAGCCCCTCGCTTTCGCAGCTTTCTTCGGTGCCAGTTGCCTCGATGGCTTCGAGAATTTCTCGTGTTTTATCGAGTCCTTGGAAGAATCCACCTCCCAGCTCTGGTAGCATCGCCAGCGTACCACTGCGAATATCACCGAGAATGTTCTCAATGACGTGGGTCAGCCTCTCGAGTTTGCTAAAACCAAGAAAACCGGCAGTTCCCTTGATCGTATGGATACTCCGGAACACTCCGTTGATTAGTGCTTCCGAATCAGGCTCACTCTCCAAAGCCAAAAGGTCTCGTTCGAGCTGTTCGAGATTGTCATGACTTTCTATGAGAAACTCACGTAGTGCCTCTTGCTCAAGCGTTGTTGGAGCCCCTTCGCAAGATGGCTCGTTCTCGGACACTGCTTTGGCTTGAGACGCGTGCAAACTGTCGTCTGTCGACTGATCAGTCGATTCCGAACGGCTATTAGGAGCAAGCAAACTCTTCAGAGCAACAAGGTGTTCTGAGACGTCTTGTTCATTCGAAGAATCAACGTCGTCCAGGAGCCCCTTGAGACAATCGGTTGCCTTCAAAAGCGTGTCAATTACCTGTCCAGTTGGCCGCAGTTCAAGGTTGCGCAGCTTGTTCAGCACCTCTTCTTCGTGGTGGGCAAGTTCCTGCAGCACTTCAAGGCCGAGAAAGCCTGCCGCTCCCTTGACCGAATGCACCGCGCGAAAAACAGTGTTGACCAAAGCGACATCAACGTCATCACCCTGAGCTTCGAGAGTGAGAAATTGATTTTCGACGTCAGAGAGGTGTTCCTGCGATTCGACGACAAACTCTACCAGCAATTCTGGATCGTCCATTGAGATGGATGCTCACTTCTTCACGGGGCAACATGATTCTGGGCACCGTTAATAGATGCTCACAGAATCTGCCCAGTCCAATCAGACACCCCAAAGTGACTAAAATCATCGCGGTTACCCGCGTTCTAAGAGTGATATCCGTCGAAATCGTAACGTTTTTGAACTGGTGGCCGCACAGAATGAGCGGCTCGTACGTCCCATCAAAAGCGTGAAGAGAGGCAGAGACGCAGTCGAGAATGCGGAATTACATCTCTGGCGTTGGTCTTCATGACTGATTGTTCGCCGCTCGAAACGCGGTGCAGTTGACCGATGCTGGCAGGACAAACGCCAGAGCAGCTGGCACGCTCCCCCCAGCCTTTCACTGAACTGCCCCTTCCGCAGAACGCCTCGACCAAAGCCCATCCAGCGTGAATCAGTTATCTTCTCCGTCAACCGACTGACCGCTTTCCCACGGAACAAGATGACTGAGACTGAGAAGCTCTGACTGCTGGCCACCTATCCGTTTTAGCAACGTTTCGCTAGCGTAAATCGAAGGCACCCCAGGCAGGATTCGAACCTGCGACCTACGGATTAGAAATCCGGTGCTCTA
>CAYPLE010000040.1:0-8681 GCA_964411445.1 uncultured Pirellulaceae bacterium
TGGCGGCGAGCGTTTGTTCCTTGCTCTCGTGCTGGAAAGTTACTTCGTGATTAGCTTTTCCAATTGTTACGCCGAGAGCTTCGGTGTTGCACAGAACTTCCGCTCCAAGGCCTCGGCAGCGACTGAGCAGTGAGTCGACAACGCTTTTCATTCCGCCGACGGGCACCCGCCATTCCCCCGTTTCGTTTCCGATCACATGGTAAAGGAAGCAACGATTCTGGAGCAGCCGTGGATCGTGTGCGTGGGTGAGCACCCCGATCTTACCATCGGTCAACAGCAAGCCGCGAAGCGCATCATGGTCGGCAAACTCTTCAATGGACTCTCCGAGCGGTCGGTCGACAAACGCCCGCCAAGCACGTCGAGCTGCGTCGGTGTTCAACTGCTGCTCGAACGAATGCCGCGAGCGCAGCGGTCTCAACATTGACGGCCAAATCAGCTTTGCAATCTCCGACTGCAATGCAAGAAATTCTTGATACCTGTCCCAACTGGCATGCGAACCGGTCATTTCCCGCATTGATTCTCTTGAGCGTGATTCATCAACGTTTGAAAGTATCAAACCATGCTCTTGCCCGGCAGCGTTCCGCCAGGGCGTAAACGATGCGGTCGAACGGCGTCGCGTTGTAAAATCAAGACCGAGATCACGAACAATCTTCTCTGGAAAGAGTGAAACCAGATAAGAGTATCGCGACAACAGGGCATCGTAGTCGGGGAAAACTCGATGTGAAGCCGTCGCACCACCTGGCGTCCGGTTCTTTTCCAGGACAAGCACCGACTTGCCTGCCTTTGCCAAGTAGGCTGCAGCAACCAGGCCGTTATGACCGCTACCGATGATTATCGCGTCGTAGGAAAGTGCCTGGGCCGTCACGATTGCTCCAGAGTCAAAATCATTGTTGCGCAAAACAAAAAGAAGCAGCGGCGCTATTGGCGCTGCTGCTTCAGTTTATTTGGTCACGCCGACAGCTCGTCGCGTTGATGGGACGCGTGGCTGTCTCCCCGAGCATGAATGCTTGGGGTGGCAGTTTCGAAGGCGTATCTTGATTGAACGCCTAGGCCGATTTCTCGGCAGCGCTCTGAGCGGCCGCGCCCGACTCGCGGAGCAACTTCGTGTACTCTTCCACGCCGTCTTGTTCCTCAAGCAGGATTTCTTCTAGGAAGATGACAAGTGGGCGATTTCCCTCTGCCAGTTCCAACGCCTTGGTGTACATTTCAACTGCCTTGGACTCAAATTCCAAGCTGTACTGAAGCACTTCTTGAAGATTGCGCGACTGCTTAATCTCGTTTCGTTGAGCAACGGGGACGCCACCTAGTGCCACGATCTTATCGCCAATCAGTTTGGCGTGACCGAAGGATTCCTTCGCATCTCCTTCGAATTTCTCCGCGTAGACTTCACGCCAGATTCCTTCGATGATAAAGGATGCTTGGGAGTACTGAGCAACACCCGTCCACTCGTGCTTCAAGATTTCATTCAACTGATCAATGACTGCTTGTGTATCCATAGTTGTTTTCTTTCTGAGTTTTGGAACTTTGGAATAGGTTTATCGCGGGCAGCGATTCATTGGTGAGCATTGGTTCTGTCGATAGCCGACAGTCTCATCAGACTTTAGAAGTCTACGGGCAATGAAACAAGTCAACTTTGACGTTGCGGCAATTTGAATCAACGAAAATGCGTAAATCGCGGGCTGCGAATCTACTTGATTCTCGTTATCAATAGCCAGTCGAGCTCGCGGCCACCAAGAATCGGCCTAAATTTTGGCAGCATCGAGGGATCGCTGCAAAACGAGAAGATTTCACATCGCTATTCCTCTGTTGGGGCCATCCTCCGGTGGTTCCCTTGCTTTCGGCCACTGTGGCTTCCAAGTGTGGAAGAGTTCCGAGACAATGAGCCGGCCAGACACAACTCGCCAACATAGAACTTCATGCGAATCAATAGGTATCCAAAAACGTGACGCATTCTGAAATCGAAATCACCATCGCGACCAACGCCACAGTCCTGACGATCGCGGGCTCGGATCCAAGTGGTGGGGCGGGTCTTCAAGCGGATTTGAAGACATTTCAGCAACTGGGGTGCTACGGCATGTCGGTCGTAACACTGTTAACCGTTCAAAATACCGAAGGGGTTGATCGGGTCGAGGTGCTTCCAATCGACTTGGTTGAACAACAAATTGACGCTGTCCTGAGTGATATCCCACCGCGTATCATCAAGACGGGTGCATTAGGAAGTGCCGATATGATTCGCGCAGTTGCTGGGAAACTGCGAGACTCGGATGCTCCTCTGATTGTCGATCCGGTGTTGGTCAGCAAGCATGGGCACAAGCTTGCTGACGATGAGTGTATTGAGGCGTACCGCGATGAATTGTTGCCGCTTGCCAATGTGTTCACGCCCAATCGATTCGAAGCCGAAGCTTTGTTGGGCGAAAAGCTAGACTCGCTACAAGACTTGGCCGATGCCGCCGCACGTCTACAATCGCTCGGACCGCAGTATGTTGTCTTGAAGGCAGGAGAACGGGACGGTCATCGGCATCACATGTTTGCGTCTGGGAAGGCTGAAGTGATGGACCTGGCGATGGAGCCAATTGACAGCAAGCATACGCACGGCGCAGGATGCGTGCTGAGTGCAGCCATCGCCGGACAATTGGCGCTCGTCGCGGAGGGCGATCTAACCCAAGAGCTGCTTGATCACGTGCTGCGATTCGCTACCGCGGTGGTTCACCATGCGATCGAATTTGCTCCGGAGTTGGGGCATGGACTTGGCCCTGTGGAAACGCGCATTATCCGCGCTGGTTGAGCTGAGGCGCCAGAGTTCTTCCGAAGTACGCTTCGCGGTAGCTTCGAAACCATTCGTTAGAAAATAGACAACTCGGATCGTAATACTGCTTTCGGGCAACAAAGTCGTCGAAGTTGGGGTATGCACGGGCGAAGGCTTCTCGACTGGGCCGTACTCGATAGGGCAGGTAATATGAACCATTGTTTTCTGCACAATATGCTGCAACTGCGTTACAGAAGTGGTCTAGTCGGTCCAGTTGGCTGCGCTCTTTCTCAAAGTGCATCGCCATAACGAGGCAAACATAGTCTTCTTTCGCCCAACGTAAGAAGCTGTCCTGACATGCTTTGGCAGATCGTAACGTCGCCAAAATGATTTCGGCTCGGTGTCGTTGCGATTCATCGCGCACAAAGGTGAGCAATTCTGCTAGACCACTCGGCGGAATGAAGAACTCCGCGAGCAGATCACCACCGGGCTTCATCGAGAGTTGCGATTCAATCTGCTGATGATAACCTTCGGCGTACGCATGCCACATGAAATGGTCACGGGTTTCGATTTGACCGCTTAGTTGTTCGGTCGTAGCTCGATAATGCTGAACGGCGGAGTGAATATCGTGGTGAGCCAGGGTAACAAGATTCTGCCAGTCATTTAAGGTGACTTGCTTGGCGTCTGATTCGGAATGCTCGACGGGCTCCCATGCATTCAGCATCCCCTCGGCAAAGAAAGTTGGCGACGAAGGCGCGATATCGAGCTGCATATCAGCGTAAGAGAAAGCGTACGAACCTTCTTCCCTGCCCAGGGCAATCTCCGCGAACCGCTCGGCGTCGGACCAATGCGAATGCCTACGGAAGACCTGGCGTTTTGCTAGCCGCAGGCCAATGCCGCTGACGATGCCGAACAACCCAAAGCCACCGAGGGTCAGAGCGAACAGTTCGGCGTTGACTTGGCGATCACAGTAGCGCTCGGTGCCGTCGGCAGTCACAAGCTTCAGCCACTGAATGTCACTAGAAATCGGACCGCGGCGTAGAGGATTGCCGTGCGCGTTGGCGGCGATCGAGCCAGCAATGGAGATGGTATCGGCACCTGTCTGCTTCTGATGGACTTCCCAGTGGCGCGACGCGGGAGTCTGTTTCAAGAACTGATGCACGGTCGGCCACAAACAACCACCTTGGACCGAAAGAATGCCTGACGCACTATCCAGTTCAACAACACGTCCAAAGTTGGTTAAGTCGATTAGGATGCCATTCTCACTGAACGGCTGGCGTCCCAGCGAATGTCGTCCGCCCGCAACGCTAAGAGTCGCCCCCTTCGTCACACAGCTCCGGATAGCTGCCTGGAGTTCCTCAACGCTGCTTGGACAAATCACCCCCTGGACGCGTGTTGCACTGACCATGCAGTGCACATCATCAACAATTTGCATCACCTATCCAATCTCAATCGATCTGTTGCGTCAAACGTTGGTTGGCCGGTTTCGAAATACCGATTCACGATTTGCGCATTGCGTTGCACCTGCACAGATCCGAACCCTGGATACGTTGGCAAGAGAATCAGCGAACGGGCGACTTGAGACGCAACGGGACACTCGCGAGCGTATTTCGAGTAGCACTTGAGCTCAGCGCAGTTGTAAAAATGCTGTGCGACAACGTCTTGGCCATAGTAGTTCAACCAACGCAGCAGGTTTCGTGCATCGGGTACTTGGATCGGGAACTGCGCGAATGTGGGCTTGGATTGCGCGGGAGGTTGCGGGGTGACCAGTCCTTCGGCTGGTACGAGCAGGCTTTCGTACTCGCGGGCTGCAGCCATGCGTTGTTCGTCCTGCTGAGTCAATCGTGGCAACTGCGTCTGCAGCATCCTTGCCTGAGAGGCAGACATTTGATGTAGAAACCAGGCGTCGATTTGCTGTTTTTCAACGAGGTGTGTTTCGATGGTTGTCAGTCGATTGATCCAACCGACATCTTTGAGCACTCCATGTCTTAGAAGCGGAAACATGCACCAGGAAAACAACGGATTCGTAGTCAGTGCTTGTAGCCGCGCGAGGCTACTGAGTTTGCCGAGGAGAACTCGTCTACTGGCTGCGCGATAGCCCGCGAGTTCGTCTTTGATAAACTGGGCTAGCTCTGCGTTTTTAGTCAGTACTAAACCACCGTAGATCGAGTTCATTTGCTTGTAGATGCCAAAGCTAAAGATGCCTGCATCACCGTGTGTTCCAACCGCCTTGCCAGCATACTCGGCGCCCACAGACTGAGCAGCGTCCTCAATCATTGGTATTTGATGCTGCTTCGCGAACTCTTTGATAGGCGTCAGCTCCGCTGGAATTCCGTGCAAATGAGTGACTAACATCGCACCGATCCCAGGCTCATACTTTAACTTGGTAGGATCTAGATGCCCGTTTGCTCGATCAACATCGGAAAACAAAGGAATGCATCCGTTGGCGACCGTCATGTTGATGACATCAGCCAAGGTGTAGGGAGACTGCAGGACGTAATCGCCTTTGTTGCAAAAGAATTTCAGGCATAGGTAGATTCCGACCCGCGCGAGAGGCACAGCAACGGCAAACGGACTTCCGAAGTACTCAGCGGCCTGCCGCTCAAATCGAGAAACGTCGTTTCCAGTGTGGATTCGCGAACGCAGCAGATCGCTCGCAAACTGGCGGTACACTGTGGAAGCGCCGTAAAATTTCGTTCGCGGTTTCGCCTTCATGACTTGATCCGGTACTTTTTCACAACAACACTCCCCAAACGCTCTGCCCATCCGAAGTCAACGCTGTACTTCGCCACGGCTGCTGTACAGTTGCTTTGTGGCATTTCGAACAAGCATGGCGATGCTTTCTGGATGCCGGAAAGTTCGAACCTATGCGCTGCAGCATTCATCATTTAGGGAACATTTTGGGCTGTTTTGGCGGATAAGCTTCAGAAGTAGTGCGTGTTACGGTGTCTTTTTCATTTGCATATCGGCGATATCGGCGTTTTTCGTAGCGATCGACTTGCCGAGAGGCAACATGCTTGTCCAGAATAGGCTTCCTACAGAGATGGGCTTCCCCGATCGAAGAGGTTTTTGCCAAGCGGGGGGCTGGATGCGAAACCCAAAGTCTCAGCAGTGGATTCCTTGAGAGTGTCAACCAATTCAGATTCGCAGCTAGACGCCGATACCGACGTTTCCAATATGCAGCTTCAGGCGACGGAGCTGGAGGCGGCCACGATCGTTGGCGAAGTCAGCGGCTCGGTCGTCCAGCAGAGCTGCTTTCCCGTCGTGCCTGGCTATCAGATCATGCGGGAGCTTGGGCGAGGAGGTATGGGGGTTGTCTATCTGGCACGCGACACCGCACTGGATCGATGTGCTGCCCTGAAGACATTCAAGGTTAGCGACGCGGACCAGACTCGTTTGTTGACTGCTGAAGCGCGGCTGAGTGGCAAGCTCAGTCATGCGTCGATCGTGCCGGTATTCGAAGTCAATCCTAATTGCCAGACACCCTACTTTGCAATGGCTTTCGTTGATGGCGAAGATCTCGCCCGAAGGATCGCCCGCCAAGTCTATTCGCCAACCGAAGCGGCAAAGCTGGGAGTCCAAATTGCAGATGCGATCGCACATGCGCATGAGGCCGACGTATTGCATCTCGATCTGAAGCCTGCAAACATCCTGTTGGACCGGAACGGCAACCCGAAAGTCACCGACTTCGGACTCTATGCATTCATTACTGACGCGGCAACGACAAGCCGAGGAGTTGTGGGAACGCCTCAGTTCATGTCACCGGAGCAAGCGCTTGAGGACCACGATAGCCTGGGGCCGGCCTCTGACGTCTACTCAATTGGTGCTGTGCTGTACGCCGCCATCACAGGGCGTCCACCGTTGGTGGGAAGCAGCCCAATGGAATTGATCAGCAAGGTAGCTTCGCAGCGTCCACGCCATTTGCAGACCCTTGTCGCGCGAATCCCAACTGCCCTGGATGCAATTGTGATGAAGTGCCTTGAAAAGGCCCCTGAGAAGCGTTACCAATCCGCTGAAGCGCTGCGTCATGACCTGGACGCGTTCCTTAGCGGGAATAAGATCGCCGCCAAGCCCGCGGGCTTTGTTTCCAAAGTACGTTATCAACTAGAGCGTCATGTACTTGCAGCTAGCGTATCAGGAAGTCTCGTTCTGCTACTAATCCTTGCCGCGGCGATTAGCATCATCACACAGGCGGTGAAGAATCACTACGATGTCGCTCGCCTGCAGGACGAAGTTGACGCCATCGAGCAGCTTTACAGTAGGATGCATTCTTCGTATCTGAAAGCCGCCGGGGACCAAGCGCGCAGTCGCGAAGTGGATCTGAACGCAATTGTGCATTCCACGGATGTCGCTTTCATGCTGGCTGAATCGAACCAGAAACAGCGGGCCGCGATGTTCGCAGCAGACGCCGTACTGATCGGTGAAGTCCACGGACAAGCGTACAACAAACGCCTTGAGAGCATCATCCGCCAATACAAACCCGAATGGAGTAACAGCGAGTTGCCCATACTCGAAATGGCGAACATCATTGAACGTGAAACCCACTACACTATTCAATCAAATTCAGACGCTCAATCAAATTCAGACGCCCCATTCGGCAAACCTTCAGTGGACGTTGCGGAGAACCAAGACCGTTGAAATGTGTTTGCCGCGAGTACCAAAACAAATTCAAGACAGCTAGCTGCAAGACGGTAAGTGGATTGTAGGCACGCGTATTTTCAAATTGAGAGCCGAGTGACATGAACTGGTACATAGAATTCGAACACAGTGAATTAGGGCCTCAGAAGATTGCTTTGCGTGAGAACGCGTCGTATAAGATTGGCCGCGGAACAGCCAGCGACAGTCGCATTCCGGACGCGGCCCTCAGCAGAGTTCACTGCGAATTGACGGTGACTAGCAATCAACTTGTTCTCACTGATCTGGAAAGCAAGGCGGGGACATACGTCGATCAGAAACGAGTGCATCAGCACGCATTCACCAGTAGCGGTGTTTTCCAAGCGGGAAATACGCAGTTTCATCTCGTTTACGAATCCGACCTTGACGCGCCCACCCGGATGGCGGAAGACCATTCGGCGCCCGACGTGCAGTCGCTTATCAAACAGCTTCAGCACAAGGGATCCATCGACAAGTACCCGCTTGAGAAGATGATCAACGACGGAGGCCGAAATCTCGTCTTCACGACGACCGACCCAGAATCAAAAAAGAAACGCGCCCTGAAGATCATTCCTACCGCTGACGCAGGCAATGAAGATCAAGAGCGGTTCATGCGGGCGATGAAAATGTTGCAAGCCGTGCGCAATCCTAGTCTCGTCAAGCTCTACAAGGCCGGGCGGCGCGAGAACTTTTGCTGGGTGCTCATGGAGTACTTTCCAAAGGGCTCCATCGACGACCGGCGCGATTCGCACGGAATCGACGGCAGGCTCGACTGGAAGGACGCTTGGCGAGTTGCTTACTGCATTTCCAAATCCTTAGAAGTACTGGAGAGTAACGGCATATCACATCGGTACATTCGACCCACCAATATCTTGTACCGCGAAACTGAGGACTCCTGGGTGCTTAGCGATCTAGTTGTCGCAAAAGCGGAAGACGTCAGCCAGGCATCGGCCGTTACGCAGCACGTTTTCTTGCCTTCCAATCTAGCTTACACTGCACCGGAGCGACTGACCGGAGACAGCAGCATCGCACCGATTGTCTCCGACATCTACTCCCTCGGTGCAGTACTGACCGAGATGCTTGCCGGCCAGCCACCGTTCGGCTACGGACAACTCAAAGACATCTTGCCAAGGCTGCGGGAGGAGCCGAAACGTGTCACAAGGGACGCGCAAATGGGCATGAACGAGATGCTCATGGACTTAGCGAATCGAATGGCTGCACCAAACCCAGGCGACCGCTATTCAACGGCCCGCGAGCTATGGGACGACGTTTGTCGTGTTGG
>CAYPLE010000040.1:8781-23299 GCA_964411445.1 uncultured Pirellulaceae bacterium
AGTGCCGCTCACAGATATCGACTGGCCCAAGCCGCCAAAACCGCAGCGACAAACTCAGCGTCTTCGGGATCAGTCAGCATATGATCCGCCCCGTCGAGCGAAACAAAGCTCTTCGGATGATGTGCTGCTTCGTACAGCTCACGAGCGTTTTCGATGGATACAATGTTATCAATCGGCGAGTGGAAGATCAGCAATGGCTTCTGCAACTTACCAGCTCGATCCGCCGCCCTGTGATTTTTCAGGTCATCCAAGAATTGCTTTTGAATCGTAAGCTCTCGGCCACCAATGGAAACGGTTGCCGCCCCATCAGTTTGAATCTGGGCCACCGCGTCTCCGAACAGGTGCGACACGTGAGCCGGGCAACTGGGCGAGCCAATTGTCGCAACCGCCTTGACGCTTGCAATCTGTGAAGCAGCCAATAGAGCCGCCGCGCCGCCCAAGCTGTGACCGACCAACAATGACGGCGCTGTATGCTGCTCCCCTAATGCACTTGCAGCGGCAATCAAGTCGAGCACGTTGGAAGTGAAGTTTGTATTTGCAAAGTCGCCTTCCGAATTCCCAAGCCCCGTAAAGTCGAATCGTAGCACCGCAATTCCGCGATCGGAAAGCTCTTTTGAAATGCGTGACGCAGCTTTGACGTTCTTCGAGCAAGTGAAGCAGTGTGCGAAGATGGCAAAATCACGTGGTTTCGACACGGGTAACTCGAGTCGTCCCGACAGCGTTTGTCCGGCCACGTTTTTGAAATTGAATTGCATCTCACTCCTGCCTTGGTAGATTTCCTGGTCCGCCCCAAAGGTGCTCTTGGCGGCATCTTCACGATCGAAGTCCACATATTGTATTGACATCGCAGCGCATTGACGCCTTCTCGTCGGCGACTTGTAGGCAGATAATTTATCGTCGAGTCTGAAGTCTCCCTGACCAAGGTCTGACAGTCGGCGAACCGCTCCGCGATTTGAACTTGTGGAAGCTATCTGATCTCGGAACGATCAGGCGACTATCCAGAGATCCTTGAACTAAATGCTCTACGGGGGATCACTTGGGTTCAAATTCGGATTCGCCCTGGGCCAGTAGAATGGCAAAGGGGCCATGTACTTTTGCGTAGATATGCGTACCTTAACAAACTGCCTCGACACCGCGTTTCGCTGCGCCGTCACAGCACATTGGCTTCTGCACTCTTGCTGGCGAATCACGGTGCCTGCTGGGATTTTGGCAAGTTGGTTAGCAATCTGAGCCAATGCGTCGAAAAGGGCGAACCTGTTTTTTATTGTGAGCCGTCGCGCTAATGCTTCCGATGTTTGAGTTACTGCTGGTCTACTGCGTGCTCGTCAGCCTCGCTTCCCTGGCTGGCGGTCGGCTGTCCCTGCTGATTCGCATGACACACCTCAGAACGCAACTCTTGATGAGTGGCGTCGGCGGGTTGATGCTCGGAATTGCCATGCTTCATATGTGGCCGCACAGCGGTGATTTACTCGGCTCGCAGGCCAAGGCAGGCGTAGGGGCTTTGATCGGATTGATCGTGATGTTTTTGCTCATCAGATTGTTCCACACCCACGATCACTCCATTCCAGTGACTGAGGACGCGCCAAGCGAACCATGTGAGGCGGAAGATTCCTGCATCCATTCACACAATCACGCACATGGACATGTCCACAATTGCGAACACGGGGACCACGCCCACGGCGACCCGCGTGGATTGAGCTGGGTTGGGTTGTTCTTCGGTTTGGCACTGCACACCTTGGTTGATGGCGTCGCGCTCGCGAGTAGTGTGATGGCCAGCAGTCACGGCGTTTGGATGGGCCTAGCTGGATTGGGAACTTTTCTTGCGGTTGCATTGCACAAGCCCCTAGATGCTTTTGCAATCACCTCTGTGATGGATAAGCAACGGTGGAGTGCATCATCGCAAGCCACAGCGAACTTCGCTTTCTCGCTCGCCTGCCCAGCCGGAGCGTTGGCGTTCTTCTTCCTGACGCGAAACTTTTCAGTGGGAAGCACCGAATTCTTGGGTTGGGGCCTCGCCATCTCCGCGGGCTTCTTTATCGGAATCGCCCTGGCTGACCTTCTACCGGAAGTTGCATTCCACGACCATGATCGCGGCAAGCTCACGTTCGCGTTGCTGTTCGGAGTCGCATTGGCGGTTGCAATTGAAAACCTCCCTGGACATTCCCATCAACTGGACAATTCCCCAAGTCCCGACAATAGCAAGTCGCCCATTTCGGAACCACTTGGCCAGAACTCCCATCCAGCGCCAATCTCCTGGAACACCGTGCTCTAGCGTTTGCGGCTGACCATATCCGCTATGCTCGGAGGAAAATCGGGCGTCGTCGACTGTGGGGACCACACTCGCATCGAATGGTGATTCCTAAAAACTGCCGCCAATGAACAGGCCGAGGCCAACTGACGACCGATGCCCTTCTTCCACTTCGCAATGAAATCTGAAACCGAACAGATGCACAGCTACTTGCTGCGGAGCCAAGTTGGGATGTGTGAATGAACATCAATCCCTACTCACCTCCCATCTCTGCTGCGGAGGAAACGGACAACTTGGGAGTTGAAAGGCGCCTGCGTAGAGCAGCTAAGCTATTTCGATGGATGGGATGGACTGGCATCGCATATTCGTTGGTCGCGTACACGATCGGCCTATCGAAAGAAATTTACGATACGCCGGTTCGGGTGGGCGCCACCATCAGCATGTCCGTTTTTGCACTGGTGCTTCTGTTGCTATTCTCATCAATGCTGTGGCTCGCACCACGCATCCGAACAGATTTAAAGAGCATTTACGCACAGGCTCGATGGACCGGAATCCTGGTGGGAGCCTTGACGTTTCCCATCTTGACCTTCCCAGCTTTCTACGCGGTGCGGTTGATTGGAATTGCTAATTCCGCCAACGACAAAGCCGTGGTTGACGAAGCCACCGCCAAAGACGCATGAGTCGTGTCAGCCGCCTGGTTCTAGCGGTTAACGACAATCCTGGTCCAGTGAGTCGGCGGCGATCCAGCCACTCATCATGACCATTGGCATTCCGGGACCTGGATGAGCTGCTCCGCCGGCAAGGTACAACCCATTGATATCCTTGCTACGGTTCGCTGGCTTAAACGCCCCCAAGTATTTACCGTGGCTGGCGAGTCCGTAGATCGCTCCGTTTAGAACCCGGTAGCGGTTATGAATGCCCTGTGGTGTCAAAGAATCCTCGACAACGATTCGAGAACGCAGATCCTTCATGCCGCCTGTCCGCTCAAGTTTGTCGATGATGGTTTCTCGATACTCAGGCAGCATCTTATCCCAGTCGTGATTTGGACGAAGGTAAGGTGTATGGACGAGCACATAGAGCGCTTCGCCGCCCTCCGGTGCAACCGCAGCTTCGGAGATTGATGGAGCGCAAACGTAACAAGTTGGATCTGGGGCTGGCATGCCCTTGTTGTAGATCCAGTCGAATTCTTCGTGCGGATCGGCTGAGAATACGAAATTGTGGTGCAGGATATGGTCGTAGCGTTCCTTCAGCCCAAGGTACAAGACAACGCCCGAGCAAGCCGGTTCGATGTCTTTCTTTCGGGTGAGGCTGGTTGGCTTGCCGTGTTCCCGCAACAGTTCCCTGTGCGTACGAACCGCATCGCAATTGGACACGATCTTATCTGCTTCGATGGTTTCGCCCGTGGTCAGCGTGACACCAGTGACGGTGCTGCCTACTGTTTCGATTCTGTCAACATCGCAACTGGTGCGAATGTCGACGCCCAGCTCGCCAGCCAATTTCGCAAGCGCTTCTGGAACGGCTCGCGTTCCACCTACGGGATACCAAACACCTTCCTCGGTTTGCATATGGGCAATGCCGCACAGAACGGCGGGAGATGCCTCCGGTGAAGAACCCACGTACTGCGTGAAGTGATCTATCATCTGAGCAGCACGCTCATCGGGAACGTGCTTTCGAACTGTTTCGGCTACTGACTTCCCCATCTTCAGCGACAGAACATCCTTGAGCACCGCAATGTTGAACATCCCCGAGGACTCAAAAGTATCCGTAATGCCACCGACACTTTTCCAGAAAAAGAAGCGGTCGGAGACGTCGTGGAGCCCTGCGGACATCTTGATGAACCGCTCGTAACCGTCACCTGCTCGGGCATTACCGGTCAGCTTATGAAGGTTCTGCTTCATCTGCTGCGTGTCTGCAACCAAGTCGAGTGTCGATCCATCTTCGAAAAAGCAACGCCACTGGGGATCCAACGGCAACAGCTCCAAGTAGTCTTCGAGATTCTTTCCGGCTTCTTCAAAGATCCGCTTCAGAACACCGGGCATCGTCAGGATAGTCGGGCCCATGTCGAAGCGATATCCCTCACGACTGTGCACCGCGGCCTTCCCGCCAACCCATTCATTCTTCTCAAGAAGCGTGACATCGTGGCCGCGAGCCGCCAAGACGCAAGCCGAAGACAGTCCAGCCAATCCTCCGCCAATCACTATGACGCGTTGCTTACTAGACTGGAAATTTTCAGCGCGATCGATCATCGTTCCTTGCCTTGTCCGAGCAGAATCCATGCACCTCGCGCCGCCGAACACTCTCTGTGGGTGTGCAGTCGCGGCGCACTGCGTGCTTATAATGCCCTATTCTAACGAACTGTCTAGGGAGCCGTAATTGGGCGTACGATGAGCCCAGGGTCAATCAACTTCCAAGCGGGGGCATCCGTCACCACACGCTAGCGAGCGTTTCTCTCGGAAGAACCGTGAGCTAACGTAGCGGGCTCTACGGCTGATCACCTAAAGTCAGAATCTGCTTCGCCCGGCATTAAGCCAGGACGCGATGAAAGCTGGGGTGGAATAGAGATAAGCGAAGAATCGTTCTCGAAAAGTCGCCTGGAATAGTGTCGCAAACAGGGGCGATTTAAGCTTGTCGACGGTGCTGCTTCGCAGAGCTCGTACTTGGACGACGCAGTAGGCGCTGAAGCGGGCTTGGTCGATTGGCGCGGGTCGCGGCCTGAAGGCACGTCTCTTGAATTTGTAAGGGTGCCGGACTTTCAACGGCATCGCAACTGCACGTTTTCAGCAGCAGAGTGGGAGCGTCGCCGTCGAGTTTCTCGACCACCCAGGCTTCTTCCTCAAGTTGGCGAAGGATCGAAACCAACTCTTGCTTCGAGAACTTATCCCAGTCGACTAACATTTGACGTTCCAGCTAGCTTCATCCACGTCTTCCAATTCACTGATCCATTCTGGGGGATCGTGACATCGAAGGTTCCAAAGAAGTCACGATTCACCGGAGGATTCTCCAATCGCGCTCCGAATGTAGGCACTGTATCGATCCCGCGCTGCCTGCCTTGGCTAACTTCTTGAGGTGCGTTGACCCGTTAGCTGAGGTCGACGCGTCCGTTGCTGTCGCCAAATTCACCGCTTGGAGCACCGAATTCTTCCAGCATTGCTACGAACAGATTGCTCATCGGTTGGCTTTGCAGTTGCAAATGGCGATTGGACTGGATTGCCCCGCCAGCATGTCCAGCCAGAATAACCGGCAGATTATCGTGCGTGTGTCGATTGCCGTCTGCGATTGCGCCCCCGTAAACAATCATTGAATTGTGCAAAATGGAATTGCCGTCAACGTCTTGGGTTTCGTTCAAGCGGTTTAGGAAGCGAGCCAGATGGGTAATATAGTACTTGTCGATTTCAGCTATCTTGGCTGCCAAGGCGGCCTCTTCTTGATTGTGCGACAGGTGGTGGTGGCCTTCGCGGATGCCGATTTCCGGAAACGTTCGGTTGCTGCCATCGTGTGCCAGCAGGATGGTGCCAACTCGTGCGGCGTCAGACTCGAATACAGTTGCCAGCAAGTCGAACATAAGGTTCATGTGTTCGCTATATGACGCCGGAATCCCAGCCGGTGTTGCTACGCCCGGAATTTTTGCATCTCCAAGGTTCTCCGCCGCAGCAATACGTTTTTCGATAGCCCTGACGCTGTCAAGATACTGGTCGAGTTTGCGATGGTCGGTGCTGCCTAGCTCACGCTTCAAGTCTCGGGCATCCTCGAGGACAAAGTCTAGGATCGACCGCTCCGACGCTTGGCGTTGTGCAAGATTCGCTTTTCGCTCACTAGCTTGGCCAGCGCCAAACAGCCGTTCAAAGGCGAGCCGCGGATTCGGCTCAGGAGTCACGGGGGTCGACGAGGAACTCCACGAAAGGTTGTACTGGTAGGCACATGCGTAACCGGAGTCACATCGACCGGATGTGCGGACAGAATCGCAGGAAAGCTCTACGGAAGGAAAACGCGTAAGCCCCTTCACCGCTTGCGCCATGACTTGATCGACCGAAGTTCCGATCTGGATATCGCGCCCAGCGGTTTTTCGAGCACGTTTGCCGGTCAAGAAAGTTGCGTTGGCCCGAGCATGATCACCGGCTCCGTCCGGGCCGGCTGTTGCATTTTCATGATCCAAGCCGGCGATGACTTGAAAGTGTTGCTTGAGTTCCTCAAGCGGTTGCATGGTCGTGTTTAAATTGAAATCTTGGTCCGGAAACCAGTGCTTCTGCTGGACACCATTGGGAATGGACATGAACGCAACCCGCAGCGGTGCGCCTGAGGCGGTGAGTCCTGCCTTGCGAGTCCCAGCGGCAAGAGCTTTTCTAGTCGCTTGACTGGAGATGCCCAGCAGAGGCAGAGTCACTGCAGCTCCTGCGCCACGTAGCAAGCGGCGTCGCGTGATCCGATGTTCGTTGGGGTTGGAATTGAACATTTCAGCACTCCTGAGCATTGGCGTCAAAGGCATTGCAGCGTAGACGGCTGCATCCCCTCGGGTGTTTGGAGAAGTTCTATCGTCGAACGGATTCGGTTCGCAGTGGGACTTCTGCATCTCACCAACGCACTTGCGAAGTGTGCATGGTGTTACGGTGCGGTGAACACAGATTCCGTTTTGAGCAGTGTTAGGTCATCAGGGAAAGTATGAATGGCTTGGACATGCAGGCTCTTCAGCCGCGTATCGGCGTGAACAAAACTGAGGCCTCCGATTGCAATGCGACCGCTGGAATCGAACTCGTGGATCATCTCGTGTTCTTTGCGAGCATCGCCAAGTTGTTTCTGAATCATCCAAAACATCTCAGCCGGTACGCGCTCCGCGGAGAACTCACAAGTGTAGCGAATGCCACCCGTGTAGTCGATTTCTTCCTTGTGCGCGCTGAGTAAGGGACGATGCAGCAGCCGTCGCCCCTCAGGCAGAAGCTGATGAGTGGACGCGGCGACCTCAGTCAGAGTCGTCTTGCCGTGTCGCCAACTGATGACGTGCCCATCGGAGGTAATATGCAGCGCCACCGAGTAGGCTTTCCGCTCCAGGCGTTGCGTTCGATAGCTGGAGAAAAGCTCCGGATGCACGCTTCGCCCGAGCAACTGGAGAGCCAGTTGAGCAACTTTAGGTCGGACTGTCGAAACATCCATGGCAGCATTTCTCTGGGGTCTTCAAACCCGTTACGGTTGGGGCAAAGGGGATCAAGCCAGCTTCCTGCTCGCTTGTGCGTTCGATTATAATCGTTGGGCAGCCTACAAACCAAGTCCGGAGAGCAGGCCAATCAAAGTTTCACGCTTGGGCACCAAACAACTCGCTTTCGCGTGCGCTTCTACCGGAACCTCTGAGCCAGCTTTCCACGGCTGATCACTTATAAGCCGTTGGCTCGTCGGCCATGCCGAATCAGCGATGTCAGCTTAACGGTAAATCCGGTCGTGCGGCTGCATTCTGCACGGATTCACTCGTTTCCGCTGCGTACTACGGCGAAACATCCGGTAAATCGTTTAAACTCTCGGGTGCAAATTGCGAGTCGTCGACAGGCTGCAGCAGTCACCAAAGTACACCACTGAGTCACCACAGCGGAAGACCATGCTGAACATCGTAACAGCTTCGAGCGAAATTGTGCCGCTAGCCAAAACCGGTGGCCTAGGAGACGTTTGCGGGGCGTTGCCCATCGAACTAGCCAAGCTAGGGTGTAAGTGTACGGCATTCTTGCCGGCGTACAGGAGTGTTCTTAAAAGTGGGTTCGAAATTGAACGGACTCCTCACACATTCACTATTTACATCAACGACGCTCACGTTACTTGTCGGCTGCTGAAGACCCGTTTTCCCAACTCTGAAGTCGACATCTATCTGATCGATCAACCTCAGTACTTTGACCGCGAAGGCCTGTATTTTGATCGCAGGGGTGAATACAAAGACAACTGCGAACGCTTCTCATTCTTCTGCCGTTCGGTCGCTGAGGCGATTGATCGACTCGGCATCGACGTCGATATCCTGCACACTCACGATTGGCAAACCGGACTGTTGCCTGCATTCCTGAAGACGCGCTTTGGCCATTACAACTGGATGGACCGAGCCAAAAGTGTCCACACCATTCACAACCTCGCTTACCAAGGGCGGTTCTGGCATCACGACATGCCGCTCACGGGGCTCGACTGGCGCTTCTTCAACTACAAACAAATGGAGTTCCACGGGGATCTCAATTTGCTCAAGACGGGCATCGTTTTCGCCGATGCAGTGTCCACCGTCAGTCCTACGTATGCGCAAGAAATCACCGAACCGGAGCTAGGTTGCGGCCTGAATGACATTCTTGCTTCTCGCGGCGAAGACCTAGTCGGAATTGTCAATGGAGTTGACTACACGCAGTGGGATCCTGCCGTAGATGTTCACATTCCGAAGAATTTTTCCGTAGAAAATTGGCGTGAGGGCAAAGCTGTGTGCAAAGCCGCGCTTCAGGAAGAGCTGGGGCTGCCGACAAATCCGGACATACCGCTCATCGGCATCGTCAGTCGAATTGCGGATCAGAAGGGATGGGATCTGATCATTCCATTGCTGCACTCTTGGGCGGAACATCGCGACGTTCAGTGGGCCATACTGGGCACCGGTGATCCGAAGCACGAGCAGAGCCTGACAGAACTCGCTAGCAAGTATCCTGAGCGGGTTGGCTTGAAGTTGGCGTTCTCTGAGGGCGTCGCCCATCGAATTGAAGCTGCTAGTGACATGTTTCTGATGCCCAGTCAGTATGAACCCTGTGGCCTCAACCAGCTCTACAGCTTACGTTATGGGGCGGTTCCAGTAGTCACAGCCACAGGCGGCTTGAAAGATACCGTAGTGCATTCCAGCGGCGACAACTTGGCCAACAATACTGCGACCGGCTTCCAAATCGAAGAGTACTCCTTGGACGAATTGACCAAAGTGCTCGCCTCAGCCGTTGACATGTACGGCTTCAACAAAGACGCTTGGGCGTCGATCGTTGACAACGGGATGAAACGGGATTGGTCGTGGAGCCAGAGTGCAAAGAGCTACGTCGAACTATTTGAGCGACTTCGACATTAGCACGCAGCCTGGACTTTGGCGTGCTCAGTCGTGCGAACGCATTAGGCGGCGCTTCAAACGATCGCAAAGCTGATGACAGCATCGGCAGGTGGAAATTGCAAGGGAAAGATTCGTGACAGGACAGCGAGAGGATCTCACCAGCAGTGAGTTGCGGCACGACTGGCTCGCGGACCGCTGGGTCATTATCGCTCCCCAGAGAACCGAACGCCCATTCGACTTTGTCAAATACGTCGACGTTCCGAGAGAGATTGTTCACTGTCCATTTTGCCGCGGCCAAGAAGCCGAAACGCCCAAAGCAGTCGCCAACTATTTCCGCAGCGGTCCGCAAACGCCACGCGATTGGGCAGTTCGAGTTGTGCCGAATAAGTTCCCTGCCGTCTCTGGCTTCCGGGGCGAAGAGTCCTTCGGTAGCGACGTTCGCGATGCACTGCCGAACGCTGAAAAGATCGATTTATTCCGCCGGCGGGATTTGAGTGGCGGACACGAAGTCATCGTTGAAAGTCCGCTGCACATTCATTCGATCTCGCAACTCTCGCCCGAAGAAACGCGTCTCGTCTTCCAAGCCTATCGAGACCGACTGCATTTCTGGATCGACGAGCAGAATATCTGTTACGCGGTCGTCTTTAAAAACGTCGGGCAGGACGCGGGGGCTTCGCTTGCGCACTCGCATTCGCAGTTGATCGCGACCAATATTTTGCCGCCCGATGTAAAACGGGCATCGTCGCGAATGGAGAAGTTCCATCGCGAGAAAGGCGATTGTCTGTTTTGCACGATGGTGCGCGATGAGCTTGAACAAGGCGAACGGATCGTCGACGAGACGCCCGACTTTGTGGCCCTCTGTCCGTTCGCTAGTCGGCTTCCGTCACTCGTTACCATCTTTCCCAAGAATCATCTCGCAAGGTTTGAAACGTTAAGCGACACACAGTTGGAGCAACTCTCGTGGTTGACGCACCGCATGATCCGACGCATCGAGAATTGCTACCCGGACGCCGCCTACAACTTTGTCCTTCACACTGCTCCCGGTTGCGAAGAGAACAGCGAATACTTCCACTGGCGATTGGAACTATTCCCGCGGCTGACGAAGGTTGCCGGATTCGAGTGGGGAAGCGACTGCTACATCAATCCACTGCGTCCTGAAGATGCAGCCGCCAGCTTACGAGAAGTTGGCGTCTGAGCAGCGGAGTCCAAATGCCTTGAGCAAATCGCTGATTCGTTAGCCGGCGTTGGATTGACCGAGTCGCCAACAGACTAGCAAAGCAACGATCTGGGCTTCAAGCACTCAATCGGTAGTTTGCCGCCGATGTTTCTTTGCGGAATCGAAGCCCGCCACCACAATCGTGATGGTGACACCAAGAGCCAATGCGATGACCACACCGGCGCCCGTGGCATCCAATGCAACGCACGCAAAGATCAAAATTCTAAGGACTCGTTGCCATGCTCGCATAACTCAGCCACCGGTGTCAGGCTGCGCGGAACTTGCGTTCTGCGCCAGCCTCGACGATTAAACTCAATCGCCGACGGACACCTTCGCTTTGCTAGAGTGTTCAAGCCTATGGAAGCGTATCTGCGCCTACCTCAGGCAGCGATTCATTGGGTCTGACACGCTACACGTCCGTCCGACTCGCAACAGCATAGCAGCTTGGCCGCTTGGGTTAGCACGTGACATGTGATTTCAAGGCAATCGCCCAAAATCACCCGCTGACTCGCCCCATAAGCGATCACTCCTTTTCGGGTTCCAACAGTTCGAGGCCAAAGTTCTCACCCTTCTCAACTGCAGGCACGCCGGCTGCCATCCAAACCGGCTCGGGAGCATCCATGAGAAAGTGGTCGAAGAACTGTTGCATGCGTATCGCAAAGTCGCGACGATTCGCGTCGCCCATCACCCAGTGCGGATTGCCGTTATAGTTGAGCATCCAAGCTGGTTTCTCAAGTCTGCGAAGTGCAACGAACAACTCGATACCTTGATACCACGGCACCGCACCGTCTTCGTCGTTGTGCAGGATCAGCAACGGTGTGTTGATCTTGTCGGCAAAGAAGAGCGGCGAGTTGGCGATATACTTGTCACGTGCCGCCCACAAGTCTTCGCCAATCCGACTCTGCGTGCGCTCGTACTGGAACATCCGACTCATGCCACTGCCCCAGCGAATGCCTCCATAGGCACTGGTCATATTGCTCACCGGTGCACCCGATTCGGCACACGCGAACAGGTCGGTCTGTGTGACTAGATAAGCCGTTTGGTAGCCACCCCAACTGTGGCCTTGCATGCCAATGCGATCCTTGTCGACAAACCCTTGTGCAATCAAGTGTTCGACTCCCGGTAAGATCGAATTGGCAGCGCTTGGCCCTGGCTCTCCCGTTTTGTAAGGAATGTCGGGAATGAACACGAGGTAGCCGCGGCTGACGTAGAAGCTGTGACAGATGATCGACCGCCCCGCAGCAGGCGTGTAGTAACTGTGGAGGTTATCAGAGTTGCGTTCATAGAAGTACACCATCATCGGGTACTGCTTTGACGGATCAAAACCATCTGGCTTGAGCAAGATGCCATCCAGCGATTCTCCGTCGCGCCCGTCCCAATGAACCAGCTCAGCCGTCCCCCAGGTGTAATGATCTTGTTGAGGATTAATATCGCTGACCCGTTGCACTTTCTCAAACGCCAAACTGCTTGCCCAGAGGTCTGGGCAATCGCGAAATGTACTGCGGGTGAAGACAACGCGGTCATTGTTCTCCGCCTTCTGCAGTCCAGCAAGCGCCTCGTCAAGCATCAGCAATCTACGAAGCGGCTGCTCAGCATGCTCAACCGTAGCCCCAGCGGCTTGCCCGTCGTCGGAGAGTTCTTCCGTGACAACATCCTCTTCAGAGGCTTCTTTGCTGGAGGGCTCGTCGGAGGGGGCGCTGGATGTGTTTGCAGAGCTCGCGAGCGTTAGTTCGTAGTAACCACTCGCCTTTGACTTGCGATTGAACGCTTCCAGCAATAACGTTGATCCAGGGGCAATGGCACGTTCTTCGCGATCCAACCGTCGGTAGCGGAATTGAATGTCGTTTTCGCGTCCCTGCCCGAGTGTGATGCAAACAGGATCTGTCTGCCCAGTAGGGTCTAGCATCCAAATATCGTACGCATCGTAGATCAACAGGGCTTGGTCTCCTTCCAGCCAGCCGCCTGTACCGTAGGATCTCGGAAGGCTCGGCGTATCGTGTAGTTCGTCGTAAAGCGGGTGTTCGATGCCGGCACTGATTTCAACAACCTCCGAGTCCGGCGAAACTGCCTTTGCAAACCAAGCTTGTTGCTCGCTGTCGAACCAAGTCAAATACTTGCCTTCGGGCGAGAGCGAAACGGACCACTTTACTTTCTCAATTGCCAATTCGCGTTCCCCTGTGTCCAGGTTGACCAGGTAAGCGTCTTGGTAGCCAGGAATGTCCCAGGACAACATCTTTTGGTAGCGACGATTAGTGTTGGCGACGGCGATATCGGCAGTCGAACGATAGTCGATGCTCACACTAGGAACATTACGCGTCCCCAACTGGCAAACTTTCCTGCTCTTCAAGTTGTAGACGGCGCGGTAGTCGCGATTGCGCTCCACCGATGCTTGCAGTAGTTGTTGCGGTTGTAGCTGCGGGTCTTGCCAGTGCCAGATGTCGAGCTTTGCCTTCGGTTTGTCATCCTTAGTTGCAACATCTTTGCCGCCACTGGCTGCCTCACGCTGCTGTAGAACAGACTCCGGAACAGGTGCCGTATCAAAGAACAAACGCCGCGCGTCTTCGCTAAAGCGTTGGCTACTACCCGGAGCGATCCACCAACCGACTGGGATGCCAACCGCGTGTTCATCGGCAATCTTCTTGGCCAACTTCCCTCGGGCCTTCCAAAGATAGACCGACCAAGACGGCGTTTTGGCAGCATAGTCGTCTCGATTGGACGCAAAAGCAAGTAGCTTGCCATCTTCACTGAACGCCAGTCCTCGATACTCGCCTGCTCCATCGGCAATGGTCGTCAGGTCGAGCGTGCTCAGTTCAAACACATGGATTCCATCAACAGGCTTGACTGTAGGCTCGCCCGAATCGTCTTTGGTCGGTTTGGGTTTTTCAAGTGAGGTTACGAAAGCTAGGCGCTGACCCTGCTTTGTAAATGCGTAAGTGGACACGTTTGGAAATGTTCGCTGAATTCGCGTGTTCAGATTGAGAAGGACCAGAGGATTTCCAGCTCGCTTTGTTTTATCGTCCTTCTTGTCCTTGGAGTCTTCCTCTTCAGTCTCGTCGGGTTCCTTTTCCGCTTTGGCGGGCTTCTCGCGGATTTGCTCCGCCAACTCCCCGCGCTCACGCTTGAGCTCTTCTCTGCTCTTGAGCTTCAGCCGTTTCTCGGGACGCACCAGGCCTGAGCCAGTGACTTCGTAAATTTCTCGCTTGGCGGGCTTGCTGCTACTGAGCTCAGCATCCGACTTTGGTGATTCCATCTGGCAAGCGATCCACTCGCTATTCTCTTCAGGCAACCTGAAGGACTGCACACCAACCAAACTGGTTGTAGCACCGGTGGCCAACTCTAAAATCTGCACCTTGGGGCGACTCGCGTCCGATGCGCTCCCCTTGCCTGAACCGGCCGCTTGCTTTGGATCGGGAAGTACGCGAAAAATTGCAAAACGGCTATCGTAGGTGAACTGCAGGCCGGAAGCACGGGTGACACTGAACTCGCCACCAGTTTTCAAGTTATGAATATGCAGCTTGGCTGGGGCGTCGCTTGCGCCGTTCTGTACGGTGTAGGCTACCCAGCCTCCGTCGCGCGAGAGCTGGAAACGCGACATGGTGTTCCACACGTCGTAGTCTTGATGCTCCAGCGGCCGACGTGCGAGCACATCATCGGCTTTGGACATGCTAGCGAGCGGGCTCAAGCAAGCCGTAAAGAGCAATGAATAAAGCAGCTTCGAAAAAGCTGAGGAGGTTGCCATCGATTTTCTCCTGAGTCTCGTTGGGGATGAGACCTGAGAATAATCGCTGCGACCGTGAGGTGAAGCGGACAACCCGGAAATACCTTCGTAACGCCAACAAAATCCGCCAGCCTACATATCTGACAGCTAGGAGGGCAAGGTTGTCGCGGAGGAGGCGGCAGTCACCGCCGAAATAGTATCACGCAAAGGCGCCAAGGCGCAAAGTTGAAGCAACTGTCCTTTGCGAGCTTCGCGCCTTCGCGTGAGAATTCATTGCTGAAGATTCGGAGCCATATTCAACCTCAT
>CAYPLE010000040.1:23399-39875 GCA_964411445.1 uncultured Pirellulaceae bacterium
CGCGCCTTCGCGTGAGAATTCATTGCTGAAGATTCGGAGCCATATTCAACCTCATGCTATCGGCAGTCACCGCCAAAATAGTATCACGCAAAGGCGCAAAGTTGGAGAGGACGTCGTGGAGCGCCAGTCAAACGTGGACGAAGCAGGAGCCTATTTGCGCCGCGCCACCCAAGTTTCTGGGGCGTCCAGCATGAGGGGTTCATGAAAAACGGTCAGCGGGTCGTTCTGAGTCGCAATCCAAGCCTTCAACTCTTCAAGTAGTTGCATCTGCAAATCGCGATGCTCTGGAGCCCCCGCCAGATTCGTAAGTTCATTTGGATCCGCGGAAACGTCAAACAGCTCAAATTCTGGACGCCCGTGGTGGCGCGCCACAACCTCTGCCGCTCGCCGGTCCTCCTTAGCGAGCTCTTGCCATTGCTTGAAGTAATCGCCGGACGTGGTGCGAAGCAACAAGTCGATATGTGTGGTGAATGCAAATTCGGGGTGCGGATTCCAAATCAGCTTATGCCGAGCCGTTCGAACCGCACGACTCAGATAGACATTCATCTTACGATCTCCACTGTGGGTCGTAAAGATTCGCTCACGATGCTGAGCTACTTCGCCGCTGAGTACTCTTGCAAAGGAACGTCCGTCGATCTCACTTGGAACTTCGCCGCCAGCCAGCTCAATAATCGTAGGCAGGATATCCACCCAACTCACCATGGCGTCGGTTCGAGAGCCAGGAACGATTGACTGCGTCGCAGGGGCTTTGTGAGATCGCGCGACAATCAACGGTACTCGCGTGCCTTCGTCGTAGAGTGTCCATTTTCCGAACGGAAACTGTGCTCCATGGTCGCTGGAGAAAATGAAAAGCGTGTCTTCGGAAAGGTGCTGAGTCGAGAGAGCACGCAGCTCAGCCAAGTAGGCGTCAAGATCCTTTACTTCCTGCAGATATCGCGACCGCTGCACCCTGGTTTGCGGTGTATCTAACAGTTTAGGCGCGAGAACATCGGCTTCAGGATCGACGGACGACTCGCTGGGCCAAGGGACGTGCGGATTGGAAACGCCGACAAACAGAGCCAGTGGACGAGTATCGGTGCGATTGGTGAGAAACTCGACGACGTTCTTACGCACCTTGGGAATGTCCGACGCCAACTCAATGACGTCAAATCCATAGTCCTTCGCGCTCTTGGAGTGAGCCACCTTCCCGAATGAAGCCGTTTGATATCCAAGTTGGTTGAGCAGCGACGGAAGCCGAAGTATGCCATCGCGTGGGTAGGTGTGATTTTCTTCTGCACCATTGCGGGCTGGCATCAACCCAGTCAACAAAGCGGCTCGACTGGGAGCGCACGATGGGCTAGCCACAAATGCTCGATCGAAAGTCATTCCATCGGCGGCAAGCTTTGAGAGCGCGGGCGTTGAGAGCGCGGTCCCGCCATAAACCGAAACATCACGCGCAGACAAGTCATCTGCGATATAAAAGACCACGTCGGGCGGTCGTACCTGGTCTTTCGTGGTGAAGTCTGCGTTCGCAGCACTACCAGCCCACAGCACACACATAGCTCCAGCGGAAATGACCGCAGACCAGGTTCTCTTCTTCAGATACATTAGGTTGACCTTCACTGTTGCTTGTATTGAGAAGTGGCTGGTGAAATGGAAAAGGATCAGATCACTTTACCTCGAAACTGACCGAACCGGACACTTCGTCGGTGATAATCCAGTAGCCGCCCTGCTTCTCAGCCTCTATGGCTTTGCCGTTCATCCACACTGACACAGATTTCTCTGATGCAGGCAAGTGGACTTTGGCAGTCATCCCTTCGGGCAGCGCAAGCTCCATCTTGAATCCAGGCTCGTTGGTCCATTGTATCGCGATTGGCCCCAGCGGCGTTGGAATCTTCCCGCTCGCAAACGAAAGACCGCTAGGGCACGGACGAATCCGAGCCAGACTCCAGCCTGGCTGGGCAGGTTGGGCGCCAAGCACGTAGCGTGGCAGCAAATTGGCAGGGGCTGCTCCCCAGGCGTGGTTCCAGTCCTGATTGGGTTTGAACTTCAAATCCCAGGCTTCCCAGGTGATCGTGGTGCCACTGTTGAGCATGTGTTTCCAACTGCGGTCGCCATCGGCCAAAATCAGCTTGAGAGCCTGTACGTCGGATCCGCTCTCAAAGAGTGCTTCCATAAAGTACTGAGCAGCATAAACACTGCACTGCATCTTCTTTTGTTTTAGCCATTCAACGACGCCGTTCTGCTTGCTTTCTGGGACCAGTCCGAAAGCCAGAGGAAAGAAGTTGGCGTGAATGCTGCTGTGATCGGTCTCAGAGCCGTCGCGGTAGATTCCGGCCGTGTCGTCGAAGAGCTTCATCTGGAACGAAGCCGTGGCAAGCTTGACACGTTGTTCGAAAGCAATCGCATCTGCGTCCTTACCAACGGCTCGAGCCATCTGACTCATCTGCTTCAGCGCCTGAATGTGGAATGCGTTGACGACCGTGTTGATTTCGGTGAACACAAACCCGTCTCGTTCTTTGGCTGGCCAATCAACAATGTCGTTGCGATTGCGGTCCGCCTCACTGCTGCGCACGAGTCCGTCATTGCCACTGCGGTCAAGCAGTGTTCGCTTCTTTAGAGCTTCGTAGCGATGCTTGAGCCATTCCGTGTCCCCCGAATGCATCCACTCAGCATGCGCCATGAAGACCATGTGAGGAGACCATTCGGTCGGCCAAGTCCCGTTTTCCATAAGCCAGTCGTAGCTACGAGCCGCCATGGTCACATTGTCGTCAGTGGTGTAATGGCTAAGCTGGTTTAGGTAGGCGTCTGCTTCGTACGGTATGCGTTCTCGGTCGCCGTCGACGTAAACGCCTGCAAACGTTGTGGCCCTGATGCTGTACTTGCACAAGTCCCAAATACGATTCAACGTTTTGTCTGAACATTCAAATGAGCTGGCATCTTCATTCCAGGTCGAAGAATACGCAGCTCGTCGACGGATGAGTTCAAAAGGGAAATCTCCGTCAACGTCTTCAACCTCGACCCAACGAAACGGCATGATGCTCCGCCACTCGGAAGGCGTGACGACGGCAGGAGGATTGGCGTAAATCAACCCCGCTTGCTCGATATTGCGAGCGTCAACCGGAGCCGGCACAATCCAATTGCCGATTTGTTGCCCCTTTCGAATCTGTGTCACGCCGTAGCGAACGGTGCCGCGAGGGTTCTGGTCGATTCGACCTTCCTTGAGTTTCTCACCGAAGTGAACGTTCGCGGTGCCTCGCCCCTTGGGAATTGGCATCACGATGTTTCCAAACGCTACATTTCCAAAGTCGATCAACGTGGTTGTGTCGTCGATGCGCTTGATGAACACTGGCTCCTGTTCCGTAAGCACAACATGATCTGCAGCAGGAATCTCGGGCAGCTCTTTGATGAAAAGATTTCGAAAGCGGTACGTCTGCCCCGCTTCACCATGATGCTGGATACCAAGGAAACCGCGGGCATCGGTGGCGTCGCGAAATCGAACGGTCTGGACTCCATTGATTTCGATCCGAATCAGATCCTTCACGCAAGTGATTTCATAACGATTCCATCCGTTCCGATTAAGCGCATCTCGAACCACGGGAGTAGCGAAGAAGTCCTGCGATTCCTGGGCATGCTGGAGGAATTGATCCGTCGAACGCCCCTTGACGCTTGGCCAAACCCAGCCTCGACGGCTTTCGTCATACAGTCCACCTGACCAACGACGATCGGAGCCATCGCATTCCGCCTGATACCCGAAAACCTTCTTCGCTGCAGCTTCATCGACGTGACAACGAAACATGACACCCGAGTTCGCGGGACCTTCAGGCAGGTGGATTTCAACGCACAGCCGAAAGTCCGAATACTGCTTTTCGGTCACCAGGAAGAACTTCTTATCGGCCATCAAGTGAATTTCGCCGTCAACAACCTTCGCGTCGCCGTGCGGGTAAGGATTCCGCCAACCATCAAGATCCTTGCCATTGAACAACGGAGTGTATCCTCGGCTGATCATTTCCTGAAAACCTGCCTGGCCGTCATCCGGGTAGACCGGTCTGGAAATACCGGTCAGCGAAGCGTCTTGAGCGGTCGAGCAGTTCGTCAGCGACAGCGTTGCGAAAACGACGGTTAAAAGTCTGATAGTCATGGTGAGTTCTTCTGCGTAAAGCCTGGTGTACTACTCGTCAAAGGTCTGTTCGCAACTACGGTGCGACAGCCGAGTCGTTGGTTTCCGCAACCCAATTCCTGAGTGCATTAAGGAGCCTGAGTTGCTGCGTTTGGTAGGCTGGCTGATTCGCCAGGTTGTGCATTTCATCGGGATCTGATTGCAGGTCGTAGAGCTCCAGCGTCGGCACCTTGCCCCCGAGATTCTGTGGATCCATTTCAGCCAAAATTTGGTACTGCTTTGGATATTGATCCTTCAGCCGAATGGTTTCCGAATAAGTACGATTGCCCCAGATTTTGAATTGCCGGCTATCCGCATTGACTTGTCGCCAGGCCGTTTGGGTGTTCTCGCGATAGATCAATTTCCAGCGGCCATCAAAGACGCACCGTTCTTGCATACCATCATTCGGCAACGGCCCGCGGTTGGAGATCTCAGAAAAAACTAACCTTCGCACCGGACCGGCTGATGTTTTGGCTGGAGTAAGCTGGGACAGCAGCAAGCCTGCGATCGACTGGCCGTGTAGCGGATAGTCTATCGCAGTCTGCAGATCGCAGATTTCAACCAGCGTCGGCAGCAGGTCCAGTTCGGAAACTAATTCTTCGTTGATTGAGCCCGCTCGGATACCGGGACCGGCAACGATCAAAGGCACTCGCAATCCCAGGTCGTAAAGCGTCATTTTCCCGTGCTGAAAGGTGGGGCCATGGTCGCTCATAAAGATGACGAAGGTGTTGTCTGCTTGCCCAGATTCTTCCAAGACCTTTAACGCCTGTCCGGTCAGTGCATCAGCCTGTTCGACGCCCGCCAGGTATTCGGCCCAGTCCTTTCGAACTTCCGGTGAATCAGGCAGGTACTTGGGCAACTGCACTTTGTCAGGGTCAACGCGGATCGGCTTCTTGTCACTGTTCGGATAGGGACGATGAGAATTGGCAATGTTCACCATCAAAAACCAGGGCTGAGCTCGCTCGGTGGCGGTGCGAAGAAAATCAACCATTTCCTCTCGCGATCCATGCTGAAATTCGTCGTACGGAAACTTCTCGTTTGGCAGCACGTGCAGCTTATGAGTCACCCCCTGATAGTAGCCGTTCGCCCGCAGGATCTCAGTCAGAGTTTGATACTGGTCGCGAACGCGGTTCGTTTGAGCCAGTTTGCGATTGCGTTCCGCCTGAGTCACCAGTTCGGCAGGCTTATGGTAGTTGTGCGTGTTGTTCAGAATGCCATTGGTGTGACCGTGCAACCCAGTGTAAAGAGCCGCCTTGGAAGCTGAGCAGACGGGATAGGCAACAAACGCGTTGCGGAAGTAGGTGCCCTTCCTGGCGAGCGCATCCATGTGAGGCGTCTTCAAACCCGGAGTGTCAAGAAAGCTCAAATGAGCACCTTGATCTTCTGTCAGGACAAACAGAATGTTCGGGCGGCCCCGTGCATCGCGATCTGCAGCGTGTAACGCCCCCGCCCAAGTCACAACGAATGCAAAAACAAACTTCGCGGCAGAGCTGAACCACCACGTCATCAGAGTAGCGATATCATGACGCGCGTGAGCTGCACCGGAAAACGCGTTCACTCCCCGCACCGTAATGACACCTTTAGACTCTTCGGCTCCTCGATCTGCGCTAGCTTTACCGGCGGATTCCACCATGCTTTTCCTGTGCAATTCAGTTTCTCGGTCACGCAATGTTCGCGAGCTTCCTTCACGTACGTGGCGCGATTGCAAAAACACTGCGATGAGCTCCCTACCTTGCACTTTGAGCCGTTGATGCCCCAGCGACGGCCTTGGAAGGCGCATTGGGAGGGCATTGTACTTCGCGTTTCTCGCCGAACAGGTTCCAAGGCCCGTTCGTCCGAGTCGAAGGTACGACCTACGAAGATTCAAGCATCTGACCAATCGACCGACGACCGCTAGGAGGGAGATCTTCCGATCCAGAGAGGCGTTGTCGCAAACCAGCCAACGGTGCCTACCAGGGCGATCGTTTTGACGGTTGCAAGGCTAAGTGTTTCACCGAACAGGAGCAGGCAGGGCAGAATCACGAGTGCCAAAGCGGCGATGGAGATGGTTTTTGTAATATTCATCGGAGATTCCTAACAGAGCGGAGAGCCACGGCTAAACGAACCGGTTACCAGGCAACTCAATTCGTGGCCTGGGTTATCTTGCTGAGCAGCAAGTAGAGTAGGCCACTGGCAACCCAACAAGGCACAACGGCGTACACCGGAAATAGGTCCTTCCAAAAAATCAGGTAGACCCCCACGCCAACGGGAATGAGCCACGCTAATAGCACTGCCGCGCTGATGGCAAGGCCCTTCTTTTCGGCGTATTCATCTCGCAATCCGAGCTTTTTCATGAAGTAGAAATCCGCGAAGATAATTGCGCCCATCGGCCCCAGGATCGTTCCGTATGTCCCCACAAAGTCAAGTAACTTGGCGGAAAGGTTTGGGAAGGCACCAGCGACTGTAGCGACGATGCCAGCGACCAATGTCATGACTGTTCGCGAACTGCCTGGCAACATGCCTTGAAAAGCCAGACCAGCTCGATAAATGGTTGGGTTGGCTGTTGTCCATCCAGCAATGATGACGCAGATGATGCCGGTCCACCCGATGGACTGAAATGCAAGCAGCCCCGGATTGGCTTGCACTTTGCCATCTTCACCTAAACTTAGCTCTGGCTGCAGCTTGATCAGTGCGGCCAACATCAATGCCGCCGCTATCCATGCCATGTAGTGGCCGAGGAACATCCCGATGGCTGGCGCCCAACCGGAACTCTTACTGCGGGCAAACCGGAAGATCGAAAGGTCGGCCATCCCGAAGTGCATTGCACCATTGCAGAGCCAAGCAAAGGTTACGATTTCCCAAAAACCGAATGGCTTTGCACCATTGCGTTGCTGAACAAAGTCAACTGCCTTGCTCCAAAATTCTCCATCTCTGAATTTGTCGAGCGAGGAAACATCCATCTGAGCTAGAGATACAATCCCGCAAGCCGCAAAAACAGCGATCATCCAAGGGGCGGCAATATTCGCAAATCGAGCAACGCGTTCATAACCGCCAGCAGCGACTGCGGTGATCACGATACCAACAACTGCCACAAGCGCCGTAAATGATGCGTTGCTAAGACCGTAGAGTTGGCTGGGCACGTCAAATGAAATATCGAAAGGCACACCAACGGCTGAAGCGGAAACGGTAACCATCGCTCCGGCGAGGAAGCAGAAAAGAAGACCGTTGACCAAGTTGTAGAGCTTGACCAATTGAACGCCGGCTATCCGCTCCAGTTGATAGTACAAGGTCATTCGCTTGACCATCGCTATAGGAACGACCAAGAAACGCCAAGTAAGAACGGCGAGTATATTGCCGAGCAGCAGTCCAAAAACCAGATCCGAGAGACTCGCACCGGCGGCGAGAAACAACGGCCCGATCATGAACTCTGTCCCAGCGGCATGTTCACCAGCATACATGCCCCAGAATTTCCCATTGCCGAGCAAAGCGGAATCCGGAACTGGTTCACGTTCAAACTCGCCCGTCGCGGCCGTTGATGTTGCTTCTTCGCTCATGGTTGATCTCGTGCCAAAACATTGATGGACGATCGTCGCATTCGGACCGTCGACTCAAAAAAAATCGCTTGTTCGAAAAGTGGCCGCATCAGCTCACTGTGGAGGAGTCGTTCAGACCACTCCGGTTCATGCACCAACTGGTTCTGAGCCGCGTAACTGCAAAACCTTATTCTCGTAGTCATTCACTTTGCTCAACCACTCGATGCCCACAGGTGTGTTCGACATTTCACAGTAGTAGTCCCAGACGGCGCCGAGCGGCATTGTCTTGAGTTCTTCCATGAGTGCCAGCCGGCTGGTGAAGTCACCTTCGCGTTCAAGTTGCTGTAAAGCTTCGGTCGGCTCGAGCAAGGCTGCGAGAACGGCTTTGAGGGTATTTCGCGTTCCAATGGCCCATGCCGCAACGCGATTGATGCTGGCGTCAAAGAAGTCGAGCCCAATGTGCACTCGATCCAGGTAATTACCACGGACAATTTCTTGCATGATCGCCTGAAGCTCGTCGGTGTAGGTGACAACATGGTCGCTATCCCACCGCACACCGCGACTGACATGCAGCAACAGTTCCGGGACGTACATCAGCACGGAAGAGATTTTGTCAGAAATGACTTCTGTAGGATGAAAGTGGCCCGCGTCAAGACACAGGACTTTGTTACGCGAAATTGCGTAACCCATATAGAATTCATGGGAGCCAACAACGTAGCTTTCACTGCCAATGCCGAACAATTTGCACTCCACGGCATCCAGAGTATGTTCGGCAGGAAGCTGCTCAGCGAAAATTTCGTCCAAGGATTGGGCAAGTCGCTCACGCGGTGCTTTGCGACATGCGGGAACGTCCTTGTAACCATCCGGCACCCAAAAATTGTTCACGCAAGGATTTCCCTGGGCAGCGCCCATCGCGGCGGCTATTTTTCGACACGCGACGCCGTGGTCAACCCAAAACTTTCGAATGCCCTCATCAGCATGAGCCAAAGTAAATCCATCGGAAGACTTTGGATGCGAGAAGTAACTTGGATTGAAGTCCAGGTCGACACCTGCCTGGCGCCCCCAGTCAATCCACCCTTGAAAGTGCTCGACACCAATTTCGTCGCGTTCGACAGGCCCATCGAACTCGCCGTAAAGTGCGTGAAGATTCAGCCGGTGGTTTCCTGGAATCAGTGAGTAGGCAAGCTCCAAGTCGCTGCGCAGTTCTTCGGGCGTTCGCGCCTTGCCAGGGTAATTGCCCGTCACGGCGAGTCCGTCACCAAGCGATGAACCGTCGCCTTCGAAGCCAGCCACGTCGTCCCCCTGCCAACAGTGGACTGAAATCGCAACATCCTTCAACCTCGCCAGGGCCGCTTCGACGTCGACACCAAGCGCTGCGTAGCGCTCGCAGGCGAATCCATATGCCTTATCAACGTTCTTAGGGGGATTATTGCCAGCCGGAAGGCCAACGCTAGACAGAGATTTCATGGGTTGATTTCCGCGTTTAAGGGCAGTGAACTAGCCGTGCCGAGGGCTTAGTGCAACTCTGAGGCACGGAGTATACTGCATCGCCGGCCTCTGAACCTTCACGATTGTGACACGGACTAGCACAATTGTGCCAACGCAAGACGGTGCAGTTTACGCAACCTCGATATTCGGACTTCCCTTGGCAAGTCAGCGCCTACAGGGTTTCTCGTCACAGCCGATGCTTGACGACACCCCATTACCGCTGTACTATCCCACTAGTACGCATCTCGGTTAGGCCAAACGATCACGGCGGCCAAACCTCGACCTTCGCGATTGCGTTGTTCAAGTCGATTGCGTCACACAGTTGGAGCGTGCACTGGCCTGAGAGTCGAATGCTTCAACATCATGTAATGGTTTTCGTCTAAGCTGTGCGTCTAGAATCTTTTGACTTTGGGGGAAAAGCTAATGCTTCAGAGAACGTTCAAGGCCAGCCGCATCATGGCTGTTGCCTGCACCTTGTTGTCCCTGCCTTGCTTTGGGCAAGCGGAAGACGATACGACTCGCTTTGTTCCGGAGGGCACGGTTGCCGTCATTTCGGCATGGCCAAAGGCGATGGCCGCCAAGGAGAAAATGCAATATGCACCGCTGGAGGTGCTCTCCGCCAGTGGCCTGGAACAGTTCGGTTTTGATCCTCTCGTTTTCGAACGCGTGGATGTAATCATTGGAATGCCAATTCCCGCCCCGGTATTCGGCGTCTTGATTCAATCGTCCGAAGCCATCGACTTATCCAACATACCACAGGAAATGGTTGCAGCCGTTGATGAGGACTCAGGAATGGTTCGTCTCTACGGCCCTGAACAGATCGTTGTGAGAAACATCACCAAAACGGTGGCCGTGCTTGGCACCGAACCGTTCGTCGACATGATGCTCAAGGAGCGAAGTGGAGAGCCATCGAAGCTACATCGCACGCTGGATACGATTCGCGGCCCTCAAGATGTGATGGCAATCGTCGATGTCAAAGCAATCGAACAAGTGATGGCTGCAGTATTGCAAAACGCTCCACCGGGCGCCATGCCTCCGCAGCTCCAACAGGGGATGCTTGGTGTTCTGAAGGAGTCAGACATCCTTGCCGTACGCGTTGAAGTCAGCGAGCAGGAGAAAATACAGATGGTTCTGGCAAGCCCAGATGAAGGTGCCACGCAGCGGCTGGCCAAGCATATCAATTCTCTGCTAGCATTTGGCCGTGATTCCGTGGTTGCCGAAGCACAGCAGAATATGGACGGAGGATCTGCCACGGATGTTGCGATGCAGCAGTACATCGCTCGGATTAGCAAAGTCATTGTCGAAGCACTTCAGCCGCGACAAATTGGGAATCGCCTAGTCGTGGAAGTTGATCAACTTCAAAGCGTGAGCGTTATTGGCACGTTGACGGGGCTGATGCTGCCTGCCCTGCAATCGGCTCGAGGAGCCGCTCGGCGCATGCAATCGTCAAACAATCTGAAGCAACTCGCCCTTGCGATGCACAACTTCGAGTCGGCGTACCGAAGCTTTCCAACAACGAATTCGAACGACGATGACGGTAAGCCACTTCTGAGCTGGCGAGTGGCCATCTTACCCTTCATCGAGCAAACGGAGCTATACAATCGCTTTCACCTAGACGAACCATGGGACAGCGAGCACAACTTGGCACTCTTGGAAGAAATGCCCGACACTTACCGACATCCTGGCAAGGCAACCAAGCCTGGGCATACGGTTTATCAGGCCCCTGTGGGTGAGCACACGTTACTCCGAAAGGACGAGCCAACTCGTTTTGGTGACATCACGGACGGTACGAGCAATACGATTATGCTGATTGAGACCCATCCAGACAACGCCGTTCCTTGGACTGCACCGCAGGACTGGGAAGTGGATCATGACGAGCCCAACAAAGCCGAGATATTCTTCAACCAAATTACTCAAGCCGCATTTGGCGACGGCAGCGTTCACGTGCTGGCCGAGGGCATCGATCTGGAAGTCTTCAAGGCTTTGCTCACACGCGATGGCGGCGAAGTGGCACGAGTGCCGTAAGCTATACGCGCCGTAGCAGCTTGTGACGCGCACGAAAAACGGGCCGAGGAAATGATCCTTGGCCCGTTTTATATCGTCAATCTTAGAAGTGCTTACAGCCACTGCCGGTTCAGCCAGCAATGGCGGGACACCGCTACACTACGACTTCTTCGCTAGAAGCTCTTCAATGGCGGTCGTGACGTCTTCCGAAGTTGGCTTCGTTCGCGGTTGGAAACGAGCGACTGGCTTTCCACTTCGGTCCAACAAGAACTTCTCGAAGTTCCACGATACTTTCCCCTTGCCCGTCGGCTTTAGATCGAGTGCAGTGAGGTGCTTGTAAAGGTCGCAAGCTTTATCGCCATTGACGTCTACCTTCGAGAACAAATCAAATTCAACTCCGTACTTGTCGGTGCAGAAGGTAGAGATGTCCGAAGCACTGCCTGGCTCTTGGCCGCCGAACTGGTTGCAAGGGAAGGCAACAATCGCGAGCCCCTTCTCCGCGTACTTCTCATGCAGTTGCTGTAGCCCCTTGTAATTGCTGTCGGTCAGGCCGCACTTGCTGGCGACATTCACGATCAAGACTACCTTGCCCTTGTAGTCCGACAACTTAACTTCTTTGCCTTCAAGATTCTTCATCTTGAAAGCAAGTGCCTTGGGGGCTTCGTCCTTCGTGGCTGGCTCGGCAGCAACGATGGGACAACAGATCAGTGCTGACAGCGTTAGGGCTGCAAATAGACTCTTCATTTCACGTCTCCAGGAAGGTTGAGGCGGCACTGTGATTTCGTGCCTGGGGATTTTTTTGATTCAGACTCGATCACAAGCCACCGAGCGTTCGTCAGTATGATTGATGTTACGTAAGTTTAGCAACTCGCGTTAATAGCGCGGAAAACTAGGAATCCGCTGAGACAGACTCTAGGGATGCTCGATTGACTAGACGCAACGCAAACGTGCAGTCACGGCGGCAAAAGCGTTGAAGGCAGCTTCAGAATCCGTCGGCATGGGTCGCACTCTCGCTGCCCCCAAAGGAAAAGCCCTTCGTAAATTCAGTTTCGACTTTCCTCGCAGGCATTATAGCGCTTTGGAAAGTCGTTGAGCCATTGTTCCGAGCCGCCGGAAGTCCGCCTGCAGCCGCAAGGTGAAAATCATGCTGCGGCGCGATTAGCCTTCTTTCTCGATCAAGCCATGAGCAGTCTCGAGATCAGCTACTTTGGTGATCTTGTCGGCGGATATCACGATCATTTCGTCGAGCTTTGTTGCTGTTCCACGAACGACCACATCTTGATTCTTAGCTAGATCCAGCAACTTGTCTGCTGGCGTCTTGATCAAGTTGCCTGAATTGTCGCGAATTTCAACAACGGCAAACGGCGCATTCTCCGCCCGACGCTTGCAGAACGGACAGTCACCAGGATCGTCGTGAGAGTGGCCTAGATCCGGAAGGATTGTAATGGTGAAGCTGGCGTTCTCTCGATCGAACGGCTCCAGCTTTCCGCCATAAATCCTGCCGACCAGCGTCACCTCACCGAGGCCATCTTGTTCAAGCAGTTGCTCGAGCGAAGAAGCTTTCGCAGGCATCGCTGGATCCAACACCATACTTCGGATGCTGGCAAAATTGTCCTGTTCTTCCGTCGAAGCACCGCCATTGCAGCCGGTCAAGCAAGTCGCCAAGGCAAACGCTGCAAGAATCCCGCTCGTTCTTTGAATCGTCAAGAGTGGATCTCCGTAGAAAGCACGTCAGTCAGTCTCCAAGCATTTCGCTCCAAGCGGTTGCGGCACGACTACTCGATTACTCGCCAGCAGATTCAGCGGAAACAATCGCCAGGGCAGCATTGATTTCTTCGGCGACATCGTCGTATTTGATTTCTTCGCCACCGTGCATCACGTCGTCCAGCTTTTGAAATGCTTCAAAGAGGCTCTTCGAGGCAGACTTGATACCTTCCAACGTTTCCCCTTCGATGCCTTCCTTTTCCGCTAGCTCGGGCAAGAGATCAATGGTGTGCCCGATCTCGTGCAACGGCCCGTGAGCAGCCTCCATATCACCCGACGTAAAGGCTTCCTTGATCGTCGTTTGTTGCTCAACCAAGGCAGCGAGAGCCTCAGCAAACGTTTCTGGATGAGCGTGCTCGCTATGGCCATTCCCCGAGTCACCATTTGTCTCGGATTGACCATCCGCAGTGTCCGTGGTTGTGTCGCTGCAGCCCATCAGGCCGATAGAAGCGACGAAAAGCAGCATCCAACACGAAAAGCAACGGAGCATCTTAGAATCCTTGATCTACTAGGGGTAAGTCGCAAAGGCGATCATCGAGACAGGCGGGAGGCATAGATTGACAACCAGCATTCGCAATTAGTACGCCTCATCAAACGCCTCGGTTCGATTACAAGAAAGGTATGCTCACGTCGCCAAATCGACAAGCCACCGCAGGATGTCGACGAGCGAATCCAACGCCCAAAGCAGACGAAACGTCAATTTAGGTAGTTTCTGTTGCGGCTATCAGACAGAGACCGCTAGTCGCCCAGGCGGCAAGAGATAATGAAGCTGCCGCAAGTGACTCGGTAAGTGATTCGGCGGCTATCAAAAAACAATCACATAGTCGCCAGGGCGCTCCGCGAGGAAACGGATCTAGTCGAGCAGCAGAATGACGCTCAAGTCGCCAGAACAAGGCTGCTTAGGGGACTGATCAGCTAGTCAAACTCAATTTCGACAGTCTCACTCATTGAATCACCTGGAAAGTGATCCGACAGAATCCACCCCGCGTCGCGGACGTCTGCTGTCACGGTGATTTGAAGCGTTCCCGACGCACCGGAAGTGGGTAAGACCTCGGGATTGGTGGTGATCGTGTACTCCAGTGGCGACGCAAATTTGCTAAGCTCGTCGCCAACGACAGCCTTTACATCGTCAATCGTCGCCCCCTTAACGATGCCCGTCCTGGCTGCTTCGTAGGCGGCATGCGTCACGATGTTTCGCAGCAGGTTGTAACGGATCAAATCGATACTACCGAGAAACAACAGGAACATGATTGGCAAGCAGACTGCCATCTCGGTCGCTACTGTGCCTTCGCGATTGTGAAATCGACTTTTTCGATTTGGGCGGTTTCGACGCATCATCATGACTACTCCGTGTACGTTAAACCGATGGACCGAGCAATATCACGAAACGCCTCAGACAATTCCGCATCGCCGGGAGCATTAAAGGCAACCCCACCGCTGACCTCTGCGACTTCCTGCATCACACTAGCCCCAGCACCGGAACCGAAAGCAACCGTATGGATGACAATCTTGTTCGCAGCAGCAGTTTCAGCCGCAACGACCGGATCGTAGCCAGTATTCCAATCTCCGTCGGTTAGCAGAACAATAACCTTCTCTGCATAAGCTGCTCGAGAAGAATTGTTCAGCAGCGTGATCGCTTCATCGATACCGGAGCTAATTGCGGTTGCTCCAATGACCGGCTCACTGCCGATGTCAAGCACGGCGTTGAGAATCTCGTCGTAGTCGTACGTAAAAGTCTGGTCCACCGACACCTCATCGGACGTGAAAGTCTCGTCCCAGTAAGAACTGTAGGTTTCATAGTCGCTTGAATAGGTCACCAGAGCAACTTGCTCCTTCTTGACCTTGGCTTCCATCTCATCCAGGAACACACCAATGGCTCCTTCAAGGCTTTCCCAGCGACTTTCCGCCTGAGGCGCTACAAAGTAGTCGATCTGCCAGGAGTTTCCGCTTGGATAGCTCCACTGCGTTCCTGTCAGGTCAAATGCCATCGATCCACTGCGGTCAAGGACCAGCACGATGTCGAGATACGTTTCAGTGGCGGTGGAAGTCTCCGTTAGATCGACGGTTTCACGTTTGTGAACCGAAGAGAACATCAACGGCAGGCTTCCCGATCGCGAGCCTTCATCCAAATTCGCATTGACTTTGAAACTATTGTAAGGCGTTACGTCTGGAGTGAAAACGTACTTGCCGTCTAGCCCTGGAGCAGAGTTGCCCGGGATGATGTCACTATTGCGTAAACGCAGGTTTGACATAATGGCGCCATTGAGACGAGCAATTTGCTTAGCAGCACTCCGCGCCGATTGAACATCCTGGTTTTCAATATAGTCCACCATTGCAGCTCGCGACGCCAAGTCGCTGCTGATCCGCAAGTCGGTTCGCGCACTGGAGATGAGCGCAAAATCGACAGCCATTGCACCGACTCCGATAACTGCGATCAACAGAAACAGGAAGGTGATCGTTATCGAACCCTTGCGGTCGAGTGTTGCTTGATGAAACATACTGTTACTCCTTGATAACGGAAATATCGACAGTAATTCCGTTGCTGAGCGAATCTTGCCAAAGATTCATGCCAGAGAAACTGGTCATTTCGGACAATGGAACGACGACTTCGAGATCGATGCGACTGCCACGGTCGATGGTGGCATAGTTGTCAGGCAGATTCAGTTGATAGTTATCGATCCCTCGTAGCGACATCATCCGCTGCGCGGCTTCCTGAACGTCCGACGCCGTTGCGGTGGGCTCCGCGGCTTTCCTGGCTGCATCGTATGCCGAAATTTTGATTGCCTGGCGGAAGTAGATCAGATTCGTGAGGTCAATGAATGCCAAAGTTACGAACACTAGCAGGGGGAGGCAGACCGCGAACTCTACCATGGCAGCACCACGGCGATCTTCATCGCGCCGCTGAAGCCTTCGCTTTCGAATGGTTCGTTTTGGATTCTTCATAACTCGATTCCCTCCCCCACATCGGCCTCGCCTCCGCCGAAAGAATCTCGTGCAGCGGGTGTGCAAAAGGCGGTCCGAAATGATTTGAGCCGTAACTGAAACCTATGTCAGAAACGGTTCTCCTGCTTCAAAAATCTGCGCAATTGCGGGTAATGAACTTTGACCGCCCCCCAATTGGGTTTCAGCGACCGATGTTCCTGTTATTTGCAAGCAAGATGTCAAGAATATTGCCGTCAAAATGCGGCTATTTGGACACTCTCCAGCAGTGCGGGTAACCGCTCTACAGAGGTGGAGGCATGCCGACCAGCGCTTATGAGTGCGTACAGAGGCTACCGAGTGTTCGCTGCATCGTTGCGTTCGCTTTAAAGTAGCTTTCGCAATGTCCGCTTGAGGCTATCTATTCACGAAGAACGGGCCCCGTTTGAAGTCACGCAACTTGCGCCTTTCACGGCCCGCGGCAGTTATCGAAAAGGAAACAGCTGAGACAGTTGTTCTACGTAGAACGATGACCCCAACCGTTTGCTGCTCTACGTACATAGCTTGTCCCAAACCGTTCGCTGATCTACGTAGAACGGTTGTCCCAGCCGTTTGCTGATCTATGTAGAACGGTTGTCCCAACCGTTTGCT
>CAYPLE010000040.1:39975-47823 GCA_964411445.1 uncultured Pirellulaceae bacterium
CTTCAGCATGCAAAAGGCAAACAGCTGAGACAGCTGTTCTACGTAGAACGATTGTCCCAACCGTTTACTGTACTACGTAGAACGGTTGTCCCCAACCGTTTACTGGGTTTCAAGATTCCCTGACGCCATCGTCTCGATCTTTGAAGGTTCGATACTTGCCAGCCGATCACAGCGGCGAGCAAATCCGCAAATACCGCGACTCTTCGAGATGCCGGGCCGTGCGATTCGGTCTTTGTTAGTTTATGGGGGGCCCAGTTGTAATTGTGGCCGATGCACTAGTCGAATTTGCCGTGCAGGAACCATTTGTTGTTGGTCATGTCGCGGTAGACCCACCACCAGCAACCGTCCGAGGTGGCGAAGCGATAGTAGTCGCGTCGAGCGCTGGGGCCTTTCCACCATCCACTTTCCAGCCGCTCTGGGCCCTCCCTGCTAATCACTGTGTGCCAATTCTGCTGATAAAAAAACTGCAGGCGCTTGACGGTCGTCCCATCGGTTGGCTGTGATTCTCGGTTCGCAACGGCATCCACGGATGCTGGCTGCTCCTTAGTCCGGATGCTCACCTCAACCGGTGGCGAAAGTAGATGGGTTGGGCGGCGAAGTGGATCCGTGGGAGTTGGCTCTGCTCGTCGAGTTGCGAGGCGAGAACTGAGTTTGCGACCCGTATCCTGCGGCGTACCAGTGCGTCGCAGGCCTGTCAAAGGCCGAAAGGCAAACTCGAGTTCTGGTTGCGAGTCTCGTCGTACTGTTGCCGACAAGACGCGTTTCCGTCCCATCCGTGCAGAGAGCGTGTCGACCAACGCGGCTAGTTGGGAGTCCGAAGCGCCCGGGGCCTCGTCAAACAAATCACCTTGTCGCCACACCAATGGTGCCGTCAGCGTTGCACCTAGCACGGTGCGCTGCACTGCACAAACGGGCTCGCGGGAAAGTTGCTGCTCGAGTTGTCCGCACAGCAAGTTGCAAAGATGCTCGGGATCCTGTGTCGGACGGAAGAATCCGATTTGAATCACTACCGACGGTGCTTCCAATTGCTCAAGTCGGCAGACAAGACGCAGCGCGCCATCACCGCTGGCCGACAGCTTCTTTGCCAGACTTCGGCAATGTAGCTTGAGAGACTCGGACAAAATTTCAAAGTCCTCAGTCGGATACTCCAAATTCTGTCGGAACTGATAGTCTTCACTGGCTGCGTGCGTTTCAACTGTTTCTTCCGTTGCTCCGTGGATCTGATCCAAACGCTTTAGCAACACCGCGCCCAAGCGACTGGCTAGGCCGCTGCGAGGGAGCCGCTCAATTTCGCCAATCGTCCGACAGCCAAGCCTGCTGAGTTGTTCGACGGTCTTCAAATCCAACCGGAGCGCCTCTGCGGGCAAATGCTTCACTTCCTCACTGTTACGAACGACACGCACTCGGCTAGCTGGAACGTCATCTGTTGCCCCATCCGTCTCGCTGGTGGCATTTGTGGGCCTGCGCAGGCCCCAGTTTGCCACTGCCCAGGCGCAACCAATCGTGTCTGCTAATGCAATGCAACCGAATAGTTGTCTGGATCGCAGGAATTCCGCCATGGCATGCACTAGACCGTCGTCCCCACCAAAGAGTGGCGACACTCCAGTGACTTCAAGTATGAGTGATTCAGGGAATGGCAGCAAACGACCGGCCCATGCGATCTTTTCAACCTGTTCGATGCCAACGATAGGACTAAAGATCTGAGCCGTTTCGCATAGGTGACAGAGCGCGTCCAGATCCTCTTCAGCGTCATGAGGCAGAACGACCGTTTCAGGAAAGAGTGCTCGGGCTTCTGACACTTTCATGCCTACTCGCACGCCGGCTTGCCGAGCTGTCTTGCTGGCGGCACGAACAAGCATCCCACGCCGGGGATCCTGTGCCGCCAGCAGTACTGGTTGCGTGGCCAAGTCAGGTTGATCAGCCAGGAGTCGCTGCAGTGGCCAGTTCGGAAGCCATGCGCAGACAAACCGCCTCTGCTTTTTGGTTTCGCGAACTGATTGGCTGAGCGGTTTGGTCACAGCTTTGAAAATACAACGGTTTGAGCGAATCGTTCTAGGCAGGTCCGTCTGTCGAAGGACTCAGCGGTCTGTGCCGCTTAAGCAACGCCGGTCCGGTGAGCAACTGAACTTCGGACAGGTTGGTTCGTTCTGATTGGTGGTTGGTATTCGACAACAGCACCGGTGCAACCACTGATTCGAAGGGACAGGCTTCGGCCCGCGTGGCTTCCCTTGGCTCGAGCCAGTCGAAGATGCAAATATCGGTCATCGGATGACGCGCCAGCAGCCTGTCGACTGGCCGAATCGCCAACTTGCTGTTGTGCTGCCTGTGCGACAGGACTGCCCGTGGCATCTTTCAACGCAGAAAGCCTGGGACGCCCCATCGAACGAACAAGCCATTGCACTTCCGCCCAGCTCGGGCCTTTGCGGGCCGATGCGCTGCGGACCAGCAACCCCAGCCCATCCCCTCGCTCGGCGGCTAGCTGCATTCTCCTCGCGGCTTGGTCATCCAGACGCGGGATTTCAGCAAAGACTGCCGCCACAGCAGGTGTGCGCAGCGCTTGATCTACAGCCCAAACGGCATCAGTATCCGAGGCAGGACGCACAAAGATAACCTTCTTAAGGTCGATGCCCAAGGCATGCAGCTTAGGTGGATAGATTTGTTCCAAGTGGTCGACGACGATCAAAAAGCCGCCGGTCGCCTTCATCGCTTGACGCGCAGCCAGAAAAGCCAGATGACTAGCGCCGCTGGCTGGCGTGTGCCGCAAGTACTCCACGACGCTGCCCGGCAGATATCCGCCTACTGGCAGGAGGCGGTCCATCGCTTCGCAGCCCGATGAAATTGGAGGCTTATCTGCTGGATTACGGCTCGCTGTTGCCAATCCGTCAATCTCACGACTCAGGCGAGTCATCACGCTCGCCTGGCGATGGCGATTGGCCGGGGCAGATTGGTGATGGTGAGATAGTGGTGATGACATTCAACGACCTCTTGCGATTAGCTAGCAATTGTAGTTGCCAGGCGTAGCCGAGGCAGCGCCTTGGTACAAGCTGCTGGGAGTAAAGCAGTCGGACTCCACCATGCTGGGCCGACGGTAAGAGCCCCGTTATTGCTGCTGCCGTGGACACGTTTGGTCGCAGAACCCGGATAAACGGCACATTTTGCCAGTTGAATGCATCAAGCACGCCGCCTCCAAGAAAACGCCCAGAGCTGTCCCCCCCAAAAAACAGCAAGCTACGAATGCGGGCCACCAGCCGAAATCCGAGCAATCTCTCGGTGGAAAACTTGACGACAAACGGATATAATGCTCAGTGATCGACTCATCGGTTGATGCCCACCCAGCCGACGCATACCCCCCGCACGCGTCAGCTCCATCCCTCCCACAACTCGCAGGTCCGTCCTGCATCCGCCGCTGCAGTACGGTGACCTGTACCATTGAGGCGAATGCCGAATGTGGACGCCGCGAAAAACCACTTTCGAATCCACTTCGAAAGCAGACTTCCCATGAGAAAATGCACGTCGCTCCAACCAGCCACTTTCCTACTGTGCAGCCTGATTCACGTCGCAATTGGCAACGTCACCGCTCGAGCGTTTGATGATGAAAAGGCAGACACGCAAAATGCCTCGGCCCAGCCAACGAGCTCGGAAGCACTCAGAGCGCGGGGCGAAAAGATCTACCGCCAGCAGTGCGCCGATTGTCACGGAAACAGCGGCCAGGGGGTCGAGAGCGCGTATGAGGAACCGCTCATCGGCGATGACTCCGTCGGACAGCTCTCGGAAGTCATCGCAAGGACTATGCCTGAGGGTGAACCGGAGCTATGCGCTGGCGCAGATGCCGCAGCGGTTGCGGAGTACGTTCACTATGCTTTCTATAGCGAAGCGGCGCGAGTGCGCAATCGCCCACCAGAAATTCGCTTAGGGCGACTAACCGCTGAGCAGCTCAGGCAGAGCTTGGCCGACATTTACACCACGCATAATTGGCATAACTTCTCCCTTCCCGCCGAGCGCGGCGTCGAAGCGATGTACTTCGACGGAGACCGGTGGAAGAAGGAGAAGTTGAAGATTGAGCGGGTAGATCCGACCATCGATTTTGACTTTGGACGCGAGAGCCCGGGCGAAGGCATTCAACCGGAAGCTTTCTTTATTCAGTGGACGGGCGGCCTATTCGTTGAAGAGACGGGACGGTACGAGATTGTCGTCGACAGCTCTTGCTCGTTTGTGATGGATTTCGGCCACTCGAACCGCCAACTCATTAACAATCACGTGCAGTCGGGCGACAAAACCGAATTTCGCCGGTCGCTTCATTTGACCGGCGGTCGAATCTATCCTTTCGAGATCGAATTTCGACAGAGGAAGCGTAAGACTGAGATACCGCCAGCAAACATCAGCCTAAAATGGGTGCCACCAGGCGGTGTTGAACAGGTTATCCCGACGCGGAATCTGATTCCCCAAGGCTATCCCGCGGCGTTCGCTCTCCAAACCGATTTGCCGCCTGATGATCGCAGTTACGGCTTTGAGCGCGGTTTGAGCGTAAGTCGTGCTTGGGACGAATCGACAACAAACGCCGCACTTGAAATGGCGGACGTCGCCTTTGAAGAACTGTGGCCGGAATACTTGCGAAGACACCGCAAGGACCCAGGCGACGATCGAACGAAGCTAGCTGACTTTCTAGCCGGTCTCCTGAAGACTGCTTTCCGAGGCGACTTGGATAGCGAGAGCCGTAGACGCTTCGTCGAGCTGCAGCTTGCATCCGAGCCGGATGACCGAGAAGCGATCAAACGCGTGCTGCTCGTGGGACTCAAGACACCGCGTTTCTTGTACCCAGGACTCGATGCTCAACTGAGCCCATCACAACGAGCTGCAAATCAGATCGCGTTGATCATGTTTGACTCGGTGCCGGTTGACACCGATCTGGTGAAGTTGGCCGAGCAGGGGAAGCTGTCCAGCGAACCTGAGGTGCGGCGCCTTGTTCAGTCGAAGATGTCTGACGCGCGGCTCCGCGCCAAAGTGCAATCGATGATGCATGAATGGCTGAACGTTAGCCACATTGGAGAAGTCACCAAAGACGCGACGCTCTTTCCCGAATTCTCGCCCGCACTCTTTGACGAATTGCGGCAGTCGCTCGATGCCTTTATCAGCGACGTTGCTTGGAGCGAAAATGCCGATTTCCGCAAATTGTTTCTCGCGGACTGGAGCTACACTTCACCTGCGATTGCCTCCGCTTTGGGGGACGCCTGGGAACCAGCGGAAGCTCTTAGCCCCAAAGCAGCGGCGGACGCTGAGAACGGACTTGATGAAACCAACAATGTCAAAGGCGATACCGTCGAAGAAGATGCCGCCAAGAACCTACCAAGCTCGCCAGTGATCGCTTTGGTGCGAACGAAGCCCAGTAGCCAGCATCGCGGAATTCTCACTCATCCCTACTTGCTCAGCGGCTTGGCTTACCACGACAGCACATCGCCGATTCATCGTGGAGTTTTCTTGATCCGCCACGTGCTCGGCCGAACGCTTCGTCCACCCAACGACGCATTCACACCGCTGAGTCCTGACTTGCATCCCGATCTGACGACGCGGGAACGAGTCGCGTTGCAGACAAGTCCCGACGCCTGCCAGGTTTGCCATAGCAAGATCAATGCGCTAGGTTTCGCACTTGAAAATTTCGACGCGATGGGGCGGTTTCAGTCCCAAGAACGCGGCAAGAAGATCGATAGTTCAGGATCGTATGTCACTCGATCCGGAGATTCGGTAGAATTTGACGACTACAGAAGCCTGGCTGAATTCCTGGCTGGTAGTCGCGACACCCACACGGCCATCGTCCGTAAAGCATTCCAGCATTTTGTGAAGCAACCGCCTGCTGCTTTTGGTGCCGACACCCTAGAACGGCTAACGGACCAGTTCGCAAATAGCGGATATAATATGAAGAAGTTAGTTGAAGATATTGTCGTGCTGGCTGCTCTAAATGCGGCCCAGCGAAGCACCCCATAGTGGTGGCTTCCAGCCGCCAAATAGTTAGTAAACTAAAGTCAACTGCCCCACCCAAAATACACCAAGCCCTTTTGCACTGCTAATTCCCACTTCGGTGCCAAGCTCACCTGTTGAGCGAGCAAAAAAGGACTTCCCACCTTCAAAAATGGCGAGATAAATCATGGCCAACCTTGCAACGCGAAGAAAATTCCTGCGCGACCTCGGCATCAGTGCTGCCGCTGCAAATCTGATGATGAACCTTCCCAGCTTGGCCAGTGGTGGAGTGGTTAGCTCAGCAGATGCACCAAGCCGCAAGCAACGGTTGGTTTTTGTCTTCAGCCCCAATGGGGTCATCCCAAATCACTTCTGGCCAGAGCAGCTTGGCGAAAGTCCGCAACTCAAACGAATTCTCGAGCCGCTCGCCCCCGTGAAAGAGCACGTTCTTACACTGCAAGGCCTCAACAACCGCATTAAGGGCGATGGCGACGGGCACATGCGTGGAATCGGCTGTCTGCTAACTGGGATCGAATTATTCCCTGGCGATATCCAAGGTGGATCGGACACGCCAGCCGGTTGGTCGATGGGCATCTCGGTTGACCAGTATCTGAAAAATCAACTGCAATCCAATCCACAGACGCAAACCCGTTTCGGTTCACTTGAGATGGGCGTGATGGTCCCAGAGCGAGCGGATACCTGGACGCGGATGTCTTACGCTGGTCCAAATCAACCGGTTGCACCAATTGACAACCCCTACCAGATGTTTGAAAAGCTCTACGGACAAACCAAGAACCGCGAAATGCTCTCAAGCGTGCTTGACGATCTGTTGGGGGATTTCCGTCGAGTCGAGCAGATGGTCTCGGCCGAGGATCGCAAAATCTTGCAGAACCACATGCAAATGATGCGTGACCTCGAAGTTGAGCTCCAAACTGAGTTGACCGCAGGCAAGAACGACCCCGACATGGGGCACCTAACTCCAGAACTGCCACCCAACGTCGAAGAGCAGAACGATAACATCCCGCTCATCACGCGAATGCAGATGGATATGCTTGTGCACAGCCTCTCGGCCGATTTCGCTCGCATCGCCACGTTCCAGATCACCAACAGTGTTGGCCAACCACGAATGCGTTGGCTTGGCATCGATGAAGGGCACCACGAATTGTCTCACGAGCCAGACAGCAACGAAGAGGCTTACGAGAAACTCATCAAGATCAACACCTGGTACTGCGAGCAAGTCGCCTACTTGGCCAAACGCCTCAGCAGCATCCCGGAACCCGGTGGCGAAGGCACAATGTTGGACAATACCACCATCGTTTGGACCAACGAACTTGGCAAAGGCAACTCGCATACCCGGGACAACATTCCGTTTGTACTCGTCGGTGGTGGCCTTGGTTTCAAGACCGGTCGGGCAATGAACTGCGGCGGAGTTTACCACAACCGCTTCTTGATGAGCGTCTGCCAAGCAATGGGTTTCGAAGTCGACTCCTTTGGAAACCCAGACTTCTGCAAAGACGGCATCCTTACCGGCCTGACCACCTAAGGCCAGGCGCCGAGCGCCCATCGCATTGACCTTCCCTGCCCCATCTTCCACCGCTGCTCGCAATTTTGCGGCGCAAAATACGATTGGTCAGGACGGAATGTCATTGTCACCGCTATACGGACCGTCGTTCTCAGAACGTCTAGCCTAGAAGAGCTCGGCCCTGTTCGAAATTTCACAACTCGCACGTTTCACAACCCGCCGCGCCAGCGGAGGAACTAGCAAACAACTGGGACAGTTGTTCTACGTAGAACGGTTGTCCTCAACCGCTTGCGGCTGTTCTACGTAGAACGGTTGTCCCCAACCGTTTGCGGCTGTTCTACGTAGAACGGTTGTCCCCAACCGTTTGCGGCTGT
>CAYPLE010000041.1:0-14970 GCA_964411445.1 uncultured Pirellulaceae bacterium
CTCCCCGAGGGAGGGTGGAATTAGATGTTCGGAAAACCAATGGTCGATACAAGCAATTGAAAAGTCTGCTGGACTGACCAGGCAGAGGACATTGTGTAACGAAGTAGGGCCGTTACGGGGGAGGTCCAGTTTTGGTGGCTAGCCTCGCTTTAATCGGCGGAGTGACCTTTGAAGCCCAGGTTGGGGTGATGGATTGTTCCGCGGCGAGGTGGGGTGTGTGCTGCGGAGGCGAGGGCCTTCAGGTTTTCGAGGATGGATGGCTGTGATGCAGCTAGGTCGTTCTGCTCGCCAACGTCGAAGGCAAGATTGTAAAGTTCCCAGCTCTTGGACTTCCGGTCGTGGATCGCTTTCCAATTGCCCTTCCGCACGGCCACTTGATTGCCATACTCCCAGTACAAATGGTTTTGCTGTTGCTGTTCGCCTTGCCCGAGAAGTGTCGGCAAAAACGAAATCCCATCTATGTTGCTTGGAGCCTCCAAGCCAGCGACTTCTGCCAGTGTCGGCATCACATCGGGAAAATAGCCCAAGTGATCAGATACTTGACCGGCTGCAATCTTCTTTGGCCAACGGACCATGTAGGCAACTCGCAAGCCGCCCTCGTAGAGCTTGCCCTTGCCACCGCGAAACGTGACTCCGGTTTTAGGATTTACATTTGGCATAAAAAAGCCATGCGGATGTTCGGGACTCAAGAACACGCTGGTGTTGGCCCCGTTGTCTCCGCACAGAAAGACAATGGTGTTGTCATCGATTCCGAGTTCTTCGATCAGATCCATAATGTCACCAATTTGGCGATCGGCCATGGCGACGAATGCGGCATAACGCTGTGCTTCGTCAGGGGGGGCGACTTTCGGATTCTTGTGGTGCTGTGGCGCGTTCCAGTCGCGATCTTTCATTGCCAAGTACGCCGGATCGTCTTCGGGAATTCCGTAGTAAGCATGTGGAATCGTGTAGGGCAAATAGGCGAAGAAAGGCTGCTTGCCAGCTCGCTCGCGGATGAACTTCTGTGCTGCTTCGTGAATCACGTATTGAGAAAACGTTTCGCCTTTGAAGGCATGGCCGCTATTGCCAGCCAGCGGAAGTTTCTCGCTGTTGCGGAGCAAGTATTTGGGGAAATACGTATGCGCGTGAACTTGATGATAGTAGCCTGTGAACAAATCGAAGCCTTGGCGTTCAGGTACGCCACTGGAACCGCGGTCTCCAATCCCCCACTTTCCGAACCCACCCACTGCGTACCCCGCCTGTTTCAGAACTTCTGCGATGGTGACGTCGTCATCGCGAATTGGCGTGGCACCACCGTTACCGCGGACGGTTGTATGGCCCGTGTGCTGGCCTGTCATCAGCGTGCTGCGGGTTGGTGCGCACACACAACTGCCTGCTAACATCTGGGTGAATCGCATGCCCGTGGCGGCGAAGCGGTCGATGTTGGGAGTTTGGTGGATCTTGTGCCCGGCCCCCGACCACTCGTAGTAGCCCCATTCGTCCAACATGATGTAAACGATGTTTGGTGGCTGCTGTTCTTCTGTCGCGTTTCCGACGCTTGCCAGCGCCGCGATCAGCAAAAGTGGCAAGCTGCGAAGGAGTGTTGGCATGTTTCGTCGTTCTCAGGTGGGTGGCGTTTGCTAGCTCAGGCGCAAGTTAGCTGGGCGGCGAATCTGGTGCGCGATTTCGTTCGTCCAAGAAACGCAGTTGCTTGTAAAGTGACCCAATGTACTTGGGAACGAAGCCCGCTGCCGTAGATTTTCGAACAGCATTGCCCAGAATGGCTTCGACTTCGATTTGGCGCTTGTGGCGGTAGTCAAGCAGCATACTGCTAGCGTAGGGGACCATTCGACGCGTATCTTCAAGCAGCTTGTGTAAAAATTCTGGCTCGATATGAACGCCGCACGCTTGGGCGGCGAGCCGGACGTCCTCCATGACCAAGTGTGCGAGTTCGGCAGAATCTGGGGCGGTCATAATTTGGCTCGTGTCTGCGTCGAGAGCCACGCTCAGACCGTTGAAGGGAATATTCCACATCAGCTTGCGCCACCGAGTCAAAGCAAGGTCGCGGGACTGCAGTACAGGAACTCCAGCCGCTTCTAAGTCCGATGCAATTTCTTGCATTCGTAGAGTTGTTTGGCCGCGATACTCTGGTGAGTATTCACCGAAGGCAATTTTTCCGTAGTCGAGGTGATGGATTTTTCCTGGGCCCGTCTTGTTACAACACAAAAAACAGCAACCGCCAAGAACCCGATTCTCGCCAACTATGGCAGCCGAATCCGCTTCCATATCCAAACCATTTTGCAGTACCAGGACGCACGTCTCAGGCCCACAAACATGAGGTAGCACCGAACTTAAGGCGTCATTCGCGGTGGCTTTCCAAGCGACGATAGCCACATCAACTTTTGGCATGGCCGAAGCCGAATCGTAGGCCCGAACGTCTTGAAGGTTAAGATCTCCCCAAGGCGACTGAATCTGCAAGCCTGATTCCTCAATCGAGCGAAAGTCGCTGCGACAAAGAAAGTGCACCTCCTTGCCGATAGAATGCAAGCGGCCGCCGTAAAGCCCGCCAAGAGCCCCGGTGCCTAGGATTGCATAAGTGTTGGGCATCACAAGTTGCTTCCGTTGTTAGTCGTGAGGCGACTGTACTTTCTACTGCTCATTTTGCGGCTTAGCGACGGCAAACAATGCTCCAATCGCGGCATCGCAGGCCGAGGCGACGTTTGGGTCGTAACAGTTGGTTGCGGCTACATTGATGATGTTCGTCTTGGGAGCAACCCATGCAACGCAATACCACGTGGTGTTGCTACCATTGTGCATCAGCGTTAGACCATCGGCCCATTGACGCTCCAGCGTTATCCAGCCGCCCGCGTAATTGCCTTGAGAGCCCGGGGTGGTGAGCATCTCCCAATCAGATTGTTGAATGCCAAGCAGATCGGTTGGGGCTTGCTCATTCAAGAACAGCTTGATGAATTTACACCATTGTTGGACGGGCATGTGGACGCGTCCAGCGGGACCGAGCGGCGGAGCATTGTCAATTTGAACTGCTTTGTGCTCATGCAACACGGTGTTGGTGGATGCCGCAGCCGCGATGGCGCGCCCAATTGCCTTTCCGATGGAAGTGTCCACTACGTGCCCCCACGGGTGAGATATGTGCGGGTCGCTTTCCGTTTCCTTTTCTGATTCCGGTTGCGGTTCAGCCTGTTGTGCATTTCCCGGGGTTGGGTCTGGCGCTCCGACCGGGCCGAATCCAAAGTCGCGAATACCAATTGGCTCAAAAAGTCGCGCAGCGATGAGTGTCTCCCAAGATTTCCCGAGCTTCACTTCGAGAATGTGGCCGAGCAGCGCATAGTTGAGGTTCGAGTATTCGAAGTCCAGCTTCTCGGGCCGTTCTTGGTCCAGCAGCCAATCGACCATCGCTTGGCGGGCCAAGACTACGTTGTCTGGATGCTTGCGGTGGAATTTGTGCCATGGCGTCGATTTGGGGCAGCCGCTTCTTTGTCGCATCAGGTCCAACACGGTTACCTGCCGCCAGGGAGAAGCTTCCATTCGGTCGTTTTCAGACAGCAGTTTCCCGAGCGTGTCTTGCCACTGGATTTCACGTCGCGACACCGCCTGCGCGATCAGCAGCGCGGTCATGGCCTTCGTGCACGAGCCCAAGTGAATGGTATCGTCGACGGTCACCTTCTCGGCTGCGTCCACTTTGCGGATGCCCGCCGCGGCAGAAAAATAGACTTCACGGCCATCTTTTTCGACGTGCGATCGAGCTGCCCAGATGGCCGGCAGGCCGAATTTGCTGCGAATTTCTTCTAGCCGCGGCCCCAACTGTTCGGACAGTTGATTATCCGGCTGCAACGAATCTGCCGCGGTGTCGCTGGGCTGTGTCTCAGCGAGCGTCTCTCCGGGGGCTACCGCGACCTGTGCGACGGCCAACGTCGACGCAAGCAGAAAGGTCAGCGCGCAAGCTGGCGCGACGCAGTGACGCCACGAGAGCCTCTTGGAAGCCAGCGGGTTTGTGAATGTACTGCGTCCAACGGCGAGTTCAGCGACTGCGTTCATGCAAACAGCTTCTTTATCTTGGCAAACTGGGGGTTGGTAAACTGTGCCGTACTTAGGCATTATGCTTGTCGATCTCCCTGGCGAAGCCCGCTAGCGAGCTGAAGTGGAGGTCATGGGTCCTTGGCAAAACATCGTATCACATGATACTTTTGGGAAATTTTATTTTTCCACCCTTCCGTCCAAATGGTCATCGCAGGTGCGATGTTCCTACGCAATTCTTGGGCGAAATCAGCAATTGGAAGTGACGAAGTGCCTAGGCGAGAAGACATCAAGAAAATCATGATCATCGGTTCCGGCCCGATCGTGATTGGTCAGGCCTGCGAGTTTGATTACTCGGGCACCCAAGCATGTAAGGCGCTTCGCGAAGAAGGGTATGAGGTCGTGCTGGTGAATAGCAACCCAGCGACCATCATGACAGACCCGGGGACAGCCGAGCGTACGTACATTGAACCGCTGACTTGGGAAGTCGTCGCCAAGATCATCGAAAAAGAACGCCCCGACGCCTTGCTGCCAACTCTCGGTGGCCAAACCGGCTTGAACGTCGCCATGGACTTGGCCGCCAACGGCGTGTTGGAAAAGTACGGCGTTGAGATGATTGCCGCTAATCCAGAAGTCATTGCCAAGGCTGAAGAACGCGATCAGTTTAAAGAGGCGATGGAAAAGATTGGCTTGGACGTTTGCCGCGGCGAGGTCGTTCACACGATCGAAGAAGCTCATGCAGCCTTGGCCGATATTGGTTTGCCGTGCGTTGTTCGCCCAAGCTTCACCATGGGCGGAAGCGGTTCAGCCATCGCCTACAACCGCGACGACTACGAATCGTTGGTGCGAAACGGGCTCCAGCAATCGCCCGTCACCGAAGTCTTGATCGAAGAGTCGATCATTGGCTGGAAAGAATACGAGATGGAGGTCATGCGTGACCGTGATGACAACGTCGTCATCATCTGCTCCATCGAGAACTTCGACCCGATGGGCGTTCACACTGGAGATTCGATCACAGTCGCGCCTGCCCAAACGTTGACCGATAAAGAATACCAGCGAATGCGCGACGCCTCCTTGGCCGTGATTCGTGAAATTGGCGTTGAAACGGGCGGATCGAACATTCAATTTGCGATCCATCCGGAAACGGGCCGAATGATCGTCATTGAAATGAACCCCCGTGTTAGCCGCTCAAGTGCACTGGCTAGTAAAGCGACGGGTTTTCCGATCGCGAAGATTGCTGCCAAGTTGGCTGTTGGCTATCGACTCTGGGAATTGCCCAACGACATTACTCAGAAGACAAAGGCTTGCTTCGAGCCAACGATTGACTACGTCGTCACCAAGATTCCTCGCTTCGCATTTGAGAAATTCCCAGAAGCCGACGCGACGCTCATGACACAGATGAAGAGCGTTGGCGAAACGATGGCAATCGGCCGGACGTTCAAGGAGTCGTTTCAAAAGGCTCTGCGTGGTCTGGAAGTCGGCGCATTCGGTTTCGGATGTGACAACAAAGATCTCTGGGGCACGGATCTTCAGCCGGATGAAGATGAGATTCGCAGCAAACTATCTGTCCCAAATGCCAACCGAGTTTGGTATCTGCGGTACGCTCTCAAGTTTGGTTTTACTACCGCAGAAATCTACGAGATCACCGGCATCGACCCTTGGTTCCTCGACCACTTGGCCGAAATAGTCGAGATGGAAGATCATCTGCGAGGCGTCGGGTCGCTGGACAACGCTGAAGCCAGTGACATCAAATTGGCCAAGGAATTCGGGTTTTCCGATCGACAGCTCGCCCATCTGCTTGGCAGCGATGAACTCGAGGTTCGCCAGTGGCGAAAGGATCGCGGTATCGTCGCAACTTACAAGGCCGTCGATACCTGCGCGGCTGAGTTCGAAGCATACACGCCCTACTTCTACTCGTCGTACGAACAAGAATCGGAGGCTCCGCCGAAGGAACCTGGCAAGAAACGCGTCATGATTCTCGGTGGTGGGCCAAACCGCATCGGTCAAGGAATCGAGTTTGATTATTGCTGTTGCCACGCCAGCTACGCACTGCGCGAGCTCGGAATCGAGTCAATCATGGTCAACAGCAACCCGGAAACCGTTTCAACCGATTACGACACCAGCGACATTTTGTTCTTTGAGCCGCTGACGACCGAGGACGTTCTCAACATCTGCGATGCTGTTGAGCCTGATGGCGTGATCGTCCAGTTCGGCGGTCAAACGCCACTTAATTTAGCTCGAGCACTTTCGTCCGCCGGTGTTCCGATTATTGGCACCAGTGTTGATACGATCGAGGCAGCCGAGGATCGAGAGAAATTTCAGCAACTGCTCGAAACGCTTGACCTGAAACAGCCAGCCAATGCGATTGCCCGGACGATGGCGCAGGCTCGCGTCGAAAGTAAAAATGTTGGCTTCCCAGCTTTGGTGCGGCCTAGCTTTGTTCTAGGTGGTCGGGCAATGGAGATCTGTTACGACAAAGTTCAGTTTGAGCGATTCGTTGCCGAAGCGTTCATCGTGGCCGAAGGGCAACCGGTTCTGATCGACCGGTTTTTGGAAGATGCCATCGAGGTCGATGTTGACGCGCTGTGCGACGGGACCAACGTCCAAGTCATGGGAATCATGGAGCACATTGAAGAGGCCGGTGTGCACTCCGGTGACTCCGCTTGTGTCATTCCGCCCTACAGTCTCCCAGATGAAGTTGTCGATGAGATCCGACGTGCTACTTGCCAAATGGCCCTGAAGTTGAACGTTATTGGTTTGATGAACGTGCAATTTGCGGTCAAGAGTGAAGATGGCGTGACGAACGTCTATGTCATCGAAGTGAACCCACGCGCCAGCCGGACTGTACCGTTTGTTGCAAAAGCAACAGGTGTGCCCGTAGCCAAACTTGCAGCGAAAGTCATGACTGGCAAGACGCTTGTCGAGCTTGGAATTACCAGCGAGCCGACTCCGAAACAAATTTCTATCAAAGAAAGCGTATTCCCGTTCCGCAAGTTTGCCGGAGTCGATATCGTTCTCGGACCTGAAATGCGAAGCACCGGGGAAGTCATGGGAATCAGCGAGCGATTCTCAATTGCCTTTGCTAAGAGCCAACTGGCCGCTGGTGTTGTCTTGCCTACCGAAGGCAACATTTTCATCAGCGTCAATTCGCGTCACAAGCATGGAATTCCCGATATTGCTCGAGCCCTGCACGAAATGGGCTTTCCACTCCTGGCCACGCCGGGCACGGCAAAGGTGATTGAAGAAGCGGGCATTCCAGTCACGCGAACCAAGAAAATTGCTGAAGGCTCGCCCAATCTGATCGACTATCTGAAGAACGAAGACGTTTCGCTCATCATCAATACGCCCAATGGCAAAGGCGCAAGGACGGACGAAGGTCGGATTCGAGCTGCAGCCGTTCAAAACGGTGTGCCTTGCATCACAACGATGGCTGCCGCGACCGCCGCGGTTCGGGCGATGGAAGCGCTACGGACCGAAGAACTCACTGTAGAATCACTGCAGGAACGAATCGGCCTGTAGGGGACGTGTAGGAGAATGTGAGCTCGCCGCATGATCAACGGCCGTAGGGATTCGCCCCATAGCCGATGCTTGATGTTTTCTTGCTTGCGCCGTTTCAATAGGTCACGTCTGAGATCGTCCAACCCGAGTCAACAGCAGGCTGCAGCCAGCCAAAGGGACTGCATAAACTGATGTTTCTTCGCACAAATTTTCGAAATGGTCCAGTCCCAGGCAAATTCATCCGGTTGATTCTGCCGATCGTCTGCCTTTGTGTCATGGTAGCTGGTTGTTCGGCAACTGAGAGAACTGTTGGTGACCCGACTGCTGAACAACCGCAAGAGCCGGAAGCCGGGGTTCTTGAAACGGCAGTGCAACCGAATGCCCTGCCGGATCAAGCAGGCCCGGCTCAGAAAGCAGTGGGAAGGAAACCGGAGGATTGGCCCGGCTTTCTGGGGCCTCGTGGCGATGGGACCTCCGCCGAGGGAATCGACCTATCGTTATGGAAGCCAGCACCGCCAATTCGTTGGTCGATTCCGATTGGCGTTAGCTACGGTGCTCCGTCGGTGGTGAACAATCAAGTCTACCAGTTTGATCGCTACGGAGACTCTGAACGACTGACTGTTTACGATGCAACGACGGGAAAAGAAAGCTGGCGTTGGGAATACGAAGTCCAATACAGTGATACGTTTGGATACAACAACGGCCCGCGGTGCTCGCCAATCATCGATGGTGACTCGGTCTATTTGTACGGCGTTGCCGGCCAGCTAAGCTGCGTGTCGATTGAGAGTAAGCAAGCCATCTGGAGTAAGAATCTGAACGAGCTCTACGGTGTCGTTCCAAACTTTTTTGGTGTGGCTAGTAACCCATTTGTTTACGGCGATTTACTCATCGTCATGGTTGGTGGCAGCCCAGTGGAGAGTCGCGGACTTTCAACAATGCGTCTGTCAGAAGTGAAACCGGACAACAGTGCGATCGTAGCCTTCGATAAGAAAACCGGTAAGGAGAAATATCGCGTCGGCGATGCGCTCGCCAGCTATTCATCGCCAATCGTTCGCAAGATCGACGGGCGTGATATGGGGCTAGCGTTCCTTCGCGATGGGCTACTGGCTTTTGATCCAGCCGGCGGCAAGCGGTTGAGTTGGTTTACTTGGCGAGCTTCGATGCTGGAAAGTGTTAATGCTGCAGTGCCAGTCGTTGACGGTGATCGCATTTTGATCTCAGAAGCCTACGAGATTGGTTCCGCAATGCTCAAGTATGCTCCCACCGAACTTGAGGTCATTTGGAAAGACGACAAACCGATCCGTAGCCAAAACAACTTTCGAGCACACTGGTCGACACCGGTCCTAGTCGACGGTTTTTTGTATGGTGGCAACGGTCGCAACCAGCCTGATTGCGATTTTCGGTGCATTCGCTTTGACACCGGTGAAGTTCAATGGAAATTCTGGCGGCGAGAACGCACGAGCTTATGCTACGTTGATGGCTACCTGGTTGTACTTGGTGAACTGGGGACACTTCGAGTCATCGAGCCGAATCCAAAGGAGCCCATTGTGGTCGCGGAATGCAATCTTGGTGAAATGCAAGTTCCTGGTGCTGCGACGGACGCTGGCCGCGAATCCATTCTAGCGCGGCCTCCGTGCTGGGCCGCGCCCGTAATCTCCAACGGAAATCTCTACATTCGCAGCCGAGAACGGCTGACTTGCTTTCAAATTGGCAAGGGCTAGTGCTGCGTCCCTTAATGTTGGGTTGGGGGAATATAGAATTCACCCTTTCTCTACTCAGTCAATTGGACTTGTTCGGTGCTTTGCAAGTACGCGAATAAGTTCAGGATATCTGCTTTCGAGAGCTGAGAGAGTAGCCCATCGGGCATGGTCGAGTTGTTCGACAGTTTCTTCTCGACAATTTCATCAACCGGGATCGTAAACGTTTCCTCCTGCGTTGCCAATGTAATAGCTCGATCGGTTTCGTTCGTCTGCAAACCACTTAGGACTCGGCCATCCTCCAACATGACTCTTGTGGCTCGGTACTGGGCCGTCACAACTGCGCTTGGGTCGACGATATTGTCTAGTAGGAAATCCATATTGGAGCGTTGCGCACCGGTCAAATCCGGACCGAGTACGCCACCTTGTCCGTAAAGCTTGTGGCACACAGCGCATGACTTTGCAAACACCTTTCTGCCGGCCACTTTATCGGCGCTGGACAGTCGCTGGGGAGTCAGTTCGCTACGCAGCTTTTCGGCTAGCGCCTTCTTCTCTCCGGACGTGGCTCGGACCTGCCCCCAGGCTTTGAGCAACAGGTCGTAGGTTGATGCGTCTTCGAGACTTGCAATCTGCCTTGCCTGGAATGCCGAAATTTCAGTGCGATCAATGGCTCCATTGCTGACAGCTTTCAAAAGCGAGTTTGCCCATTCTGGGCGGCTGCTCAAAATCGAGACGACCTGCGGGCGCTCAGATGGATGAAACCGGCGATACGATTTGACGAGAGCGTCTCCAATTTTGGGATCGTCCAGGCCTGCCAGGCCACGGGCTGCGGCAGTGTTCAAAAAACGCGTGTTCAGCAGATCCATGCAGAGTTGTCCAATGCCGTCTGCGCGCGAGGCGACAAGTGTTTCCACCGCGGCAACGCGTTTCGCGAGCGGTTGTTTGCCGTCACGGGCGAGCGCGATCAACTCATCCACTTTTCGACCATCGCCAAACAGAATGCTCAGGTTCTGAAGGGCTTGCTCAATTTCACCGTTGGCTCCCGACAACATCGATTGCACTTGTTCCCAACTCTCCGGTTCTGCGACCTTTCGTCGTCCAGCAAAGGCCTGGGAACATCCAAGTACAAAATCTTGCGCGAAGGCAACATCGGTGGCAGCCAGTTGAGCCAATTTCGACAACAGTTCGGGGTGCTTGTCACACTGATCTGCAACACGGCGAATGATCAGTTGTCGTGTATTGGTCCAGGTGCATGTGTGTGAAATTTCGGCCAGTTCCGCGAGCGTGTCCTCGGAGTCGCCAAGTGGAGTGAGTCCATACCAAACCAGCAGCGGAAGATTATGATCGGCCGAGTCGGATGCATGGCTCATTAGGTTTTCGGCCAGAAGGCGGCGCGAGCCGTGCGGAAGTCGTTGTAGCACAGTCGCGAGCGCCAGCCGGACTCTCGGCGATGTTTCGTTTTTTGCAAGGCTTTCCAGCGCGCGGAGCGTGGCCGATTCGTCAAAAGTATCCGTGTCGATTCTGCTGCCATTTCCGTGGTCTAGCGGCCAAGCGTCGCTCAGCAGGCGGATTGCCCAACAACGCAGTTCTTCGTTCTCCGAAGAGAGCAACTCTGCCAGTGTCGCCGGTAGTGTTTCGGCTTCGATAATGTTCAAGACCCACAGTGCCCGCAGGCGGTGATGGGTACGAAAGGAGTCGTCGTTGAGGCACTTGGTCGCAAATTCGATAACTGGAAGACGTTCCTGAGCCGTGTCAGCAAACTTAGCTTGTAGCAGCACACGGGCTCGGCGACTGTGCCATTCGTCGCCTAGAATAGCGAGCGCGCCCAGTTCCTCCGAAGTAGCTGCGTCCAGGTTAGTTTTCTGCTTGCGTGAGCCATTGTACTGAATCCGAAAAACCCGGCCGCTTGTCCGGTGCACGCCCGTGTGATCATGGCACTCACCGGTGTCACTCCAGTCCATCACCAGCAGGCTGTCGTCTTGGCAGGCGAGTATTTCCATACCACGAAACCAAGTATCGTCCGACAGCAGGAAGTCCTTCCCGTGTTTGCCAACATATCCGGAACCGGACCGTACTAGCATTTCGGAGTTTAGACGTCGACCGTGCATGTTCACCGTCAGGAGATTGCCTTGATATTCTTCTGGCCAGCTTGATGAGTGATTGATCATCATGCCGATGTGTGCGTGCCCGCCGCCAAAATCGTTTGCAGCACCGTCACGAGAATCCGTCCAACTCTTGCCCGTGTCAAAGTGCCAATGATCAGCGTGCATGTCGATCAGTTGGTAACTATGGGGATTGGTGTCGATGGTGTGCGCGCGTTCAAAGTGTGCACCGGGGAAGGCGTGCCACAGATGCCCGTTGACGGTATTGATAAAGAACAGATCACCGACTTCGTTCCAGTCGTGTCCCCATGGATTTGTAGTCCCGTGCGTCAAGACCTCGACCACTTGACGTTCCGGATGATAGCGCCACATCCCCCCTTGAATCGGAACTCTAGCGTCGTCCGTCGTGCCGGGCAGCCCCAGCATACCTGGGCAGCTTGCTCCGCACCGACCGTACATCCAATTGTCAGGTCCCCAGCTCAGCCCGTTCGCAAAGTTGTGATAATTTTCACGGGCAACATGAAATCCATCCAACTTGACTTGAGCGGGACCGTCGGGAACGAGATCGCCATCTGCATCGGGGATGAACAGCAACTGAGGCGGGCACATTAGCCAAACTCCGCCGCGACCAACTGTAATTCCGGTAAGCATCTTGATGTCGTCAACAAAAACGGTTCGCCGGTCACTTTCTCCGTCGCCGTTGGTATCTTCCAGTACGACGACGCGATCGTTGAGCGTTAAATCAAAGCGTTGTGAGCGTTCTGCGTACGTATAGTTTTCCGCCACCCACAGCCGATTTCGATGGTCAACGTGGGCCGCGATTGGATTCTGAACATCGGGCTCGGCCGCAAACAGATTGGCAGTGAATCCATGAGGCAGGCGAATCGCTGCGAGAGCCTCTGTTGGGGAGATTGGCTCCCCCGGCTGTGACTCGCTGTTATAAATCTTTGGAAAGTCATCATCGGCAGAGGTTGGCCTACTAACGGCAAACCCCACTACGATAGCGGCTGCGAGAATAAACTGAGCTTGAGATTGGAAAATCCGCATTGAAAGAACTGCCTATCGATCAGGGCCCACGCGACTTGCGCTCGTTTGTTGCAGGAATCATTGGGGCCTACCCGCGAAACGGCAGGTGAATGGTCGAGTCGGACCGAACACTCCTGCGCTTGATAGGCCTGGGGAATTCACAATTGTACTCCACCGGCGGGCGTAAGGCAGAAGTGACGCCAATGCGAAGCAAGGCAAAATACAAGTATCGGAGCAGACAATTCCTCCGGTCCTCTGGGTGCCAGGAACGAAAATTCGCCTACAGTAAGGACTGTTCGGTCGAAAAGGCCAGCGGCAGCTCTTCAGCGCTTGGCGTCATAGCTTGCTGTTGGTGGTCTTGAAGCAGCCGGTTTTGAGAATGTGGCCAACGTGTGTCCAACTTTGGTTCAGCGAGACAAGAAAATACGGGAGAAAGAAGCGGCGATGACGAAATCACTGGCGATTGTTACGGGAGCAAGTTCAGGAATCGGGCGGGAAATCTGTGTGCATTTGGCCCGAGCTGGATACCGAATCGGCATTGACCACTACCGCGACGAAGAGGGGGCTAGTGAGACACTGCAGCTCGTCAGGCAGACCGGCTCGGATGGTTGGATTTGCGATGCGGATGTGGGCAGCAAAGAAGAAGTTCAGAAGCTGCTCACGATGGCTGCAGAAGACGAGGCCGATCTGCGTGTCTTTGTGAATAACGCAGCTATTCAAACGTTTGCTTCACTGATTGACTTGCAGGAAGAGGAGTTTGACCGAACGATTCGGACGAACTTGAAAGGCACTTTTCTCTGTTCGCAAGCGGCCGCAAAACAAATGCTAGCACACGGAAAAGGCGGCAACATTATCAACATTGGCTCGGGGGCCAATCAAGTGCCGTTTCCCGATCTGGTCGATTACTGCTGTAGCAAAGGCGGTATTGAAATGCTGACAAAGGTGTCGGCAGTTGAACTTGGGCCATCCAAAATTCGCGTAAACTGCATCGCTCCTGGAGCCATTGAGAACGAACGCACGCGCCGCGAAAGCCCTGGTTACGCCGAGACCTGGGGAAAGCTTGCTCCCCTGCGACGGTGTGGGACGCAGCAAGACATTGCGCAGACCGTTTGCTATCTCGTCAGCGACGCTGCTAGCTTTGTCACCGGGCAAACCCTATTTGTCGATGGTGGTCTGTGGACGAAGAACGAGTGGCCTTACGAATAGCCGGCTAGCGTTGGGGTAACTTGCAGTCGAAAGCCCGCAGTCTTCGCAATTGACCTGAAGTACCGAAGCATGCTAAGAATACTCAAGGTGTTGTCATCACGACACGGGCAATGGTTTCGTGCTGCAGTGCATTCAGCTTTTTTCCAGGTCCCCCGCTCGGAGAATCTCAGTGTTAAACGGGAATGGACTCCCCACAGGCTTCACACGTTACTTGCCATGCTGCGTGACTTTGCTGGGCTTGATCGTTGCCTTGTCTTCACACGCCATCGCTCAACCGACAGCATTCCCCCCGCAGGCTGTTGATTCGCAGAGCTCTGCAGTATTCCATTCCGGCGCCACTACACAGTCCGCCGTCAGTCAAATGCCTCTGGGCGCGCTGCCAGAGGAACGTGTTAATCAATTTGTTTACGAACAAGCCAACCGAGGCGTCGTGCACATCGCCACCAAGAGTTCGACTTGGGACGCATTTTTGGGCGTCTCAGTGCGGGAGGGCTCTGGCAGTGGTAGCGTCATGGATCGGCGTGGCTACATCGTGACCAACCAGCACGTTATCGATGGAGCTGGCGAAATTTCGGTGCGTTTGTTCAACGGAAAACTCTATGACGCAAAATTGGTCGGCCAAGATGCAGAAACGGATATTGCTGTTGTTAAAATCGAAGCCCCGGGTGACGAACTGTTTCCTATTGCATGGGGGAATGCACCGGAGACAGAGATTGGGCACCGCATCTACGCAATTGGCAACCCTTTTGGCCTTGAACGCACGATGACGCGTGGAATGGTGTCCAGCACTCGACGCACGATTGCTTCAAGCGAAGGCAGGAACATGCGGTCGTTGATCCAGATCGACGCTGCCGTTAACCAAGGTAACTCTGGTGGTCCGCTGCTGAACACTCGCGCTCAGTTGATCGGCATGAATACGGCCATCGCGACCAATAGTGGTGGGAGCGAAGGAATTGCATTTGCGATCCCGGTCAGTACGCTGCGGCGAGTTGTTCCGCAACTGATCAGCCAAGGCTATGTGACGCGTGCGACGATCGGTATTTCTAGGGTGTACGAAATTGATCGAGGATTGTTGGTGGTTACGGTCACTCGCGGAGGCCCTGCTGAGCTAGCTGGCCTGCAAGGATTTCGAGTCATCCCTAAGACTTTTGACCGTGGCGGGTACAAGGTGCAGCAGTTGAGCTTGGATCCAAGTCAAGCAGATATGATAATCAGCATTGATGGTCAAGCAGTTCGAACGGCCGACGAGTTGCTCGCTGCCATTCACGATAAGCAGCCGGGGGACGTCGCTAGTGTGCGGATCATTCGCCAAGGAGAAACGCTCGACATTCCAGTCCGGCTTGGCGGCCAGTAGTCGCAAAAGTTGGCCAGTAGTCGCAAAAGTTGGACTGTGCAACCAGCGTCCATGCCTTGCGTAACTTAACTTA
>CAYPLE010000041.1:15070-22303 GCA_964411445.1 uncultured Pirellulaceae bacterium
CTCACGCAGCCTTTGCATCTGGATGGGAGGTTGCTACGGACGGGGCCTCATCGGGTGAATCAAGGGTTTCACTCAACACGCTGTCGTACAGCGTTGCAAGTCGTGCACTCCATTGTTCTGGACTAAAAAAGGTAAGAGCACGATCTTTGGCAGAGTCGGCAAAGTCCTCGCGGGCTGCAGGCGATTCGTAGAGTAACCGGATAGCCTGAGCAAGCTGTGTCGGAGAATTGCGAGGGACCACCAATCCATCCTGTTGGTGCCTGACCGCTTCTTTCAATCCTCCGGCGTCACTAACGAGCATGCAGCGTCCTGCGTGCATTGCTTCCAGTACGGCACGGCACAGAGCTTCAGCTCGCGACGGCATTACGAATACTTGCATCAAACGCATCAAGTCGCGAACATCGGTGCGAAAGCCCGTTGAACAGACGCGCTCTCGAAGCCGCGGGTGCTTTAACAGCTTCGCCACTCGTCGATCCTTGATCTTTCCGACCAAGAGCAATCGCAACTCAGCAATGTCGTCAAGCTCCAGCATCGCTCGAAGCAACAGGTCAATCCCTTTCACCGGCCGCGCTGTAGCAACGGAACCGATGACAAAGTTGCTTTTGCTAAAGCCGAAATCCGCGACCGCTGGCGACGGTTGACCAATGTGCGGCGTTACAAAGTTGTAGACCGTCTTGCATTTCTCCGGTGCAATGCCGCCTGCGATCATCGCTTGCCGAACCGCCTCGGATTCACAAGCATGTGCATCGACCCGAGGATGTAGATAGCTTATCCAGTTGGCGGGATCACCGTAGGTTGGCACGGCCGTGATGCCACGAAACGAGGCAATGCGCGGGCGGTTCTTCATGCCGACGGTTGCCAGAATCAAATGAGCGAGAGGCCGGCCGAGAAATGCGTGCACCAGGTCGGGCTTCTCGGACAGAATCGCTTGCCGCATCTGTCGGACAGCGCTCGCCGAAATTTTCGCTCGTCGCCCATCGTACGGGTATCCGGTGCCGAAAGTAGCGGACGAATCCACTATTGCCAGCTCGTCTTTGCCAGCGAGCCAAGAGACTTGATCGCCGCGGTCCGCCAAATGGCTTGCAAGGTGAGGGAGGTATTGCGACAGCATAATGCGCATCGCGGGGCGTCCTGATTTGAGTGCGTCCATCCTAAGTCCATGTTTTGCTGGAACTTAGGCAATTTGAGCCACTGCGGCAAGATGAATGCTGGCGATGACGTTTTGCTGCGTTGCGTCCGATCCCGCTTGACCAGCCCTTGATCTTGCCCCAAATTCACTGTCTCTTGGGCCAAATTCGCTGGAAGTGTGATTGTGTTGAACGTGAACGGTTTGGACGTGAACGATGTCGACTCTTGGGGATCTAGTTGGGGAACATAGAATGAGGGCGATTCAATATCGAGTATTTTGCTTACTACTCTCGTTAGTCTTCGTCACGAACCACAGGGCGATCGGCTACACGGAGCCTCCAACGATGAAAATCCTCGCCCTAGGGGACAGCTATACCATCGGCGAGTCGGTGGATGAAAGCGAACGTTGGCCGGTGCAGCTCGCGAAAATGCTGTCCAGGGAGGGGATTCAGGTAGGGAGCCCGGAGATCATTGCTACGACTGGTTGGACGACGAGCGAATTGGATGCGGGCATTCAAAAGGCGGCTCCGAAAGGAAACCGAGACCTAGTGACGTTGTTGATAGGCGTCAACAATCAGTACCGTGCTGAATCGCTGAAGGCTTATTGCTCGGAGTTCGAGCTGTTGTTGCGGCAAGCAATTCGATTGGCGGACCATAATCCTCAGCGTGTCGTTGTTGTCTCGATCCCAGATTATGGCATCACACCCTTCATCGCCGGCAAACCTGACCGCGAACCAGCCAAGATTGCGAAGGAGCTTGACCGATTCAACGCGGCAGCGGCGGAAATTGTTCGCCGCCACAACGTGCATTGGGTCGACATTACACCAGTCAGCCGCAAAGTCGGGGCTTCTAAGGAAATGCTTGCAGAGGATGGTTTGCATCCAAGCGGCAAAATGTACGCACTTTGGGCAGAGGCTGTCTTGCCGGTGGCGCGACGGATCCTGAAGTAGTCTGCACAAACTTGCTCATCTTCCCGGGCAGACCGATTCCTGGTGCCTTCGGAGCTGGAGGCATAGGGCTAGGCGAGGGGTATTGAATCGCGATAATCACCCAGGCAATTCGTGCCGCAGGCAGGCTGCCCCACAATTGCAATCAACCCACATCGACTCAATTTCAACTCTGCTGACTCCACTTGAGAACCTACTCGAAAACTGGTTCGCGGCATTCAAACATCCTGCGTAGCCAGTTTTCGAATAGGTTCTTAGTCAGTGGCGAATTCTGCTTACGAAAGAAGACTCCATGGATATGCATGACTTAACTCGTGATTTGCAAGCCAAGAACGATTCGAAAATCGTCATGCTGGTCGCTGATGGCCTCGGCGGTTTGCCGATGAAGCCAGGCGGTAAGACCGAGCTTGAATCAGCCAAGACGCCGAATCTTGACGCGTTAGCTACCGCTGGTGTTCAAGGGCTGAGTATTCCGGTGAAGCCCGGGATTGCACCGGGGAGCGGTCCAGGGCACCTTGGGCTTTTCGGCTATGACCCGTTGGCGTACAAAATCGGACGTGGAGCACTTGAGGCAACGGGGATCGGCTTCCAGATGCAGCCAGGTGACGTGGCAATCCGCTGTAACTTCTGCACGCTAGATAGCGATGGTAATATCTCAGATCGTCGTGCTGGTCGAATTCCAACAGACGAAAGTGCACCCATTGCGATTTCGTTGCGCGCGATCAAGATTCCTGGGGTTGAGATTTTCGTCGAGCCTGTGAAGGAGCATCGGTTTGTTGTTGTCTTTCGAGGTGAGGGGCTGGGCGGGAACGTCAAAGACACGGATCCTCAAGCCACGGGAGTTCCGCCGCTGGAACCTGTTGCGACGGATGCCGATAGCGAGAAGACCGTCGAAGTCGCCAAAGAATTTCTGCGACAAGCTCGTGAGTTGCTGAAGGACCAGCCGAAGGCCAATTTCCATACAATGCGTGGGTTTGCCAGTCGACCGAATATGCCATCTTACGAAGAAGTATACGGATTGCGGGCTGCGGCAATCGCGGTTTATCCGATGTATAAGGGGCTGGCTAGCTTGGTCGGCATGGACATCGTCGGAGAGGCAACGACGCTCGAAGAACAAATGGAAGTACTCAAGGAGAATTGGGATAAGTACGACTTCTTCTTTATCCACTTCAAGTACACCGATTCAACCGGGGAAGACGGCGATTTCGAATCGAAGGTCAAGCGGACCGAGCAGCTTGATTCGTGCATTCCCGCAATTCAAGCTTTGGGCCCCGAGGTGATCATCGTTACAGGCGATCACTCAACACCCGCCTACTTAAAGAGCCACTCGTGGCATCCAGTTCCGACTTTGTTGGTATCGGATTGCTGCCGCCCTGACCCTCACACCAGCTTTGGCGAGACGGAAGCCATTACCGGTGGGCTTGGGCAGTTCGAAGCTCAGTACTTGATGCTGCTCGCGTTGTCCAACGCCGGACGAATGGGCAAGTACGGCGCTTAGAATTCGCCGCACTGGGCTATAGTTCTTGGATGGCTTTTTCAAGCCGACGCACCTGGGCGCGGACGGGTTCCAGATCAGGATAAACGTCCAAGGCCCGTCGGAACCAAAAGAGTGCTTCCAACAGGTCGCCTAGTTCAAGATGGCAATGGCCTAAACCAACCATGGCCGCGTAGTGATACGGATTAATCCGAAGTGCTTGCCGGCAATCGTCGATGGCAAGCTCGATGGAATCCAAATGGAAGAAAGCCAGAGAGCGTTGGTGATAGCATTCCGCAATGCGTCCTGACGAATTCATCAGCTCGCTGGACATTTCAACCACCCGTTCGAAGTCGCCACACTCGTTGGCTCGAATAATTTGCTCGAGTTTCTGCCGGTGCGCGGCCGTGCCACAGCGAGAGCCGATCGCCCGAATGGCATCGTCGACAACCAGCCGGAGTTTGCGGTCGGAACTGCACAGCAGTGGGCCTAACGCATTGATACAACTTGCGTCACCAAGCAAACCGATTGCAAGGGCTGCTGCTCGTCGGGCGTTCACGTCACCACTGACCAGCAGTCGCTCGAGCGTCGCGATCGAATAACGCTTGGCAACTTGGGCGATGAACCGAGCGGTGTCGGCATCGCTCAAGTACTGCTGATAGTATCGCAGCAAAATTGAGTGTCGCTCTGTCTTCGGGTTCAACGTAAATTCCTCAGTTGGTGCATGATCACGCAGGAGTATCGCGGGCATCCGTTTCGGTCTCTGCCTTGCCAGCGTACCGCATGGCCGCGACGAATCGCAGTATAATCAGCCGCCTGAGAGAGGCAATTTCCCAGTCCAAGCAGACGGCTTGTTTCCCAGTCAGATAATCATCAGGCCGGATGCGCGGATTGCGCAATCTGCCTATTTGTTCGTTTGAGTCGTTTGTGAATTGACTTGTCCGGCGAGTCGAATTAGGCGTCTGTCCCAGGCGAGCTGCCGATGCTTCGTTGCTCAATCCCTTGCAAAACCAAACGTTACGACTGCCTGATAGAATTATGGAAGAGCGCGCACGCTCGCCTGCGTGTTCCGTGTCGCTATCATCTCGACCGTTCACCTGTGAAATCCGAACGAATGCCAGCCGAGTTCACCTGCAGTCATGGACACTTACGCCAAGGTTACTTGCGCCAGGGGCAGCTTCCCCCGGTGATCTTTATTGCGTTGGCAAGCATCTTCGTGGTTGCGGGGCACCCCGCTCGAGTCCCAGCGCAATGGAGTGGGGCGGACGCTTCCGCGGGGGAGGAGGCACCTGTGTTGCCGGCGGAGAATTTGCTGACGTTGCCGTCAAGCATCTCGGCAGAACGCAAGTTGAAGCGTCCGGTCACGTATCGCGCGACGAATTTGCCCCTGCGTGACGTCCTCGCGAGTTTCGGCAAGGCTCATGAGATTTCGATTTGGCTTGATCGACGTGTGGATCCCTCGACCAAAGTAAATCTCCAAATCCGTACTTCCCTCCCTCTTGAGGATGTCCTTCGCAAGATCGCGACGGTCGCGAAGGCCGAGTTTGCGCTCGTCGAGAACGTTTGCTATTTTGGACCTAGAAAGGAAGGGCAGAAGATTCAGTTGGCGAACCTTCAACTGCACCACCAGATGCTTCAATTTCAAGGTGCCAAAGCTGCTTCGCGGGCGATCCCCGTCAGTTGGCCTGAGTTAGCCAAGCCATCACAGCTTGCCGAAAAGGCATCCCAAGGGACTGGATTGAAGATCGGTGATGAGGTTCCGCATGATCTGCTGCACGCTGGGAAATTTCCATCCGGATGCACAAGCAGCACGCTACTCTCGCTTGTCGCCGGAGGATTTGGGCAACGCTATCGGCTGAGCGCTGATACGCTGCGACTGGAGGAACTGCCGGCGGAGGGCACTTGGCAAACTGCCTATCCGAAGGACCGCGTAAGCAGTCGAGTGGTCCAGCAAATGGCTTCGACGAAAAGTATCCGGGAGTCATCGGGCACTTGGATCGTTTCAGGGGATACACAATTGCACCGAATTCTCTTGCATGCGAACTTGCCTAGTCCAACCCGTCGGCCGCCCACAGCCACGCGGCTGAGTGGCGACATTTCTGGAACCGTCGAGAACATCGCAATGCAACTGGCTGGGGCGGCGAACCTAGAATTGCGTTGGAGTCCGGCGGTGACGAGTCGTGCTCGGGGGGCGTTTGTCCGGTTTCAAGTAGAAAACAAAACGTATCAGGAAATCCTCGAACGGCTCGCCGAAGAGGCTCGGTTGGTTCTCAAGATCGACAGTGCGACTGGAGTTGCATCGTTTGGTTCGGAGCAGTAGAGGGGCAAACAGAGAGGCTTGTCGCTGCGTGACTTTGCTTGTCATGACGGTCGTGCTAGCGACGCTCGCCAGTGTGGGGACACGATCGGTATTACTCTGGGCATTGGGACCGAGACGACAAGGCGACTTTGGAATAATGGTTGGGTTTTTGCCATTGTGGTTTCGGGCAATCCTGTTAATCTTGTGCCTACGAAAAGGGGAACGGCCGCTTTCGGGTCGTCAGAGCCAACTGGTTCTGGCGGAACTTTGGATGAGGTAGCGAATTCGCGTCGCTAGCTTGTCTAGAGCATCATTCTCACGGTGGACATCACCGTTGCGAAGAGTCGCATTTGCGATAATCGCCTCTGCCACACAGGCACTGAGGGGAAAGATTGGCCGGTCATTAGAGAACCGGCGTCATGTACGCAGCTTTCCCCGCGGGCAAATTAGTTTGCCGCATTTTGTGCTTTCGAATTGCTAGGAAGATCCTGGTCCAGCGGTTCGGAATTTGTATTCACATTCCAATCAGTGCGTTACGTGACATCTGTTCACTTGAGCTAAGTCCATTTTGGGACTGAGCGTCGAGCGTGTGTGAGTCTGTCTACTCGGCCAGCCTCCGCTCTGCTTCTTCGGTGAATCAACGTCTGGCTTCAACGCACCAATTGGATTCCGCCCATTTATGGGCTTCCAACAGACACCAATTTGGTGCCACGAAACGACTGAACGAACTATGAATCTTGACGATCTGAACATTGAGCTCGACGAAAACATGCAAATCAAGCAACTCAAGCGTCCCAAGGCAAGCGAGACGCAGACGCTTGTGACGGAGCAGGCGAGTTCGATGTCCTTTGCCATTGATACCACGGGCTTGGAGACTCTTTCGATCGATACGTCATCGATCGACACCAGTGATCTGGACATGGGCGAAGCAGATGTAATGTTTCAGCCAGAGCCTATGCTCGCAGATCCTATGCAGCCCGATGAATTGCAGCAGCCTGAATCGAATGATGCTTCGATTCAGGTCGCTTTCGATGACGCGGCATGTGTTGAGCAAAATCAGCCAGCACACGCAGGAGCTCAGCCAGTAGAGCAAGCCGTCGTCGCCCAGATGCCGAACGTTGCTGACCCAGTTGAACTCGTCCCAGCTCAAGTTGAAGTCGCCGCTGAGCAAGCCGAAGAAGAAGTTGCTGATGTGGCTGAGCAAGTTGCTGATGTGGTCGAGCAAGTTGAAATGATCGTCGACGAGCCGAAAGTCAGCGCGGAACCAATCGAGTTTGCTGCAGAGCAGAGCAGTTCTTCTGTTGCCGCCGCGGACGTCAGCGAAGCAGAAGTCACTCCAAGCGCCATCGTGACGCCAGTTGAGGTTACCGGAAGCGGTGTTACCG
>CAYPLE010000041.1:22403-46095 GCA_964411445.1 uncultured Pirellulaceae bacterium
TGCTGAGCAACACGTTGCTGAAGACAACGCTGTCGAGAAGATCTCGGGCGAACAAGCTGCCAACGAACAAGCTGCCACCGAAGAAAATGTGAGTGTTGCGACGCGAGAAGTTGAAGCTAAGTCTGAAGTTGAAGCAGAGGCCAAGCCTGTCGTCGAGAAGGTGGAGCCTGACAAGCTCCTGTTCAAGGACTTGCCGCTGAGCCACCAGGTGCAATTGTCCGTACAACAAGCGGGTTATATCGAACCGACTGACATTCAAGCTCGGATTATCCCTGAAATGCTGGCCGGACGCGACCTTGTTGCACAGTCGCAAACGGGTACCGGCAAGACGGCAGCGTTCGCTTTGCCGATCCTCTCCAAGCTGGACTTGGCTGGGAAGCAAGATCGAGTGTCACCCACCGTCTTGGTGCTCGCTCCAACTCGCGAACTTGCCCAGCAAGTTGCCACTAGCTTCGAGCGGTATGGCGATTGCATTCCGCGTCTTCGCATCACGGCCGTGTACGGAGGAGCTGACTATGAACCGCAATTGCGCAGCCTCCGCCGTGGTGTTCATGTGGTTGTCGGTACACCCGGTCGTATCATCGACCACATCAAACGTGGCTCCTTGAAGCTCGACGCAATCGAGTGTTTGGTGCTGGACGAAGCCGATGAGATGCTCAACATGGGCTTCTTGGAAGACGTTCAATTTGTACTTTCCAACACTCCGGAGAAACGGCAAATTGCGCTCTTCTCAGCTACCATGCCAGGCCCGATCCGCGAGATCGCGGAGAAGTACCTCAACGATCCAGTGAAGGTGACGGTTCGCAAGCAAACCCTTACCGCTGATTCGATTACTCAGAAGTGCGTCTTTGTCAACGAGCGGAACAAGCTCGACTTGTTGGCTCGCATCATGGAGATCGAAACCACCGATGGTGTGATTGTCTTTACGAAGACAAAAGATTCGACCGTTGCCGTGGCGGAACGGCTTGCCAAACTTGGTTTGAGTGCTGCCGCACTCAACGGTGACTTGCCACAGACCCGCCGTCAGCGAACCGTGGATCAACTCAAAGCTGGCCAGTTGGATATCGTCGTGGCGACAGACGTTGCCGCACGTGGTCTGGACGTCCAGCGCATCAGCCACGTGTTCAATTACGATCTTCCGCACGACAGTGAGTCTTATGTTCACCGGATCGGTCGTACAGGACGAGCTGGACGAGCGGGCACGGCGTACATCTTCTTGACACCAGCTCAGCGTGGCAAGCTGCGTTATATCGAAAATGCGACTCGAAAACCCATCGAGGTTGTCCTTGCCCCTACGGCTCGACAGGTCAACGAAAAGCGACTGAGTGATTTCAAGGAGCAAGTCATCACGACTGCTCAACGAAAGAAACTTCGCAAGCCATTTCAACGCGTTGTGGCTGAGTGTATCGAAGAGTCGGGGCTGACGGCAGAGGAAGTGGCGGCAGCTATTGCAGCGGTGGCCAATGCAGACAGGCCGTTTGTTGCCGGCGATATTCCTGAGCCAGATCTTCGTCGCGGACGTCCGGACTCCCGTCCACCACGCGGAGACCGTCGCGGCTCCTCAGGCGCTCGGCCAGCTCGCCGTGGCATGAAGCGGTACCGGATTGAAGTTGGCAGTAGCGATGGTGTAAAGCCAGGAAACATCGTTGGCGCGATTGCAAATGAAGCGGGAATCGCTGGGTGTGACATCGGTGCAATTTCGATCCAAGACAGCTATAGCACCGTCGATTTGCCAGAAGAAGTGACACCGAACATTGCCAACCAATTGTCACGAACATGGGTTGCCGGCAAGCAGCTTCGCCTGCGACCTGTTGGCGACTATGACGACGCGGGCGACAATCGCCGCGGTGGACAATCGCGTTGGCAATCAGGTGGGAAGAAGGGCGGCAAGCCCTTTGCAAAACGCAAGGGACCTGGCAAGCCATTCAAGAGTGGTGGCAAGAAACCAGGCGGAAAGAAGTCCTTCCGCCCCGCAAAGTAACTGCCATGTTGCTCTGATAACCAAGTTACTTCGATAATACTGCGAAGTAACAGGGTTTCGTGGGGCCCCTGAGTCGCAAGACGATGTGAAACCGTAATTTTGTCCGTCTCTCGCAGGCGGACAAATTCCCGGCGGGTACATGCTCACGCAAGAATCGCATTGCCACGTCGGCGGCTCGCCCTTAAAAGACGAGCATCACACCGGCCAGCAGATACTTGCCACGACGCGTTCGACCTGCTTGAGCGTTTGGTAGATCGCTTTCGATGATCGTTTGTGTGTAGATAGAAGCTGCTTCGCTCAGGCGTTTTGCTGCTCGAAGAATGCCGCGGTGGTTATCGGCATCGTGTTGAGCAACGCCGATTTGCTCTGGGAAATACTGCCCGAAGTTCATGCCAAGCAACCAACTGTCACCCAGGTACGTCGCATCAACGTAGTAGCCAACTCCATAAATGCCTGTTTGGTAGGCTTTGTTGGTGTCGCGGTAGTAGATGTTGCGGCCCCAAAAAATCTCGTTCGGGTCATAGCCTCGCCGAAGACCATACTGGTCGTAGATGACCTCCGTCGAGACAACGAGGCCTCCGAAGCGACGCATTGCATCGATGCCGATATGGCTGTTGAACGTCTTCTGGTTTTCTGAGCCAATTCCATCTTGAATCTTTGCCGACGCCCCGAATGCATACTCCGATCCGTCGTAGGCGATCCTACCGACGAACGCCTTGGATGAATTCGTGTCTAGGTCGTAGCCACCATTGGTCAAAGCCGCCGTGATGTTGAATGCACTTGGAGAGTAACGCATCAGCACTCCCGTTTCTCTCCACAGGATGGCTTCGGAACGGATGAAGGGCGCGTCGATTCGCGAGTTGCCCATGATCGGAAAATAGGTTCGTCCAAAGGGAGTTGTAAACTTGCCTGCGGCCGCGTAGAAGCTTCCTTGGCGGAAGTCTGCGTATAGCTGCGACACTTGCGAGACATCGTGCTCAAAGTTGGCACGGTAAGACTGCCGTTCTTGATTGTCAACCAAGATGTTGCGCTCGTATGGCTGCTGCAAATAGAGCTCTGCTGCACCGCCGTAACCATTGCATGCATCGCCTTGATAGTATCTCGCAACTCCAATCGCCTCGGTTCCGAAGGTTGCCTCTTGTCCGCTCCATTCGATACGTTGGTCGTTGAAGTAGAAGGCGCGAGCAAGTGCTCCTACGGACAGCCCGGTGCGGGTAGGGCGATTGAGGCCAGTGCCAGGTGCGTCTTGAAAAATCAAGCTGGATGCAAAGTACGGTTGCTCACTGGTCGAGCCATGGACCTTGCCGATAGGAATTACGGTGTCTGCCAGGGACAGTTTGGGAAGGCAGATAGTGGAAGCGAGCGCTATAAGAGTTGTCGCCGTAGTTAGTGCGCACCGGTGCATTCGGATACTCCTCGGGCTGAGTTGTTTGCGTATATGTTTGGGGGGGCGGCTACTCCGGGGAATCGGGGGGAGAAAACCTCGCGGAAATCCGTACTACAAGGGCAGCACGACCGTCTCAAACGTTGAAACGGGTAATCTTTGCGGATTCGTTTGAGTTTGCCTTGCCTCTCCATTTTGTCGTCGCGGAAGCAGTTTCAGACGGGATCCGTGCCCCTTAACGGTCTGAGAGCGTGCGATATACTTGCGTGCCCGCGCGTGTTTCGGCCTTGTTTTTCTTTGCCGTCGCACGTTTGCGTCTAACATTACTGAGTTGCCGCCTCGCCAATCAACCAACGCGTTCTCAACATGAAGCTATCTGAAGCTTGCGTTCAATCATTCGAACATGGGGATCGGCAACGTGGCGAACAACTAATCGCCGACGGGGGGGTTCAGGTACTTGTCTTGGGGACAGGTGGATCCTTTGGCACGGTCAAGTCTTCCAAGGGCGGCCGCTATCGAGTGGCTGCGAATTTTGCAGAGATGCCCGACGAAGTCGTGGGTGGGTTCTGCGAGTGTCCCCGCTATGCGGAGGGGTACAACTGCAAGCATCTATGGGCGTTTCTTCGAGAATTAGACAACCGCATGGATGGCCTCGTTGCGATTGACCACAAGTGCTTTATTGGCGATTGCGAACCGCAGCAAGTTTCCATCGGGGAGATTATCGACGACGCTTCACCCGCCACGCAGGTTCCCACAAGTGCACCAACTTGGCGGCGTGAACTCGCAAAGCTGAAGCGCTCGCCTCTCAATATACCTCAGCATGCAGTAGCTTCACCAAGGGTGAGTCCAAGCTCGATCCAGCGGTGGTTCGCACTGCGGCTGAATGGCATTGAGAAGAGCGAAACGTTTGAGATTTCGTTATATGCCAGTCCTATCAAGAAGGATGGGACCTACGGCGTGCCGCGACTAACGAGCTACAACCCATTTGAAGCGGGGGGGGGCGAGCATTTGGGAGAACGGAAAGCTCTAGCACTGCTCGCCAAATCGCACAATGGCTACGCAGCTCGGTTTCGTACTTCAGGACCCACGCTAGCACTTCCCGGTGACCTGCTCGCGGAATGTTTGTCGGCGCTATGTGCAACAGGGCGGTTTGTGTGGACTCCCGATGCAGTTAATTCCCTAGTGGAATATAACGCGATCAGCTTTTCTGGTCCACGGCCCTGGCGTCTAAGCGTCCAGGTCAGTGAGATGAGCGATGGGCAAGTTACAGTGGACGCTATCCTGCATCGGGACGCTTCAACGTCCCGACTGGAAACACGGCAGCCGAGTGCCGCACAGGAGCCATCGCGAACTGGAGCCGCGCCAGGTAGTGAGCCAGAATTGGATGCACCTCCACAAGAACAACGAAGCCTAAATCAGGTGCTTGGCGTTTGTAAAACAGGTGCAGTCTTATTCACAGATGAGATTGGCATCCTAGAGCCAGAGAGTATCGAGTGGGCGAAGGCTTGGCGAAAAACAGGTCCCATCGAACTTGCCAAGGACGAACTGCCTGAGTTTATGCATGAGTTGCTCAGCTTGGAGCATATACCTGACGTCCAGTTGCAGCAGTCGTTGGGTATAGAGACCGTCCTTGCCAAGCCCACAGGAAGTCTCATCATCGACTCAGTCGATACAAGCACGGCCTACCTGGAAACAAGCCTGTTTTGGGTGTACGGGCAAGCGCAGATCAAAGCTGCCGATGCGTCGCATTCCATGTGGGACACCGAATTCCAACGAATGGTAAAACGCGATGCTGAGGAAGAGAAACGCCTGCTCGACGACCTATTTGCTCAAGGGGTCCATGAGCACTACGACCGCTACTACGAAAAAAATTACCTGCGTTTGCACCGGAAGAATTTCTTGGATGCGGTGCAGAACCTAACCGAGAACGGCTGGGAGATTCGCGCCGAAGGCGCCAGGATCGTACGGCCCAGCAATATTGATATCAAAGTCGAATCTGGTGAGGACTGGTTCGATCTCCAGGCCGATGTCAAATTCGGAGAACAGACTGCTTCGCTGCCAACGTTGCTGCAGGCGATCAAGAAGGGCGAGCGCTACGTTCAGCTTGGCGATGGCACCAAAGGCATCTTGCCAGAAGAGTGGTTGGAAAAATACGACCGCCTGATCCAAGCGGGGACTTCACAGGGCGACAGTGTTCGCTTTGCTTCGAATCAGGCACTCCTTCTGGACATGATGTTAGAAGAGGAGGAAGGCGTTCAGTTTGATCGACGATTTTCGACTTGGTGTAAGAAGCTAAAGTCCTTTTCAGGCGTAAAACCTCGCAAGCAACCGCGGAGTTTCAAAGGCGAGCTGCGAGAGTATCAGACGGAAGCACTCGGTTGGCTGACTTTCCTGAAGGACTTTGGCCTCGGCGGCTGCTTGGCGGACGACATGGGCCTCGGAAAGACGGTGCAAATACTTGCTCACTTGGAATCGCGACGAACCAGGCGACTCCGAGCTGGCGAGCATCGCAAGCCGTCGCTGGTGGTCGTGCCGAAGAGTTTAGTCTTCAACTGGGGCGATGAGGCAGCGCGTTTTGTTCCCCAAATGCGCGTACTCGACTACACCGGTATTGATCGCAAAAGGCAATTGGCGAAGATCGACGAAACCGATATCGTGATCACGACGTACGCGACGATGCGCCGCGATATAGAAAAACTGAGAGCGATCTCGTTCGACTACGTGATTCTTGACGAGGCTCAAGCTGTCAAGAATCCTGGTGCTCAGGTGACCAAGGCGGCTCGCCTGTTGAAGGGAGACCATCGACTCGCAATGACTGGAACCCCCGTCGAAAATCACTTGGGGGATCTCTGGTCACTGTTTGATTTCCTGAATCCGGGGATGCTTGGCAGCACGACAGCATCGCAGTTTACAGGCCAAGAAGACCAAGGTAGGCGATTGTCTGCCCTCAGCAATGCTCTTAGGCCTTTCATACTCCGGCGAACCAAACAACAGGTGTTGACTGAGCTTCCTGAAAAAACAGAACAAACTCTTGTGTGCGAGATGCTGCCCAAGCAGCGGAAACTGTACAACGAATTGCGTGACCATTACCGCGCCGCCTTGAACAAAAAGATTGAGGCGGATGGAATAAAGCGTTCTAAGATTCAAGTTTTAGAGGCCTTGCTACGCTTGCGGCAGGTGGCCTGTGATCCGCGATTAGTCGACCCAAAGCAAAAGACCCAAGGCGCCAAGATCGAACACTTGCTCGCGCAACTTTCCGAGCTGCTGCAGGAAGGGCACAAGGTGCTCGTGTTCTCACAATTCACGACACTTCTGGGCCTGGTTCGGAAGGAACTGGAGAAGACCGGGATTGCCTACGAATATCTAGACGGTAAGACACGCAACCGAGCCGAGTGCGTCAAGCGTTTTCAGGAAGATGCCGACTGCCAGGTGTTCTTGATCAGTCTGAAAGCCGGTGGGCATGGGCTCAATCTAACCAGCGCAAATTACGTGTTTATCTTGGATCCTTGGTGGAATCCGGCGGTTGAAGCCCAGGCGATCGATCGTGCGCATCGGATGGGGCAGGCGAATCCCGTGACCGCTTACCGATTTATCGCCAAAGACACTGTCGAGGATAAGATCATCAAGCTACAGGAGTCCAAGCGAGAGCTGGCGGATGCCATCGTCAGCGCTGACTCGAGCTTGATTAGCAACCTTTCAATGGCTGATCTGAGGTTGCTGTTTGAGTAGAGCTGATGAATTGGGAGCTGGTAGCGACCTACTGCCTTTGACCGTAGGCAGCCTCGTGCAGCTTTAATTTCTCTTCGGCTTCGGCGGCTTCACCTTGAGCTTCTTCAAGCTTGCCGGTCAATTCTTCTAGCTGCGTGGTGGACTGTTGAAGCTTGGCTGCTGCTGCTTCGCGATCCTGTTTGGCTTTCTCCAACTGTGCGGTCAATTGCTTGATCTGCTCCGCGATTTGATTCAGTTGTTGTGTCGTGGCTTCGTCGGCTTGTTTGAGTGATTCGGTTAGCTTCGACGCGTCAGAGATGGCCGATTCCAGTTCGGCTACTTGTTGGGTTGCGACGGTGGCTGATTCCTGGAGACGCTTCGTAGTGGCTTCCAATTCGTTCTTTGCTTGCTGTGCTTTTTGCAGGCGGTCGTTAGCTACATCGCGTTGCTCTTTGGCCGCGGCGAGTGCCTGGGCAGCCTTTGCCTGAGCCTCTTGGGTCAGCTTCAGGTTTTCGTCTGCTTTCTTGAGGGCTTGCTCAGTAGAAGCGACGGTTTGTTTATGCTGAGGGATCTCGGCTGCCACCGTAGCGAGTTGAGCATCTTTTTCTTTTCGCTGAGCGGTCAGGGCTGCAAGCTGTTTTTGAAGTTGCTCAATTTCTGCCGCTAGCTTGGAGGACTCGGTCGTCAGTTGGGCACTCAATTGTTCTGAGGCAGAAAGGCTCTTCTTCGATTCGTCTAGCTTCGCGGCTAGGTCTTCACGTTGCTTCGTCTGCGTTGCCAGCAGTTTGCTTTGCTGAGCCGCAATCGATTCTGCTTCAACAAACGTCTTGCTGGCGAGTTCAAATTTCTCGGTGGCCCTCGCAATGCGTGTTTCCAACGATAGTGGGTTGCTGACCAATTGAATTCTGCGTTTGGGATCTTCGGTGTCCCAAAGCATGATTCCGCCGTTCCAGTCACCGCCTGCGATTCGTTTCGCGTCACCGGTGAGGGCGACTTCCAGGCCCGAGTCGCCCAGTCCGGGGAATTCCTTCAGCATCTTTCCATCGCCGTCCCACAGTTTTACTTTACGGTCGCGGCCGCAAGAGGCGAGTTGCCCGTTAATCGCATAACAAACTGCTGTGGCTCCTCCACCGTGAGCATTCCAGCTCTTGAGTTGCTTGCTTTCGAACATGTCCCAAGTCTTGAGAGTTCCGTCGAGCGAAGCGCTGGCAAGGACGTTCGAATCGGCACGAAAATCCAGCGAGCGGACAGCGCCACGATGTCCTTTCAGTTCAGAATAGATCAGTCCGGTGTCAGCTTCCCAGACAACCAGTCCGTTGCTGCGATCCCCGGATGCGAGAAGCACGCCATCTGGGCTGTAGCGGAGGCTGAAGACCCAGTCTGTGTGTTTCTTCAATTCGTGGACGATTTCACCCGAAAGGCTGTCGAAGACGCGGACGATCTTCTGCGGCCCAGCCAATGCAATTCGCGACTTGTCAGGCGAGATGTCTGCGGCCAAAACGATATCGAGTTCGTCACCGACCTTGGTAATGCGATCACCGCTTTCGATATCCACCAGGACTGCGCACCCAGAGTGACTGTGCCGACCTCCGCCGATCAGCAGTTGGCGGCCATCACGCGTAAACGTCAAGCTCTGTGGTTCGCCTTCGGGGAAGGGGATCACGCCCAGCATCTCGGATGTATCAGCGTGATAAATAACGACTTGCTCCTGTCCGCCAACGGCTACTAGTGGAGCCCAGGGGCTAGCTGCCATGGCTGAGATGGCGGCGGGGCGATCGGTCGTTGTAACAACTTCCTTCAATAGGCTTTTCGGCATCGGAGGTGGCCCCTCAGGTTTGCCGAGAGAGCTGGTCGAGAGCATGGCTGCCGCCGCAGTATTCTTTCGCTTGATTTTGCTGCCGCTATTTTCGGGCATGCCTTGGTTGACCCACAACTTGAGCAAGTCGATTTGCTCCTTGGGGATTGGATCCGAATCTGGTGGCATGAAAGGCCCCTCGGAGTGCTCGACCAGAGCAATCAATCGCGATCCCGACGCGTCGCTTTCCACAACGACTTCGCCGCCCGATCCGCCAATAAGCGTTGCAGAGTAGCTGTCCAGCGCCAGGTCACTTTCTTTGTCGCTTTCGCTGTGACAGGTAGTGCAATGCTCACGGAAAATCGGTTTGATATGGTCATCAAAAGTGATCTTCTTTTCCGTTTTTTCATCAGCATGCAGCGGTGCTGCCACGGCTGCGCAAAAGCCTAGGAGGCACAGACTTCGGAAAGCGGAATTCGCAATTGCATTTCTGCTAGCGTTCATAATTCACTCTTCACTTATTGTTCGCGTTTGGAATTCGCGTTTAGATGGAACTGCGACAAGCGCTGGGCGCTCATCGTCGAAGCAGTCGCCTAGAGCGTTTCTGCGCCCAGGGAGCGTTTCTGCAGCTTTTTGAGCCTGCGATCCACTGGGTACTACAGGCTACACGTCCGCGCGACGCGCACTCGCCATTTGCCCGGTTCCCTGGATTGTGGCCCTTTGGGAATGCTGTTCTCCAGCCGCATGACAGTCTAGTGATTGAACATGAATTCGCGACTGTTGAGGACAGCCCAAAAAACGTCTTCGACGCCCAGGGGGACACTTCCGGATTCACCTACCAGTTTAGTCAGTCGGTTTGTCTCGTCTTCAGTTGGTTTGCGGCTAAGGCATCGAATGTAGATTTTCTCAATCATCTGCGGCACCGTTAGCTCTTGGTCGATCCAGGAATTTACGAGCTTGCCTTGGGCGATCTTGCCGGCGGTAGTTGAGCCGTTGATCAAGTGCAGTGCTTGGGAGAGTGAAGGATCTGTGCTGGCTTCACACTCGCAAACGGTTGTTCGTGGCGACCGTCCGAAAGTGGTCAAGAAGTAATTGCTGGTTGCGCCGTCGGCAATTTGGACAGCTCTTGCACCAGCCGGCAGGCCACGGAATTTGTCCTGCGTCGATGTCGCTTGAGAGATACAGTCGAGCAGCATTTCAGCCGGAACACGCCGAGGCATGGCAAAGGCGTAGTTTCGTGTATCCAGTTCGTTGGTCTTGTTTGGAATCGTGCTACGTTGGTACGCCTGTGAATTGCAAATGTCTCGGACAAGCTGCTTGAGGTCAAAGTCGTAAGATGCAAAGCGGTTTCCGAGTTCGGCGAACAGAGCTGGGTTGCTAGCTGGGTTGCTGACGCGGATGTCATCGACTGGATCCACGATGCCAACGCCCATGAAGTGAGCCCAGACCCGATTTGCGATGCTCTTCGCGAAGAAGGGGTTTTCCTTGCTGGTCAGCCACTCAGCCAACGCTTCCCGGCGATCGCGCCCCTTTGTGTCGGCTGTCTCACCGCCCAGGTAAGTGGCTGGTACGGGCTTCTTTGTGACAGGATGATTGACTTCACCGCCGCCCCGGTTGTAGACAATGATTTCTCGGTAATCTTCTCCAGTCTTGCGGCCAATCTGCGAAAAGAAGGATGCAAAACCGTAGTAGTCATCCATCGTCCAACGGTCAAAGGGGTGATTATGGCACTGGGCACACTGAGTTCGAATCCCCATAAAGACTTGAGCGACATTCTCTGAGGTCTTGAGTGTGTCCCTTTCAACCTGGTAGAAATTTGTCGCTGGGCGTTCAAAAACACCGCCGTTTGAGGCGATCAGGTCGCGAACAATTTGGTCGATCGGTGTATCTGTAGCCAGTGCGTTCGTCAGCCAACTTGAATAGAGGAACGCAGCTTTGTAACTCACCTGATTGTTGCTCTTTACAAGCAGGAGCTGCGCCCATTTCATGGCCCAAATTTCACTGAATTCTTTGCGTTCTAACAATCGGTCAATCAACTGTGCCCTCTTACTCTTGGAGGCATCGTTGACGAACGCAGCATACTCTTGCTCCGTTGGCAGCTTTCCGGCGATGTCGATCGTTGCTCGTCGCAAAAACTCTTCGTCTGAGCAAAGTTCGCTTGGAAGAATACGAAGTTTCTTCTGCTTTTCACCCACCAGGCTATCGATGTAATTGCCTGTAATCGTTGGTGGCGTGTACTCCAGCCCGGCGGGAAGAGCCAGGATCTGGGAGCCGACGGTGTGCGTGTCGAAACGTGCCATCACAAACGCTTCGCCCCGGACGCCCGCAGAGACGCGGCCAAGATCATCGACATCGGCGGTCCGTGCGTTGTTGGTAGTGAAAGCAGCCAGGGTTGTGACGTCGCGAGTTGTTCCATCGCTGTAATGGGCGACGGCAACCATTCGTTGCGTCGCCTCGTCACCCTCAAGGACAGCTTCAGGCGGAAACAGTTCAACTTGAGTGCAAGTCGGCGGCTCGCCTTCGTCTAGTTTCGCGTCCGCTTCCAACCATGCGAGAAGCGTCTCTGCATATTCGCTGGCCGGTTCCATGCGTTTTCCGCCAGAGTGCGGAACGCCTCCGATGCCCTTGAGGTAAATCAAGCTCTGTTCGGGACGAGCCAGATTGATGCGGCGGATGCCGATTTCTCGAGTGATCCGTTCATGGTCACCAACGGGATCAAATCCGAAAAGGGAAAGGCGAAATCCATCTTTTCCTCGAGCTGCACCGTGACAAGACCCCGTATTGCAGCCGGTTCGTGTGAGTACTGGCATAACATCAAGGTGAAAGCTGATTGGCCGAGCCTCGTCGGGGGAAGCGACAGTCACTTCACTGCTTGCCGCGAGCCCTTGCCAAGCGGCGGTCAGCTTGGTTTGACCGCCAACCAGCGGCTTGATCGACAAGCCTTCGACGGTGGCAATCGTGGCGTCTGCAAATTGAAATTTGACTTCCTCAGTCACGTCTTTTGTGACGCCATCGCTCCGCACCGCAACGGCGACAACACCCTGGTAGTCAGCCTTGCCCGAAAGCAGGATCTGCTCAGGATATAAACGGACTTCGGTCCACGTTACCGGTGCCTTTACGTCGGTTTGTTGCGACGGGACCGGGGCCTTTGGGGTTGCATCCTCGGCAGGATTCTTGACGGTTTTCGCCGTTGAATCGTCCGCCCCCGAAGCGTTGTCGGCTGGGGTAATCGCGTAGGAGATACCGCTGGTCAAAATGCAAAGGAAGGCAATCGCACTAGTGTTGAGGACAGTCGTCTTCATTACGTTTCTTCTGTTCTAGGCAATCGTTAGGTGGGAAGTGTTGAGGTGGGGATTCGAGCGGGGAGTTATTTTTCGCCGCCGCCCAACTTTGCCTGCCGGAGTTGTTCCAGTCGGCTCAGTGGTTTTGCTGCAACTTCTTGAGGCGCCGCGGCCTTAGGTTGGGTGCTCGCCGCGATCTGAGCCACCGGCGCAGTGACTTGTAGTTCGCCGCGGCCTGCGGTCTGCTGGATGGTGCCCTCAGGGCGAATGATCCGCGCTTTGACATAAAGCGTTTTGTGAGGCGCTACCTTGGCCTTGTCGCCGACTTCAATCGGGAAGGCGACCTGGGCCTCGCCCTCCTTCCATTTGACGGTTGGCGTTGGGCAGGAAACGCCGGCAGGCAAGCCCACCAGTTCCATTTCCACTTCGCCCTGCGGCGGACGTTTGGCTTCGACGCCGACGGTTATCGAGCCTGATTTACCGGATTCAACCACAGCTTTGACGAACTTGAAATCGAAGTAAGAGTCTTCTACCGGCAAATTGATCATCGGAGCCGACACCCAAGTCAACGCATCGCGAGCTTTTGCGCGAGCCAGGATGGCTACAGGAAAGCTACCGATGGCGGCATTTGTATTGGCTGTCACTGGTACTTTGACTTCAGTTTGATCGCCTTCAATTCGAATCGAACCGCTGGCCGATGTGCCGCTGGGATTGTAGACCGTTCGCAGGTAAATCCGTTCCTTGAAGCCTTCCTTGCGAGTTGCCCGAACAACAAAATGCCCCTGTCCACCTCGGACGATTGGCACCTTGGGTTGCTCAACTTCAATCGTGAAAGGAAGTTCCTCAGTGACGGCTAAGGCTAGGCGATCCGTGCTGTGGCCCCACATGTCGCGATTGTTCTGTCCTCGTACGAGCATGGTTCGCTGATCCAATGCTCCTTCGATGATGGGTTTGTCGGGGGCCGTGGTTTGAGCGCTCAGGCGTGTCAGTCGGGCGTCGATTGGGGCATCCGCTGCCGCTTTGATCATGAGTGGGATGTAGCTTTGGTTGGACGCCACATTTCCAATCTCGAAGCTGATTCCCTCCGGTGGATCCTGTAGAAGTAGAGCAAGCTCTCCGCCGAAGTTCTTGCGGTAAGCTCTAAGTAGGACAGCCATCTGACTGCCTCGCGGCACCGATATGGTCTGCGAGAAATATCGCTGCAGTTCGTCAATGGTCAGTCGAAGTGACGGCTGCGGCGGAGAGACTTCAATACGATATGCGTGACTGGCGGAGCCTTCGCGAAGTTGATCGCGGATGGCGATTAGGTATTCGCCGTCCTCGGGAAGCTTCAGTCGTTCAATGCGGCTGTCGGGACCGCCAGAATCGTCGTTTAAACTAATTCGTCCACCCGAAGCCTTGTGGACTTCAACCCAGCTATCGATGGGGGAACGCAGTACGCTGCGACCGTAAACGGTCACATCGATCAATTGGTCCTTTTTGCCCTTGATTTTGAACCAATCAATGTCGCCTTCTTCCTGGAGAACACCATTCAGGGCGACAGGTGTTTCCAAGGCCGTCAGGCTGGCGCGATCCGTATCGGGCTCTGTCTCCATAGCGTTGGGCATCGCAGCGACGCGAAGCGTGTTGGGCGAAGGAGCCAGTTTGCCGTTTTTCTCGACAACAAATTCGAATTCTCCAGGAACATCTGGGAGCTGGATTTCTTGTTGCCAGGTTGCACCGGAGGCATCGACAACGGTGGCGTTGATCTTTTCGCCAGGCTGTCCGCCAGCGGGAACAATCGAGATGGGACGCGGGAAATCCCCAACGTGCACACGATACTGGCAGCGATCGTTGCCACCAAAGCTGCTTTCTCGGACCGCAACAATGTATTTTCCAGCCTTTTCGGCCGTGTAGGAACAGATGCAATCCTGTTGAACAAGTGGAGCATCATCGCTGCTGGCAAGTTCGAATCGGTTTTGATCCAGGATGGCGACGAACGGGTCGAAGAATTCGGTGCCCAGTCGCAAACCCTCCAATTCAATGGTTACGGTTTGCCCTTCCGCCAATTCTACGGAGAAGTAATCGACGTCTTCGGTTTTGATGACACCAGAGATGGTCGAATTGAGCTCAATTGCTTGCGGGCTCTCGAAGTCGCTGTTGGGTTCTGCCTCTTCGACTTGTTGAAGCGGGGATACGCCAAAGTAGCGAAGGTTGCTGATGCCTGTCTTCGTCGCCAAGCGAACAGCGTGCAGGCCTGGGCGGCAGTCTGGGTCGATGCGAAGTTTTGCAACGACCTTGTTTGCGTCCTTGGCCTCCAGCGATTCACAGGTAACGCCCTTGTCGTAGAGCAGCAATTTTGAAGCATCGCCGATGCGTGCACCGGAGATCTCCAGCTCTACAGTCTCACCGCGCCCAAATCCGGGAGGGCTAAATCGCGTCAAGCTAGGATCGTCGGCAAGGGCCGTTCGTGGAAATGTACCTGCCATTGCCGCAGCAATGAAACAACCAACCATCAACGGGCGTGTCTTCATTTTCGTTTTCCTACACACAATGATTCCAACACCTGAGATTTGTATAACCGCGAACAGAGATCGTGAGGCCGCGCCCGGCGGGCGTTGCCGTGCTCTGGCGGCACGCTGGCCGCCGGGCTTCAAAGCGTTTGGATCTAAGCGAGCAATTCCTTGACAACTTTGCCGCCGTCAACGATCTCAACGGGGCGGTCACCTGGGGCCATCAGCTCCTTATCCGCCACAATTCCCAGCAAGTGATACATGGTGGTGGCTAGGTTTTCCGGCGATACCGGATCCAGGTCCGGCTCAGCGGCAGTTGGGTCGCTGGTTCCATGGACATAACCACGCTTTACACCGCCTCCGGCGAGCATCACACTGAACACTTTTGGCCAGTGGTCTCGACCAGCGGTCGAGTTGATCTTTGGCGTGCGTCCAAATTCGCTAGAGACCATGACCAGCGTCTTGTCCAACATGCCGCGGGAGTCCAGGTCGTTGAGCAGGGCTGCAAGGCCTTGGTCCAGGGAAGGCATTTGGCGATTGAAGTTGTTCGAAATGTCATTGTGCATGTCCCAGCCACCGTAGGTCATGCTGACAAATCGAGCACCTGCTTCCACCAGGCGCCTTGCGAGCAAGAGACGTTGCCCGGCTTGATTGCGTCCGTAGCGATCACGCAGCTTTGAATCTTCTTTTTCAATCTCAAATGCTTCGCGTGCTTTCTGAGAATTGATCAAGCTGTACGCTCGCTCGTAGAAGCTGTCCATGGCGGTCACTGAGTCGGCGTTGTGTCGCGATGCGAAGTAGCCGTTGACCGACTCAAGTGCTTCTTGCCGACGTGCGAAGCGTTCGGCATCGACGCCGCCAGCCAAGTTCAAGTCTTGAACTTTGAAGTTGTCCCGCGACGGATCTGCACCGAGTGCAAACGGTCCATATGAACTCGACAAATAGCCGCTGCCCGCGAATTCGTTGGGGCGATTGGGGATGCAGATATAAGGCGGCAAGTTGTTTCGCGGACCATATTCATGGCTGACAACACTTCCGAAACTCGGATAAATCAGCGCTGGACTTGGCTTGTAGCCGGTGAACATGTTGTGCGTTCCACGTTCGTGGGCTGCTTCACCGTGCGTCATCGAGCGAATGATCGTGTATTTGTCAGCACACTGCGCCAGCTTGGGAAGCGTCTTACTGACTACTTCACCGGTGTTGGTTTTGATTGTGCCCATTTCGCCGCGGTACTCAAGCGGGCTGTATGGCTTGGGATCCCAAGACTCTTGGTGAGCCATACCGCCGGGCAGGAAGATGTGAATCACACTCTCCGCCTTGGCTGGAATAAAGTCGTAGTGCTTTTGATCGCCAAGAACACTGCGTGCACGCAGTAGATCAGCAAGCGTAAGGCCGCCGAAGGCGCCAATGGTGAGCGCGGAACGCCGCGACAGACTGTTTCCGAAGCATTTCATCATGCAACTCCGTTATTGCATCTGAGGTGAACAATTCTAGCGTTGGCAATTGTGCCGCAGCCAATGTGGTGATGCGAGCGGCGACGTAAGGAGTCGTCTACTCTGCTGAATCGGTGGGTTATTTGAGGTAGGATGACCCTTGGGTCAGGCGGGGGAGCATCGGCGTGCAGCTTTTTGTGAAGCCGCAGGTAAAGATGGAACGAATTCTACCCCTGCGACGTCCTAAAGTGCGTCATGCTCTCTGAAGGCATCGTAAGCAAATTCCGCGTAACTGTCAAAACATTCCAGGCTTTACCCGTGCTGAACCAGTCAATAATTCAGATTTGGGCCAGCGATGAGCCAAGAAAGCGACTCCGTTGACTTTAGCGAGAATGGGTGAAACGCGGGTTCTGCGTTGAATTCGGGTTGGCTTTGCTAGCTTAATCTGGGGGAGAGCATCGAGCCGATCGGGCTCCTAATGCGGTTTTTTCAAGGTGTTGTCGCTTACTTAATAGCGCATAGTGTGTATCGAAGGGGAAGATTGCCGCAGTATTTCCTACTTTTGGGGAACCGCAGAGCGCCTTGCCATTGACCGAAGTCCTGTACTCATTAAAATTACTTTGCTTACGAAAATTTAAGATTTTCGTGTCTTGTCCTGTTCTATCAGATTGGAGTCCTTATGAATCGTTCTCGAAAGGGCGGTTTCACGCTTGTGGAACTGCTGGTGGTTATCGCCATCATTGGTATTTTGGTTGGCCTGTTATTGCCAGCCGTTCAAGCAGCTCGCGAAGCTGCTCGTCGAATGCAGTGCTCGAACAACCTAAAGCAAATGGGTTTGGCGCTGCACAACTACGCTTCTGCCTACAAGCGTTTCCCAGCTCGTAAGGCTGGAACTGGCTGGCGTTCAAATGGCAACAACAACACCGCGAATCACTATCGCTTGAGCGGTTGGATTCCATTGCTGCCATTCGCTGAGCAAACCAACATGTTCAATGCCATTCAGGCAGGAACCGACACGGTTGCTCCCGGTGGTCCTGTAGGATGGAACTCAGGCTGGATTGTCTGGCGTGCAGCTCCTCCTTACATGCGTTGCCCTTCGGATCCAGGTCCACGTCAAGCAGAGCGAGAAATCAGCTACGCTATGTGTGTCGGTGACTCGATTCACCGCGCTCGCGACGACGGCGACCAAATTCGTGGTCTCTTCGGGTCGCGTGTATGGCGTTCGTTCGGTTCTGTCTCTGACGGAACGAGTAACACGATCGCTTACTCTGAACTGCTTTGCTCGCGCCCACTGTCCACTGGTGGACGTGATGGTGCAACGACGACTCTGAACGGAGTTCGCTTCAACATGGCCTATGTCAAGAACATTGGCGGTTTGCGTGCCTCTCCAGCGGTTTGCCGTCAGCAGACCCAAGGTCAGTTCTTCCGTGAAGGTCTCACCTTCTACGGACGTCGTGGTCGAAGCTGGACTGACGGTCAGCCTGCCTACGTCGGGTTCCACACAGTACTTGGTCCAAACGGTCCACAGTGTGCTGAAGGTGGTAACTGGGGTGATCAGCAGCACATGATGCTACCTCCAGCAAGTAATCACACCGGTGGTGTGAACGCCGCAATGTGCGACGGTAGCGTTCAGTTCTTCAGCCAGAACATCGATACAGGCAACACCGCTCTTGGCGTAGCCGGTCGACTTCAAGGTCCTAGCCCTTACGGCGTTTGGGGAGCACTTGGAACTATGGCTGGCGGTGAAGTTGCTAGCGTTCCTCAGTAGCCTGAAGTTCGCTTTATGCTTATCCTAAAGGCTGGTCTGACATTCAACCGTTGGGCCAGCCTTTTTTCGTACACACGTTAGCTCATATTTGAAGTGGTGGAGACCAAGCCTTGAATACGAAAATTTGTGCAGTATTGCTTAGTGCGGCTGTATTCTCCTTCGCCGGTTGTGGCGGTGAGAAAAGAGAAGCAACATTCCCTGTCACGGGGACGCTTACTTTAGATGGTCAGCCTGTTGCTGGTGCCAACGTTGTTTTGTCGCCGAAAGGAGCTGGGACTGCTGCAACAGCGGTTACCGAAGAGGATGGAACGTTCAGTGTTGGTACCTACGAAACTGGAGATGGTGCAGTACCTGGCGAGTACTCAGTTACCGTCAACAAGTACGACACTCCGGCTGAACCTGCCGAGACTGGGGGAGAAGACAGCATCTACGGAACGGACGAAGAGATGGACGAAATGGATGATTACGGCGGAGCCCAAGACGTTGCCGAATCAAAGAACGAGTTGCCCGCTAAATACGCTTCGGCTTCAACTTCGGGCCTGACTCACACGGTCACCGAAGCTGCTACGACGCTCAATATCGAGCTGTAATCCGCTCTTAGTTGCAATGTTTCTTAAATGCCACTACCAGAATGCACTGTGGACTTTCCACAGTGCATTTTTTGGGCTTGGTGCGTGTCTGACCAAACCCGCCAGCGGTCTGGATCGATCGCAGGCAGGCAAGCTGACTGGCAAGCTGCGGGGATTACGCAGTATCTAGGAATCGAACCACCTAGGCTTAGCGCGGCTGTCTTGACTGACCGATGTTAGCACTTGTCGCGTGGCGCCAGCCACCGAAAGGTGTTCAACGACTCCAGTGGGCAGTATGAATGGCAATTTTCAACGACGTTGAGAATGTTCGGCACTATGTCTCTGCTGAGCTTGCGCGTTACGGTGCAGGTGACCAGGGTGGGCTGAGCGAATCGTTGTTGATCCAAGGAGGTCTGTTCTGCGGACGCAAGTTCTCCGAAGCAGGCTATACCGCCGTTTGGTTTATCGAAGAAGATGAAATCAAGTTCTTCGCTCCTTGCGGAGAGCTTCTGTCGACCGATATTGCTAGCGAAGGTGTCGCAGCCTTCCTTGCTGAATCCCAGCAAACCCGCCGAGCGGCGTAAAAGTCTGGCTCACTACGGCTGAAGTTCGAGCAATTTGGCTCCAGCAATTTTTCGCCTGCTTGAATCGATTGGGCAGACGTCCGTCCAATTCCAATCCGGGTGGGCTCTTCCAGGGCTTTGATCTGTTTCGCGTTGATTGGCGCCGATGCACCCGGCCAGATTCATCGGCTTTCTTCGAATCGCCTTTCCGCCACTTTCCAAAACGTGCGGAATTTCTCCTCAGCGGCGTAAGACTGTCAGGCAAAAGGCAGTCACAATAATGCTTGCTCTGCAGCGTAGCAGTTCTTTTCGAAGCGGATTACTCCTGACTGGCGAAGTCTCGCGCACAAGCTCATTCGTCTCAACCTCAAAAACAGCCTGGAGCTGCAAGATGGCCGCCGACTACCGTCAGATGCTCGAGCCCTTGGATGAATACAATCAGAAGCTGCAGGCAAATGTTCACCCAACTGACTGGGAGAATCCAACTCCGCAAGGACGCTACAACTTAGTTGTACTTGGTGCCGGGACAGCCGGTTTGGTCGCTGCTGCTGGAGCCGCCGGATTGGGAGCCAAGGTAGCCTTGATCGAACGCTCGTTGATGGGCGGAGACTGCCTGAATGTTGGCTGCGTGCCATCCAAAGCTCTCTTGGCGAGTGCGCACGCGGTCGGAGCGATACGTCGATCGAGGGAGCTAGGAGTGCATGTAGGTGCCCCGGAGGTTGATTTTCCTCAAGTGATGGCACGGATGCGGAAGCTGCGCAGTGAGATTAGCCCGCACGATTCAGCCGATCGCTTTCGGTCATTGGGCATCGATGTTTATCTGGGCGACGCGACATTCTCCGGCCCAAGCTCCGTTCAAGTTGCTGGACAACAACTGGAGTTTAGCAAAGCGGTTATTGCAACGGGCGGGCGAGCTGATGCACCAAATATCGAAGGATACGCCGAAATCGAGCCTTTGACGAACGAGTCCATCTTTTCATTGACCGAGCTGCCTGAAAGCCTAGTCGTTGTCGGCGGTGGACCAATAGGCGTCGAAATGGCGCAGACCTTTTGCCAATTCGGTTCGAAGGTAACGCTGCTCGAAGCTTCGGATCATATTCTTTCACGCGAAGATCCCGATGCGGCATTGATTGTGCAACAACGCTTGATTGAAGAGGGCGTTCGAGTCGTCACCAATGCTCGCGTTGAGAGTTTTCATACGGCCTCCGACGGCAATCGCGAAACGACTTACCGCGAATCGAAACAAGCTGGCAATGAAGTGTCGACTCAGGTTGTTTCATCGCAAGTGTTGATGGCGATTGGTAGAACACCAAATGTATCGGGGCTGGGGCTGGAGGCCGCTGGTGTTGAGTATGATCTTCGACAAGGGGTTTTCGTCAACGACCGTCTGCAAAGTACCAATGCCAGAGTTTTTGCTGCTGGCGATGTTGCGTCCAAGTACAAGTTCACGCATGCCGCCGATTTTATGGCTCGAGCTGTTATTCAGAATGCCCTATTTGCTGGCCGCAAGAAGATGAGCGGTATGGTTATCCCTTGGGCAACATACACCTCGCCTGAGCTGGCGCAGGTTGGATTAACCGCAGCGGGGGCTGCGGAGGCTGGCATCGACATCGACACTTATACGCAAGAGTTTTCGAAGCTGGATCGAGCCATTTTGGAGGGTGATACTCTTGGTTTTGCTCGCGTTCATGTGCGCCGCGGGACGGACAAGATTGTCGGTGGGACGATCGTTGGGCAAGGCGCAGGCGATATGATTTCGACGATATCAATGGCAATGACAAGCGGCGTCGGTCTCGCCAAGATCTCAGCAACTATTTCGCCTTATCCGACCCGCGCCGAAGCAATCCGAAAGCTGGGCGATCAATACAATAAGACGCGTTTCACTCCAACGGTAGCTCGCCTGTTTTCAACTTGGTTGAAGTGGCGTCGTTAGAGCGTTTCAAGCCCGAAGGCTAGCGGTTTTGCTCCTGTTTGCGCCTGAGATGCACTTGGTGCAATGCGATGCTCGTCCATTTGGCTCGCACTAGCGGAAAACGGTTGATTCGGCGCTGGCAGAGGTTTGTTCCGTTACCAAATCTTCTTCAACGTACGGTTGAGGCGTTTGCGATCACCGGTTGGAATTTCAACCTGAATTCTTGTGCAGGATGAATTGCAGCTACGCGATTCTTCTAAGATGTCGATCGTTCCGCCCAACGCCTTTGCTATCGCGCTGCACGAATGCCAAAGGGCGCTGAGCAGTAAGTCGCTGCCGACGGCTTTATCAAGTGGTTCAATGGTGATATCCACGGAGCTATCAAAGGCGATGATGGCGTTGCTGGATTCTTCGCGTACGTCGACTCGGACGATTCCGGCATCGACCAGCGTCAACAACTCGACCATGCAGTCGACTAGTGCATTGAAGTGTTCCAGCTGTACGGGTGCCTCTACCAAGGCGACTTTGGGGACAAGATCAAATGCCAGGGGGCTGTCAGTACCAACGATGTAACGATTCAGTGCATCCCAAAGATCGACGATGCTTGGTTCGCAGTCGATTTCCACGAATTGTTGTTTGATTTTGGCAATCATTTCCTTTGTCTTAGCAGACGCCGCTTCGAGCGTAACCGACAATGATTGCATACTTTCCAGCTCGAGTTGACCTGTTTTCAGCTTCATCATAATGATGTCAACGATGTTCTGCGAAACGCCGATCGGCTGGCAGATGTCGTGAACGAATGTCGACACCCATGTTGCAATTGCTAGCGATCTCGCATGTTCACCTTGCCGTCGGTAAGCTGTTCCGCGAGTCCGGCCATCTTGCTGAAGTTGTGGTGCGGAGCGGATTCCACACGCATAGCGACGATCGTCGATGGAAAAGCCAAACAGATCCAGAATCAGAGCATTTTCCGCCGCAGGATTTAGAGCGACAGCAGCTCGAACCGAGGCGGGCAAGTGCTGTTGCAGGCCAGACGATTGATTCACGAGAGCCGGGAAATCCAGCTCGTCCAGCTTGGGTAACACCTGGTCAAGGAGTGTCTCCAGGTTGGTCGCACCAAGATTGTTGCTCAGCGCGCAGGACCACGTAGAGTCGCTTTGAAAAAGCACCCCTCCGCGATGGCGAGCACAGTCTAGGAAAAACTGCGCAGCTTGAGGGTCGATCAATGACAAGGTATGGGACACGTGGGAGCACCTCTCCAAAATGCCCCTGACCGTTTGCGAATGCTCGTTCGACAACTGAAAAGGCGATCCAGGGGCGAGACAGCCGAAGCATGCGGAAAACCGCCACCAAAGTATATGGGAACTTTCACCAACTCCGGGGTTACGACTGTAGTTTGGCGTTCAATCGCCATCTCCTGGGCGTAGTTTCCGCAGCCTCTTCCACCTGGGAGGGTCTCGCCCGACTGAGGGCGTTTTAGCTCGACAAACACAGAGATGCGAACTTGCGGGATCTGGGAAGAAGACGCTGAGTGCGGGAGGGATTCCAAGTAGCGGAGCGTGAGCGACTGGCTAGGCTTTGCTTTGCTTAACTTTAGTAGCGGCCCAGGCAAGGGGTTGTTGACTTCAGTGCCTTCCACGGCGGCGCCGATACTTTTAATCCTGCGGCTTGTTTGGCCGCAACTCAAGAAGGCGTTCACGAACAACTGCAGAGTATTCCATGCCACAGGCTATTAGCTCACAATCTCAACCTCAGTCTTCGTCACCGTCAACAGTTGCTCCTCGGGGCGCTGCAGCGACAGCCGGTGCCCAGCAGGCTGCGGCAAGCTCTCGTGAACAGGAACTCTTGGAGCAGATTGAGTTCCTGCAACGACAGCTTCGCGCTACATCGCGAATGGCAACCATCGGGGAACTGGCAAGCACGACGACGCACGAGTTCAACAACTTGCTGATGACAGTCGTCAACTATGCCCGGCTAGGCATGCGTCACAAGGATGAGGCCTCACGTGATAAAGCCTTCACGCGCATCAACGACGCAGCAAACAAGGCGACTCGCGTCGCCGGAAGTGTTCTGGCTCTGTCGAGAAGCCGAACTCCTCAGCACGGTCCAACATCGTTGACCAAGGTTGTTGAAAACGCCCACCTGTTGCTCGAACGCGAGTTTAAAAAATACCGTGTGACCCTTGAGCTCAACTGTGACGAAGTGCCCGAGATTTCGGGAGATGAAAACGAGCTACAGCGTTTGCTGTTGAACTTGTTGGTCAATGCACGCCAAGCAACAGATGAAGGTGGATGCGTTACCGTGGCATTGCAGCACGATGCATCGAGCAATGAAGTTGTTTTGGCTGTGCAAGATACTGGCAAGGGCATTCCGGCTGAACAACTGCCCAAGATTTTCGATCCCTTCTTCACCACGAAGTCCGGACCCGACGCATCGGGCAAAGGCGGAACTGGCGTTGGCTTATCGGCGTGCAAGGAAACTATCGACAATCACCGCGGCCGCGTGCGAGTTGAGAGTTCGGTTGGGAAGGGGACGAAGTTTATGATCCGATTCCCTGTCCTTGTCGCCAAACGCTAACGTACGGTCTGGCCACAAAACAATGGGTTTGCATTACCGTAGCAGCCCAGGGGCACTCATTTATTCAAAGTACGATATTGTACGATGGCCTTCCAAGGCGCCTTGGAAGGCCGTCGATTGACGCAAGTCGTTCGGCGACGGCCTTGGGAGGCCATCGTACGACTTCTCCAAGCAACCGCAAATTGTACTTTTGAGTTACCCTGCGTAGCAGCCGCAGCGGCTGTTACTT
>CAYPLE010000042.1:0-37605 GCA_964411445.1 uncultured Pirellulaceae bacterium
ACCACGGACTGACGTCCGTGGCTACAACATGTCGTGCCTACGGCACTAAAAGAGTCCACGTTTGGTCCCTGCATTTAAGTATTCATGACCGGATTGATATTTCCTCATCTCATCAGTCTGATCGATGCTTAGTGCTTTCGCTGCGTCGGCAAACAAAGACGCCAATGCGCCACACGTACTATGACCTGAGGGAGGCAACCATTCAGTCTTCCCAAACCCGTTGGCAACAGTGTAATTTCCCCAATACTTTGGAGGTGCCTCTGCATCGACAATCAGTCAACTGACCCGTTGAAGTTGGTCTCAGTTTGTTTGAGTACTCCGAGCCCCTCACGCTCGTTGTGAGAAAACGGCTCTTGGCGTCGTCGAGTATAACTAAACGATCGGAGAGGTTGGTGACCTCGGCGTGCAACTTGGGACTGCAATGAGTACTTCTCGCTTGCCATGCGGTGGGCCGGGGACTCTGCTTAGCTCAAAGCCAGCAGAGGCCAAGCTTCGGCGGACGTCGCCCTTGACGCAGTAGGTTGTCAATTTGCCGCTTGGCTTTAAGCAGCTTCGCATCAACTGAAAGACAGCAGGGCTCCATAGTTCGGGCGAGGTCTCAGGGCTAAACGGATCGAAGTATATAGCATCATAGACGGGAGTGTCGGGCTCGAACCAAGCTGCTGCGAAGGGGCGAAGGTGAAGCCGCAGTGTCGTGTGTTTTCCAAGGCGAACCTCGATAGGCCCAGTCGCTTGGTCATCGAGGCCCGACAGCCAATCCACAAACTCCTCGCACAGGCTACCTACAATCGATGCGAATTGCTGCCAGGCTTCTGATAGTGCATCTGGTTGTAGCGATGCATCTTCGAAAACTGGTAGGACACCGTGAAACGTATTTCGACCGCTCAGCAGCACTTGGGGCAATTGCAACTGCGCATAGACATCCACCGGCAGTAGTTTGAGATCTACCGCTTCGAATACAAGCGGCGCATCGAACATCTCCGCCAATCCAGCGGTTAAAAACAGGGCTGTGCCAGTGCCGAACCCCAGCTCAAAGACTTGTGTCGGAATCCCCGCAACAAGTCTGTCGTGAGCGCCGCTGTTGCGCAAGTAGACATGTAGACTCTCCGCCACCGCGCCGCAGCCGCTATGAAAGGTCTCCCCGTCGTGGCCGATCTGAAGCGTGCGACTACCGTCGTCGGTGACCATCCAGATCAAGTCACCGTGCCCGGTTGGCATGGTCTTGCGAACAGGAATTCCCATGGACGCTACAGCCCGTTTGTCGCGTTCTGCTGAATAAATAGTTTCGCGTAGTCTTCGCGGACAGGACTGAAGATGTCGAGCACCGTAACCGGACCGTCGATCGCCTTCGCCCGGTGCGGTACGTTTGGAGGGATGATGAACATGTCGCCCGCCGAGCAAACCTTTGTTTCGTCGCCGATCGTCAACTCAAGCTGGCCCGAAATCAGCATTCCGGCTTGCTCGTGGGGGTGATCATGAATCGGCACTTCCGCTCCCGGCTCCATTTCGAGATACGACAAGAGAATGTTCTCTCCGAACGGCGTTCGCAGATGGCAACCCGGGATGGCTTCAACCGATTTCAGTGATTGGATGTCGATGAATGGCATGGGGCAGCGTCCTTGCGTGTTGTGCCTTTGAAGTTGAAATATCGTACGACTGTTTTCCGGTTGCTTCTACCGGTCGCTTCTCCCGACTGGGCGGAGTTGATTGCCTTCGGCGCCGGAGAGTGAGTCACCGAGTGCTTTCCGGTACGTGTCGGCAAGTTTGGTTAAGCGTTGGACGACCTCCGGATGCTGCTCGGCGACATTGTTTTGTTCACCAGCGTCCTCGGATAGGTCGTACAGGGATAATGGTAGTTGCCTTACGTAGTACCCATGACGACTCGCAATCCCCTCAACGCCGCTTTGTGTAATTGGTTGTGGTTTGAGCTTGCCGAAGCCGGCGGGTTTTCCATCGGACCGCAAATCCTCATTGGGAGTCAGATACTTGTGGGGGAAATGCAGCTTCCACTTTCCGGACCGGATGGCGTGCAGTTCGCTGCCGCTATAAAAGACTAAGCACTGGTGAGGCGAGTCGGTAGACTTTCCAAACAGTACGTCGCTCACATCCAATCCGTCCAGTCGAGCATCTGGAAGTGGTGCACCGGCGAGCTTGCATGCGGTTGGTAGCAAGTCGATGGACATAATTGGAGTCGAGCATGTAGATGCTTCAGGGACGTGACCGACCATCCGCATGATGGTTGGAACCCGAACGCCTCCTTCGAAGCAAGTCAGTTTGCCTTCACGAAGTGGCTTGGAGCTGCCCGCGTGAGTTCCGTAGCTCAAGAACGGTCCATTGTCGCTTGTGAAGATAACCAGTGTGTTCTCGGAAAGGTTGTTGCGGTCGATCGCGTCGACGATCTGGCCGACGGACCAGTCGATTTCTTCGATCACATCGGTGTAAATGCCTTTGCCACTTCTTCCATCGAAATCTGGTGAGGCGAATACTGGGACGTGCGGCATGACGTGAGGTACGTAGAGAAAGAACGGGTGGTCTTTGTTCTTGTCAATGAACTGGACCGCTCGTTGTGTAAGTCGTTGTGTAAAGAAGCGTTGGTCGGGATCTTCTTCAATGATTTTATCACCGTCGAACAGCGGCAGTGGCGGCATTGAATCAAATAGGACTGGATGGTATTTCGTATTGTCGTTTGAGTATGGAATTCCCAACCATTCGTCGAAGCCATTTTTGAGTGGGCTAAAGTACGGTGAAAGTCCGAGGTGCCATTTCCCAAACATGCCTGTAGCGTAGCCTTGATCTTTCAGGATTTCAGGCAGTAGTTTTTCGTTGGGGTTGATGCCCGTCTTGCTTTTGTGATTGAGAGCCCCAGCTAGTCCAACGCGATTCGCGTAGCAGCCAGTCATCAGTGCCGCCCGGCTTGCCGTGCAGACAGCTTGCGCGACGTAGTAGTCCGTAAACCGGGTTCCTTGGCTGGCCAGTTTGTCGATATTCGGTGTTCGAATTTCTGAGGGCCCAAAACCCGGGATGTCGCCGTAGCCAAGATCGTCGGTAAAAATCAGGACGATATTCGGTTTGCCTTGGGAAGGGGCCCCAGCGGTGCCGCTCTCCTCCGCAAAACTCCTGGATGCATACACGCTACAGATTGCCAGTGTTAGAAGCAAAGCAAAGCTGGTTCGGCTGCGCGGATTGAGACTACTCACAACAGGGGGGTGGTTGTGTGCCATCGGAATTCCTTGTTCAAGTTTGCTAGTCAAGTTGCAAGTCAGCGCTAATGCTTTGCGGCGCTGTATTCAAACCAGGGGCGTTCGATATTCCGAAGGCCAGCCAGCGTGCAATTACTCCGCGTGCGAAGTGGTTTGCCGAACGTATGGTTTGTCGTGAGCGAAACAATATACAGCTCGCGTGTTAAGTGTGTTGGACGCGGATACCGTCTGCCACAGGCGGTCGTTATAACATAACGAAAGTGTTAGTTCGCTTCGGTCGTACACTCGAGAGGCTATGCCGACGCGGGGGGCTGTAGGGTTCCCCACACGCCAAAGGTGGCACTTTGGGTGGAAAATAGCGATTGCTTGAAATTTAGGGGCTGCGTAAGGCTGGAAAAATGGCTTCGCCTAGCTACCCTTAGTCATTCACAACTCCAATGTGACTAGCCCAAGTCGCAAAAGCGTTGGAAACCGACGCCTACATCGCTCGGCAAGATGGCTAAACGGATCCTTGCCTACTAGCTCGACCCACTCAGAAGATCTTTTTGCCCATGATCTCCCACCTTTGGAAGCGTTCCCGCTCGGGCTGGAATCGCAATACAAAATGGACTCCGCTGCTATTGAGCCAGCGGGAGTTCCAGCGCGCCTTGGCGAAGGAGCGTTCACGAGTTGATCGAGCTGGCGGTCAGTTTGGCGTCATCATTTTGCGCCTCACACTATTGAGTTCCCTGCGCAAGCAAACGATGCAGTTGTCGAAGGTTTCACGCCAACGATTGCGAGACACCGATGAAATTGGGCACTTGGGCCCGGGACGCATCGGCGTCATGCTGCCCATGACGCATGCCGAAGGGGTCGAGCTGGTGATGGAGGATTTGCTCTGTCGCTTGCATGCCGCCGGAGTTGAGGTTGAGGGTGAGGGGTTCTGCTATCCGGACGACTCCAAACCAACCACCGGTTCGAAGGTTGGAACAGCAGCAGCGGAAGAGTTCGATGTCAACTCAGCCACAGAAGAGCAACTGCAGCGAGAGTTCGAAGGGACACAGCCGCGGCTTCGTAGCATCCCGACCTCCCTGTTTGCTGCCCCATATCCGGCGTGGAAGCGAGCCATTGACGTGACAGGAGCCTGCTTCGGTTTAGCGATCTCGGCGCCGGTGCTTCTGGTATTTGGAGCTCTTGTTAAAGCAACCAGTCCAGGTGGTGCACTGTTTTGTCAAAAACGGACTGGGTATCTTGGCCGCGAATTTACGATCTACAAACTTCGCACGATGTGCGAGGGAGCCGAACAACAACGCGATGAACTGCTTGAGAAGAATGAACGCGATGGGCCAGCGTTCAAACTTAAGAGCGATCCTCGCGTCACTACAATTGGAAAGTTCCTTCGAGCCACCGGGCTGGACGAGCTTCCCCAGCTCTACAATGTTCTCATCGGCGACATGGCTCTAGTTGGTCCACGTCCATTGCCGTGTTTCGAAGCTGAGCAATGTACCCCCTGGCAACGCCAGCGGGAACTCATTAAGCCCGGCCTGACGTGCTACTGGCAAGTCCGCAAGAGTGAGCAAATTGCGTTCAAACAGTGGATGCGTTTGGACTTAGCATATCGCCGACACCAGTCATTTTGGGTCGACACTAGGTTGGTTTTGCAGACTGTTGCATCGATCGTGACTGGTCGGGTAGGGCATTAATTGTGATCGATTTAGGTAAGCAAAATTTGCTTGGCATCCAAATCGACGCTGTTGATTACGAAGCCGCCGTAGCGCGCATCGTCGCTGCTGCTCAGGAAAGGAAGCCTTACGCGGTCAGCGCGCTCGCTGTGCACGGCGTGATGACTGGCGTCCTAGATCGGCAGCATTGCTACCGTTTGAATCAGCTTGATATGGTGGTACCTGATGGGCAGCCTGTCCGCTGGGGAATCAATCTTCTGCACCGAACTGGGCTGAAGGACCGAGTATACGGCCCCACGCTTACGCTCAAGGTTTGCGAGGCGGCAAGTAAGCTCGGCTTAGGGATTTTCTTATTCGGTAGCGACGATTCCACCCTGGATACGCTGACAGCGTCGCTCGAGAAAAAGTTTCCCGGAATCAAAATTGTTGGGAAGCTGGCTTCGAAATTTCGCACCGTCAGCCAGGAAGAAAGCGAAGAGATTCGGGACACCATCCGCAATTCGGGAGCCCACATTACTCTGGCTGGACTTGGTTGCCCGCGTCAAGAGATTTGGGCCTTTGAAAACGCTTCCGAGATCTCCATGCCTGTGCTGGCCGTCGGGGCTGCTTTTGCGTTTCACTCCGGGCAGTTGAGTCAAGCGCCAGGCTGGATGCAACGTCGTGGACTCGAGTGGCTCTACCGGCTCTCCAAGGAGCCAACACGGCTTTGGAAACGCTACGTTTTCTTAAATCCTGCATACTTAACGCTGTTGGCCGGCCAGGCAACCCGACTGGTTCGGCTTTCCGCTAGCCGCGGCGTTGAGCCAACGTCGCCCTGCCGATTTGGCTAGGTTCTGCTTGAAGCTGTCCGCATTCTTTCGGAATAATCGTCTCTTCCGGTGGCACGTTCCACGGAGGAGTCTCTGGCTAGGCAAGATTTTCTGTTGCTGACTCAACTGGCAGGCCGAAGACAGTCAGCGAGTGCTCCATGCGCGACGTTGCGCGCCGGACGAGCATTTGCTAGCATCGCAGTATCTCGCGTTTGGCCCCAAACCGAGGACCTTAGTGTGCGGTTCTAGCATTATCAGTTTCCTGAACCTCGACAATGCTGGCTGGCCATGAATCCACACGTTCGACTCTGCTTGGTTCTCCATAACCATCAACCGATTGGGAATTTTGACGGCGTCATCGAGCAGGCTTTCGTTGATAGCTATCGACCGTTTCTCGACGTATTCGAACGCTATGATGCACTGAAGATCTCGCTCCACACTTCTGGTCCGTTGATGCTGTGGCTTGAGCAGAATCAGCCGGAGTACTTGCGCCGCATCGCTGGCCTGGTCGCTGCGGGCCGAATCGAGATCATCGGCGGGCCGTTCTACGAGCCCATTCTCACGATGTTGCCGTCCCGAGATCGCGTTGGGCAGATTTGCAACTATGGCGAATACCTAGCAGACCGCTTCAAAACGAGAATTCGTGGCATGTGGATGCCGGAGCGAGTTTGGGAGAGCAATCTGACGAAGGACATTGCTCGGAGTGGCATCGATTATACGGTGTTGGACGACTATCACTTCAAAGCAGCCGGGCTGACCGACTCCGATCTTGCGGGCAGCTACCTTACCGAAGACGATGGAGCCATCTTGCGCGTTTTCCCTGGTAGCGAGCGTCTGCGATACTTGATTCCGTTTGCCGAAGTCGAGCAGACGCTGGACTACTGTCGTGAGGTCGGTGACGCCTCGCCGGGGGCAACGCTCGTTTTCGGTGACGACGGCGAGAAGTTCGGCACTTGGCCAGATACTCAGCAGCATGTCTACCAAGATGGTTGGCTCGACCGCTTCTTCCAAGCCCTTTCCGAAAATGCTGACTGGTTGCAAACTGCCACCTTGAATGAAGCGGCTGAGTCCGAATCGCGTTACAACAAGATCTATCTTCCCGACTGCAGCTACCGCGAAATGACGGAGTGGGCACTGCCTGCCGAAGTGCAACAGCTCAAAAGTGAGCTGAGCCACGAACTTGCCGAACATCCGCGATGGGAGGATCTATCGCGATTCATGAGAGCTGGCAATTGGCGAAATTTCAAGGTCCGATATCCCGAAGCCGGCGAGATGTACTCGCGGATGATGGAAGTTAGCCGAGCCCTCGAGGATGCTCGTCGACTCAGCGGCGATGCCGAGTTGTTGGGCGAGGTCGAGGATGCGCTGTATCGCGGGCAGTGCAATTGCCCGTATTGGCACGGAGCATTTGGTGGGATCTATCTGCCGCACCTGCGCAACGCCATCTACAGCCAGCTAATCGATGCGGACAACAAGCTCGAGTACCTGGATCACGGTCGCTCTACCTGGGTAGACGCTCGAAGCGAGGACTACAATTTCGATCTGCGCCCAGAAGTGCGTTTGTCGAATGAGCAGTTGTGTGCCTACTTCGCACCGGCTCAGGGCGGCATGATGTACGAACTCGACGTTCGTAGTTTGAAGCACAATTTACTAGCGACCATCAACCGTCGCCCGGAAGCGTATCACGAGAAGGTGCTGAAGGGAGCGTCCCAAGCGGATGCCGATGTGGCTAGTATTCATGACCGTGTCGTCTTCAAGCAGGAAGGCTTAGAAGAGCGTTTGCAATATGATGCGTTCCCGCGCAAGAGCTTCTTGGATCACTTTTTCGACAATAATATTTCGATTGATCAGGTGAGTGCATCTGAGGCGTTGCAGCGTGGTGATTTTGTCGCGCAGCCGTTTGAGGCCAAGCTGCGTCGCGCTGCTTCCAAGGTGCAGTTGCAACTTTCGCGTGACGGAAACGCTTGGGGCATTCCCATTCGAATTACGAAAGCCCTCACCCTCGAGTCGGGCAGTCCGAACATGCAAGTCGTCTACTTACTAGAAGGGTTGCCGCAGGATCGAGAACTGCATCTTGCACTCGAGTGGAATTTTGCAGGCATGCCGGCCGGTGCCGACGATCGCTACTTCTACAATGGCGACGGTGAGTCCATTGGAAATCTAGCAACGAAGCTCGACATTCGCCACTCAACCGAACTTGGCCTAATCGATGCTTGGCAGGGGCTGGACGTTCACTTGGAATTCAATCGTTCCAGTGATCTATGGACTTTCCCAATCGAGACCGTTAGCCAGAGTGAAGCTGGGTTCGAACTGGTTCACCAATCCGTCTGTGTCATGCCTCACTGGCTGATTCGCGGCGACGCCGAAGGCAAATGGTCGATGCAGATGGACATTCGCATCACGAACAGCCATCAGCCCAGCGTCAGGGGGCGGCAATCGCGAGAGGCAATTGTCATCGCTTCCAACGGGAGCGAAACCGCTAACGCCGCCAATCTGGACTACCAGTCCTAGACAGCCCGCCGAGGCTCACTTTCGGCGCTCGGTACGTAGATCCTAGATGCATCAAGCGGAAAGCAGTGCTTGGGCAAATGCGGATAGCTGTCCTTCAGCGGTCTTGGGAGCAAATCGCCGTTGCTTGACAAGCCAAGTCTCCGCTGCATAACGTGCCAATTCGCGGCGCGTCACGGTGAGATCGGAGTGCGTCAGAAAGGAGCGGAGCATGCTTTGAAAGTGTGGCTTGGTCCAGGGCTGGGGCGCTGGGTCGGTGAAAACCAGGTTGAGCAGTTGATCAAACTCACGGAATACCAGGTTGCGGTCTCGATGAATCAGTGCGCCCATGATTGCCCTTGTTCGGTGCATGTTGTTTGGATTGAATGCAGCGACTCAGCGGGCGAGCTGCATTCGTTACTTGCGGGATAGGCAGAATCTTCACTAACAAATTGGGTTAGGAATCAACTGTTGCATTGGAAGTAACCAACCGCCAGCACAGATGTTTCGTCTCTCCCTCCAGTTACGCCAAAATTTTTGTTCTCTCCGATCGTGCAATGAACAACAGCGGTCGGCAGTTGGGGCCGTCCATTCGATGCTCCAACTCAACACTGCGTGTCTCATGGTCAGAAGATTGAGGGATGGAGTGACAAGTCAAGGGCTCACTCTGCCGGGGGCTTGAGCGAGCTGCCGCGTTGGAGGGCGGAGGAGCCGAATTGTTGGCGAATGAGGTCGGTGGCGCGATCCAACTGGCTGGCTACTGGCGTCTCTTGAGTTTCCTCGTCATCCTCCGGGAATAGCTCTAGCTGCATGGGCTTGCTCTGTTCTAAGTTGGAAAGGCCGATGCCAAGCAAGCGGATCTTGCGGTTGGGATGTTCATCCAGCACCGTCATCAAGAGGCCTTCGGCGCAGGTCCGAATGGCATCCGTAGTGTTGGTTGCACGCGGCAGAGTTTGAGCTCTGGTGATGGTTTCGAATCCGGTAAAGCGGACTTTCAGGTTTACCGTTCTGCCACGCACATCGCCTTGACGCAATCTTGCCGCGACTTTGTCGGTGAGTTGCAGGAGTCGGCGTTTCAGCTCTGTAGGGCAATCGATGTCTGCCGAGAAGGTCCATTCGTTGGACACTGTCCTGGCTTGACGGGAGCTTTGTACGGCTCGTGAGTCAAGCCCTCGAGCAAGCCGCCAAAAATGATTGCCCATTCGCGGCCCCAGCAATCCAACCGCTTGCTCGACCGTCAAGCGTTGTAAATCGCCAAAGGTATGTAGGCTGAGGTGTTCGAACTTTCGAAGCGTAGCTTTTCCGACTCCCCAAAGCCGCGACACACTCAACGGTTCAAGAGTTTGCAAAATGCGGTCCGGTGGAATGACAGTGAATCCGTTCGGTTTGTCCAGGTCACTCGCCAACTTGGCCAGGAACTTGTTCGGTGCAATTCCGACGGAAGCAACCAATCCAACCTCACTTAGAATAGCGTGTTTGATCTCGCGGCCAATCTTTTCTGCTCCACCGAACAGATGGACGCACCCGTTCACGTCGAGAAAGGCCTCGTCAATCGACAAAGGCTCAACGTCTGGTGTGAAGCGTTCAAAAATGCCCCGAATTTGTTTCGACAATTCGATGTATCGATTCATTCGGGTGCTGACGAAGTGTCCATGCGGGCAAAGCTTGTAAGCTTGCGCGGTTGGCATTGCACTTCGCACACCGTACTTGCGGGCTTCATAACTAGCCGCCGATACAACTCCGCGACCCTTGGGCGATCCACCCACAATCACGGGCTTGCCCCGCAATTCTGCGTTGTCCAACTGTTCAACGGACGCATAGTACGCGTCCATGTCAACATGCAAAATCATGCTTGGCCAAATCGAGCCGTGAAGCTGCTGCGCTATCAATAAACATTGGTAGTTCAGGCGCGGCAAAATAGCCACGCGAACCGTTGGCGCCGCTGAAAGGAGCATCCACGCCAGAGTAATTTAACTTACATCCCAGAATTTCTTAACTTACATCCCAAGGCAGCGGCACGTAAGCTAAGCACGCGTGATGCATTTGAGATTTCTCAGCTTTCGTGGATCCAGTAAACTCCCCAGATTGCAGCAACGAAGGGCTTACGAGTACGAGAGACGAAGCAAGATGGACCAAACAAGACTACTGGGTGGACTGCCTGATTTGAATTTCGTCTCTCATTTGGAGTGCGGGTTAACGGGACAGCGCTTCAAGAAGGGGCAAGTCCTGGGCTTGAGCCATGCAGGCAAACCATTACTGGTTCACTATGACTTGAATGCAATTCGAGACGCTGTGCGGCCAAGCGATTTGATTGGGCGGTGCAATGAATTGTGGCGATACCGCGAGCTACTGCCGTTTCAGTCCAATGAGAGCATCGTTCGCTTGGGTGAGCCAGTCACGCCGCTCATACCGCTGCCGATATCAAAACAATGCGATGTTCTAATCAAAGATGAAGGCAGGCTGCCGACCGGTTCCTTCAAGGCGCGTGGGTTGTGCATGGCCGTTACGATGGCAAATGAACTGGGCATCAAGCGGATTGCGATGCCCACGAACGGCAACGCCGGCGCTGCTCTCTCGGCCTATGCATCTCGCGCTGGAATTGAGTCGTTTGTATTTTGCCCAGACGATACGCCTGAAATCAACGTCCGCGAAATTGCTTATCAAGGTGGTCATGTTTGGAAAGCGAACGGTCTCATTCATCAGTGTGGTAAGGTTGTGGGCGATGGAAAGGAGACGATGGGGTGGTTCGATATGTCCACACTCAAGGAGCCCTATCGCATCGAAGGCAAGAAAACGATGGGGCTCGAATTGGCGGAGCAGTTCGGTTGGGCACTCCCCGACGTAATCTTTTATCCGACTGGTGGTGGTACCGGCCTCATTGGTATGTGGAAGGCGTTTTCCGAGTTGAAGGAACTTGGTTGGATCACTGGAAAGCTCCCGCGGATGGTTGCAGTGCAGGCCGCCGGATGTGCTCCGATCGTGCGGGCGTTTGACGCTGGTGAAGAATTTGCTGAGCCGTGGGAAAATGCTCACACCGTTGCGGCCGGAATACGAGTGCCTGCGGCCGTAGGGGACTTCTTGATTCTCAGAGCGGTGCGCGAAAGTGGCGGTCGTGCAGTCAGTGTCACCGACAGTGAAATTGTCGCTGCAAGCGAAAGAAGTGCCAGACAGGGTGTGATGCTCTGTCCCGAAGGAGCGGCAACACTGGCCGCGTGCGAAAACGCGATTTCCGATGGCTGGGTTGAGCCGAGCGAGCGCATCGTTCTGTTCAACTGTGCTACGGGGCTAAAGTACCCATTGCCTGAGGCGAATCGATCGTTGGATATTCACAACGTTGACTATTCGGCGATCGGTGACGTTGCGAGCCACGTATAGTCCGTTTGAAGCTAGTTAAGTGTGAGCGTTATTGTAACCCGCTGAGTCAGCGAAGGAACGTTGGCGTGTTCAAGGAGATACCGTGACTTCCCAAGCGTTGTGGGCCCACAAAATCAATAGCCGTGTGGTGCATGCACTTCGTAGCCAGTACGACTATTCTGTGCGTAGATGGTTTTGGAGTTCCATCGGAGAAATCGCGATGGACTCTAGCTTGCGACCCAGACACTGCTCCAGCTCCACTGCTTGCGGTGCAAAGGATTGCATATCAAACTGGGGTGTTTCTGTTAGTGCTTGCCCACGCCTTGGTTCGCCTTGTGGAAGGCCGTCTTTGATCACTACGCGTCCCGACTTGATGACCCACTTTGGCGACTCGAAAGTTTTTTGCCAGTCGCTGGCTTGCTCATATATCGCCAAATCCGCTACACATCCTGCACGCAGGCTGCCACGGTCCTCAAGTCCCAGCACGCGAGCTGGAGCACAGCGGGTCACAATGGCGACCTCGTCCAACGTGTATTCGCGAGTGATGTCCTGCAGCAAGGTTCTTTCACGCGCGAGTGGGTGAAGGCGCTCAAGCATCTCAAGGCGGTACGTTCGGTCCATCAGCAACCGCAGCAAATGCGGATAACAGGTGAAGGGACCGCCATTGGGGTGGTCTGTGGTCAAGAAGACTCGCCAAGGATCTTTGATCAGGAGCATTAGCTCCAAGCCGATGGTCCATTGTAGGCTGTGGACGTAGTTGGAGTCTTCGTATTTGATCGGTACCGCGCCACATCCTGCTTGGCAGTCTTGCTGATTAACAATCCACTGTTTGGGGCTTGAGTGAACACGATTGCGATATTGGGCCGCCAAGTCGGCCGACAGGGTAATGGTCTGCCCAAAGATAACTTGTCCAACGTCCATCGTTACTTCTGAGTGGTCATTGACGTAGCTTGCTAGTTTTTCTGCTCCGCTATCCATGCCCATTGGCCCATCGTTGCCGTAGCAATTGAACTGCGCATGAGTGAGGTGAATTCGATGCCCTTCAGCGGCGCGTAAGCTGTCGAGCGTCGAACCTATGTTTCCTGGCACACCGAGATTGCTTGCATGTAGGTGCAGTGGATGGCTAAGGCCAAGTCTGTCGATCGAGGCACTCAGGTGGCGAATGATATCGCGCGGTGAGGTGCCGTATTTCGGGTGTTGTGCATCCAAGTCGAGCATTCGCCCGTCAAACTTAAAGGCGCTGATTCCCCCGGGATTCACGCATTTAACGGCTTTGGCCGCCGATGCACCGATGGTCCATCCGACGATCGCGTCGATGGTGGAGGGCTCCGGTGACGAGCCCAGCATTTTCAGCAACCAATCGTCATTCCCCATGACAACGTAGGCGCCAGAGTCGACATTCGGTGTGTCGCCGAGTTCTAAATGTGTGTGTCTCGCCGAGGACAGGAGCATGGCTGGTTCGAAGCAAGTGGTGTATCCAATTGCATTGTAAAGTTGACCCGTTTCTGTAGTTGGCCAGCAGATGGGAGCCGTTCCGCGACGAATATGCTGCGACAGCATGCGCGCAATATTGACTTTTCCGCCGCCGATATGCGTATGCAGATCAATGCCGCCCGCCAAAACAAGCTTGCCCGCGACATCGATCTCGGTCGTAGCCTCATGTCGGTCAGCGGAAGTACCGGTTTCTTTGCGAGGCAACGCAACGAAGCGCCCGTGGTCAACGGCCAGGTCGATTGTTGTGTCGTGAGCCGGGTGTGTTGGGTCGACAATATGCGCGTTTCGAATGCGAAGACTCGTCATGCATTGCCCTCCCTGGAAAGCTCGCCTGCTATCACGTCTCTCTGGAGCTGGAAGGCCGCACGCTCAAAAGCTCGCCCAATTTCTTTCGATACTTCCACTTGTTCGGTGCCAATTCCGTCGGCTCGAAACAAGTAGCCGAGCCCTGTTGTCGAACCTGTGAAACGAACGCACTTATCCGACGTTTGCCTCGCTGACAGATCACCTTCGGCGATAATCGACAAATCTGGGTTTAGGTTGGGAAGCGGTTCGTCCGCCGGAATGGTTCGAACCGTACAGACAAAATCAAACTTCTCACGCCAATCCTCCAAGCTTTTCGGCGTTGGTTCAGGTGCATGCCACCGCTTGTGAATGCCTGGTTGTGATTCGCAGGTTGGCTGCGAAACGAATGCGGCTCGTGCTGTGGGGCTGTGCCCGGTCAGCCATCGTAGCGTCTCTTCGGCGGTCACTCGGCCCGGTTTGGAGTCAAGGCAGAGGAGCGAGACTTTGGACGCATCGCCGAATGCGCGGGCAAGTTGCGTCAGCCTACGTAAGCAAGTTTCAGTGGTGTCGTTTACGACATCAGCTACGTCCAGGACAATCGCGACTTTCTCGGCGGAGTTGATCGCGTCTAAGAGCCAGGCCGCTCCACGCTGCGGCTCGACAGCCATCCCCGCGTGTAGTTCAAGCATTGACGTGAGCAGCCGATAGAGCTGGGCGTCATTTTCCACAGGGACGTGTTCATGTTCTGTTTCGGCCGCGCTGCCCAGCAGCGACTGAGGCCCGAGCTGGATCCAACGTTTGGGGCCGTCGGCCGAGGACAGCAGCTCGACCAATCGCGGCATACTACTGAGCAGAGTTTGGCCAAGGGCTATGATCATGTCGCAATTTGTACGAGTCTCGGACAGCGTGGTTCCTAACCACCCTTCACTGCTCATGACGCGACTGGTAACTTCCTTTCCCGTGCACTGTCCGACGTGAATTGTCGATTTGGACAGTTCGCAGTATCGGAGGATTGAGCGCATGGATTCGACGTCGGCTGAATCGACCCATATAAGGCGAGTCTGAGAATCCCGCTTGGCGATGTCCACTAGCATGTGCGCTAGAGTATCGGCGCTGCAAACGGTGTCCAATTGTTGAGATGCGGGCGGTCGGCTGGCAAGCCATTTTTCGCGGCGCGAGCATTCAACCGTGTGGACTCGCGCAGGGGCTGCAAGTGTCTTCGGTGTCGTTTGTGGCAGTTGCGTTAGTGGCAGCGAGCACAGAAGTCCGCAGACGCTGCAGTGCGTCTGAGAGCTAGAAGGCAAGGTCGTCACCGAATCGATCGCGTTCGTTTTGAGTGAGTCGGTACATGTCGTGCATCAATTGCGTATCGCAGGCTCGCTGTTGCACTTTGCGGCGAACAAACATGCGCTGCTGAGTTGCGATCATGATTTCGGGCGGCAAGGTTGTCATCTGCCCGAACAGTCTCGCATAATTTACGAAACTGGGCACATTGCTAGTCACAAAGCCATACATCATCGAGCAAACACCGATCACTTTTCCGGTGAAAATCCCTGTGTTGATCGCCGTCTTGCTGTAGTCGCCCATCACGCAACCGAGGAACTGCATGCCTGTTGCAGACTTCCCGGCAGGATACTCCATGTTGACGGTGCCGTAGGTATTCTTCAGGTCGGAATTGCAGGTGCCTGCACCTAAGTTGATCCAACTGCCAAGGTAGCTGTGCCCCAAAAATCCGTGGTGTTGTTTGTTGGAGTAGGGTTCCACCACAGCCGCTTCTACTTCTCCGCCAATCTTGGTCGTGTGCCCGAGCGAAACAGCGTCTTTGATTGCAGCGTGTTCGAGAACCCGGCAACCCGGTCCGACGTAAATCGGGCCTCGCAAGAGAGTGTATGGTCCAATTGAAGCGTTTTCATCGATAATGATTGGCCCGTCACCCGTTTCCGTAAGGACATACTCACCGAGCTTTGCGCTTTTGGCTGCAAAGACTCCATCGGCAAGTTGTTCGTAGGCTCCGCTTGCAATCCTGTGTTCCAGGTTGTCGCCGATCACATCCATGTTGGCCGCAACCACATCATGTGGGTACGTGAACAACGGCAGTTGCTCTTCTAAGCGAGGCAGTGTCGCAGCGGCTTGCAGAAGCGTGTCAAATCCGGAATTGCTGGCGGATTGGATGTCAGCCCAAGACCAGTCGGGACGAACGATCGCAGCAATTTGATTCTCGTGCCACACAACGCCGCGTTTTCCTGAGTCGGTGACCAAGGCTTCAATCGTTCGAAGCGCCGAAGGAGATGGAATGGCTCGTCCGTTCACCACAATGGCCGGCGGCTCCAGCTCAGCGGCAGCATCTTGATCAGCCATTTTTACATCGCAGTCTTCTGAAACGAGATTGCGAAGGAACGGTCGACAGTGAGCGGCAATGGGCTGCCCGAGCATTGCTAGGATGTCGAGTAGTCGGTAAGATCCGATCGTGATGGTAAAAGCGGCTCGAGCTGTCGTTATGGGCGCCAGCAAGTTGACCGACGCGTCTTCAAAAACCAAGACGGACATGCAATCACCTAGTGAGAGATTAGTGTTGGCAGTAGGGGCAATTTAGAAGCTCGAACTTGTGGGGACTAGCTCGCGTCTACGGTTAGCGGCGCGTCGTACTGAGTCCGGAAGTCTGCAGTGGCGATTTAAAGTATTCTGGGTGTTCAAGCACTGGGAAGGCCTTCATCATTTCGTCGATCGCGGCAATTCGCTTTTCGTTTTCGGCATTCAGGCTCCAAGTTGCGTGGAGCTTGCTGCGTTGTACCGTTGGCTTGCGGCCCAGGGAAACGGTCTTGGTGACTTCGTGAGGCAGCTTTGACCGCTTGGCAATTTCGCGGTTGAGCGTCAGTCGAGCGAAGGGCAGCGAAGCGGCTTCACGGCTTCCGTTCAGGTAGGCTACTGCATCGGCAAATTTTGCGTAGGTGATTGCCGTGGCTTTCTCCGGTGCATCTTGCATTGTAGCCTCGTAGCGGATGATTTCACCGCCAACGACGAGAGAGCCACTTGTTTCGACGACCTTCGAAGATTCTTCGACGATCGGCTGGAGCGGACCAGCTTGCTTGCGAGCGTCGCCGATTAAACGAATGAGTTGGGCGAGTTCAACATGCGTCTGGACTTGTCGCGTCGAATCGAGCAGGGTGATTCGGCTGCGATTGACGTCAATCACCGTGATGGTCGAACTGCCGTGCGGAATGTCGTAGGCGATCGAGTCTTTGAAGAGGGTGAGTGTTTGATAGACCGGCCGCGTTTCGGAGCCGACGTAAACGTCCGTCTCCAAACGATAAGCATCCTGTTGAGCGACGAGGTTGTTTTCCATGGTAAGCAATGCAATGGCTGCGATAGCTAGGGTTATCGTTCTAGGCATGGTTCGTGAAACTTCTTCGGCAAAACGGATCAACATTTGCAAAAAGACACTTCGGAGGGGCTAACGCCGGACAGGAGCACCGGTGGCAGCCATCGCCGTAACGGAACTCGGGGCTTCATCCATGGTGAATTCCGCCCATATAGGCAAATGGTCGGATAGTCGTTCGACGTCATCGAGTTGCAACTGGAACATGTCGGCCAGATCTATTGTGCCTGCTCTGCCAGTAAATTCTCGCGTGCTGGCGGTATCGATGAGGAAGTTGTCGAGCGTCTTATTCTTCCGAGTGTTGGTTGGGATGCCTTGAATAATTGCGGCAACACCAGGGATTTGCTCTAAATTTTGGAGTCTTCCAGGAGCCGCGTTCAGATCACCAAGGAGAATCACGTCCTCTTCCGGGTATTCGTAGTTTTTGATTTGCACGAACACATTTGCGAGAACGTCAAGTTCGTAGTCGATTTCGTCCGGGTCGGTGTGCATGTTGACCAGCGTAAAACCGAATGGATTGGAGCTGATTGTTTGGAATCGTCCTACGAATGGTTCGCGGTGCAGGACATCACGGTCGTCTTCAACGGTGTAGGAGTATTCCTTGCCACCGCGCACTCTGGTGGTGTCGAAAACGAATGCATATTGTTCGTAGTACCCAGAAGCAGCGCGGCCGATCCGCTCACTGATGATGTATGAGTATTTGGCGCCACCCGCATTGACGACATCCACCAATGTTGGCAACGTGCTCTGGTCCTTGCTGGTAATTTCCTGGAGTGCGATGACATCGAATTGCTGAATGATTGCAGCGAAGCGTTCCATGACCCAGCGATCATTCAACTTCTTTGGGCCCAGTCGCTGCATATTGAAACTACCCAGCAGCAAACGAGAGTTGTCCCGGGCTGGAGTGGTGCTCGAGTACTGAAGATTGGAACTGCTTGTTCCCGTGAGGCCGGCATCGTTGGGCAGTTGGATACTACCGGGGTCACAGCCCAGGTAACCACCTAGGCCGACTAGTAGCAGGACCATCATTGGATAAAAGGGAATCGATCGCATCCCATCTGCCTCCTTGCATTGGGCTGTCGCTAATTGAATTCGTCGCTTCGACTTGCGCTTTAGGCTGTGCCTTGAGACGCAAGTGCTTGTTCGGCGAGGCGAGCGAGTCGTGGGTCGTCGCTATCGCAAGCCGCCGTTAGAGCAGCGCGGGTTTCGCTGCTTATGTGTTTCAGTCCACCTGCCGCACGAGCGGCTTCCTGCCGCACGTTGTTGTTGCCGTGGGAAATCAGCGCCTGGCGTATCGCCGATTCTGCTTTGTCGCCCAGGCCGCTGCGGGCCAACAGTTTGCACGCCCATGCTGCAACCGGAGGCGAGGTATGCCCAGCCAAAGGCAACAACTTCTCAGCTTGTTCATCTGGAACGCTTTCGACTTCACGCAGTAAATCGCTGACCAAAGCTCCGGCTTCGTCGTCGCCAAAAGCCAAACTGGCCGTAAGCTCCGCGAGAACGCTGATGCAATTCCCTTGCGCAGCAATCTTGGTGAGCTCATCAAAGGACAATTGACTCGTGTCTGACATTTCCGAAGTGCCCTGCAAAATTCGACTCAGTCATACGTCTACGATCCTGTCGCTGGACCTCGCAGACGCTTTCATTGGTCGTGGTTACAGAACGTAGGGGTTGGCCGCAATGGCAATGCGAATTGAAATGCTGGCAAGTGGACCGGGAAATGCCTGAGTCGCAGCGAGTGCGGTTGAGTTGAATTCTCGGCGTCCGCCTTGTTTTAGTGGTGCTCGTTTGTCCCAAGAAGCGGGTTAAGGGCTGTTCCTTGGGCGGTGGGTGGTTGGGAGCGAGCGGGCGTGGGGCGGATCAATCTGTAGGACTTGGCGCGCGACACTGCCGGGTTGAGAATACTGCGTCGAGGGCGTGAATTGGCACCGAAGGCCAGCTAGACGGCTCAGCTATGTACGTCCTGTTTCCGCTATCCATTTCAACTTTTCATTGCCCTGGGCGGACGATCGATTCGTTTCACAAACGGGACGTTTCGGAAGCTGCCCTACTCTGCTGCGAAAGATCCATAGGCCATGTCCAACACTTCCATCAAACGTGTCGCAATGTTGTTCGCTGGCGGCCCTGCTCCAGGGGCCAATGCCGTCATCGGGACCGCGGCTCACGCTTTTCTAAGTGCCGGAATCGAAGTTGTTGGGATCAAGCATGGTTATTCAAACTTGATCGATTTCGACGGTTCCAAACCACTCGAGGAGGGCAAGGCGTACATCAACATCACGCATGAGGATCTGCCGCACTGCCGCACTTCCCAGGGCATCCTGATTGGCACGGCCCGCTCCAACCCAGGCAAAATGGTCACCAGCCCCGCTGATCTCCAGGACGCTGAAAAGGTTGCTCCGCTGGAACGCGTTTACAATGCACTGAACGCACTTGGCGTTGATGCTCTGATTTCGATCGGCGGAGACGACACGCTCAAGACCGCCAACAAAATGAAGCTCTACCAAGAGCAGCTACCTGCCGACAAGAAGCGGATGCCGGTTGTGCACCTGCCCAAAACGATCGACAACGATTACATGGGCATCGACTTCACCTTCGGCTACTTTACCGCGGCCGAGTTCTTGGCCACTGAGATGCGTAATTTGAACTACGATGCATCGGCGGGCCAAGCCTACTTTGTTTGCGAAGCCATGGGCCGCAGCGCCGGTTGGTTGGCTTATGGCGCCGCGATCGCTGGCGAAGCCTGTATGGTGCTGAGCGTTGAAGACATCGTTGGCGATCTGCGCGGTGAAGAAGAAGTCACCGAGGCAGATGGATCGAAATCGACGAAGACGATCATGCACATGGACAAGGTCGTCGCGAATATTGTCGACACGATGATTCGACGCGAAGAAATGGGGCGACCCTACGGTGTTATCGTTGTCGCGGAAGGCATGGCAGAGTACTTACCGCAGAAGTATCTCGCTGGCATTCCTCGTGATGATCATGGCCACATTGCAATCGCCAGCGTCAATTTGGGCAAAATGCTTGCTGAGGAAGTGGCTAAGAAGTACAAGGCTGAGACGGGGCGGAATCGCAAAGTTAATGGTTTGCAATTGGGCTATGAAAGCCGCTGTGCATTGCCACATGCTTTTGACATCATGCTAGGTTCGCAGATTGGCGTGGGGGCTTATCGAGCGTTGATCGAGGAGCAGTTGGGTGGTGTCATGATTTCGGTCGGTGGTCAGCTCGATCTGAACTTTGTGCCTTTCGAACAGCTTGTTGACCCAGAGACGTTGGTCACCAAGGTCCGCTTTATCGAACCTGGCAGCGACTTCCACAAGCTGGCTCGCTTCCTAGAAACTCGCGTTACCAAGTAGTTGGTCTTCGGGTGGCGGCTTATCTCCAGCAAGATGCCTTGGCGATGTGATCGGCGACTTAGAATAGCTCGTGAATCTCGCGATAGCCTGAGTCGACGATTGGGAAAGGGCGGCCGCCGGGACCGGGGATGTGCTCGTCCATCTTGAAGCCGAGTGCTTTGAAGATTGTGGCAACGATTTCTGGTGGCTCTGTCGGGCGGTCGTCAGGAACCGCTCCAATTGGATCGCTTGCCCCGATAACTTGTCCACCCCTCACACCGCCTCCGGCGAAGTAAACTGTGAAGCATTGGGGCCAATGATCGCGGCCGCCGGCTGGATTCACCTTTGGCGTTCTGCCAAATTCGGCAAGATTGGCGACCAGTGTATCATCCAACATGCCTCGGTCGGCCAAGTCGGTGATCAATGCGGAGTAACCTTGGTCGTACATCGGGGCAACGATGTTCTTCATGCCTTCGATCGATGTGAAAGGCTTGCTGCCGTGGATGTCCCAAGTGATCTCGTTGAATACAGTCAGAAACGTGTTGACCGTTACGAAACGAACGCCTGCCTCAACCAGTCTGCGGGCGAGCAAACAGCACTGTCCGAAGCGATTCATCCCATAACGCTCTCGGACTTTTTTGGGTTCTTTTGATAGATCGAATGCATCGCGAGCGGCGGGGCTCGTCATCAAACGATAGGCTGTATCGAAGTGTTCGCTCATGATGCGAGCGCTCTCGCTGGCTTCGAATTGCGTCATCGATTCTTCGACAGCAGCTCGAAGCCGACGGCGTCGGTCTAGCCGGGCTGGCGGGATAGATTGCGGCGGCAGCAGATCGGGGACTTCGAAGTTCGCTTTGGATGGATCCGCCATCAATGCGAACGGATCGTAGGCTTTTCCCAGGAACCCTCCCGCTTGACCATTCGGCAAGTTGCCTCCGCCGCGTCCCATTGTTTCCGGGAGGACGACATGTGGGGGAAGGTCGCTGCGGGCGCCCCGTAGATACCAAACTGCGCTTCCGACGTGAGGAGTGTCCACGCCGCCGGTGAACAGGCGACCAGTCTGCATGATCTGCCAACCGGAATCGTGAACCGCGGCGCCCCGGTGAAAACAGCTTCGCACGAAGGCAATCTTGTCTGCAATCTTGGCATGCTCGGGCAAGATCTCGGAAATTTGGATTCCGTCAGCATTGGTCGAAATGGGGTTGAACGGGCCGCGGATTTCCGCCGGCGCCTCCGGTTTCATGTCGAAGGTGTCCAATTGGCTCGGCGCACCAAGATTGAAAATCAGAATGCACGACTTCTTGTCCTGCGCCGGATCCACCAATCCATTTTCTTTGGCTGCCAAGAATTCCGGCAACCCAAGTCCCAGAGCACCCAGCGTTCCCACTTGTAGAAAGTCGCGTCGGGTGGTGCCGTTGCAGTTGTGGGTTTTCCCCTTGCCGATGAAATCCAACATATGCCGTTTTCTCTCGCCAATTCGTATTCTTTTGCGATGCTAACCGGGCAAGCCATTTTCGAGCCCCCGTCTTCGGATAGGAGATCGGAGCTCTATTAGCTCTGTGCGATCATCAATTGTAGCCGAAACGAAGCCGTTGAGTCCACGGATTCTAATGCGCTGTTTACTGACTGCCCATTCGCCGACCAGGCTCTGAGTATGCCGTTGTTGCCGATGAAGCCGTGGTTGCGATCTACTGGTGCAAAAGCCTGTGTAGACCGTCAAGGTTTTGCTGCAGTGACTGTTTGGCGTCTTGTTCACTACGATGGTCGAGTATGCCGATGGGGCCGGCGTATTGCGATGCTTCGATCCACGTCAGGATCTTTTTGTCCTCTTCGCCAGAGCCCAAAGGCAGAATTTTGGGACCACCAACGGTCGTGCCATTTAGGTTAAGACACAGGAGGTAGGGACGCATGTCAACAAGAGCTTGGGGAAAAGCGGCCAGATCTTCGTGCGCGTGGTGGAAATTGTAGACGATGCCAACATTCTTCAGGTCGGAGAGTTCTTGCATCACTTTGACGAGCGACGATGGCTTGCCAATCCATCCACCGTGGTTGTACAGTCCCACTTTGCATCCCAGCGGTGCAACCTGTTGAGCAAGCTCACGCACTGCCGCTGCTGCTCGCTTGACACGCGCCTCTTCATCGCCTGTCTTAGCCAGTTCGTGATCAGGTAGCATGACCCACAATTGTGTTGTTTGGCCAGTGCGCTTAAGAAAGCGAACGATACGTTGGGTCGAAGCATCTTGGGCTGGGGTCAGACTGCTTGAGCACCAGAACGCGGTCAATTCGATGCCGTGCTTTTTCAGGGCTGACAGTTCATCGTCCCAGGTTGGCACGTGCTCCTCTCGCCAATCGTAGGCCAAATGTCGAAGGCCGAGTTCCTTCAGCATTTTTGCTCGCTCTTCCGGGCCTCGTTTTGCCGCATCAAACGGTACGATGCACCAAGCTACAAGGGATTCTCTGGCGAGATTGCTTAGCTGGGAGCCCGCCGGAGCTGACACTGAAGGCCCCAGGTCGCGCGGAGGCTGCCAAGCAACGAGGTGGCTTGGCACGGCGATCGCAGCCACGAAAGCGGCGAGAACGGTTGCCTGGAATCGATTATTCATGCTGGCGCGTGTCATCGTTGCTGGCTCGGTGGCAGTTGGCGGTCAGTTTGCTTGGATGAGGCCGATGCTACAGTCTACAATAGGAATCGCGAGGCCGTGTGAAGCATATTCTTTCAGGTAGCCATGATGCCGCCAAAGCCCTTAAAAAGTAGAGCAAACTACCTCGGAATGCGGCTAATCATGCTGTTGCTCACGGCGAGTGTTGCAACGCCTGCGAGGGCTCAGCCCGCGGTCGACCCAGTAGACGCAGCGCGGACCGAGCTCGAGCGACTCGGCAAGGTCTGTGAAACACTTGGTCTAACGGAAGCAGCCCAAGTTTCGCGAAGCTGGCTGCCAGAAACGCGACGGGATCAAAGGTTGCTGTATCTGCCCGTCGGTACCACACTCAAAGATCTAGGCGTTCCGGAGTCACCGCAAGCCGCGAAATGGCTCGAGCACTTTACTGCTAGCCGCGTGAAACTTGGCCAAGAATTGTTTGAGCGGGCAACCTCGGTAGTATCGACGGATGAGGGGCAAGCTTATCGGTTGCTCTGGCAGTGCTTGCGAGAGGACCCTGAGCATGACGGTGCAAAAGCCATCCTTGGCGGCCTAGCTCGGGCGGTGAATGTGCGTCCCCGTGTTCGAAGTGGCAGTGGCGCCCAGCCGGATCTAAACTGGTCACCACGTAGCTACCTGCTGGTTTCAACTCCGCACTTCAATTTGCTTTCCAAGGCGGGGCGCGGCGAGACGTTGCGTTTTGCTGTGCAGCTCGAACAGTATTATGCACTATGGACGCAGGTGTTCGCCGAGGTATGGTTGCAGAAGGGAAAACTCGCGGATGCAATCGGCGATTCACGCTCGCTGGCGGTGCGCAGGAATCGGTTTGACGTTGTTCTGTTGCAGGACAGGCAATCCTACCTTGAGATGTTGTCCCAGGCAGAAGACAACGCTTCGGTTTCCGTTGGGTACTACTCACCTGATGCACGTAAGTCGTTGTTCTACATCTCTGATGACTTGCAAGACACCTTGTACCATGAATTGACGCACCAAATCTTGGCTGAGGGGTGTGACTTCAAAGAAGCTGGCGAAGCCGGAAAATCGCACAGCTATTGGATGATCGAAGGAACCGCTCTGTACATGGAATCGCTCTCCGATCGGGGCAGCCTATGGTCCATTGGCGGCTGGGAAAGTCCGCGATTGCAAACGGCTCGCTACCGCGGTGTGAGAGACGGGTTTTGGCCAGCAATGCAGAAATTCGCAAGTGGCACAATGGAGTCGTGGAAGGCGGATCCCGAAATCGCAACACTCTATTCGCATTCTGCTGGTCTGACGCACATGTTCATGGACGGCGTCGTGGCCGAAGACAGTGGTCGGGAGTTCATGTCTACGCTGGCAGCCGTTTACTCAGGAGCAGATAGCAGTTTGGGGTTGCTGAAGAGGCTCGGTAACGATGACGACACTGCGAAGCAACGCTATCAGCAGTTGATGACCGTTGATGACGAAGATGTAGCCCGCCTATCCAGATCGCCCTGGAGTACGAAGGCAGCTCTACAGGATATTGTCTTGTCTGGTAGCACGTTGAACTCAGATAGTTGGAAAGTCATTGCGGCGAACAGTGAGGCCGCGACGTGGATTGACTTAGCGTATACGAACGTATCGAACGCGCAGTTGGAACAAATTTCAGCTTCGGCGCGGTGGCTGACTCGGTTGAATTTAGAAGGCACGCGTGTCAATGGTGAATCGCTCCAGGCACTTGCCAAACTGAAGAGCTTGCGCGAGTTGGATCTGTCGGACTGCCCAGTCGATGATACGGTGCTGAAGCCCGTTGTCGGGATCCCGTCCTTGGAAACTCTCTGGTTGACCAGAACTAGTGTTTCAGTTGCTTCGCTGCCGGTGCTCGAAACGCTGCCCAAGCTGCAGCGTTGCGATTTGTCGGGAACCAAAATCCCTCCAGAACAGCAAAATAAGTGGAAGTGAAACGGCTACAATGGCCCTTTCGAGTTCACTAGATTTTGCTGCCGTTACAACGCAGGGTAGCCTTTGTTGCTCTGTGTTTCAGGAGATGTTCTATGCGATTGCTTCGTTTCTTTTCCCTTGCTTTGCTTGCCGTTTGCTCAGGCACTGGTCTTGCCGATGAACCGATTGCGGGCTCGGAGAATGAAAGCAGTGAAAAGCACATTGTATTTCTTGCCGGCACGCGTAGCCACGGCTATGGATCGCATGAGCACTATGCTGGATGCCGCGTGATCGCTGATGCAATTGAGAAATCTACCAAGGACGTTCGCTGTACAGTTCTGCGTGGTGGTTGGGCCGAAGACGAATCTGTCTTGGACTCTGCCGATTCGATCGTGATGTACTGTGATGGCGGAAAGAGGCATCCGGCGATCAAGCACCTTGATGCACTTGGGAAACATATCGAACGAGGCGTTGGTTTTTGCTGCCTACACTACGGAGTGGAGGTGCCAATAGAGCAAGGCGGCAAAGAGTTCGTCGACTGGCTGGGCGGTTACTTCGAAGTGAACTGGTCCGTCAATCCGCACTGGGTTGCCAACTTCAGCGAGATCCCGAGCCATCCAGCAACCAATGGAGTTCGACCGTTCCGCGCGAACGACGAGTGGTATTTCCACATGCGCTTTCGCGAGAACATGGAGGGCGTTACGCCGTTGTTGTCCGCCGTGCCACCGGCGTCAACCATGAGTAGAAAAGACGGGCCGCACAGCGGAAATCCGTTTGTTCGCAAGTCAGTCGCTGCAGGCGAACCGCAGCACGTTGCTTGGGTCTACCAGCGAAAGGATGGCGGTCGGTCATTTGGTTTTACGGGCGGCCACTACCATTGGAATTGGGGACGCGAAGAAGTGCTCAAGTTTGCTGCCAATGCCATTTGCTGGACGGCTAAGGTAGAAATTCCCGAAGGTGGGTTGCCGGTTCTCCGGCCGGGCATGCAAAAGTTGTTGCAAGATCAGGACTACGAGCAACCGGAGAAATTCTCCGCCGAAAAGACTGCTGAAGAATTTCAAATTCAATAACCGCCAGTTGCTGATTTTCGGATTGGCTGATTTTTTCCTTGCCGAGAGTTTTTGCTTAGGTGTAAGCGAATGTATTTCCGCTCCCGATTGGCCGCTTGCTGTGTTGTTTGGATGCTTCTACCCGGTTCGGCGCAAGCTGAGCAGCCGTATCTCGTGATTTTGGGCGTTGCTCAGGACGGTGGATTCCCACAGGCTGGTTGTCAGAAAGAATGTTGTCGCGACGTTTGGAAGGATCCATCCAAGCGGAAGTTTGTGAGTTCGCTGGCCATTGTTGATCCGGATTCAGGGCAGCGATGGTTGATCGACGCAACGCCCGATTTTCGCGATCAGTTGAGGATGTTGGACGATTCGGCCCCACGCGTTGCTGGGGCCCCAGTGCTTTCCGGCATTTTCTTGACTCATGCACACGTGGGGCATTATAGCGGACTGATGCACCTGGGCCGCGAAGTGATGGGGGCGAACCAGGTGCCCGTCTACGCGATGCCGCGAATGCGAGAATTCTTGCGGGCCAATGGACCTTGGGAGCAGCTCGTGAAACTGAAGCAGATTGAACTCAAGCGTTTGGCTGCTGCGACGCCAGTGCGGCTGAACAGCCGAATCGAAGTCACGCCATTTCTGGTGCCGCATCGCGATGAGTATTCCGAGACCGTGGGCTATGAGATCACTTGTGGTGAAGAGGCAGCGGTTTTTGTGCCGGATATCGATAAGTGGGAAAGATGGGATGTGCCGATCGAGTGTATTATCGCCCGCTCAGATCTCGCTTTGCTGGATGGAACGTTCTTCGACGCCTCAGAATTGCCCGGCAGGAGCATGGATGAGATTCCGCACCCGTTCATTGCAGAGAGTCTGTCTAGGTTAGCAGGGATGCCGAAGGAAGAGCGTCAGAAAGTGCGCTTCATTCATCTGAACCACTCGAATCCTGCACTCCGGCGGGATAGCGCCGCGGCAAAGAAGGTCTTCTCGAGTGACATGCAGCTAGCCGAGCAAGGCTCCGTTTGGAGCTTTGGTGGCGGGTGATTAAGAAGCAGGTTATTGAGATGCAGGGGGAAGTCGCAGCGAATTAGCCCGCGATTTCAGCAATCTCGATTCGCGTGTACTTCTGGCGGTGGCCGTTGCGGCGATGGTAATTCTTGCGACGACGGAATTTCTGAATGTAGATCTTGTCGCCCTTTTCCTCGCTGATCACCTTGGCGGTAACTTTAGCACCGTCGAGTGAAGGAGTGCCGAGCTTCAAACCTTCGTCGCCACCGATCGCCAGGACTTGCCCGAATTCCACGGTGTCTCCCGCGCTGAGGTCCTTACGCAGATCGATATCAAGACGCTGGCCTTGAGAAACTTTGTACTGGCGCCCACCGTCGACAATAATGGCGTACATATCTGCTAAACCCAAATTCCAACACGTGAAAACATCATCAGAGTCCTGCAAAACTTGCCGCTCGACCAAATCTAGCGAGTTGAGCGGGCAGAACTTCTCATTTGCGAACGCATGAGAATAACGCTGGCGGCTGAGTCCGTCGAGCCCTAATTTCGCTCGAATTGCCAGTGAATTGAAGCTGAGAGCATAACTTGCCATTTCTGGTTGAAGCCTGCTGCCCGGTTCTTGTGCAGGGGTGCGCGTCAGGCATGCAGGCCTGTAAGCCTAAGAACCCTCAAAGTTGGGCTCACTCACGCAATCCGATCTCCTATGCAAGCATTGTTTTGGGTTTGATAAGTCGAGAAGCCCTAAGAAAAAACCTTGTGATTTGGGGCATTCGATGACCCGCTGCGTGAGCTAGGGGGCCGTTATCGGTCTCCAACGAGAAAGCATTCCTCGCTAGCGTGGCGAGTTTCGATTCAATCGTCACGCCGTTCAGCGAGGGGGTGAGCGTCAAAGCTGCCAAAATGGTGGTTTTAAAAGTTGGCGAACGCTGGTTTTGGCATTCGGCTTGCTTCGACAGTCCCTTCGAACTTTTACACATACATTGCTGCAGGCGGGGTGAGAGCCGTTGCCTGCTTAGTCATGAAGAGCTGCTCTGGAGTCGGGAGGGCAGCCAACTTGCGAAAATCTTGCCAAGGACAAGTTTCGAGCGAGGACGGCATGACGAGGGTCTAAGTGCAGCAACTCGAGAACACAGCCCGAACTTTGACGAGGGAGTATTTTTGCTCGACAAGCAAATAAGCAGATAGCTTTACAAGCCGTCTTCCGCCGCAATTCAACCGACTGCCCGTCCATTGTCGAATTGAATTGCGGCGGTTTTTTTATGCGCAGTCGCATCTCACCATTGGCACGTCAAAACGCATCATTCGCTCGGTTTCATCTCCACCGCATCGTGGGGGAAGTCGCGGGGAAAGAGCGTGAGATGCCAAGAAACAACGAGCGGGAGGTGTTAAGAAACAAAAGTCCAAGAGCTCTGTCCTCGCCCTGATAGCCAGACCTTCACCGCAAAGCTGCAGGGCTGCGGAGGGAGCTGACCAGTTGCTCGTAATGCAAAGCACTTCCTCGAACGCTCATGTCGAACGCTCATGGCTGATAACCTAGATTCAAATTCTGATTCGCCTTGTGCAGCAGCCCTGTTGGCTTGACCAAGACAGCCCTGGGCGTACAACATGAGCTTCGCGAACAGGGTGAGGCTGGAATTGCGAGTCGCCTAGCTCTGCCTGATTCTCTCAATTTCTCAAATTGAAGTTGTCAAAGTGCCTGAAAACAGACCCATTCGACGAGCTCTTATTAGCTGCAGTGACAAACTAGGGCTAGTTGATTTTGCGGCAGGCTTGGTTGCTTGTGGTGTCGAAATCTATTCGACTGGAGGCACGCGACGCTACTTGGCCGATCACGGTATCGAAACCATCGAAGTGGCCGACTACACCGGCTTTCCTGAAATGATGGACGGTCGAGTTAAGACGTTGCACCCCAAGATTTTCGGTGGCATTCTTGGGCGCCGCGACAACGTGGACGATCTAAATTCAATGCAGGACGAAAACATCGTCGGCATCGAGCTCGTCGTCGTGAACCTGTATCCGTTCGAGGCAACGGTTGCACGCAAGGGGGTTACCCGAGAAGAGGCCATCGAGCAGATCGATATTGGCGGCCCAAGTCTGATTCGGGCTGCTGCCAAGAATCACCAATGGATAACCGTCGCCACCCGCCCCGAACAGTATAGTTCGATTCTATCCAGCATCGACGAAGACGGTTCAACGACGCTGGCTCTACGCCGCAAGCTGGCTAGCGAAGCGTTCACGTTGACATGCAACTATGACCAGTCTATCTCGGCCTACTTCCGCAGCGAAGCTAGTGCTGGGGAGTTTCCGTCGCAGCTCAATGTTCGCCTGGAGCGTAAGGCACAGCTACGCTACGGCGAGAATCCGCACCAGCAGGCCGCCGTTTATCGTATTCCACGAAGTGCCGGTGCGAGTGTCGTGAATGCTCGGCAGATTCACGGCAAAGAACTGTCCTATAACAATTTGTTGGACTTGGATTCCGCGTTGCAAATTGTACGCAGCTTTCCACAGCCCGCAGGCGTTGTAATCAAGCACAACAATCCATGTGGTGCTGCCGTGAGTGAGAATTTAGCGGATGCGGCTCAGGCAGCCCTTGATGGGGATCCACTCAGTGCGTTTGGTAGCGTGCTGAGTTTCAATCGTACCGTTGATGTCGAAACCGCAGAGATCTTGGTTGACCCGAGTCGATTTATCGAAGCCATCATTGCTCCCGATTTTGCAGCTGGTGCGGTTGGCATTCTGACTACGCGTCCCAAGTGGCGAGACAACGTAAGGTTGATGTGTGTCGGTAATCTGACGCCAGCCGAAAAGGAGCTGTCCGTTCGCTTCTTGGCCGGTGGTGCACTTGTCCAGGAATCCGATTCCTTGCCAGCCATGCGAACGCAGTGGAAGACGGTTACTGAGGTTGGCGTCGACGACGATCTCTGGGCCGATCTTGAATTCGGGTGGGAGATGGTGCGGCACGTGAAAAGCAATGCAATCGTCCTAGCTCGCGAAGGGGCCTTGATTGGCGTCGGGGCCGGTCAGATGAGTCGCGTCGATAGCACGGAAATCGCGATCCGCAAAGCAGGCGATCGCGCCGAAGGGGCCATACTTGCCTCCGACGCGTTTTTCCCATTTCCGGATTCAATCGAAGCGGCTGCAGAGGCGGGCGTGGTGGCAATCGTTCAACCCGGTGGCTCGCGGCGCGACGACGAAGTCATTCAGGCCTGCAATGAACACAATATTGCGATGGTCTTTACCGGCGCTCGTCACTTCCGCCACTAGACGCATGCGTTTGGTCGCGTGGTGCGTGCATGTCGGGAATCCATGTCAGCTTCACGCCGGCTCGCGTTCCACATCCGGGCGAGCCGCACCACCTGCGGCAGGATTCGGTTATGATCTGTACCTTCAAGCTACGCCCAGCATCTAGGCACGTCGGGAAAACAGCATGTCAGACATCCTGCAGACAATTGTTGCTGCAAAAAAGAAGGAAGTCGAAAACGCAATTCGTGAGCGACCGCTGCGCGATCTGATGAAGCAGGCCGATGCGTCTGAGCCGGCTCGGGACTTTATTGCGCCCCTGAGCGGTGGTCCGCCGATCAGTCTAATTGCCGAAGTCAAAAGGGCGAGTCCTTCCAAGGGCATGATCCGCGAGGATTTTGACCCCGTTGAGATTGCTAAATCGTACGAAGCAGCCGGGGCATCGTGCATCAGTGTGCTTACCGACGAGCAGTACTTCAAAGGCGCTTTAGAGTATCTTTCCGCCGTCAGTGAAGCTGTCTCCATTCCGGTGCTGCGGAAGGACTTCATCGTGCATCCGTACCAGATATTTGAAGCGCGGGTCGCTGGTGCGGACGCAGTTCTGTTGATCGCCGAGTGCTTGAATCGTCAGGAACTCCGGGGGCTCTATCAACTTGTCCGTGAGCTGGGCATGGTTGCGTTGATTGAACTCTATAACCCTCAAAATCTCGACAACGTTCTGAATACAGGAACGGAATTGATTGGCGTGAACAATCGCAACTTGAACACCTTCGACGTTGACCTCGAGCACACTCTGCGACTTCGAAAACAGATTCCGGACGACAAAGTTTTGGTCGGCGAAAGTGGCATCATGAGTCGGGAGGATGCGCTCAAATTACAGGACGGGGGCGTCGACGCCATGCTGGTCGGAGAATCTCTGATGCGACAGGATGATATTAAGGCTGCTACGGCTGCCTTGTTGGGCAAGTAGCCAGTGAGAGCCAAGTTAAGTCAGTAAGTCGTGGGTGCAACACGCTACCGCCCATCTGCTCGGGCGCTACGAACAACGCAATTCGTCTGCGAATTCTGCAAGTTGTCGCTTGACGGCCTGAATCTCAGCGGCGCTGGGCAGGCCATCAGTCCCGCGGAATGAGCCGTGCAGTTGCATGATGCCGGTTGAACGAATAATCTGCCTCGCGCACTGCTCACGCACTCCACCTCCGGGCAGAATTTCGATCGCACTGCCTGCCTGCTCGTGCAGAGCACTCAGCGTATTGGGGCTTTCGACCGCGTTTCGATGGCCGCCCGACGTCAGGATTCGACAGAAACCCATTTCGCCCAGCCGTTTTGCCGCAGATATCTTTTCGGCAGGATCAGGGGACCGGTCAGCCGACGTCACGTGATCAAACGCCCGGTGCATCACTTTGGCAGTCGAGGGAAAGCGAGTTGCGATTTCGGCCAAGAAGTCCCAGTCCAATTCATTGGGATGTTGGGGAGACAAGGCGCCTACGACGATACCGTCGGCTCCGTTTTCAATGAGCAATTCGCAGTCATGGATGATGGACTGCTGATCGTGTTTTGAGTAGGCAAAGCCACGGTTGTGTGGGCGAGCCATGCAGAGAACAGGCAGGCCGCACACCTGTTTTACGCATCGAAGCACGCCGATACTTGGCGTCAGACCGTCTTCGCTAAGGGCTGCATTGAGCTCCAGTCGCGTCGCCCCAGCCTGCTCGGCGGCGATGCTGGCTTGAATCGTATCGACGCAAACTTCTAGTTCGAAAACACTCATTCGACGAATTTGAGGAAGGCCCCGTAGCCTTGCTTTTCCATTTCCTCTTTCGGAATGAATCGCAGGGCGGCCGAGTTCATGCAGTAGCGACGACCATTCAGTTGCGGGACATCGTCAAAGACATGCCCAAGGTGGGTGTCGCCGATTTTCGAACGCACCTCCATACGTGGCCCAAGAAAGATGTTCTTTCGGTCGACTTTATAGCTGACAACTTCGGGCGTGATGGGACGCAAGAATGATGGCCAGCCTGTGCCGGATTCAAACTTATCCCGCGAGGAGAACAGCGGAGCTCCAGAGACGATGCAGACGTAGATTCCAGGCTTCTTGTTTGCGTTGTATTCGTTCTTAAAGGCTTGTTCGGTGCTGTCTCGCTGCGTAACTTGGAATTGTAGCGGAGTCAGCGTCTTGCGAAGTTCCGATCCGGGGGGCTTTTCAAAATCGCGCCACGGGGAGTAAAGTTCTGCGACGTCGGAGTCGGCGGACACGTCCTTGGCTGAGTCAGGCTGCGAACCAGGCAGTTCTAGCTTGTAGGCTCGCGCTCCCCAGTAGCGATTGATGAACGCGTCGCGACCGCTTTGCAGACGGAAAAATGAATACTTTAGTTGGTTCTTGTGGTGGTAATTCTGGTGATACTCTTCCGCAGGCCAGAATTCTTCTCGCGGTTCGATTGCAATTCGGATCTTGGTCCGGAAAACCTTCAGCTTGTTGATCGCTTCGATGACTTCAGCAGCTTGCTCTTTCTCTTCGTCGTCGGCGTAGTAAATTGCTGGCGAGTACTGGAGGCCTTTGTCTTTGAACTGACCGCGCGTGTTCGTCGGGTCAATATGTTTGATCAACCATTCCACAATGCCCGAGTAGGAGATGATTCTCGGGTCGTAGGTCACCAGAGCAACTTCGCGATGGCCACCAGAGGCGTAGTTCTCGTAATTTGGCGACTTGGTTCTGCCGCCGCTATATCCGGAGACGACGTCTAGCACTCCAGGCGCTTTTTCGAAATCTGTTTCAACGCACCAAAAGCAACCACCTGCCACGATTGCAGTCTTGGTTTCAACTTTTGCTTTTTCGGCATTCTCATTCGCGGTACCGCTCGGCTCCGCACCAAAGCCTGCCTGCATTTGGGCGCCTACCTGCAGTCCGCCCGGCCCAGTTTGAAGCGCTGGTGGTTGGAATGCAACGCTGCTCGAGCAGTAGGATAGAACAACTGCAACAACCAGACACAAGGATGTTCCTAATTTCACGACCTCTCCCCCAATTTCCCTTTTGCTAAGGCTGAACTTTTCCTCTGTGGCTGAAGCATCTGAAGATGTCATTTTCTAAAGCGAGTCGCACGGACGAGTAGCGTGCACTCAGAAAATCGCAAACTCAAACAGACGCAGTTGGCGCTGCCCCCGGCTTGAATCGCTCTCACCAGCCAGCGGATCGACCTTATGAAACGGTTCCTATTATTCTACGCACCTGACGATCTGTAGGTGCGATGTCTTACAATTCTCCTGCAGAAGCACGATGAAGGGTCGACTTCTCGGGCTGGGTTGTTCGCTGTAAGTCGTTTGTGCTGAGCGGTTTAGAGCTGCAGAGGCGGTCGGCGTTTGGCTCGCACGTTGTGTGGGTTTTGGAGTTCGCTTGGGTAAGTTAGGCGAAGCGATCCTGTTCGCCGCGACAATCTGCCGAGATCGAGCCTGTAGGATCGATGCTGATTTCGATCACCATTGGGTTGCAGCACACAGGGCAATCCTCGACGTATTCCTGGCTTGAGCCTTCGCAGGGATCGACGGGAATGACAATTTCTTCGCCGCAAGAGTCGCAGATGTAGCTGATTTCGTCCATGATGTCGTCGGGGATTTGAGGCTAACGTTGGTAGATGGGTAAGTAATGATACTTTACGCTTAGTGCAAGGATCGCGAGCGAGGTCGCGTAGACTTTCCCAACGCCGGCCTCTTCACCGTCGGTGGACGCCCACGAACCGTCGAAGCCTTGATGCTCGAGCAATAGTTTTGCAACCAGCTCCTGCGCTTTTTGCCCAGTCTCACCGGGTTGTTGTGCCACCGCTTGCGAATAGTAGTACAGGCCATAGAAGAAGTATCGGTCGCGCCATTTCGGTGGATGTGTCTCAAGCCAGCGGGTAGAGGCCTGAACCATGGGCGAGTTGTAATCACCGCAGACTTGCAGCGCCAGCAGGCCAGCGGCAGTCATTGCAAACGAAGGCGTGCGGCTGGTCGGCAAGTAGCTGAAGCCAGCCGGACGGATTTGCGTCGATCTCAACGGCGACGGCGAAGCAACGCGTTTGGGCGATGGCCCCGTGTAAGAAGCTTGCAAGTAAGCGAGTGCAGAGCTGATGGCTGCGTCAGGGATAGCCATGCCATCATTTTTTGCAGATCGCAATGCCATCAGTTGCCAAGTCGTGACCGACAGATCGGAGTCATTGGAACTGGGCGTGTAGCGCCAACCGCCTTGGTAGTCACGGCTTTTCTTTCGAGCCTGAGCACTCAAAATAACTTGGATGGCTAGTTCGCATTTCTCTTCGAGTTTGATGTTTGTCTTTGTGTGTCCACCCATGCCAGACAACTCGGTGAGCATCAGAGTGGTGATCCCGTGACCATACATACGCGAGCCGTCGCGGTTTCCGTAGTAACCATTGGCATCATGGCGGTCATCTTGCAAAACAAACGTCAGAGCTCTCTCACTAGCTTTCCCGTAGCGATCTCGGTCTGTCGGCAAGTGACCCGTGGAAGCCAGCGCCATGATTGCAAGCGACGTCATGGTTGTGTCGTACTGCCGGTCTACGATCGCGCCGTCCTCACGCTGCTTGGATAGCAAGTAGCGAAGCCCCTTGGCCATTGCAGCGTCTACCTCGTCAGTGGAGAAGTCAGGCGCCTCTCCTTGAGCAGTGGCCGAGTCGGTAGCGTCAACTTTCGCTTGGTTGCGACTTGCAGGGGCGGATTCCGAGGCGTTTTGGGCGAGCGTCCCATCGGCTGCGCTGCAGTTGGCCGTGATGAACCATGCGATTGCCACCGTGAGGTTAAGGAAACGGTGTTGGATGTTTGAAAGCAACCGCATTTTTCTAACTCGTTTCCCTAGCTTGTTGAGTGTGGCCCTGGTGGTTGCCCGCTTGGTGGGTGGGGAGGCTGGCTGTCGGGAGGTGAGGAGGGGGCCGCCGAAGGAGGCTGAGACGCCAGGGGGGGAGGCTGAGACGCAGTATGTTGTGTTGGAGCGTGAGAGTGGCTGTTGGATGCAGGCGGTATAGGTCGCTTCGGTGCAGTTGCTTGATTTGGTGTTGCCGAGCGATGTGGGCCTTGAGGCCGCGATGTGCCCTGCGGGGCCTGCGGGGGTGGTACCTTCTTTCTGACTGCCGTCTTGACATTTGTGGCAGCCTTGACGGGTTTTGCCTTGGATGGCTTTGTCGCTGCAGGCTTTTTCTTCGCGGCCTTAGCCTTACCTTTTCCTTTTGTGAACCCGGCCAAGATGTCTTTCCGCGCCCCGGCCATGCTCTTGCGGTAGTTTGGGTTGTCCGCTTGGCCAGTCAACTCATAAAGGAAACGGCTGACGAAGGTTGGTCGCGGCTTACCCCACTTTTTTCGCTCCAGCGGCAAGCTGAGTGTTAGTTCATCTTGGGCTCTTGTGATACCAACATAACAAAGTCGACGTTCTTCTTCGACGTCGTCGTAGCTGTCCTTGAGCGTCATGCGGTGCGGCAAGATGCCCTCCTCCATGCCGACCATGTAAACGATCGGAAACTCAAGACCCTTTGCACTGTGGTACGTCATCAAAGCGACCGCGTTGGGCTTCTTGCTCTGGTCTTTGGGATTTCCAAATTCTTTTCCAGCGAGCGCGACGTCGTCTAAGAAACCGGAAAGCGTCGGTTCCTTGCTACGTGACTGGTACTCAGCAACCGCGTTCACAATTTCTTCTACGGAATCTTTGCGAAGTTGGGCTTCTTCTGGTTCAGGGTATGTTCGGTCAATGGCGGACATGAAATCAAGGCTTTGGATCAAACGTCGCACAACGTCGGTTACCGTGCCTTCGTCTGAATTGCTCACGTCGGTGGCATCCGCGATGACTTTTTTAAGCCGCGAGATTCCACGCTTTGCCGGTTCGGGTAGGCCTTCAACCAGTATTCGGTCCCGCATTGAATCCCAGACCGGCTGGCCGTGGGAAACGGCGTGTGCAAGTAGCTGGCCAACAGACTTTTGTCCAATGCCCCGCTGTGGGTAATTGATCACCCGTAGTAGTGCGACTTCGTCCTTCGGGTTGTCGATGAGTCGCATGTAGCTGAGCAGGTCGCGAATTTCCTTTCGATCAAAGAAGCTCTGCGTACCAACCAAGCTGTACGGAACCCCAACGGCGCGTAGAGCGGTCTCGAACACACGCGGTTGTTCGTTGGTGCGGAACAGAATGGCGAAATCTCGTGGCTCACGGATCTTATTTGGCAGGATCCGAGCTATTTCGCCTGCGATGCCCTCGGCCTCCTCGACTTCGTTCTTGAACTGCAAGATTCGCGGGGGCGTCCCGCCCATCCTGGCTGCTCTGAGCGCTTTGTCGTGTCGCGTCTTGTTGAAAGAGATCAGCCGGTTGGCGGTTTGGATAATCGCTGATGTGGATCGATAGTTGGCTTCCAAGCGAACAACCTTGGCGCCTTCCCAGTCGTTCTTGAAATTCAAAATGTGTTGTACTTCAGCGCCACGCCAACCATAGATGGATTGATCGTCATCGCCTACAACGCATAGATTTCTGTGGCCCTCAGCTAGCTGCGTGATGATGGAGTACTGCGTTTGATTTGTGTCTTGGTATTCGTCGACCAAGATGTGGTCAAACCTGCCCGCCTCTTCTGCGCGGACATCATGATGTTCGCGGAAGAGTGCTTCTGTTTGGAGCAGCAAGTCGTCAAAGTCCATCGCGCCGGCCAGCTTGATTGCTTCCTGGTAGCGTCGGTATCCGCTGGCTGCGACGTGTTCAACGTCTGTCCGAGCCGTATCTCCGGCTTGGTCTGGGCGAACGCCAGAGTTTTTCCAGCGGGAAACGTGACTGAGGAAGTCGCCTGGTTTGAGCATGCCTGTGTGGACGCGAAGCTGCCTGAGCACTTCGCGAGCCTTGGCTTCTTGGTCGGCACGGTCGTAGATCGCAAAACGTTCGGGATAGCCCAGCCGAGCTGCGTGGCGACGGAGGATCTTTACGCAATTAGCGTGGAACGTCCCAACCACCGGTTCGGGTGGTTTGGCCTCGCCCGGACGTCGTCGTCGCGTTGGTTTTTTAGGCCCGACGAGTTGTCCAATCCGCTCCTTCATCTCCTTGGCAGCTTTATTGGTGAACGTGACGGCCAAAATCCGGTCTGGAGCGATCCCATTTCGAATCAAATTGGCGATTCGGAAGGTCACGACACGTGTTTTGCCGCTGCCCGCACCGGCTAGTACCAGCATGGGACCACTGAGCGTTTGTACAGCATCGAGCTGCTCTGGGTTCAATCCGTGAGACATGCCCGGCATATTAGCCGCCCCAGGGGCACTTTGGCCAGGGTGGACACCGCAAAGGATCTATTTTGGTGTTGCGAAACGTGGGCCGCTCCCTACAATCGACTCCTCGAAAAAGCGGAAAGCACTCGCTATAAACTTGCTGAAAGTCTTCAGCCAGGTTGCTCAGCGGCCCGATGTGGTAGCCAGGCAATCGTTCAAGATCCTCAGCAACAGCTGCAAACAGCCCATAATCAGGTCGGAATCATGAAAGTTGTATCGTCTATCGGAGCCCTCAAGTTCCGGCACCCAGATTGCCAAGTCGTGCGTCGACGTGGGCGAATCTACGTTATTTGCAAGAGCAATCCACGTTTCAAGGTCCGCCAGGGCGGTGCCAAGAATAAGAAAAAGAAGCGTTAGGCTTCTTCCTGCAGGTCCTAGAGGCATCAAGATTCCGCTAAAGCCTGCCAAGAGCGCCCGCTGAATAGAATTCAAATCCAACGTAAACCCAAGCTTCGGCTTGGGTTTTGGCGTTTGGGGATTCCGCTTCGCATTGCTAGCGACCG